>NZ_JBIRBB010000011.1:0-321409 GCF_044326295.1 Spongiactinospora sp. 9N601
GAAACCGCGGGCCTGTGGAACCCGCCCACCCGGCGCGACAGCCGGGCATCCACGCTGACCGCAGCGGGGCAATCGACCTCCAGCCGAATCCCTCAGCCGGCCAGCTCAAGGTCGAGAAAGATCGAGGCTAGGCTATAGCCTGCGCCAGAGTTAATGACTCAGGACACTAGACCGGGGGACGCGTCGGCTCGTCGACAGGCCGTAGCGCGGCCGCCTGATGTACGAGCCGCACGCCGAAATGAAGAGCCGTACGACGCGATCACCAGGGCACGGATGCGGTATGTCAAGTAAAGGCCGATGACTTCATCTTTCGGATGCCTGTACCAAATAGGCGTTGTCGAGCGCGGATAAATTGTCAGTCCGGTTGGCGGGATAGATGTCAGTGTGGCCATGTCGGTGAGCCGCTGAGCCGGATGTTACTCACCGGCTCTTTCGATCGACTCGGCCGAAGCATCGAGTCGATGAGTTCTGGAGCCACCTCAGCGGCCCGCTCAGCGGCCCGGTTTGTGATGTAGCGCGACGTGTGCATGTTGCCGGTTCCCCGGCGTTCACCTCGGCCTGGGGCCGCGCACCGGCTCGGTACGGCGCATGCCGACAGGACGGCCCGCCCGGCGCCCAGTGGAACCGCAGCCGGCCGTAGCGGCGCCGGGCCGCGTCGGCCGAGATGCCCAGCCCGGCGCCGACCTGCGCCCAGCTCGCCCCGGCCTGCCGGTCGGCCAGCACCGCCAGCCGCACCGCCTCGGCCGCCAGCTCCGCAAACTCGCGTACCGCGCGGGTGTGCAGGCCAGGGCCTGGTTTCCTCGCCACCGACAAGTCACCGGTGAGGTTGTCCACCGCGTGGGTCTGGGTCCGCGCCTCCTGTAGCGTCCAGGCCAGCGCGGCCCTCAGCCTGCTCACCGCATCGAGGCGGCGCCGTTCCCGGTAGGCCGCCTGGCGGCAGGCGGCCGAGCACCAGCGCCGCCGCCCCCGCACTGCCTGGCCGCACCGGCAGATGTCACTCATATGCGGCGCATTACCCCGTATATGAGTGACGATGCCCCCCGGGGCGGAGCAAGGGGAACCTGGCGGACATGGCGCAGGCGTGGGTCAGCCTGGGGCCGGTTGGCCGTGGCGGGGTCGATCAGCTCGACCCGTTGCACAATGGTCTCCCGCACGCCCTGGTCGAGCTGGGCCGTGACGCGGCCCCCTGAGCAGCGACCAATCGGCCAGTGGCGGTAGCGGGCCGACGCCAGCGGACCTATCGCCATCCAGCGGTCTGATACAGGTGAGCTGCTCTACGTGAAGACGCGGTCGACGACGGCGGCCTGCTCGGCGGTGCCCGCACGGAAGTACCGGGCCGAGGTGTCGAGGGAGGCGTGGCCGAGCAGGGCCTGGACCTGGGCGACGTCGGCGCCGCCCGGCCGGCGGCATTGCCAGGAGATGCCCAGCGCGCAGCCGCACGCGATGGTGCCGTTCATCTGAGGAAGCCGGCGCTGCCACTCCTTATCCAGGTCGTAGGCGTCCGACCGCCGTGGGATGAGCTTGCCGCACAAGCAGCAGATGATGCGGAACATCGGGCGCGCCATGGCCTCGTCGCCTTCCTGTCCAGGGCCGGGGTGTGCTGTGCCCCATGCTGCCCGGCGGCGACCGGTCCGCGGGCCTGATCCGGCGAACGAGGCGACCCGCGGCCAGGCGAGTTCCGGCCGTCGCGTCAGCCTTCGGACAACGGCAAGGGCAACGGCACGGCAGGGTGGCCTCTCGATCGCGCAAGGTGCATTACGTGCGGCAGGTCGTGCACGCGTTCAACGAGCGGGGGTTCGACTCGCTGGACCCAAGATGGAGCGGGGGGCGACCGCGGAGGATCAGTGAGTGGGTCCGCGAGCGTATCTGCCTGATCGCCCGGGCGACCCCCACCGAGTGGAGGCATCACCGCGTTCTCCACTTGGAGCCTGGCCAAGCTCGCCGCCCACCTGATGCGGATCAGGCTGGTGACCTCGATCAGCCCGCAGCACCTGGCGCGGATCTTGAAGGCGGGCGGGGTCTCCTGGCAGGCCACTACGACCTGGAAGAGCAGCGACGACCCCGCCTTCATCGCCAAGATGCAGCAGGTCCTGGCCCTGTATGACACCCGGCCGCAGGGCGGGCGGGTCATCTGTGTGGATGAATTCGGCCCCCTCGGCCTCCAGCCGCGTAAGGGCCGCACCTGGCGGCCGCGTGGGCGTCCGCGGCGGCTGCGGGCGACCTACCACCGTGACGACGGCGTCCGGCACCTGCTCGGCGCGTTGGACCTGGCCACCGGCAGGCTCTACTACCGGATCCGCCGCCGCAAACGGTGAAAGGAGTTCCTGGCCTTCCTCAAATCGCTGCGGGCCAAATGGCCGGGTGAGCGCCTGTATGTGATCTGCGACAACTACTCGCCGCACAAACGCGCCGAGGTCCGGGCCTGGGCCCGGGCCAACGACGTCGAGCTGGTCTACCTGCCGATCTACGGCTCCTGGTTGAACTGGATCGAGTCCGTATTCGCGGGCCCTGCGGTACTTCGCATTGCACGGTACCGACCACCGTAGCCATGAGGAGCAGAACGCCGCCATCGCGACCTACATCCGCTGGCACAACCAGCACGCGGCCCCGAAGGTCAGCTTCGCGGCCAGTTCCCCGATCCGGTCGTAGACCGGTTACCCCACCAAGGTTGCGTGATGTGCCACTAGTATGATTGTTTACGGATATTTATCCCTTTATGGTCGCCGTCGCCCGGGCAATAGTATGGCGAAAATTGAGCCCACGGATACGTAGTTCGATCACCGATACCACCTCCGGGCCCCAGATTTGTCGGTGGTCGCTCGTATGGTTGTCGTGCTGGCGAGGTTCAAGGAGACGAGCATGGCGAATGGCGTTGCCTCCGCTGAGGCGACAGGCGGTGCGGGGACGATCTTCGAGTATCGGGTGGCTGCGCTTGCGCTGAGTAGATTGCTTCGCGGGGCGCATCCGCCGGTGGGACCCCACAGGCCCATTATCACTGTGGCACTTCAGCAGAGGATTGCTGGCAGCTTGCTCGACGATGTTGTCGTGCGGGCCGGCTCTACCAGCCTGAGTACGACGATCGAGTTCCAGGTGAAGAAGACACTGTCCGTCACGGGCAGCAGCAGGGAGTTGATCTCCGTCCTCGGCCAGGCGGTGGAGACATGGCGACAGCGCCCAGACGACCTCGAAAGTGGCCGCCTTATCCTCGGGATCGCCGCAGGAGGGCCCGAGGCTGAGCTCAATGATCTCGCGCAGCTGGCATCGAAGGCACGCGGTCATCACACGGCAGCGTCGTTCCGGCTCCTGCTCAGCGAGTATGTTACGAGTCGGCAGCTGCGCTCCCGATATGAGCACCTTGTTACGGCGCTGAGTACAGCGACCGGTATCACAGAACAAGCGTTGGTCGAGGTTGAGGCTCATCGGGTGCTATCGCGCCTGCACGTCTGGACCGTCGACCCAACTGAAGATGGGCGCGATTGGCGTCAAGGGCTCGACGACGCGAGGGCGCTGGCTGATGCTAGCGGTATGACTGCCAGCGACCTGCTGGGCAAACTCACCGAGTTCGCCCAGACCATTGGGCCCAATGCGGGCAACATGGACGCTGATGCAGTCCGGGCGTCCTTCCGTAGTAAGTTCGCTGTGGACCTCGCGGCAGCAGCCCCCGCGCCCAATGCCGCCACGATCAATGCCAGACATGAAGGCTCCGGCTCAATGATCGTCGGTCAGACGATGACCTTCCACGGTCTGACCATCAACACGCACATCCCCGGCAACCCTCCATCGTAGGGAGCGTGACAAGCGTGGAGGCGGTATTCACTGGCCCCGGCCCGGCGTTCGCCGCGGAATACATGTCGATCATCTACGGCGAAGAGTTCGTCGAAGCTGTTCCGATCACGGCGAGCGAACTGCGTCCCGGCTCAGAGGACTGGTTCATCCGGCGTGAGGGTAAGGGATGGTATGAGAGCGAGCACTGGCTTCACGAGCCCGGCGTCATCGTCCTCGTCGGCGACCTTGGGACAGGGCGCGGGACAGCAGCTCTCCATAGGCTCCAGCAGAAGTGTCCGCCGAACCGGTTGATGAGGCTGGAGACCAGATGGGAACGGCCCCGTGTCCGGCTGCTTCCGTCAGCCATCCCGGGGTACGGATACCTGCTCGACCTGTCGGAGTACAGTAAGCGTCCCGCCGATGACTTCGGGAGGGAGCTGCGTGATTGGGCGGCGGAGTCAGGTGCTTACCTGGTCGTCCTCGCGGCCGAGGCGGCTTCAAGGGAGACGTGGAGCCGTCCTCTCGTCGATCGCACTGTGCAACTGCGCGCACCTAATGGTAGGGATCTCGCCGCCAAGGAGCTGCAGGCGGCAAGCCTCAACCACCTCGCTGCGCGTCTTGACGAGAGCGCCTTCGCTAAAGTCTTGGCGTCCCCGCTCCCCGTGAGCGAGGTGCTGAGGCTGATCTGCATTCTTCGAGATAACCCTGACGCCGGCGGCGAAACAATCGCCGAAGAGTTCCTCGGCTGGAAGAACTGGTTCGAAGAGAGGTGCCCGGTCGCATTCGAGCCCCGTACGCTCATATGGTCAGCCGCGATGTGTGATGGCGGGCTGACGACCTCTGTGCTCGCCATGGCCGAGGCGCTCCGAACCCAATTCGGGCAGAAGCAGCGGAGTCTTGCTGAGATCTTCGGGGAGGCGTTCCCCTCGACACGCCTCAAGGAGGCGCAGCTCACGGAGGAAGGTGACCGCGTTTGCTTTTCTGAGGAGTATCATGGGCTCGCCGAAGCGGTTCGCCTGCACCTCTGGCGGCAGTTCGCGGGGTACCGGGACGAGTTGGCTGAGTGGGCGGTCGGCCAAGCTGCGAGTCTGGCGGTCGAGGACGATGCGCGCCGGATCGTTACCGCGCTTATGGACGTGGCCGTTCACTTCCGCCTCCACTCCCTGGTCCAGAAGCTGTTCGACGCACTGGCCACCATGCGGCCCAAGCTGCTCGTCGAAGCGCTCTCAAAAGCGGCACTGGACCCTGTGTTCGGGGCATACATCCGCGATCGTTTGTATGCTTGGCCGGCCCGTCGTTCGCAGGAGGTCGTCGACATCGTCGCCGCTGTGTGCCGCGGCGAGTTCGGACGAGAGAAGCCCAGCATGGCGATCACCAGGCTGGGGCGGGCCGCGCTCAACTCGCCGAACCCGGTCAGCCCAGCCCTAGTAGAGGCGTTCACGTCGCTGGTAGTTTCTCGGCGCCGTGAGCTGTTGCTCAAATCCGTCTGGGTGTGGCTCGGCTCGGCCGGGATGGAACGTGCCGGTATTAGCGCCTTCCTGTGCCTGGCGAGTACCGACGAGGGCATCCGCGCGCTCTTGGATGAGCGCAGTCACGAGATCTCCGCTGATGCTGTCAGCGAGAGGCTTGTCCAAGCCTTCCAGAAGGCGATCGCTCGCGAAGAGACCTACGAGGCTTCCTTTGCGGTGATGAAGTCCTGGGGACAGGCTACCGACCTGGTGGGTCGGGATCGCATTGTCGAGCTCTTCGGCGCTGCCGTGAGACCGAATACGCGCGGCAACATCATTTATGACCTCCAGAATGCCGAGGAAACGAAAGGCCTCATTGGCGATGTCCTGACATACGCCATTCAGCAGCCACAAAGAGCGTTCGGTGCTGCTGAGGTGGAAGAGGCCGACGGTGCCACTGTGGCCTGAAAGGCCGCTCAGGCGCACGCGGACGATTAAGTTCAGGATGGCCCTGCCGACCACGGTTCCGGGAATCTCATTCGTGGGGCGAGGGCGGACCTGGTACCGCCCTGCCCTCCCCGGCAAGGCGACTCCGGAGTACCCGACCCCCGAGCGGCACGTCTCCGCGGCAGCGGCGCGGGCCGCGGTCCTCTCGGATGTCAATATGGTTGCGCGCACGATTACCCAGACGCTTGCTCCTGACGAGGTATTCAGTGCCGAGCAACGGGTGCGAGTCAAACTCGCAGACTGGCAACGCACATCGGCATATCGAGACATCGAGTTCCTGACTCGCATCCGAGTGACTCTGGGAAGACGCGACGCTGTTCGATCTGAGCAGTTCGCTGATGCTCGGCGGTCGGCATGGCTCGCCAGCTTCATCGCTGAAGACGCCTCGATGGCAGCGCTTAACACCCATCTGGCCGATGTCACTCGTGCTCGAGTGTGGTGGCTGAGGCAGCAGCTCAACCAGCACGAGCCCGACTTGTCCTGGGAGGTATTCGATGAACGGGTCCGACCTCTAATCGCCGACGCCCACCGGCCTGAACGTGACATCGACCGGATGGCGCGGATCCTTGTCGCAACCACGGACCGGATTTCCGAAGATCCTTCTCGTCTGCCCATCCTCCTGCAGGTTATGGAGACGACGTTTGACTTTATGAAATGGCCCGAGCTCTCAGCCGAGGTCCGCGAGCTTCGTACGAGGGCTGTGGCCGATCGGGACAGCGATACATGAGTCGTTTTCATCCCCTTGTGGCGCTGGTTACAGCGTGATCGCGAAGTCGGCGTTCACCTGATGGTATAGAGAGCCCCTGGTAGACGGGGTGATCACCACAATCACGTCCGTCATAAGCTGGGCTCCGGATGCTGTTCACGCCAGGCGCGAACGGCTTCACTCAGCTGTAGCTCCAGCGCAGGACCCGTCCGGCTCAAGGCGTGCCCAGGGGGACTGTACGGTTTTCGGTGTAACTCCTGATCATGGAGAACGTACCTGATGAGTACTGTGATCCAGGCATCGACGGAGATCGACCTGGAGGACGCCGCAGTGGCGCGCAAGAAGCCCGAGAACTCGACGGATCGGGAGCTGGTGGCCACGCTGGTCGACCAGGCCCGGGCCGAGGGAGTGGAACTGGTCGGTGAGAACGGGCTGCTGGGCCGGCTGACCAAGCTGGTGCTGGAGTCCGCGCTGGAAGGCGAGATCACCGACCATCTCGGCTACGACAAGCACGAGCGAGGCGGCGGCGAGACGGGCAACACCCGTAACGGCAGCCGGTCCAAGACCGTCATCACCGAGGTAGGACCGGTCGAGATCACCGTCCCGCGGGACCGGGACGGCAGCTTCGAGCCGAAGATCGTGCGCAAGCGGCAGCGGCGCCTGTCCGGCGTGGATGAGATGGTCATCTCGCTGGCCGCCAAGGGCCTGACCACCGGCGAGATCTCCGCGCACCTGGCCGAGGTCTACGGCGCCGACGTCTCCAAGCAGACCATCTCCACGATCACCGACAAGGTGCTGGAGGGCATGACCGAGTGGCAGAACCGGCCGCTCGACCCGGTTTACCCGGTGATCTTCATTGATGCCATCCACGTGAAGCTCCGCGAGGGCCAGGTCGCCAACCGGCCCATCTACGTTGCGCTGGCCGTCACCGTCGACGGCGAGCGCGACATTCTCGGGCTGTGGGCCGGCGACGGCGGCGAGGGTGCCAAGTTCTGGCTGCACGTGCTCACCGAGATCAAGAACCGCGGCGCCGCCGATGCGCTGATGGTGGTCTGCGACGGCCTCAAGGGGCTGCCGCCGGCCATTGAGGCCGTCTGGCCCCAGGCCGTCGTGCAAACATGCGTCGTCCATCTGCTGCGCGCCTCGTTCCGGTATGCCGCCCGCCGACACTGGGACGCCATCGCCAAGGCACTCAAGCCCGTCTACACCGCCCCGACCGAGGCCGCCGCCCTCGAACGCTTCATGGAGTTCGCCGAGCTCTGGGGCGGCAGGTACCCGGCGATCGTGAAGCTGTGGGAGGACGCCTGGGCCGAGTTCGTGCCCTTCCTCAACTTCGACACCGAGATCCGCCGGGTGATCTGCTCGACCAACGCCATCGAGTCGGTCAATGCCCGGATCCGGCGGGCGGTCAAGGCCCGCGGCCACTTCCCCAACGAGCAGGCCGCGCTCAAGTGCGTCTACATGGCGATCATGAGCCTGGACCCCACCGGCAAGGGCCGCAAACGCTGGATCACCCGCTGGAAGGCCGCCCTGAACGCCTTCGCCATCACCTTCGAAGGCCGCTTGACCCCGACCACCCGATAACTAGTCAAGATCGAGATACACCGAAAACTGGACACACCCGTTCAGCCAGGTCGTCGCCGCGCTGATCGTCCTCGCCATGCTGATCGTTCCCACCCTGGCCGTCAAGGCGGGCGAGTGGCTGCGCCGCGGCCGGACCCGCCGCCCCTCCTACACCCTCGACACCGACAGCATCGAGCCCTACCAGGAGGAGCTGCGGGCGGCCATCCCGCCGCCGGTCGCCTGCGCGCTGGATGAGGCCACGGCGACGGTGGCACAGCACACCCGGGCCGACCGGGTGCTCCTGGCCGAGGTCACCATGCCGGGTCATCACCACGACGGGCCCTGTGCATTCGATTGGAACGCCACCACCCTGCCGAAGATACGGCCGTTCCCGGCACCCTTCATCGCTGTTGGCCGCGAACTGCGGCAGGGGTCTCGCCTGGACATGCTGCGGTTCGTGCTGGCTCATGAGGCCCGGCACCGGGCCCCCGGCCTGCAGGTCCCCCAGTTCCTGCTGCCGGTGGCGGGCACCGCCGGGTTCTTCCTCGCTGGGCTGCTGGCCCCCACCCTGGCCAGCGCCGTGATAGCAGCCATCGCTTTGAGGGTCGCGGTCACGCTGGGCCACTGGTTGGTCGAGCTGACCTGCGATCACGCCGCCGCACGGGCTCATGGCGACGGCGGGCGATTCTTTGCGACCTGTACCCCCCGCCGGTTCCGTTCCTGCGCCCGCGCCTGGCCCTGGTGGCAACGTGTTCTGGCAGTGGCGACCAGGCTTCAGCCGTCGCATCCGCCGATGTGGCTGCGCGCCTGGTACTGCCGCCGGGTCCACCGTGCCACGCTCGATGTGGACCCGTCTCGGCCGTTGACGGTCGGGCTGCTCTTGTTCCTGGCAACATATGTGCCGTCGATGATCTCGACCGTGGCAGGCTGGATGGACCAGGCCAGCCGGGAGGGCGCGCACGACGGGATGCCCGTCACCTACCACATGGCGGTGACCGTCGTGACCTGTGCGCTGGCCTGGTGGTGCGCGTCCGGGGCCAGGCTGCGGTACCGGGTCATCGTCGCCCTGGCCGTCGTTTCCGTGCTGTTCGCCGTGGAGCGCGTGCCCGAGCCATGGAATTCGATCGCCGATCCGCTGGTGATAGCCGCGCTGGCCGGCTGGCTCGCCGTCCGCCACCTCGGCCCGGCCGCGCGGCCGTTCCCGGTCCGGCGCAGCGACCTGCTGCTTCTGGCGGTCCCGCTTCCGGCCATGTCGTTCGCCAGCGACATCTGGGGCCGGATGCTGGAGTGGCTGCCCCCGCCCGGCTCCGAGAAGACCCAACTGGAGACGCTGGGGATCAGCGGTGACGCCGAGTTGCTGGCCAAGATCGTATGGACCAGTGTCCTGGAAGAGGCGACCTCGACGCTGCTGATCATCGGCCTGCTGCGGCGCCGCATGCCGGTATGGGCGATCTTCACCGTCACCGCCGTGCTGCGGATCGGCGTCCACCTGTACGCAGCCGGGGGCGCTCTCGGGCCGGTCGCGATGTCGGTCACGATGACCGCCCTGTTCTTGTACTGCCGCAGGCTGTGGCCCCTCGTCATCGCGCACGCCATCTACAACCTGGTGGTGAGCTACCTGCCGCTGCCGCTCACCGCGATCGTGATGGGAACGGTCGCCGTCGCGCTCATCGTGTGGGCGACCCGGCGACTCACCGGGCACGGCCCACGGGCCACAGGCACGGTCACCGCTCCGGCAGACGCGGTCACCGCTCCGGCGGCCCCCGGCAGGTGACCGCCATGACACCGCCACACCGGCAACGAACAGGAAGGGAAGAGGGGGCGCTGATGCGCATCCAGTGGGAGGCCCTGCCGCCCGAACTCCGCGATGACCTGGAGGCCGGGCTCGGCGCGGTCATCAAGGCCGAGCCCAGGCACGGCGGGGCGATGCCGGGGGTCGCCGCCCGGCTGTGGCACGAGGACGGCACGAGCACCTGGCTCAAGGCGTGCCCGCGCGACCATGACGCCGCCTGGCTGTATGAGCGGGAACGCCGCGCCGGGCTGATCCTGCCCCGCGATGCGCCGGCGCCGCGTATGCGGTGGTCCAGCACCGATCACGGGTGGGTCGCCATGGCCCACGTATTCGTGAACGGGGCACCGGCGGACCTGTCGCCCGGCTCCGACGACGTTGCGATGGCGCTGGCCACCATCGCCCGGCTCGGCGAGCTGCTGACCCCGTGCCCGCAAGGGGCGACCCCGGTGGCGGCCCATCTGTCCAACCTGCTGGCCAAAGCGCACGCCATGCTGGACGACGACGATGCGCTCCCCGGCCGCGACCGGGCGATGTACCGGGACGTGCTCGATGGATTCGACCCGGCCGGCCTGGTGGGCGGCACGTTGTTGCACTTCGAGCTACACCCGGGCGCGCTCCGCCTGGTCGCGGGGAACATGCTCGTGCTGGATTGGGGACTGGCCTGCCAGGGCCCGGCCTGGGTCGAACCGGTCCTGTTCGCTCCCTGGCTGATCTTCGCGGGGCACTCACCGCGGCGGACGGAGTCCCTGCTGGCCGACCTCGCGGTGTGGCAGGCCGCGCCGCCCGATCCGGTTACGCGGCTGATCGCCCTGTGGACCATGTTCCGCTTCCATAAGGCCGCGCACGCGCCCGCCTCGGCGCGCGCCGGGTGGGAGCATGCCGCCCGGTCCGGCCGCGCGTGGCTGAAACTCCGGCTCGCCGGGTGAACCGCATCGTGGGCGTCTCGCACGGGGCGCCCTTCGCCGCCTGTCCCTGCCCGCTCATCCACCTTTGCCCGCCCGTCCTCCTCCTTTGTGCGGGGGCGGGACGCCCATTGATCACGAGGCCCCCGGAAACAGTCTTATGACAGCCCCCTCAACCACCCCGGGCGCATCTCGTGCGCCGTTCCATGCTCGCCCGTTACAGGCCGGGCTGCTCCTTACCCTGGTCGCCTACCTGCCCTCGGTGGCCCTGACCGTCCTGCGCTGGCTCCCCGGCTCGCCCAGCCGATCGGTGCTCCTCGCGCTCACCGGCCCGGTGCTGGCGTTGCTGCCCATCATCGTGCTCACCGGGTACTGCCTGCCCGCCCTTCGGCCGGGCGGGCGTGCCGCCGTCGCCGGCGCGGGCATCGGCGCGGCCATCGCCGTGTATACGCTGCCCTCCCCCTGGTCTACGGTCGTCTTCTGCCTGGCCCTGACCGCGCTGTGCGGCATGCTCGCCGTCCGCCATCTCGGGCCGGCCGCGCAGCCGTTCCCGCTGCGGTGGTGCCGGGATGGGCTGCTGGCGTTGATCCCGATCCCGGTGATGCTCGCCTCCGCCGCGCTGATGTACCTGGGCAAGGCGGTGTTGCCGCCGCCCGGCCCCCGCCAGACCCAGATGCAGGCCCTCGGCATCACCAGCGAACCCGTGCTGCTGGCCTCGATCGTGCGGACCAGCGTGATGGAAGAGGCCGCCTCGGCGCTGCTGGCCCTGGGCCTGCGGCGGCGTGGCATGCCGGTCTGGGCGATCGTGGCGATCAACGCGGTCGTGCGGGCGGCGGTCCACGTGTATATGGGAGGTGGCGCCTTCGGGCCGGTGCTGATGTCGGTCACGATGACGCTGCTCATCCTGCGCTACCAGAGGTTGTGGCCGCTCATCGTCTCGCACGTGACCTACAACCTCGCGGTGAGCCACCTCCCCCCGCACGCCACCTTGGCCGGCATCGCGGCGATCACCCTCGGCCTCCTGGCGGCCCTCGCGGTACGGGCCGCCCGGCGCATCATCGGTCGCCGCCTGCCGCGCCCACCACAACCTGACCTTGACCGGCCGGACGGCCCCGCGAGCGCACCCCCCGGTCCGCCCTCCGTCACCGCGAACGGACAGCGACCGCCGACATGCTGATACGCCCCCTCCCCGAATACATGGGCTTGGCGCTGACCTGGGCCTTCTTTCATCCTCCACCGATCCTGCCGCTACTGCCGATGGAGTTGCTCAAGCCGCTGATCACGCCTCTGGCAGTGATCTGGAGCGGTTGACCTCCTTATCCCGATGCATTGTGTGGGCACGCCAGAGCCCACGTACGCCTCCCCGGCCGAACGAACAACCGAATAGCCCCCACCGGCTCCCAAGGAGCGCCTATGCACCCCGCGATCTACGACCGCTTCGAGGACGCCTACCTCACCGTCCTCGGACACGTCCTGCACAAGTACGAGTACCGCCCCACCCCGCGCGGTGCTCCGGCCAGCGAATGCCTCAACATCAGCTTCACCCTGCGCGACCCCCGCAACCGGATCGTCTACCTGCCCCAGCGGCGCACGAACATCGTCTTCTGCTACGCCGAGCTGCTGTGGTACCTGACCGGCCGCGACGACCTCAACATGATCGGCTACTACGCGCCGAAGATGCGGAACTACTCCAGCGACGGACAGCGGATGACCGGCACCGCCTACGGCCCCAAGCTGTTCGGCCGCCACCACCCCGAAGGCGCCGGCCAATGGGACCGCATCGTGGACCTGCTCGCCCATGACCCCGGCTCCAAACGCGCCGTGATCTCGATCTTCGATCCGGCGGAGCTGGAAAAACCCGACAACCCCGACGTGTCCTGCACCATCGCCCTGCAGTTCCTGCTGCGCGGCGGCTGCCTGCACGCGGTGACCTTCATGCGCGGCAACGACGCCGTCACCGGCCTGCTCAGCGACGTGTTCTCCTTCACCGCACTCCAGGAGTTCACCGCCCACCACCTCGGCGTCCCGCTGGGCACCTACACCCACCACGTCGCCTCGATGCACATCAACGACACAGACGCCGACCGGGCCGCCACCATCTTCGCCGCCGACCGCCCGCGTGCCTCTTTCCCGGTGATCGCGATGCCACCGACCCGCTGGAGTGACCTGGACCTCATCACCCGCTACGAACAAGCGCTGCGCCTGGGCGAGCAGCAGCTCAGCCTCCGCGACCTGGCCTGGCAATCCTTTCAGCCCTACTGGCAGCAGGTGATCCTGTTGCTGGAGGTCTACCGGCAGATCCGCCACACCGACCACCCGATCACCCCCGGCGTACTGAACGCCCTCGATGCCGGTCACCGGTGGCTCATCGCCAACCGCTGGCCCAGCAGGATCCCCCGGGACGCGGCGTGACCCCGGCCGGCGGATGGGGCCGCTGGACGGTGATCCTATGCAAGCCGGACGCCGTTCGCCGGGGCCTGGTCCCGCAGATCCTCGCCTGGATCGCCACCGTCGTGAACATCCGCATCACCCGGCAGGTGACGGCCACCGAGGGGCAGATCCTCGCGCACTACGCCGACATGGTCGCCATCGACCACCGTTTCCCGTTCGATGTCGCCGCCGAGTTGCGCCGCAACTACGCCGGTTCAGCCGTCACGGTGGCGCTCGGCCACGGTTCCTGCGGCGACACCGCGCGACAGGTCCGCGCGCTGCTGGGCCACTACGACCCCAAGCGCGCCCGCACCGACACCATCCGCGGCCACTTCGGCATCGACACCGCCGAAAAGGCCGCCGCAGAGGGCCGATTCATCGACAACCTCGTGCACAGCAGCGACGACGCCACAGGCGCCGAGCGCGAGTTCGGCATCTGGTTCGACGAACCGTTCCGTCGATACCTGGAGGAGCCATGATCCCTGAGACCACCGGCGCGGGCAGGCTACGGCTCATGCCCGCCGATCAGCAGGCGACGCTCGACCCGTACATGGCGCAGATCATCACCAACCGCAAGTCCGGCCTGTCGCTGAACCACATCATCGGCTGCCCGCTGGACTGTGGGTACTGCGTGCGGCACTTCTGGGGCAACTTCGAGCAGAAGATCCCCCAGCTCCTCATCCCCACCGACGAGGCCGTCCAGCGGCTCATCGAGCATCCGCAATTCCGGGCCGGTACCACCCCGATCCAGCTTTTCAACAAGGCCACCGACTCCTTCCTGCCGGGAGTGAAGCCGCACACCTTCGACGTCCTGGAGGCGCTGGACGCGCGTGGCCTGAGCAACCTGGTGCTCATCATCACCCGCTTCCACGTCACCGAGGCCGACATCCAACGGCTGGAACGGCTGAGGCATGTGCGGCCGACCCTGCTGTTCACCTACAGCGGCATCCGGGATGCCCGGGTCGAGCCGATCGCGAAGTCCACCACCACCGTGGACTCCATCAAAGCCGCCGCCGTGAACCGTGAACGGACCAAGGTCATCCTCTACTGGAGGCCGATCGTCCCGGGCTGGAACGACGACCCCGCCACGATGACGCATGTACTCGACGTGGCCGCCGGGGCGAGGGTGGACGCGATCGTGTTCACCGGCTACTACCACAAACAGGAAAACGCCGGCCACCTGCGTGAACTGGGCGTGGAGGTGCCCTACGGCCAGGACTGGCAACGCCGCAAGGTCCTGCCCGCCGACCTGGACGCCCGGGTCGTCCAGGCGTGGCGGGATTCCGGCATCGGCATTCCGCTGTTCCGCAAGACCTCCTGCGGCGTAACCGCCTCCTAGGAACTGCCGGACTACAACGGCCACTACGGCGTGCCCGAACTGTGCGACATCTGCCCGCCCGACCAGGTCGCCCGCTGCGCCGCCGCCCTACGCGCCCCCACCGACGCCGAGTTCGCCGCCGCGCTGGACTCCTTCGGCTTCGACCCCGGCACACCGTTCGCGATCGAGGAAGGCCACGTACTGACCGGCGGGCTGGGCGAGCAACGCCGCTACGCCCTTCGGATACCAGATCTGGGAGGTGGATCACCCGCATGTGCACACCGCGCACGGCAGGGCTCTGCAAGGCTACGACCTGACCGACGACCAGCGGCAACGCCTCGACAGTGCCCGCGAGCGGCTGGCCGCCGCGGCCCGCCACGACGACGACTAGAAAGAGAACCCACATGCCAGACCAGCCGTGGACCGGCGCGCCGCTGGTCGCGCTCGACCTGGAAGGCAGCGGCGCTCAAGACCACGAGAACGAGGCGATCTTGGAGATCGCCTTCGTCCCCCTCGTCGCCGGCCGCCCGGACATGGCCACCGCCTGGCATTCCCTGGTGAACCCGGGGCGGCGAATTCCCCGCCGCCCCTGGTCCCCACCCGGACTGACCAGCGACCAGCTCGCCGCCGCCCCACCCATAGACGACCTACACCCTCAGCTTCAGGCCGGGTTGTCCGGCCGGGTGCTGGTCGGCCACAACATCGGGGTGGACTGGCGGCTGCTGCACCGCCACCTGCCCAACCTGCAGATTGCCGGATTGATCGACACACTCCGCCTCGCACGTGTGATCCACCCCGGCAGACAGCGGCTCAGCCTCACCGATCTGCTGGGCCAGCATGGCCTCACTCAGCAGATCGACGTTCTGGTTCCCGGGCAGCAGCCACACCGGGCGCTGTGGGACACCGCCGGAGCCGCATTGCTGCTGCCCGACTTGATCCGGCAACTCCCCGGCGAAGGCACGCTGTCGTTCAGTGCCTTGGAGAAGATCGCCGGGTTGAGCGTGAACGACGAAAGGAACGCGGTCGAACAGCAGCTTCCCCTAGAGTTCTGAGTGCTTTTGTCCCCCAGAGTCGCCTGTGGTAGGAGCCGGAATGGCTCGGCGCCATAGGGCGCCTATGGATGGACGAGAAGCTTATGACCCTTCGCAATCGCCTCAGCAAACCGCTCCAACAGCAGCAGATGCCGATCGTGGTCGTCCACTGCCTCCTCACGGCCGCGCTCACGGCGCGTACAGTGCGCTGACCACTTACGCCTGACCATCGAGCCGGGCTGGCCCGCCGCCTTGCGGCACGCCGGACGGTATCTAGCCGACCTCGCCCAACGTGGTGAGCTCACCCGCGGCCTGCGCGCCGTACCCGCCCACCATCTGCGGTTCGCCTGGAAACGAGCCGGCATCCCGCCCGACAGCAGGCCCTGCTCGCCGCCACCGCGGCGCACGTCATACTCCACCGCCCACCTCCCCGCACCTTCGAGGTGATCCGCGTTCTGGCGGATCCCGATCTGGCTAGGTTCACTGCGGTGACCAGCGACATCACCGACCCCGGCCACCCGGCCGACGAAGCAGCCTGGCTCCGCCACGCTCTGGCCGACCACATCCGCGACCGCGCCGCGTCCATTAGCCCGCAGGTCGAATCCGCGTTCCGGACCGTCCCCCGGCGTGTGTTCCTGCCCGGTGTCGATCCGGCCGTCGCTACGTCCCTAAGGTCGTGGTCGCCAAAAGAGCAGCCAACGGCAACGCTCTGTCGTCGGCGTCCAGTCCCAAACTGGTGGCCGCCATGCTGGACAGCTCGACGTAGGCCCCGGCGGGCACATTTTGGAGATCGGAGCCGCCGCCGGGATCAACACCGCCCTGATGGTCCAAGTCACTGGGCACAGTGCGTGTACCTTGGTGCCGTCAGCATGAGCGAGCGTCACACAGGTCGTCCAGGAGGGCGGCGACGCCGGCGGATTCGGCGGCGTCCCTGATACGGCTGTTCTGGGGCTGGTCGTCAACGCGGCCGAACACGATGTTGTCGTGCGCGGTGAGCTTGTAGCGGACGAAGTCCTGGAACACCACAGCGCAGCCGTGACGCAGCCCGCGCAGGTCGGTGGCGGGGTGGCCGTCGCGGGTGAGTGTTCCGCCGGTGGGGGCGTACAGGCCGGCCAGAAGTTTCGCGGGGGTGGTCTTGCCGGACCCGTTGGCTCCGACGAGGGCGATGATCTCGCCCTGGTGGAGGGTGATGTCGATGCCGTGCAGTGTGGGGCGGTCGGCGCCGAGATAGGTGAAGGTCAGACCGCGCGCACGCAGCGTCTTGAACGGGCGTGCGGGTTCGGCGGGCCAGGGGGGCGGCTCGACGGCCGCGGCTGCGAAGGCGTGCAGGTCTTTGAGGAAGTAGAGGGACTGGCCCACGTCGTTGAGCATCTGACCGGCCATCGCCACGCGGCTCGACAGCAACCAGAGCCCGGCCAGGCCTGTGGCGGCGGCCAGGGACACCACGCCGGTGTTCACCAGCGCCCAGACCGCGGCGATGACCCCGACGATCAGGGCGCTGGAGGCGAGTTTGGCGGCGATCTCGCGTCCCGCGTGTGTGCGGATCAAGCGGGCCATGCCGTCCAGCTCCCGGGCGTACTCGCCGTCCCAGTGGGCGTGCAGGGCCGCGCCGAGGTCCAGGGCCCGGATCTCCTTGGCCTCGTCCCGGCCGGTGAGCAGCCGTTCCAGGTACTCGCGGCGGCGGCTCTCGGCCAGGGAGTGGTGCATGGCATACAGGGCGTTGCGCCGGTCCTTGGCGGCCTTGAACAGCGGCAACGCGCTCAGCGTGGCCAGCGGGAGCAGCCACCAGGCCATGGTGATGAACACGCCCGCCATGGCCACCACGGTCAGCACCGCCTGCGCCATCGCGACCAGCATCGTGATCACCTTGGCGGGCTCGCGCCGCGAGGCGTGCACCGCGCGCTGCAACCGGTCGTGGAAGTCCGGGTCCTCGAACTCCGGTAGTTCGGCGTGGGCGGCGGTACGCAACACCAGCGAGATGACGTGCCGGTCCACCCGGTCGGTGAGGATCTGCTGCCGCATCCCGCTCAGCGCTTGCAGGATGCCGCCCGCCGCGCCGAGCGCGACCAGCGCTGTCGCCCCGGGCACCAGCCGCCACTGCTCTGGACCCCCAGGCCGAGGCCGACCTCTTCGCCCGCATCCGTCACCTTTTCGCCGGCAGCACCGTCCTGCTCATCTCCCACCGCTTCTCCAGCGTTCGCAGCGCCGACCGCATCTACGTCCTGGACCACGGCCGAATCATCGAACACGGCACCCACGCCCAACTTATGCACACCCAGGGCCACTACGCCGACCTCTTCCTCACCCAGGCGGCGGGCTACCTCACCAGCACGCAGTGACGCCGGAAGAAGTGGACATGAAGTGGCCTGTGGAATGGACATTCCAGCGCTGTACCGTGCTCACGAAGGAATGGCCACCCATCGAACGCGCGAGGCGTTGGCACCGACCTAAAGAACTAATGGTTTCTCGATTATGGCTGAGGTCAGTACAGACGCGGGGTCCTACGTCTTTCGCGTGCTTGGGCCGCTCGAAGTCACAGGATCTTCTGGTCGAATTGACATACCGCCGGGACGGCAGGAAGTGATCCTTGCGGCTCTGGTGCTCAACCTCAACCGCGTGGTCGACACCGCGTACCTGGTGGACCTTGTCTGGGCGGAGAACCCGCCGAACACCGCGCGTACGCAGGTGCAGATATGTGTCTCCAGGATCCGCAAGGCGCTGGTCACCGGCGGCGCTGGAGCCACCATCGACACCCGGGCACGCGGATATCTGCTGCGGGCCTCGGAGGAGGCCACCGACGTCGGACGCTTCCGCCGCCTGGTCGATGACGCCCGGGAGCTGGCCCGTGCCGGGCGCAAAGCGCAGGCCGTCGCCCAGCTCCGCGAGGCTGCACGGCTGTGGCGAGGACACTGCCTGACCGGCGTGCCCGGCGAAGCCCTCACCAACGCCGCCGTGCAACTGGATGAGAGCCGGATCGAAGCACTTGAGCTCTGTCTGCGGCTTGAGCTGGAGCTGGGCCGGCACGACCGCTTGATCGGCGAGCTCC
This sequence comes from Spongiactinospora sp. 9N601, assembly GCF_044326295.1. Lineage (NCBI taxonomy): Bacteria > Bacillati > Actinomycetota > Actinomycetes > Streptosporangiales > Streptosporangiaceae > Spongiactinospora > Spongiactinospora sp. 9N601. Next base: position 18,509 of record NZ_JBIRBB010000011.1, read on the forward strand.
AGTTGCTGGCCGCCGAGCACCCTTTGCGGGAACGGCTGCGCGGGTATCTCATGCTCGCTTTGCACCGGTCCGGTCGGCAGGCCGAGGCCCTGGAGGTCTACCGGCAGGCCCGCGAACTGCTGGCGGAGGAACTCGGCCTCGACCCGGGCAAGGAACTACAGGACCTGGCGAACGCCATCTTGGCCGATGACTCGGCTCTGACCGTCGCGGCGGAGATCGAAACAAGGGAGCCCGCACCGGCCATCGAACCGAAGGCGGCCACCAGGCCGATGGTGACGCCACGGCAATTGCCGGTCGATGTCGTTGATTTCGTGGCGGACGATGTCCTGATCAAGGGGATATGTACGGCGCTGACCGAACGACAGCACCAGGATTTGTCAGGTGTCGTACTCCTGACCGGCAGGCCTGGAGTCGGCAAGAGCACGATGGCCATCCATGTCGCGCACCGCCTGGCAAGCGGCTGGTATCCCGACGGGCAGCTCTACTGTGACCTCCGCGGTACCAGCGAGCAGCCGCTCGATCCGAGACAGGCGCTGGGCCGTTTCCTCCGGGCGATGGGTATTCCGGGCCAGGGCATTCCCGAGCCGATGGACGAACGCGCCGAGATGTACCGCAGCCTGCTGGCCGAACGCCGGATATTGGTGGTGCTCGACGACGCCGCGGGCGAAGCGCAGGTCCGGCCGCTGTTGCCCGGCAGCGGGCGGAGCGCCGTCGTGGTCACGAGCCGCAGCGGGCTGACGGGCCTGCCCGGCTCCTGCGGCTTCGCCCTGGAGCCGCTCGACATGGATCGAGCCGTCAGACTGCTCGGCAAGGTACTCGGGGAACAACGCATCGCCGCCGAGGCGGACACGGCTCGGGTCCTCGTGCGTCTGGTGGGCGGGCTACCCCTGGCATTGCGTATCGTCGCCGCCCGACTGGCCGCCCGGCCGCACTGGTCGCTCGCCTCGATGGTGCGCCGGCTTGAGGACGAGCACCGCCGTTTGGATGAGCTGGTGCACGGCGAGCTCTCGATCCGGGCCAGCCTGGCCCTCAGCTACGACGGTCTGGCGGCGGCGGACCGCCGGTTGCTGGGCCTGCTCGCCCTGGTCGACGGTACGGAGATACCGAACTGGGTCGGCGCGGCGCTGACCGACGACCGCGGCTCAGATCCCGCTCATCTGCTCGAACCGCTCCTTGAGATGCGGCTGCTTGAGATCATGGCGATAGATCCGGCGGGCGAGTTCCGTTTCGAGCTGCCGCAGACCGTCCGGATGTTCGCGTACGACCGGCTGATGGCGGAGGTCTCCGCTGCCGACCGTGCCGCCGCGGTGCGGCGCCTGGTCGGCGGCTGGACCGCGCTGGCGGAGTACGCGCATCAACAGATCTACGGTGGGGCGTACACGATCGTCCCGGGCCGCGCCGAGAAATGGCATCTTCCAGTGGAGTACGTACAGCGCAACCTGAACGATCCGCTCGGCTGGCTGGAGGAAGAGCACGGCAACCTGTCGGAGGCTGTCGAGCTGGCGGCCCGATTCGGGCTGGACGAGGCCTGTTGGCAGCTTGCCACCACCCTGGTGGCCTTGTTCGAGGCCCGCGGCTTCACGGACCTTTGGGAGAGCACCCATAAAGTGGCATTGCGAGTCGTTCGGGAGTCGGGCAACATCCTCGGCCAGGCAGCCACCCTCCGCTCGCTCGGCGCCCTGCACCTCAACCGCGGTGAATATTCCACCGCCGCTCCGTATCTGGACACGGCGTCGAGGATTTTCGAGGAGATAGCGGAGCCGACCGGTCGGGCGCTGTGCCTGCGCGACCAGGCGCTGATCGTGCGGGAAACCGGCGACGATGACCGGGCGCTGGCGCTGTACGAGCGAGCCGAGCGATTCTTCGTCACGGCGGGGGATATCATCGGCCGGGCCCATGTGCTGGGTGAGATGGCATACATCCACATGCGGCAGTCAGATTTCCCCCAGGCCCGTTCGTATCTCGACGAGGCGCTCGGCATCTGCCGGTCGGCGGGCTTTGATCGTGGTCAGGCCATGCTGCTGCGGCGGCTTGGCCAGATGCTGACCTATCAGGGCGAGTTGGAGGCCGCCGAGCGGACATTTCTAGAGGTGCTCGCGATGGTGCGAGCGAGCGGTGACATCGTCGGCGAGGGTTATCTCCTGTTCGATCTCGGCCGGGTCAACGTTCAACTGTTCCGCGTGGACACCGCCCTTCAGCACTTCAATCAGTCGATCACCGTGCGGGAGGGGTTCCTCAACCACAAAGGGGCCGCCGCCGTACATGCGGAGATCGCCGCTCTGCTCAAGTAGTCTCTGAGCCGTCCGAGCTATCGGAGCCGCTCGTCGGCACAGGAGCACTCGCTCCTGTGCGGAGAGCGTCTCAGCCTTTTTCGCGGGCGGGCGTGTTCTGTCAGGTCCACGGGGTATCGCCGAACGCGCTCATGGCCAGCGGCGTTCCGGTGACCGAGAGCCCGTGCTCTGATCGCTTCGGGAGCTCGGCCGTGCCCGGGAACAGGGTGAACGCGATGGCCGCGACAGCCGCGAAAGCGGCGGACTTCTTGACGTTCATCTCAGGTCTCCTTCGATCGTCATCCCTGCGGCGTTGCCGCGTCGTTGCAATAAGCGTGCGGCCGACGCCCATTCCGGCCGCATTTCGCCGCTATCACCGCGTTATCAGCGCCATTACCGGTGCTGATGCAGATGGAATGCCTGGGCGATAAGCCGCCCGGCGAGATTGATCGTGCCGATCCCGCCAGCCCTTCCGGGGCGGCATTCAAGGAGCAATAGATGACCCTAAATAGCCTCGATCCGGCGACGCTCGCCCCAGACCGCGTCCCGGACACAAAACCGCAGGCCACCCCCGCGATCAACGCCGTCGATCTGGCCCGGGAGTTCGACCGGAAAGGACCTCCGGTGCGTGCGCTTCGTGGCCTTTCCCTGACCGTCGCCCAGGGCGAGGTGCATGGGCTGCTCGGCCCGAACGGCGCGGGGAAGACCACTCTCGTCAAGATCCTCAGTACCATCCTCCTGCCGACCAGCGGGCGGGCGACGATCCACGGCCACGACGTCGTGCGCCAGAGTCACGAGGTCCGTCGCTTGATCGGCCTGGTCATGGGCGGCGACCGCGGCCTCTACACGCGACTGACCGCCCGGCAGAACCTTGAGTTCTGGGGCGCCGTACAGAAGGTTCCGCGCAAGCGCCTGCGTTCGCGCATCGAGTACCTGCTGCACCGGCTCGGCCTGGAGAAGAAGGCCGACGTGCGGGTCGAGACGTACTCACGAGGCATGAAGCAGCGGCTGCATCTGGCCCGCGGCCTGATCAACGACGCCCAGGTCCTGTTCCTCGACGAGCCGACCATGGGCATGGACCCCGTCGCCGCACGCGAGTTCCGCACACTGATCCGTGAGCTGCGGGGGGAGCGGCGCACGATTCTGCTCGCGACGCACGACATGGCCGAGGCCGAGAGCCTATGCGACCGGGTCAGTTTCGTGCGCGACGGCGCGATCGTCGCCACCCGCTCGCCGCGAGCCGTGACTGAACTGGTGTCGGTCGCGCAAGGTCTCGAACTGGACGGCGTCGACGCCTGCCTGACCGCGGCGCTGGCCGGGCTCCCGGGCATCACCTCGGTCACCACCGAGGGCGGGACCACACGGGTCCTGATCCGCTCGCCGGACGACTTCCGGCAGGTGCTCTGCTTCGCGGCCGAACGCGGCGTCACCTCACTACGCACCCTCCAACCCTCCCTTGAGGACGTCTACCTGCGGCTCATCGGCGACCGCGGGCTGGAGGTCTGACATGGACCTGGATGCCGTGCGCGCCGGGTTCCTGCTCCAGTTGCGCTTCTATCGTCACTATCCCGACCAGCTCACCCCTCTGCTCACCGCCCCGCTGTACGGCGGCATCTTCGCGATGATCATGAGCAGTAGCGGGCGGCAGGATCTGAGCGGTGCCGCCGCGCTCGCGCCTTTCTACATGGCCCTGTGGGCGTTCGCGCTGTTCAGCGGTGGCTGGATCATCCAGACCGATCGCTGGGAAGGCACGATCGAGTATGTCGTGTCGGCCCCCGCCGGCTTCGCGGGCGTGGTCTTCGGCCGGATCGGGGCGACAGTGCTCCCCGGGATCCTGGCATTCGCCGAGACCTGGCTGTTCGCCCGGTACGTGCTGCACAGCGACGTCACGGTGCATCACTGGGGCCTGTTCATCGTCTCCTTCGTCCTGACCTTGTTCGCGACGGCCGCGACCGCGCTGCTGATGGCCGTGGCCTTCGTGCTGGCCCGCAACGCTGTCACATTCTCCAACTCGGCCAGCTTCCCGTTCTACGTGCTCGGCGGGATCCTGGTGCCGGTCGCTCTGCTGCCGGACTGGATGCAGCCGCTGTCGAGGACGGTCTACCTCTCCTGGTCGGCCGATCTCCTGCGGGGCGCAATGGACGCCGGACCGGTACCGCACCCGGTGCTCGGCATCGCCATGATCGCATTGCTCGGGCTCTGCGCGCTGATCGCGGGCACCGCCGTGTTGCGGTGGCTGCTCGTCCAGGTGCGGCGCACCGGGGAATTGGGGCTGCGATGAACCTGCTCCTGGTCATCCGTCGCGCCTTCTGGCTCGGCGCCCGCGACTATATGTCGATCTTCACCTGGAAGACCTGGCTGACCAACTGGTTCGTCCGGGTCGTTGCCCAGGTCAGCTTCTTCGCCCTGGTCGGGCGGATGGTCGGCTCGCCGGAGCAGACCGAGTTCCTGCTGGTCGGCAACGCCGTGATGCTGGCCGCGATGGTCGGCATGTGGGCCGTCAACATGGTCAGTTGGGAGCGCAGTGCGGGCACCCTGCCGCTGCTGGCCGCCGGGCCGACCCATCCCGCGGTCGTGCTCGCCTCTCGCGGCTCGTACCTGATCATCGACGGCACGGTCTCGGCCTCCGGCGCTCTGCTGGTGACGGCGTTCCTCTTCGGCATGCCACTGCCGTGGCCGCACCTGGCCGTGGTGATCGGCCTGATCGCGGTGGTCGCCGCCTCGGCGTACTGCTTCGGGATTCTCGCCGGCAGCCTGCTGCTGGGCTTCCGGTCGATCGAGATGGTCGTGACCAACGTCGGCCTGGTCACCCTGATGTTGCTGTGCGGAGTGAACGTGCCGCTGGACTTCTATCCCGAACCGGTCCAATGGGTGTCGTCCGTACTCCCGCTGACTCACGGGCTGCTGGCCGTACGCCGCACGATCGCCGGGGATCTCACCGGCGCACTGCTACCGGCCGCACAGGAGGTGCTGGTCGGTGCGGGGTGGCTGACCGTTTGCCTGCTCATCGTCACCACGATCATCCGGCGCGGACGCAGACGCGGCACCTTGGACTTCGCGTCGTGACCGCTCCCCCGCCCGTACCGCCGTCCGCTTCGACGGGCTCGAACCCTGCCCGAAGGAACCCGATGACCACCAGCTCCCTGACCTGCGGGCCGCTTTCCCTGCAACAAGAGGCAGCGCAGCGCAACTGGCACGGGAAGGACATCATCTCGAAGTCCTTTGACCTTCCCGCGTCGATCTCCGAAGAGGAACTACACCGGCGCGTGCGCCGGATGATCGAGCGAGAGCGCGGGCTGCGGACGGTCGCATACGACCGGGAGGGCGTCACGTACGCCGATCGGCTCGCGGCCCCGATCTACTACGTCACCTGTGCCACTCCGTCCCAGATGGACGAGGCGTCCCGGGCGGCCCGCCGGGTGGAGTGGGCACCGAACGGACCCATCTGGCGGCTGGTGGTGTTCCGGCGTACGGGTGCCGCCCCGAGTGCGCCCCGGCGCGCGCTGCTGGTCATCGACCATATGATCTGCGACAACGTCACCGTCGGCCTGATGGTCCGCGAGATCCTCACCGGCCGAGAACCGGACGCCGTCCGGGGCGGTGGTCGTCATGACGAATGGTCACGTCAGCAACGCCTTCACTTCGACCCCGGGGACCCCGAGGTCCGCAGGCGGGCGCGCGAGTTCTGGACGGCGGCGCTGGGGGGCACGTCACCGCGCCGGGCGACACCGCTGCCCGGTGTGCGCGACGCTTCGCCCGGCGTGAGCCGCGGGGCCGTCGCGCTGAGCGTCCACGTCCCGGTTGACGCCGAGAGCGCCGCCGCAGCCGCCCGCGAAGCCGGGGCGACCCCGTTCACGCTCGCCCTGGCATCGTTCGCGGCCACCCTGGCCAACGGCGCCGGCCTTGATGACCTGTCATTCGCGATCACCACCCCCGGCCGCCCGCCGGACTTCGCCGCCGCCTACGGCTGGATGGCGACTCAGGTCCCGCTGCGCGTCGCCGGGGAGGGCCTGCGGGAGTTCGGCACGGCGCTGGACGCCGTACGCGGGGCCTGGAGCCGGATCCTGGGCCGGCTGCACAACCCGTGGGAGTTCGTCGTCGCGGCCTGCGCCGACTCCGGCGAGCTGGACTGGGACCCCTGCGGGCGGAGACAACTGGTGATCAATTATTTCGCCGAACCGGTGGCCGGGATCACCGGCGAGCACTATCGCGACAAGCATCCGGAGTATCTGCGCGGGATGCGCTGGATCGAGCTACAGGTGGTTCCGCTCGTCTCGGGCGGCTATCTGTTCAGATTCCTCTGCGACTCCGACGACGTCGACCGGGAAAGCGTCCGCGACCTGCTGCGACGGCTCGCCGACGGCTACACCGACCACGTGAACACGATTCTGGGAGCCATCCGATGACCACAGCGCATTCCGTCCGCATCGGTGAGAGCGAGTGGAGCCTTTGGCCGACGGCCATGGTCCGCAGCGCGGGCTTCCCCGCCGACGCGGTCCAGCGCCTCGCCGATGACCGCCTCGCCGCCTTGGCGGACCAGGCCGGCGCCGACGACGCCGAGTTCCGTGCGGCCTGGCACGCCGCCGCCGAGCGCACCAGCGGGGAACTGGCCACCGTGGCCGGGTCCGACCGTTTCCGCCTGGCGGTGAACTGGCAGAACGCCCGGTTCCTGGACACCGGGGTCGAACCGTTTCTACGCCAGGTCGCCGAGGGCAGGCCCGCCACCAGCAGGCGGCGGGACCGCGAGAAGGCCATCGCGACCTACTGGCAGCGCTACTGCCTCAAGAACGAGTCCATCGGGTTCTTCGGGCCGACCGCCTGGGCGTCGGTCGGCGGCGACGCTGCGCTGGACGTCACTCCGGGCCGTGATGTGGTCGCCGAGGGCACGGTCTACCTCGAACGGTGGGCGGTCGACACGCTCGCCCGCAGCCTGGCCGCGAAATACGACCTGCGGCCCTGGTTGCGCCCACGCCGCAGCTCGATGCTGCGCCTCGACGGCGACCGGGCCCGGCTTCCGTACGGCAGTGGCGAGACGGTCGACCCGCTGACCGCCACCGTGCTGACCGCGGCCGACGGCACGATGACCGCCCGGCGCCTGGCTCGGCTGCTGATCGACGCACCGGACCTTCCGGTGGCCACCGAGGAGGCGGCGTTCGCGCTGTTCGACCGGCTGCGGCGCAAACGATGGCTGATCTGGCGCCTCGAACTGCCCACCTCGTTGACCGCCGAGGAGGACCTGCTCGCCCTGCTCGACGGGATCGACGACGAGGCCGTACGGGCGGAGACGACCGGCCAGGCCGGCGAGCTGGTCGAAGGCAGGCGGCGGCTGCAAGCCGTGTGGGACGAGCCCGCTGAGCTACGCCGCGAGCTCGACCGGCTGGGGCAGACCTTTCACCGGCTCACCGGCACCGAGAGCACCCGTAACGCCGGACGTGCGTACGGCGGACGCACGCTCGCGTACCTTGACTGCCGCCGTGATGTGTCCGTGCGGATAGGCGACCGGTTCGTCGAGTCGATGCGCCCGATCACCGGTGTACTGGACAGTATCCGCTGGCTGACCTGGTGGATCCGCGAGCGGCTGGAGCCGGATGTCCGCGCCGCGTACCGGTCCGCCCGTGACCGCGTCCCTTCCGGGGCCGACGTGGACGTGGCCACCTTCTGGGGCGAGTGCACGCCGCTGATCGGCGGCCGGTTCGACGCGGTCGTGCAGGAGGCCATGGCCGAGTTCCACCGCAGGTGGGAAGCCGTTCTCGGGGACGGCGGCGGCGAACGCCGCGCGGAGTTCACCTGGGTGGAGCTCGAAACGGCGTTCAAGGAGATGTTCGACGCGCCCGGACCCGGTTGGACCCAGGCACGGCTGTCCTGCCCGGATGTGATGGTGGCCGCCGACAGCGAGGACGACGTCCGGGAAGGGAACTACACCGTCATCCTCGGCGAGGTCCACCCCGCGATGAACTCCCTCGACTACATCTCCCTCATCCAGAGCAATCGCGACCCCGATCTGCTGCGTGCCGGGCTGGACGCCTCCTTCCCCGGGCCCCTGCTCATGCCGGCCCTGCCGACCGAGAGCCGGCCGCCCTTCACCAACCGCTCTCACCCGGGTCTGCACCGCGACCACGACCACCGGTTCGTCACCATGCCGCACGTCCCGCTGCCCCGGACGGGAATCACCGTCCTGGCGGCAGACGCCCTCGTGCACGACGACGACGGCCGGCTCGTCGTGTCGACACCGGGCCACGACGCGGGGTTCGACGTCTTCGACCTGTTCAGCGAGATCCTGAAAGGACTGATGCTCCAGCACTTCGGTCTGTTCCCGATCAGGTCGCACCGCCCGCGCATCTCGGTGGACGACGTGATTCTCGCCCGCGAGGGCTGGCGCTTCACCGTGGACGCGCTGGAATTTGCGCGGATCAAGGACGCCCCATCCCGCTTCGTCGCGGCGCGCCGGTTCGCGGCGCTGTTCGGTCTTCCCCGGTGCGTCTTCGTCAAATCCCCGGTTGAGACCAAACCGTTCTACGTTGATTTCGCCGCGCCGATTTTCATTGACATCCTCGCCGCGGCCATCCGCCGCGCGTCGCGGGAGGGGGCCGCCGGTGCGGCGACCACTCTCACGTTCGTCGAGATGACGCCCGGTCCCGACGAGCTTTGGCTCGGCAGCGCCACCGGCCCTCGTTATACCTCGGAGCTGCGCTTCGCGGCGTGCGACCGCCGTACGCCGAACAGCCGATGAACGGCTTCTCCTCCATCCTGACCGCGCTCGGCGTCGAGCACATCCACCTCGCCTATCACTACGTGGACGCCGATGACCTCGACGGCTACAGCTCGCTGCTGGACGCCACCGTGCAGGTCAACATACCCGATCTGTTCCAGGCACGGACCCGGCACGAACCGCGGAAATTTCTGGCCGTTGGCCGCCGCGTCGTCGTACTCGGAAAAGTCCATACCGAAGGTCCGACCATGGCGGTCGAATTCGCCGACGTCTTCACCTTGTCCAACGAGGCGCTGATCCTGCGTCAGCATCGCTATCTGTTCGCCGGCAACATCAGTTCACAGAAAGAGGAATCAGTTCGATGAATCGCGCAGCTACCGAACTCGACCAGGTCGTCGCGCTCGTCGAGGAGGTCGTCGGAGTCCAGGGGCTGACCGCCGACAGCAATCTCTTCGACGTCGGCGGCGATTCGCTCACCGCCGCCCATCTGTCCCTGCTGTTCGAGGAGCGCTTCGGCACCCCCATGGACGTCTTCACCATCTACGCCTCCGAGAATCTGGCCGAGATTCACCAGGGGCTGCTCGTCAACGCCGGGTCCCCCGCATGACCACCCTTGACACCAAGCCGCAGGGGACGCGTTCCGCTCTGCTGAGCCGGGTGCGGGACATCGCCGCCGAAAGGGCCGGACGCGTCGCTATCGCCGGGCCGCGGGCCACCCTCACCTACCGTGAGCTCGTCGAGCGGGCCGATACCTGGGCCGGGTCGCTGGCAGCGTACGCGCCGCCGCCCGGGGCCGTGGTGGCGCTCCGGGTCCTGGACTCGACGTTCCTGGCCCCGGCCTTCCTGGCCGTACGGGCCGCGGGATTGGTACCGCTCCTCGTCGATCCGCTCGCCCCGGCGGCACGGCGGGCCGCCGTCCTCGAAGCGACCCGGCCGGCGCTACTGATGGACGTGCTCCCCAGTCCCGAGATCGCCCCGGGCGCACCGCAACCGCGGACGCTGCGCGACGACGCGGGATACATCAGCTTCACCTCGGGCACCCAGGGCCCGCCGAAGGGCATCGTCGCGCACGAACGCGGCGTGCTCCACTTCGTCGACTGGGAGATCGCCACCCTCGGCATCCGCCCTGCCGACCGGATCGCCATGATCAGTCCTCCGACGTTCGACGTCGTCTTCCGCGAGATTTTCGCCGCTCTGTGCGCCGGTGCGCAGCTCATCACGGCCGATTCTGCCACCCGCGCCGATCCGCGTGCGGTCGTCCCCTGGCTGGCCGAGCAACGGATCGATATCGTGCACGCGGTCCCTGGACTGGCAACGCGCTGGCTTGCTGCGACACCGGGCGCGAGGCTCGACCACCTGCGATGGACGATATTCGCCGGGGAGCCGCTGCACGCCTGCCATGTGGACGGCTGGCGGGCCATGGCCCCGCATTCGCGGATCGGCAACCTCTACGGTCCGTCGGAGACCACGCTGGCCAAGTTCTGGTACCCCGTGCCGGTGGAGCGCCGTCCTGGTCTGCAACCTGTCGGCCGGCCGCTGCCGAACACGCGCCTGCTGCCACTGGAGGCCGCCGATGGTCTCTTCCGGGTCGGCATCGAAACCCCCGACGGGTCCTTCGGCTACCTGGACGGCACGGCGTCCGCAGCGGACAGGGCCGCTTTGCGGCGGACCGCAGGCACCACGGTCTTCCACAGCCAGGACAACGCCACCATGGACGAGGATGGCAACTTGATCATCAAGGGCCGCCTCGACTCCCGGGTCAAGCGGCGCGGCGTCTTCGTCGACCTCAGTGCCATCGAGGAGGCGGCGAACCGGCTCGCCGGCGTCACCCAGGCCTGCTGTGTGCAGACCGGCCCGGCAACCGGCGGCACCATCCTGCTCTGCGTCGAGACCGACGAGGCAACCTCGGCGCGCCAACTGCACAAGGCCCTGCTGCGCACCCTCGGCCCGGAATCACCGGATCAGGTGATCGCACTGCCCAGCCTGCCACTCTCCGCGAACGGCAAGATCGATCGGCAGGCGCTCCTCGCCGTCGTCGAGACTGGAGCCGCCTGATGACCGGCCGCTTCGTGGTCATCGTCGACCCGTACTCGTCCGGCGTACTCTACGCCCCGGCCGTGCGCCGCGCGGGTTTCACCCCAATCGCCGTCCGATCCACCCCGTTTCCCGCAGCCCAGTTCACCGCCGCTTTCCGTCCGGACGACTTCGATCGGGCGCTGATCCAGGACGACGGCGTCGAAACTCTCGTGGCGGAGCTCGCCCCGCTGGACATCGCCGCGATCATCCCGGGCTCAGAGAGCGGGGTCACCCTCGCCGACCGGCTGGCGGCACGCCTCACCCCCGCGTCCGCCAACCTGCCCGCTCTCGCCCACTGTCGCAACCACAAGGGCCACATGACCGCCGCAGTCGCCGCGGCCGGGCTGCCGGTCACCCCAACGGTCTGCGTACGCGACCCGGAACAGGCGAGCTCCTTCGTCGTCCGCCCGGACGTCGCCGGACACGACCTGGTGATCAAACCCACGACCAGTGTCTCCACCGACGGCGTGACCCTGGCCCCGGGCGGACGGGGCTGGCGGCCGATCGTCACAGGACTGCTCGGCCGCACCAACGCCACCGGCGTACGCAACGAGGAGGTCGTTCTCCAGCGCCGCCTGATCGGAACCGAATACGTCATCAACACATTCACCGCCGACGGTCGGCACGCGGTCACCGATGTCTGCCGCTACACCAAGGTGAGCAACGGCGACAGCTTCGCCGTTTACCGGGACGTCGAATTCCTGGCCATGGACGAACCCCACGTTCCCGAGCTCATCGCCCACGTACGCCAGGCCCTGGACGCCCTCGGATTCCGATTCGGGCCCGCGCACACCGAGGTGATGCTCACCCCGGACGGGCCGCGCCTGATCGAGGTCAACTCCCGAATCGCCGGAAGCGGCATGGCCGCGGCGGCGGCACTGGCCACCGGCGACAACGCCGTCGGACGGTTCGTCAGACATCTGCGGGGCGAGCGTGACCAACCTGATGGTTTCACACTGCGCCGAGCGGTGAAGGTGGCTATGTTCATCGCCACCGACAGCGGGGTCGTCACGAACACCGCAGCGTACGAGTCGATCCGTGCCCTGCCGACCTGCCGGGGCATGCACCTGAACATCCGCGACGGCGACCAAATCCAGGCGACCACAGATCTCTTGTCATCGTTACGGCTCGGTTGGGCCCTGCTGGCCCACCAGGACCCGGCTCAGGTGGAACGCGATTACGTCAAGCTGCGGCGGTATTCCGCCAGCATGCGAGTCCTACGCTAGCCCACGGCTTCCCGGTGACCCCGGTGATTTCGGTGATGGAGCCCTGGGTCGGCGTCCTCGCCACCCCCCAGCGCTGAACGCCCGGCCGTACCTCGCGGAAAGTGAGAATATGCCACCGAGCACCCGAGCCACCCCGCCACTCGGCGCCCGGGACGCGGGGGGTGGCGGAGAAGCCCGCGATCTCCTTATACCGCTCCGAAATCTCGGCCGGCTCTGGGGCCGCGGCTGGTCCCATGAAACCAGCCGATCAACAGAGGCGCACGATGAACGCGCCGATCGCCGGTGCGCCGCGCCGGGTCATCGTCGGAGTCTCCGGCGCGACCGGGACGGCGAGCGCCGTGAACGTCTGAAGGAGAAGATCGAGACGTTGTTCGAGGACAGCCATCAGACGTACGGCTATCGGCGGATTCACGCGGCTCTGCTCCGATCGGGTGAACAGGCCGACGACGAGCTCGTCCGGAACCTGATGCGCGAGCTGGGCCTGCGGCCCTCACAGAGCCGGCCGTGGCGCCCGGTCACCACCTCGCCGGACGGTTCGTTCCAGGGGATTCCCGACCTGGTGCGGCGGGACTTCACCGCCGAGCGGCCGGGTATCAAGCTGGTCGGCGGTATCACCTACATTCCCACCTGGGAGGGGTTCGTTTATCTCGCCACGGTGATCGACTGCCATTCCAAGATGGTCGTGGGCTGGGCGATGGCCGACCATTATAAGACCGCGCTCATCTGTGACGCGATCGACGTGGCCGCCGGTAATATCGCGTTGGAGGAGGGGTGTGTCTTTCATTCCGACCGCGGCTCGAACTATACGAGTGGGGAATTCGGGCGGCACCTAGCCCGGTACGGCATGCGGCGATCCGTTGGGCGCACGGGTGTGTGCTGGGACAATGCGCTTGCGGAATCGTTCTTTGGCGCGTTGAAGAACGAGCGGCTCAACGGGATGGTGTTCACCAGCCGGGCCAAAGCGCGACGAGAGGTTGTCAAGTACATCGAGGGTTTCTATAATCGGCGGAGGCTTCATTCCGCGAATGGGTACCGGACACCGCTTGAGGTGCACCATGAGTACCTGAGCCGGCAGCTCGCATCATGAACTGATCATCAGGAAGCTGTGCGGAGGACGCGGGGCACCTCAGAGCGTTCTACCGTTCGGCGCTGCAGCCCTTCCTGGAGCGCATCAACGCCTACCTGGTGCGCTGGATCCGCAAGAAATACAAGCGGTTACGGTCCTTCAAGAAAGCCGACCAAGCCTGGCAGCGCATCACCCGCCAGCATCCCCGGCTCTTCGCCCATTGGGCATGGACCGCTTGTTACTGGTGATCAGGATGATAAGAGCGGAGTGACGGGAGACTGTCACGCTCCGTTCTGTGGGAGCCCGGGGGCGTGATTCCCCCGGGCGACCCGACCTAAGGGCCTGGTGTCGCTGCCGTTGCTGAGCGATGAGCTGTTCGCGGTCTTGGATACTGAGGTGGCGGGGTGGCCACGCTGCTCAAGCGGCACGGCTGGTCTGCGGCGGGGGATTCAGGTGCGGCGCGTCGGCAAAAGCAGGTGCGCCTGGTGGGCCACGGCGTCGGCGTGTTCGGCGACGGTGGTCCGGCCGATCGGGGCGCTCACCAGCGCAATACGTATGGCTCCTGCATGCGCTGGAAATGGCCGACGTTAACGCAGTCGGTCACCCCAATGCGCATTCGCCCTGACAGCGGCTGATGTACGTGGCCGAACAACGACCAACGCGGCTGCTGCTCAATGATCAGATCCAACAGGGCCTCTGAACCACGTTCAGGCCGGCCAGCGACAACGTCATAGGTGAGTGCCGGCACCGCTGGCGGGATGTGCGTGCACAGAACATCGACATCAGTCAGCTTCTCGACACCGGCCTTGTACTCGTCCGCGGTGCGTAGGTAAGGCATCCACACGTCGGAGCGCCCTCCTCGGTCGGCCGGGTTCCGCAGTCCGCCGCCGACGAACCCGAATCGCAGGCCGCCGATCTCGGCCACCGCGCCGTCCAAGACCGTGAGTCGGTCATTGGCGAACTCCGACCACAGCTCCGGGGCATCGACGTTGCCGGGCGTAGCGTATGTTGGCACGGTCATGGCGGCGAACAGCCGGGAATACTGCTCGCGGATCGCGTCCCGGAGCATGTCGGCGGCGTTGTCCAAACCGTCCCACAACCGTCGGCTGTACTCGGCCAGCTCCGCTCGCATCTGGCTGCGCCGGAAATGCGCGAGGGTGGCCACCTTCTTCGGGCCGAACAAGCTACCCAGGATACCGCCGCTGTAGTCGTGGTAGTCGACGAGGTTGATCAGATCGCCCAGCACTACGAGCACGTCAGCGCCGTCACCTGCACGCGCCAGCGCGTCCGAATTGCCATGGACATCAGAAACCACGTGGATACGCACGCCATCATTCCTCTCGAGCAGGATTCATCTACCGTGGCCTAGAACTGCCGGGATGGAAGGTCCTGCCCGTACCATGATTCGATGAGCTGGGCGGCTAACGAAGAGCCGAGAGGCTTTAGCATTTCTCCGGTCTCGATCATTCGGCGAAACCTGTCGCGAGAAGCCCAGACGGCTTCGTCCACTTCATCGCCGTCCAGGGTGAGCCCAGAATCATGCGATTCAGCCCGGGCTATGAACCCGATCATCAAGCCCGTGGGGAAGGGCCAAGGCTCGCTTGCGGCATAGCATACCCGCTCAATCCTTACCCCATAATCTTCGGCGGCTTCCCGGGCAACAGCACTCTCAAGCGATTCGCCAGGATCTACGAAACCGGCAATCAGCGAAAGCCGGCCCGTGGGCCAGCCACGTCGATGGCCGAGCAGTACTCGTTCTTCAGCGTCGACCACTAACGCCATGACGGCTGGATCGCTAGTCGGGTAGTGCTCGGCTGAACACGCCGGACAATAGCGCATGTGCCCCCAGGCGGCCGAGACGGTCATGCTTCCGCAGCGAGGGCAGAAACGATGTCGCTCGTGCCAGTTATCGAGCGAAACCGCATGGACGAGTAGACCCACTTGGGTTGATGAGAGCAGCTCGCCACCCTCTCGAAGACCACAGAGCCATGTTGCGCCCGCGGCCGACTTGTCCAAGCTCTCCTGACGCACCGAAAAGTAGCTCAAGCCGGAGGAGTCGTCTCCCAGGTAGTATCGCTGGCCTCCTTCCCATGCTTCTTCAGAAGTAGGAGAGAATGTGACGATATCCAGCCCCTCAGAGCGATTTCTGCGGACAATAGTCTGACCATTTGAAATCAGGAAGCATCGGGCTCCATCGCTCTTCCAGAGCGAATTCAGCAACCGTTCATCGGTTCGTCGATGAGTATGGCGCACCATTCCCGTCCGCGCAAATGTAGGCGCGTCATTGGATCGCTTACCTTGACGGGCCCATGAAGCGGGAGCGTAATGCGGATCACGCGACCTGGATTCATTCATGAACAGTCGGCCTCTCGCATGAAACGGGTACGACCATGGTCGGGAAGTTGTTGATAGCTCCGTCGGCGTGCAGAGCCGAGATTCGTCATGGAGTGCCACTCAGAGCCGTGTGAATTATAGACTCTCTACGGGAAAAGCCGGAGAGCGGAGCCACCGGATTCAGCGCCGCTAGCAACGCACGGCGGTCACGGCGGCTTGACGGAAACCTGCTCACCGACCATTCATCATACTTTTCATCATAATTTTGAAATCGCAGTAAGGCCTCCCGGAAAGCTCGCTCCGCATTGTCGTTTCCCGGGCGATGCTTCAACGCGAGGTATCTGATCAACACGCTCATACAATCGTCAACGCTATGGAAAGTTGAATCTTTCACCAATTGGAGATCGGCCGTTATCTCCTTAATCACCTGCTCGCCATCTTCCATTGCGTAGTAGACTGGATGCCATTCCATCCTTTTCGGCATCCTGCCGGATTTGGCCAGATCGAGCAAGATTGGCACTTCATGCCGCATAAGACAGCTACTATTGTCGTAGGGCGCCTCGTAGGCGGCCAGAAAGATGTGAACTTGTCCAGAGTAAAGCTCCAAGAACCTTCGTGATATTACATACCACAATGGGGATTGTAGCTTCCATTCTTGATGAATTCGCAGTTGGTTGAGTATCGAGCCGAGCGCCGTCGACTCCAGTACCTCGAATCCCTTCCTTGCTGCATATTCACTGATATCGGCTCCGCCCGACCAGAGCGCCAGCCTTCTGTCCTTCCGCACGAGTAGCAAGTTCGACAAGATATCAGCGAATTCGCAGTACTTATGGCTCGCAGGCTTTGACCTCATTTGACCGTACTGCCGATTTATGGCCTCCTGTTCACGAAGTCCGGCAAGTAGCAGCTTCCAGGATTCCGTAGTGGTCTCTATGGGTACACGCGCGTACCGCATTAGGCGGCTGTAGACCTCCCAAGACGGATGTCGCTCGGGATTATCGTCATAGTGAACGGACGGCGCCACCACCCCAGAGTTCAGCAGTGTCTTCACCGAGAGCACACGGGGATCCCGGGGATCCCGTTGCCTTTCGGCCGATCGGTATGCGTATGTATCCAGTATTCCCAGCATGGCCGCCCTCACCTCTAGTCGTATATGGCATTTGACCAATCAAATAATCGCTCACTGACGCCATGCTGGTTTGATGAGCCCAATACGCTCAGCCTTGGCGATCACCTCGTGAGTCGTTGACTCTGTCCATACCGGCTGATCCAGCCTGCCACACCCTGATCTGAATTACGTCCGATTATACCCATGGAAGCGGCCCGGACCTCGGGTTCGGCGTTTTCGACGGCCAGGGCGATGTCGGCGATCTCGAACATTGGAAGGTCGTTATGGCTGTCGCCGAAACATATTAGAGCGGGGGCATTCAGTTCGGTTCTCAGGCTGGACAGCGCTGCAGCCTTGGTCGCCGTCCGCGACATTACATCGAGCCGCCAATCTCCTTTAGCGTAGATGTCCTCAGACAAGACTTGATAGCAGGTATCGTGGCTTGCGGCTAAGATGTCACGTAGTTCGAGGAGTGGTTCGTAGTCGCCGACGATTGCGATATTGAAAACCGCATAACGGTCGATTGACGACAACTCGCATATGGGCAGCAGGCGGGGGTCATTCCTCCGACGGGCGAGGAACGCCTCAACCCTGGGAGTTGACCGGTCGGCTTGCCAGCACACACGATCTCGCTCCTCATGCATGACGAAGACGATCGGCCGAATCCGTCGATGCCTGCCACTCCACTCAAGTACATCGTCGGCGACATCGGGTGTGAGCACCTGCGGAGGCCTTGCCCGACCAGTGTTCGGATCGACGATAATGGCGCCCCCATACGTGACAACAGGCAGCCGGAGCTTCAGGGAAGCGGTAAGTGGTGCGGCAGAGGTAAACGAGCGAGCTGTGGCGTAGGTAAAAAGACCGCCGTCTGCGACGTACTGGTTGATAACAGCAACCGTCTCTGCGCCGAGAGTAGTGTCCGGGCGAAGTAGGGTGCCGTCGAGGTCCGATACGAGTAGCGAGCCTTGTAGCACCGTCCATGTCTTCGTCATTTGTGAATGACTGGGCAGGTTCTATCGCTCTGTATGAGCGGGTAGAGCCAACTCCTACACTGAGCAGCAACGCGACCTGCCCCCTCTTTAAGCCGGGTGTCGCGCTCGATATCGGCTAGGGTTGCGAACGGGTCTCCAGCTCCAAAACGATCTGTGGTAATCACGAGGGCACGGTCTATCTGTGGATCAGCGGGCATCGACGGTATGCCGTCTTGGAGGGCGGAATCCGCCTTCGTCTTGGTGGCGGTACTCACTATGGGTTGCTCACTTCCTCTTCGGGATTGGTGAAGTCGACGCCGAACAGGGCGTCGTGATCCAGCAGCGTCCACAACTCGACAGTGTGTCCGTCGGCGTGGTGACACAGCGCCACCTGACGTCGTTGCCGATCCTCGACCGGCGCCGCTGACATCTGCGCAGCGTCGGTGGCGTGAGCGGCGGTGGCTGCGGTGGCGGTGTCGGTGACCACACCCCGGCCGGGCCCGGGAGCGTGGTCATGAACCAGGAAGACCCCAGCGTCATCACCAGCACGGGCGACACCCGCCGCCGGCCCACGACGACCGGGATCGGGATCTTCGTCTCGGGGAACCACAGGTTGCACCGGGCGATCTGCCCAGGCTCGCGAGCCACCTGATCCCCCCGGGCCGGCACTCGCATACTCCGGCCCGGTCACGGCCGGCCGACGATCTGTTCTGCGAGCAGCGGGGCGGGCATCGTCGGCCACGTGGTGAGCAGGAGGGGGATCTGCGACTCGAACGCATCGGCCATCGACCCGCGCGAGGGCCGCTGATGCTTCGGTGGGGCATTGGATGCCGGCGCTTGGCGCAGTGTGTTCCGGGAGATTCCCAGTCGCCCGGTGATCGCCTTGATGGCTATCCCTTTGGGCTCGGCGGATCTGCGCCTGCTCCTCCATTTTGATCGCCCTCCTAGCATCAAGGGGGTCGGTTTTCAGACAGCTTCGGTAGTCGGCGAACCCGTGCTCGACAGGGCGAGACTAAGCCGCCCAAAAGGGCCCCAGCTTTTCGCGACCGGCGGTCTTCGTTTGAAAGTGTCTGGTGATGGTGTCCCATCGAGTGATGTAACTGGGAACTATCAAATCGGACATCGCACGGGTCAGGAACTCCGCCTGCGGGAAAGTTCCACCACTCCGCGCGACGCGATCTGTCTGGTGCGTATTTCACTCCTGTGACGTGTGTTCGATGGGGTGGCCATACCTTCGTGCGCACGGTACAGCGCTGGAATGTCCATTCCACAGGCCACTTTATGTCCACTTCTTCCGGCGGGCTTTCGGTGGGCCCACGCGCGGAGGCGCCATGCGTGGCCAACGCCCCTCCACCATGCGACGCCTGCGTGTGGCGCACGAAGTGACAACCTCGCCCGTACGGCTGGTCTCCCGCTGCACAGGTGTACGTCGGAGTGTGAGCACAGCCCAGCAGGCCGCCATGATTTACCACAGCGTGGCTATCACAGCCCAACGCCTGCGTGATCCGGCCGCCGAGGCCGCTGCCCTCTGCAACCTGGGATGGGCCCGATACCAGGCCGGCGAATATGCTGACGCCGGGGAGCTGAAGGAGCGGGCGCTCGCGCTGTTTGAAGAGGCAGGCGATCTGTGGGGACAAGCTAATACTCTGCACGTCATGGCGTATGCCAGGCGCATGACCAAGGGGCATGCGGAGGCACTGGGCCTGGGTGAGCGGGCACTCGCGCTGTATAAGCAGCTCGGTGACCGGCTGGGGGAGGCCAATGTCCTGGGCGGGTTCTAGGAGCTGTTTGGGGTTCGGATCTTGGTGAGGTCCGGTGGCGGGCTGGTCGTGGCTGATAGAACCTCGGGTGTGGCACGCTTTGATGTGACGGATGCCGAGTGGGCGTTGATCGAGCCGCATCTGCCGGTGGCGGCTACCGGACCGCTGCCACGGCGGGTGCGTGATCAGTTCAACGGGATCTTGTGGCGGTTTCGCACCGGGTCCGGCCGGCGTGACGTCCCGGAACGGTATGGGGCGTGGTCCACGGTCTACTCCCGGTTCAACGGCTGGGCCAAGACCGGGGTGTTTCAGAGGCTGATGGACGCGCTGATCGCTGAGGCGGCATCGCGTGGGCAGGTCGGGCTGGAGCTGGTCAGTGTGGACTCCACGATCGTGCGGGCGCATCAGGAGTCGGCCGGGCCGGCGGTGGCCGGGGAGACCCTGGATGCGCTGGAGCAGGCGCTGACCGAGGAAAAGGGGGCTCCGCTTGCGGAGCAGCCGCCGGTGCTGCGGGTGATGTGCCGCAGGTCGCATCCGGCGTCGAGGGAGCGGGTGCGTCGCCGGGCCACGATCGCGTCCTGACCCGGCGACGCCGCGAGGCCCGGGCGAAGGCTGCCGGGCTCGGCCGATTCCGGGGCGGGCTGAGCAGCAAGGTCCATGCCGCGGTCGACGCGGCGGGGTTGCCGTTGGCCTTCGTGCTCACGCCCGGGCAGGCCGCCGACTGCCCGCGGTTCATCACCGTCCTGGACAAGATCCGCGTCCCCGGCCGGGTCGGCCGTCCTCGGACCCGCCCGGCTGCGGTGGCCGCGGACAAGGCGTATTCCTCCAAGGCCGATCGGGCCTATCTGCGCCGCCGCCGGATCATCGCGGTCATCCCGGAGAAGAGCGATCAGCAGGCCAATCGGAAGAAGAGGGGTTCGGCCGGCGGGCGGCCGGTCGGCTTCGATGCGGTGCGCTACCGGCTGCGCAACACCGTTGAGCGTTGCTTTCAGAAGATCAAGGCCTGGCGCGGGCTGGCGACCCGGTACGACAAGTCCCGGGAAAGCTACGAGGCCGGGCTCCACCTCCGAGGCTCGGTCATGTGGCTGAAACTCCTCACCTCGACCACATGATCCGAACCTCAAACAGCTCCTAGGAGCATTCTGAAGATCTTGCTCGGTGGGTCGGCATGGGTCGGCCCACCGTCTCGTCATGGAGTGATCAGGGTGAGAGTCCAGATACCGTTGGTGTGGGCGAGTCCGAGGGTGATCAGGCGGCGGAGGTTGAGAGCGGCGGCGCGGTGGTGGAGCCAGCGGTCGTTGGCACGGGTGCCGCGATAGCGCAGGCGGCGGTTGCCGCGGGCGACCAGCCAGGCCACGGCGCGTTCCACCATCGGCCGCCAGCGGCGGTAGTCGTCCTGCCAGGCGGGGTCGGTGGCGGCCTGGTGGCGGGCGGCGGCCTGCAGATCGTGGTGCGGGCGGATGGTCACCACCCGGCCGGTGGCGGCGGTGGTGCAGCGATCACGCAGGGGGCAGGCGGCGCATAAGCCGGTGAAGGTGGCGCGGCGTTGCCGGTAGCGGCCACCTTGTGCCGCGAGGGGGACGGTGTGCCCGGCCGGGCAGGTCACCGTGCCGGCGCCGGTGTCGATGGAGAAGTCGTCCAGGGTGAACCCGCCCGGGACGGCGGGTTTGAGCGCGGGTGGTTTGATCAGCAGCCGGTGCCCTGCGGTGGTGAGGGTGGCGCGCAGGCCGGCGGCGGCGTAGGCGGCATCGGCCAGGATCTGCAGCGGCCCGCGCTCATGGGCGAGCAGGGCGGGGGCGACGGCGCTCTCGTGGTAGGCGGCGCCGGCGCCGGGTCGCAGGGCGACGGCGGTGAATAGGCCGGTCTCCGGCTCGACGGCCAGGTGAGCCTTGTAGCCGTCGTCGCGTTGCTGTCCGCTCTTGTGAATGTGGCGGGCCTGGGGGTCGACGGTGGAGATGATCCGATCCGCAGGGGTGCGGCGGGCGATCCGCCATCGGCCATCGGTGCCGTCGGTGCCATCAGAGTCGTCGGCGGGTTCGACGTCCTGGCCGGCGATCAGCGCCAGCAGGCCGATCGCGTGTTCGGCTGTTTCGTCCAGGTCTTGGCCGCTCAGGCGGTCCAGCAGGGTGAGCGCATCGGCGACCAGCCCGCTGACCAGGGCGTTCTTGGCCTCCTCGTCGTCCCAGGCGATCTTCGGTTTGCCCGGGGCGGTGTAGTCATGCGCGTGGCAGTGGGCCGCCACGATCGCGCTCGCGCCGGGCACCTGGCGGGCCACCCGGCGGATCGCGGCGATCAGCTGGGTGATGGTGTCCTGGGTGGCGACCGCATCGGCCAGCACCGCCGAGTCCAGCGCCCGCCGCGTCCGGCCTGTCAGCACCCCGGTCTGCTCCACCACGGTGCGGACGATGCCGAAGATCCGGTCCGGGTCTGATGAGCGGGCCAGCCGACGCCGGATGTAGGTCAGCAGCGACGGATCGAACCCCCGGTCATACAGACCCAGCCCGCAAGCGGCCTTCCACCGCAGATCGAACCGCAGCGCTCCGACCGCCTGTGGCGCCCGGCCTGTGACGGACACCCGGGCGGCGCCACCGGCACCGGTATGCCGGCCTCCGGCGAACCGGCGGAAGAGGCGGTGCCGCCGGTCGTTGCCGGGGCGGTGTTTCACGGGCTGCGGCACCATCACAAGACGGTGCTGGACGAACTGGACGTCCCCGAAGTGCTCGTGTGTGAGCGGATGGGGCACCAGATGGGCGGCATCCAGGGCCGGTACAGCCATGTGACCGAGCTGATGCGGCGGCGGTTGAACAGCGGGCTGCAACGCCGCTACGCCGGCCTGGCGAAGACCGTCCGAGCGGGAGGGAAACGATGAGCCGGGGGTGGTCCCGATGCTGCCCGCCGGCAGGCGAACTCCACCCGAGACTGGGTGGTGAGGGAGCGGTGACCCCTACCCGTGGGAGAGTCGGGAAATGATCTTCGGGGAGCGGCATGCTCCCGTTCTGCTCCCGTTCTCATGATCAACGATCTTAGGAAGTGTGATCCCCGGGCCTGTGGCCAGGGGAAATGGTGGTGGGCGATACTGGGATTGAACCAGTGACCTCTACCGTGTCAAGGTAGCGCTCTCCCACTGAGCTAATCGCCCCACAGAGCGGACGACGGGATTCGAACCCGCGACCCTCACCTTGGCAAGGTGATGCTCTACCAGCTGAGCCACGTCCGCGTGATCGCCTGGGGCGGTGTGCGCCCCGGCGTGCTCGACCACTCTAGCGGATTTCGGGGGTGGACGATCCGGCGGTGAGAGGTGGAGACGGGATTTGAACCCGCGTGCACGGCTTTGCAGGCCGCTGCCTCGCCTCTCGGCCACTCCACCGGAAACCGCAATGACCAGGGGATTCTATCGCGGAGGGGGTGAGGGCGGGGGTGTGACGCGCGGTCAGGGGGAATGCTCGACGTCTTTGGCCTTGACGAACATGACGCGGTGGCCGAACTGGATCTGGTGGTAGGTGAGCCTGCCGCGTACCAGCCGGTGGCGGGCGGGGTTGAAGGATGAGGCGCGCAGGTAGGTGGCGGGGACGGTGAGGCCGATCGTGTAGCGCTGGCCCGCGGGGAGGCGGTACTGGAGCGGGACCAGTTTCTGCCGCCTCATCCCCCGGGGGTAGGCGGAGGCGCCGGGGTAGGCCCGGCCGTACACGGGGGCGGAGGAGTCGCGGGCGGTGACGGTGCGGGCCTTGACGGGGACGGCGGTGGGGGCACTCGGCGGGTTGTGGAACCAGGCCCGCCGGCCCAGGTACCAGATCGCGGTCCAGTCGCCGCTTCGCCCCGCGACGGCGTAGCGCTGGCCGGTGGACACCCGGGCGGCGTGGTCGTAGACGCTGCGGGTGGAGCCGCCCGTGGGGTGTTTGCCGATGTCGGAGACGAGAGGTGCGCCGGGGCGCGGGTCGGTGTAGAGCCAGACGGAGGCCGCGCCGCGCGAGGGGCAGGGTACGGCGGGGCGCTTCTTGTCGCAGCCGGTGAAGTAGGGGCGGTGACGGTCGTAGGAGGGCAGGATCATGACCGTGCCGGCGGACGCCCGCCGCTCGTCGCCGCGCAGCAGCGGATCGTCCGGGCCGTGGTAGGCGTCCCCGGAGGCGTCGGGCTCGCCGGCCGCCGCCTCCTCGTGCGCGCCGGTCGGGTCGCCCTCGTCCCACCCGGCGTCCGGTGGCCACTGCTCGTACTCCTCACCGGCCGCCGCGTTGAAGCGCGGCGGGTCCTCGCCGTGGCCGTGCAGCGGCGCGCCCAGCAGGTCGAAGTAGCGGGCCCAGTCCCAGTAGGGCCCGGGGTCGTCGTGCATGCCCTTGACGTGGGCCGGGGTGATGCCGGGGACGTTGTCGTGGCCCAGGATGTGCTCCCGGTCGAGCGGGATGTCGTGCCTGGCCGCCAGGTACTTCACCAGCTTGGCCGAGGCGCGGTACATCGCCTCGGTGTACCAGGCCCCGCCCTGCGCCAGGTATCCCTCGTGCTCCAGCCCGATCGAGCGGGCGTTGACGTACCAGTTGCCGCTGTGCCAGGCGATGTCCCGGCCGCGCACGTGCTGGGCGACCTGGCCGTCGCTGGAGCGCAGCGTGTAGTGCCAGCTCACGTACTTGGGGTCGGCGACGAGCCTGGTCATGGTGTCGTAGGTCGCCTCGCCGTCGTGGACGATAATGTAGTCGATCTTGCGCGGCCCGTGCGACCTGTCGTGGTTGCCGTAGGCGCCCTTGCCCGTCCGCCGGTAGGCGGCGGGTATCCAGTCGCAGTTCAGCGACGACGGGCACTCGGCGGCCGGGGCCCCGCGCCGGCGGGCGGCCGGGGGCACCGGTGGCACGGGCGTGGCGGTCAGGCGCACGGCGTGCCCGTCGTCGGTGGTGCGTGCCATGCCGGTCCTGATGGTGGCGAGGACCTCGTCGGCGAAGCCGGTGGCCGGGCTGCCGGGCGTGGCGTAGGAGGCGACGGCCGTGTACCAGGCGGCCGGGTCGGGGGACAGGGGCAGGCGCAGCCGGCGCTGGCGTTCGGCCAGCAGCGCCGCGCCGCCGCGGATGTTGGCCGCGGCCTGGGAGCGCAGCGCCGTGGCGGGAAGCCCGGTGAGCGCGGCGGCCTCGCGCAGCGTCGCGGAACCGGGGGAAGGGGCGGCGGCCGGAGCGGGCGGCACCCGCAGCGGGCCGCGGCGCTCGTCGCCCCGCCGGTCGCCTTCGCCGTGCCCCGCCCCTCGCACGGCCTCCGCGTCCACCAGGTGCATCGGCCCGTAGCCGCCCGACGCGCTCGGCAGCCAGTCGTGCGTGTCCCACCGTGAGTGCAGGTAGGACACCGCGAGCAGCACGCTCTCCGGCACGCCGTACTCCCGCGCGGCCTGCCGGTAGGTCGTCTGGCGGTCTTCGGCGAGCCCGGTCGCGGGCAGGGCGAGGAAGGAGGCGACGGCCACGGCGGCGGCCAGCGAGACACGGCGCATGACTACTACTCCCTGCTGCTGTTCGACTACTCAGAGTAGACGATAATGAGCCATGTCAGGCGGACGCCTGCTTGATCATGTCCTACCTGGAGGGAACGGAAAAGAAGATCTGACCTAGAGTTCGGCCCATATTCTGCCCGGAATCGGGCAGAACCCTTGGTATACCGAGCGGCGACTGCGTAATGTCCTGCGCTGTGTCCCACGCCTGGCATCAGCATGAAGATCTGATCGCGCACCTCACCCGGACGAGTCCGCTCGGCCGCGGCGAGGCGGCCCGGGTGGTGGCCGACGTGCTGGCGTTCTTCTCCGAGCCGGTGGAGGAGTTCGTCAGGCGCCGCCATGCCGAGCTGAAGGCGCGCGGGCTCACGAACGAGGAGATCTTTCCGCGGATCGCCGGTGAGCTGCCGCAACGGCGGGTGGCCGCCCCCAAGCTGTCCGTGCGGCAGCTTCGCAGGATCGTCTACGGGTAAGGAGCACGCTCGATGTGCGGAATTGTGGCCTATGTCGGATCCAAGGATGCGGCGCCGATCCTGCTGGAGGGTTTGCAGCGGCTGGAGTACCGGGGCTATGACTCGGCCGGTCTCGCCATCGTCAACAAGACCCTGCGCACCCGCAAGGTCAAAGGGCGGGTCGCCGACCTGGCCGCCGCCGTTCCCGCGCGGTTCAAGGGCGGTGTCGGCATCGGCCACACCCGCTGGGCCACCCACGGCGTGCCCAGCGACGTCAACGCCCACCCGCATGTGGACGGCGCCGAGCGGGTCGCGGTCGTGCACAACGGGATCATCGAGAACGCCGACGAGCTGCGCGCCAAGCTCACCGTGGACGGGGCGACCTTCACCTCCGAGACCGACTCCGAGGTGCTGGCGCACCTGATCGCCCGTACCGTCAAGGACACCGACTCGCTGGAGGAGGCGGTCCGCACCGCGCTCAAGCGGGTGGTCGGCACGTACGGCATAGCCGTGCTCGACGCCGAGCGCCCCGGCGAGGTCGTCGTCGCCCGCAACGGCAGCCCGATCGTGCTCGGCATCGGCGAGAAGGAGATGTTCGCCGCCTCCGACGTGGCCGCGCTGGTCCGGTACACCCGCCAGGTCGTCCACCTGGAGGACGGCGAGCTGGCGACGATCAAGGCCGACGGCTTCCACACCTTCACCATGGACGCCACCGAGACCGCCAAGGAGCCGCTCACCGTCGACTGGGACGCCGGCCACTACGACACCGGCGGCTACGAGCACTACCTGCTCAAGGAGATCTCCGAGCAGCCTGAGACCGTCGCGCGCACCCTGCGCGGCCGGGTCGACGACCGGTTCCACATCGCCCACCTGGGCGGGCTCAACCTCACCCCGCACGAGACCCGCGCGTTCCGCAGGGTGAAGATCATCGGCTGCGGCTCGGCGTACTACTCCGGCCAGATCGGCGCCCAGCTCGTGGAGGAGCTGGCGCGCATCCCGGCCGATGCCGAACCGGCCAGCGAGTTCCGCTACCGCAACCCGGTCGTCGAGCACGACACCCTCTACGTCGCGATCAGCCAGTCCGGCGAGACCTATGACACTCTCGCCGCCGTGCAGGAGCTGAAGCGCAAGGGCGGCAGGGTGCTCGGCATCGTCAACACGGTGGGCAGTGCCATCGCCCGCGAGTGCGACGGCGGGATCTACCTGCACGCCGGGCCCGAGGTGTCGGTCGCCTCCACCAAGGCGTTCACCTCCACCGCGGTCGCCTTCGCGCTGCTCGCGCTGCACTTCGGCCGGGTACACGACCTGTCGCCCGCCGACGGGCGGCGCATCTGCGAGGGGCTGCGCCGGTTGCCCGCCCAGATCGAGGAGATCCTGGCCAAGGACGACGAGATCGCCGGGCTGGCCCGCAAGTACGCCGACCACGCGGGCATGATGTTCATCGGCAGGGTGCGCGGCTACCCGGTGGCCCGCGAAGGGGCGCAGAAGCTGAAGGAGATCTCCTACGTCCACGCCGAGGCGTACCCGGCGAGCGAGCTGAAGCACGGCCCCCTGGCGCTGATCGGCCCCGACATGCCGACCGTCGCGATCGTCCCCGACGACGAGCTGCTGGACAAGAACCTCACCACGCTCGGCGAGATCCGCGCGCGCGGCGGCCGGGTGCTGATGGTGGGGCACCGCGCGGCCGATCCCCGGCTGGCCGACGACTGCGTGGTGGTGCCGAAGAACGAGACCGAGCTGGACCCGATCCTGCTCACCATCCCGCTCCAGCTCCTGGCCTACCACGCGGCGGTGGCGCTGGACCGCGACGTGGACAAGCCGCGCAACCTCGCCAAGAGCGTCACCGTGGAGTGAGCCGCCGCCGCTGATCCGGCATAACGGGAGGCGTCACGGCTTGTGATGATTTGGTGGCATTGGGTAGTGGGAGGTTAGGGAGCCTTACTGGTCGCGGTCCTGCTGGGGGAGGGTGCGATGCGCCGGCGGCGGTTTCTCGCGCTCGGGGCCGCGGTCGCGGCGGCCGGGAGCGGCGCGGGGCTCGCGGGCTGCGCCGCCGGCCGTACGGCACGCGCCCCCCTCGCGCGGGTCTCCGTCGTCGCCTCGACCGCCGCCGGCGCGTCCTCGGAGCGGATCGCCCGGGCCATCGCCTGGACGCTGCGCGAGGAGGGGCTGGTACGCGACGTCCGCGTGGACTGCCGGCACGGCGCCCCGGCCGCGGTGGCCACGGCGGCGCTCGGCGGCGACCGCACCGGGGCCACCCCACGGGTCGCCTCCGGCTGGGGAACGGGCGAGCGCTGGCTGCTCACCGGCGTGCCGATGCTGAGCGCGGCCGAGATGGACGACTCCGGCGAGATCCTCGCGCAGGCCACGCCGCTGGCCCGGCTGCTCGGTGAGCGGGAGGTCCTGGTCGTGTCCCGGGCGTCCAGGTTGCGGGGGTTCGAGGAGTTCGCCGACGTGCTACGCGGTGACGCCGCCGCCCTGGTGGTGGCGGGCGGGCCGATGGGCGGGGCCGAGCACGTGCTGTTCGGCATGATCGCCCAGGGGCTCGGGGTGGACGCCCGGCGTGTGCAGTACGCCGCCTACGGCGACCCGGCGCAGGCCGCCGCGGCGGTGCTCGGCGGGCGGGTCGCGGCCGGCATCGGCCCGGTACGCGAGTGGGCGGCCCGGCTGTCCTCCGGCCGCGCCAGGGCGCTCGCGGTCTCCTCGGCCGCGCCGGTCGAGGGGATCGACGCGCCGAGCCTGCTGGAGTGCGGCGTGCGGGTCGACTACGCCGACTGGTGCGGGCTGCTCGGGCCCGCGGGGATGAGCGCGGAGGAGCGGGCGGCGGCGGTCGCGGTCTGCGACCATCTGGAGACCTCGGCCCGCTGGCGGCGGACCTGCCGTACGCACGCGTGGGTCCGGCACCATCTCGGCGGCGACGGGTTCGCGCAGTGGCTGGGCGGCGAGACGCGCAGGACCCGCGCCGCGCTGCGTGACCTGGGCCTGCTCAACAGGCCGGACACCATCCACGCGAACACGATCTCCTGGGGTTGCTGCGCACACCGCTACTAGTACACCGCTACCAGTCGTCGGCCCAAGCCCTCTGAGATCCCTTTCCACCAATGCGGCACAGTGGTAGGAGTGTCGTAAAGGGGGCCTATAGCGTGTCCGCACTACCGAACCTGCTCGGCCTGGTGGTGGCCGTCGCCGTGGCGGTGGCGGCAGTGGAGATCGTCCGCCGCGTGCTGAAGTCGCGGCTCATCGGCCCGCGCTGGGGGCTCGCCGAACCTCTCGTACGGCGGTGCACCTGGCCGGGGTTCGCGACCGCGGTGGTGGTCGCCGCCAACCTGGCCTACGAACCGACCGTGGACCGGCGGGTGCCCACCCCGCCTCCCTGGGTCGAACTCGTGGACCGCACCCTCGCGCTGCTCACCATCGGCTGCGTGACCTGGCTGGTCATCCAGGCCGCCTA
Organism: Spongiactinospora sp. 9N601; assembly: GCF_044326295.1. Lineage (NCBI taxonomy): Bacteria > Bacillati > Actinomycetota > Actinomycetes > Streptosporangiales > Streptosporangiaceae > Spongiactinospora > Spongiactinospora sp. 9N601. The sequence goes on from NZ_JBIRBB010000011.1 coordinate 47,387, forward strand.
CGCCATCACCGACGTCGTGCTCGACCGGCTGATGGCGGTGGAGGGCGACGGCAACCGGCGTGCCCGCCGCATCCGCACCCAGATCACGCTGGTGCGCAGGGTCGCCGCCGCGGTGGTCATCGTGGTGGCGCTCGGCGCGATGCTGTTCACCTTCCCCTCGGTGCGCGCGCTGGGCGCCGGGCTGCTCGCCTCGGCCGGCATCGTCGGCGTGGTGGCCGGCATCGCCGCGCAGTCCACGCTGGGCAACCTGTTCGCCGGGCTGCAACTCGCGTTCAGCGACGCGATCAGGCTGGACGACGTGGTGGTCGTGCGCGGGGAGTGGGGCCGGATCGAGGAACTCACCCTCACCTACGTGGTGCTGCGGCTGTGGGACGAACGCCGGCTGGTGCTGCCGGTGTCCTATTTCACCCAGAACCCGTTCGAGAACTGGACCAGGCACGGCAGCAGGGTGATCGGCCATGTGTACATCCGTGTGGAGTGGTCGGTCCCGGTGGATGAACTGCGCACCGAGCTGTACCACTTCCTGCGCGAGCACCCGCTGTGGGACCAGAAGGACTGGATCCTCCAGGTCACCGACCTGCTGCCGAACGGCCTGGTCGAGCTGCGCGCGCTGATGAGCGCCGCCGACTCGGCCAGTGCCTGGGACCTCAAGTGCGACGCCCGCGAGCACCTGCTCGCCTACGTCCGCCGTGAGCACCCGGAGGCGGTGCCCCGCTTCCGCATCGTGGACGGCGGCCGATGGGAGGGGGACGAGCGGTCAGGAGGAGGCGACCGGGCGTAGCACCCGCGTCGCGCCCGCGATCAGCGCCGTGGCCAGCACCCACCCCGCCACGATCAGCAGGTTGGCCAGCCAGAGCGTCCAGCCGACCGGCTCCCAGGCCCCGCGCTGCTCGAACACGCTCACCGGGACCAGCAGGTCCAGGGTGTACACGAACGGGTCGAAGTGCCGGACCTCCTCCATGTCGATCTTGGCGGGCGGGATCAGGCGGAACACGGTCATGCCGGTGACCAGCAGTAACGCCGCCCACACCGCGGCCAGCCAGGGGCGGTAGCCGTACCCGACCATGGCGTCGAGCAGGCGTCCCCAGGTCCGGCCGGGCAGCCGCAGCGTGCCGCGGCGCTCGCGCTGCTTGGCCAGCAGCACCCGCCGCGCGTCCGGCTCGTGGCCGATCCTGCGGTACCAGCCCGCCAGTTGCTCATACGGCTGGGGCCGGTACCCGTTGGCGGACCCGCGCAGCCAGCGCAGCCGGTCGGCCAGGGCCCAGTCGCCACGCAGCGACTCGTAGACCAGCCCGTTGAGACGGACGTCGCCGTCGTAGGCGTCCGGCTGGTCGAGCAGCACGCCGATCCTGGAGTAGCCCAGGTTGATCGTGCCCTGGAGCGAGTCGGGCGTCAGGATCACCTCGTCCACCTGCGCGTGGCTGAGGTGCAGCCCGATCCGGCCGGACGCGCTCACCGTCGACCCGTGGAAGGACAGCACGCCGTCGACCCGCGCGCCGCGCAGCCGTACCGTGCCCTCGGCTTTGAAACCGTCGTTGAACTCGACCGTGCTGGCCTGCAGATGGTCGCCGTTCACGGCGACCGAGCGCACCTTCGTGACCTCGGCCCCGCGCAGGTAGAGGCCGCCGTTGAAGCGCGCGCCGATCAGCCGCAGGCCGCCGGAGGCGCGCAGCCCGCGCATGAACGCGCCGCCGTCCACGGTGAGGCCGCCCGCCCACACCGCCCACACGTCGGTGGTGTAGCCGCGCTCCTCCAGCTCGCTCTCCGACATCGGCCGCCGGACGTCGATCTTGTTGGTCCTGTCGTTCTTGCCGTGCCCGCGCCGCAGCGGGGCGGTGATTCGCGCGTGCGACATCCGTAACTGCCCGCTGACGTGGGCGTTGTCGAGCCGGACGCCGCGGTGGATGTGTGATCCGTCCAGCTCGAACAGTCCTTCGACGGTGGCCCGCGCGGCGCGCACCCGGGAGATGTCACAGCCGCGCAGCCGGATGCCGTGGGCGGTGATGTCGGTGATGTCGACCCCGTCCGCCAGGTGGCAGTTGAGCAGGTGCACCTTGGCGGTGACGGTGGCGTCGGACAGGTCGAACGAGCCGGTGATCCGCGCCCCGGCGAGCCGCAGGCCCGCGGTGCGCCCCGGCTCGGGGTCGCGGACGCCGAGCAGCAGCGCCACCAGCAGCTCGGCACGGACCGTCCGCTCCGGACCCCAGCCGTCGCCGGACGCCGGGTCGTCATGTTCCCGGTCGCCGACCCGGAAATCCACCCATTCCCCCGTGGGATAGGCGTTCCAGACCTGGCGCTCGGCCGGGGTCAATCGCCAGAACCGTCGCGATCTACGCACAGCGCGAACCATAACGCAGAACGCGCCACCTGCCGACGGGCCCTTCAGACCGGGCGGACGGTCCTGCCGATCCGGTCGAACAGCGGCTGGCGGTCCTGCTGGTCGGTGCTGAGCGTGACGATGCAGGTCTTGCCCGCGCCCGGCACGTAGTACTGGGTGCCGTGCACCTTGACCCCGCCGGACGCGAACATGTAGACGATCCGCACCCCTCTGCCCTCGTCGAGCGGCACCTCCCCGGCCTCGGTCACGGTGGCGTCGAGCCGGTGGAGCTGGTCCTTGGCCACGTCGATCAGATCGGCGGCGGCCACCGCGCCGCCGGGGCGGCAGAAGCCGTTGAGGTTGGTGGCGAAGCTGGTGGCGGAGCGCCGGACCGACGCGGGGTCGGAGGCCCACACCGCCTTGCTGGCCGCCAGCTCGCGCAGGCTGTCCTTGGCCTCCCGCATCGTCCGCCCGGACAGGCCCGCGGCGGCGAGGCCCTTGTCCAGGTCGTCCCGGCCGAGATCGAGCGCGGCCCAGTCGCGCGGTACCGAGACGGTCACGCCGTTGGTGGCGTCACCGACCCGCTTGAACCCCTCGGGCACGCCCGCGGGCAGCCGCTCGTCGGGCAGGGCGGCGCCGGCCGGCGCCTTCTCGCCCGTTCCAGGGCCCGCCGCCGGGCCCGCGCCGGAAGCGCAGCCCGCCGAAGTCCACACCACCCCCGCCACCGCCAGGGCGCCGCCCAGCCGTCTCGCCGTCGATCGGTGTCGCCACACCAGAGTCCCCCTCCTCGTCGACATGACACGTGACATGACGCCGGGCAGCCTACCGATTGTGCGTGATCCATTACCCAAGGTATCCGAAGCGTGGTAGGAGTAAAAACGCGCTGGCGTGGTAGGGGGATCGTTGGGGTGGTGGAGATGTCGCAGAATGCCATCGTGCGCCTGGGCCGCTGGCTCGGCCTCGGCCCCAACCCGCTGCGCCGCCGATGGGACCGCATAGAGGCGGCGGGCCGGGTGACGGCGCTCATCGGCCTCGTCGTGTCGGTCGTGGCCGGGATCATCGTGGCGACCGGCACCTACCAGGCCCACGAGCGGGCGGTCCAGAGCGAGGCCAGGTCCTCCCAGCCGGCGACGGCCCGGCTGCTCACGGACCCCGCGATGATGAACCCACCGCCGGCCGCCTCGCCCGGGCGGGCGGCCGGGAGCGGATTCGCGCAGGCCCGCTGGACGGCTCCGGACGGTTCGGTACGCCAGGGCACGATCCCGGCCGCCGCGGTCTGGCGCGCCGGGCAGGACGTCACGATCAGGGTCGACGCGAACGGCACGCCCGTCGGCGACAACCGGGCGAACCGCTTCACACCGCTGTCGGCGGTGATGATGGCGATCTCGTTCCCCATCGGCGCGTCGGCGCTGCTGTGGCTGGCCCTGCTGGGGCTGCGGGCCTTGGTCGAGCGTCGCACGCTACGCGAATGGGAGGACGAATGGCGCACCGTCGAGCCCAGGTGGCGTAAACGGATCATTTAGCCGTGGGCGGTCCCGCCAGGCCGTGCAGCAGCAGGTCGGTGAGGGTGTCCACGACCTCGTCGTCGGAGTAGCCCGGCCCGGAGTCGCCGGGCAGCAGCGCGTAGGCCAGCGTCGACAGCATCGCCCCCAGTGCGGCGGCGATCAGCCTGGGGTCCCCGGGCAGCGGGCGTCCGCTCGTGCGCAGGTGTTCGAGGTGGTCGCACAGGATCTCGGTGTCGTCGGTCAGTCGCCGCCACACCTCCCCGCTGGCCGGGCCCGCGGCCATCGCCGACTCCATCAGCGCCACCGTGACCGGCCGGTCCTCCCGCATCAGACGCCAGCCGACGTTCAGGTGCTCGCGGAGTTGCGCGCGGTCGGTGAGGTCGTGCGGGGGGTGCTCGGTGCCCGCCATCTGCTCGTGGGCCCGCCGGCGCATGTCGGCCAGCAGGGCGCCCAGTAGTTCCTCCTTGCTCGCGAAGTGGTCGTAGAAGGACCCGGTGGCGCGGCCCGCCGCGGCCGTGATGTCGGTGATCTTGGTGTTCAGGTAGCCGCGTTCGGTGAACTGCCCGCGGGCCGCCTCCTTCAGCGCGGCCTCGGTCTCCGCCGCCTTGGCCTTGCGTACTCCCACGTCGTCCTCTCCCTTGACTGTCCTTCGCCCGGCACATCATACTGAACCCGTTTTCGCCGAATAGAGGTTCGGTGAATGAGGATTCAAGGAGGGTGTCATGCGGGCTGTGGTCATCGGGGGCGGGGTGGCCGGATCGGCGAGCGCGATCGCGCTGGCGCGGATCGGGGCGCAGGTGACGGTGTACGAGGCGTACGAGGACCCGGCGGGGACGGTGGGGTCGTTCGTGAGCCTGTCGGTCAACGGGCTGCGCGCCCTGGGGGCGCTGGGCGTCCTGCCGGAGGTGCAGCGGGCCGGGTTCGCGGTGGAACGGCAGCGCATGTGGTCCGGCCGTGGCCGGCCGCTCGGCGACGCGCCCCGAGGCCGCCGCTCCGGCGACCCCCTGCTCAGCGTCACACTGATGCGCGCGGATCTGGTCCGGGTCCTGCGCGAGGAGGCGACCCGATCCGGCGCCCGGGTGATCACCGGCCACCGCCTGACCATGGGCACATCCAGTGGCGATGCCGCAGTCGCCCGCACCGGCCACCCCTGCGGCGATCCCTCGATCGCCGGGGCCGACGTGGTGGTGGGCGCGGACGGTATCTGGTCGGTGACCCGCAAGCTCTTGGACCCTGCGTCCCCCGAGCCCGCCTACGCGGGCATCTACGCACTCTCCGGTGTCGCCAGGGGCGTCGCCGCCATCGGGTCCGGTTTCAACATGCTCTTCGCCCGCCGGGGGGCGTTCATCCACCTGCCCGCCCCGGACGGCACGGTGTGGTGGGCGGCCCAGGTCGCCGCCGCCGAACCACCGGCCGACGTGCGCGCGGTCGGACTCGGCGAACTGGCCGGGCTCTTCCCGGAGGAACCGGTGACCGCCGTGCTACGAGGGGCCACGGAAGTGGGCGCGGCGACCCTGTTGCACGTCCTGCGCCCGGCCGAGCGCCGCCAGGACGGCAGGACCGTGCTCGTCGGAGACGCGGCGCACCCGGTGGGGGCGGGGCAGGGCGCCTCGATGGCGATCGAGGACGCGGCAGCACTCGCCCACGCACTCGCCACGGCCGGCGACGTCCCCACGGCCCTGGCGGAGTTCGACCGGGTACGGCACGACCGCACCGGCCGCCTGGTCAAGGTCGCCGCGGCCAACCGCGACGCCAAGACCGCAGGCCCCCTGACCGCCCGCCTGCGCGAACTGGTCATGCCGTACTTCTTCGGCCACATCTACGAACGCACCACCGGCTGGCTCTACGACCACACCCCCGCCCCCCTGCCCCGCGCCGGTGCCCTGGACTGAGGAGGGAAGCGCGCCGGTTATCAGCGCCCGAGCCGCGGCGCGCAGCGCCGCAATGCACGGCGCTCAGCGTTCGACTACCTCGTTCTTTGGGATGACCACGACGCCGTGCCGGGTGACGGCGAAGCGGGAGCGGTCGTGGTCCAGGTCGTAGCCGATGCGGGCGCCGTCCGGGATGATGACGTTCTTGTCGATGATGGCTCGTCTGATCATCGCGCCCCGGCCCACGCTGACGCTGTCCATCAGCACGGACTCCTCCACCAGGGAGCGGGAGTGGAGTACGACGCGTGGCGAGAGGATCGAGCTGACCGCTGTGCCGCCGGAGACGATCACGCCGGGGGAGACCAGTGAGTCGAGTGCCCTGCCGACCCGCTCGCCCTCGTTGTGCACGAACTTGGCGGGCGGCAGCGGGTCGTGGCCGGTGTAGATGGGCCAGCGGTCGTTGTAGAGGTTGAAGATCGGGTGGGCGGAGATGAGGTCGAGGTGGGCGTCGTAGTAGGCGTCGAGGGTGCCGACGTCGCGCCAGTAGCCGCGGTCGCGTTCGGTCGAGCCGGGCACCACGTTGTCGGCGAAGTCGTAGACCTCCGCCCCGCCCGACTTGACCATCATCGGGATGATATTTCCCCCGATGTCGTGTCTACTCGTGGGATCGAGCGCGTCCTCCCGCAGCGCGTCGATCAGCGGCTGGGTGCGGAAGACGTAGTTGCCCATCGACGCGTAGATCTGGTCGGGCGCGTCGGGCAGCCCCACCGCGTCGATCGGCTTCTCCCGGAACGCCACGATCCTGCGCCCGGCGGGATCGGCGTCGATCACCCCGAACTGGTCGGCCATCGCCAGCGGCTGCCGGATCGCCGCCACCGTCACGTCGGTGCCGCTCTCCACGTGCTGCTCGACCATCTGCCGGGGGTCCATCCGGTAGATGTGGTCGGCGCCGAACACGATCACGTGCTCCGGCATCTCGTCGTAGATCAGGTTGAGGTTCTGGAACAGCGCGTCCGCCGACCCGGCGAACCACTGCGGCCCCAGCCGCTGCTGGGCCGGCACCGGCGTGACGTAGTTGCCCAGCATGGCCGAGAGCCGCCAGGTGCGTGAGATGTGCCGGTCCAGGCTGTGGTTCTTGTACTGCGTCAGCACGACGATCTTCAGGAACTGCCCGTTGGCCAGGTTGGACAGCACGAAGTCGACCAGCCGGTAGATCCCCCCGAACGGCACCGCGGGCTTCGCCCGGTCGGCGGTGAGCGGCATCAGCCGCTTGCCCTCGCCACCGGCGAGCACGATCGCAAGAACGCGGGGCGTTGTCATAGCCAGGACGATTACCCTCCGACCCATCCTCAAACCCGTCCCACATGATCTCATGAGGCGCGGTCACATAGGGTTTGTTGACATGCGCGTCGATCTGCTGAGCAGGGAGTATCCCCCCGAGGTGTACGGCGGGGCCGGCGTCCACGTGGAGTACCTGGCCAGGGAGCTGCGCGGGCGGGTCGACCTGCGGGTACGCTGCTTCGGCGGCCCGCGCGCCGGGGCCGGGGTGGACGCCTACCGGGTGCCGTCCGGGCTGGCCGGGGCCAATCCGGCCCTCCAGGTGCTCGGCGTGGACCTGGAGATGGCCGCCGGCTGCCAGGGTGCCGACGTGGTGCACAGCCACACCTGGTACGCGAACCTCGCCGGGCACATCGCCAAGCTGCTGTACGGCGCGGCGCACGTGGTCACCACGCACAGCCTGGAGCCGCTGCGGCCGTGGAAGGCCGAGCAGCTCGGCGGCGGATACGCGCTGTCGGCGTGGGCCGAGCGCACCGCGCTGCTCTCGGCGGACGCGGTGGTGGCGGTGTCGGAGGGCATGCGCAGGGACGTCCTCGCCACCTATCCGGAAATCTCACCGGAAAAGGTGACAGTGATTCACAACGGCATCGACACCGCCGAGTACGCCAGGGACGAGGGCACCGACGCCCTCGCCCGGCACGGCATCGACCCCCACCGGCCGTACGCGGTGTTCGTCGGCCGGATCACCCGGCAGAAGGGCCTGGTCCACCTGCTGCGCGCGGCACGGGAGCTGGCGGAGGGCGCCCAGCTCGTACTGTGCGCGGGCGCGCCGGACACCCCGGAGCTGGCCGCCGAGGTCGCCGCGCTGGTGGGCGGGCTGGACCGGCAGGGCGTGGTGTGGATCTCGGAGATGCTGCCGCGCCGCGAGGTGATCCAGATCCTCTCGCACGCCACCGTGTTCGTCTGCCCGTCGGTCTACGAGCCGATGGGGATCGTCAACCTGGAGGCGATGGCCTGCGAGACCGCCGTCGTGGCCACCGCGACCGGCGGCATCCCCGAGGTGGTGGACGACGGGGTCACCGGCCTGCTGGTGCCCGTCGACCAGGCGGCCGACGGCACCCCGCACGACCCCGGGCGGTTCGCCGCCGACCTGGCCGAGCGGATCAACGCGCTGCTCGGCGACCCGGCGCGGGCGGCCGAGCTGGGCCGGGCCGGGCGCGCCCGGGCGGTGGAGCGCTTCTCCTGGACCACCATCGCCGCCCGGACGGCCGAGTTGTACAGCCGTGTCACGGCTGGGAGAGGATGACCCGGTGATCACGATCGGTGGCGGGCGCGTCCGCATGGCGTACACCGACAGGCACGGGGGTGTCAGCGCCGCGCCGTACGGCAGCAGGAACCTCGGCGGTCATGTGGGCGACTCCCCCGAGGCGGTCGCGCAGAACCGCGCCCGGACCGAGGCCGAGCTGGGCATCGGCCCCGGCCTGCTGGTCTTCCCCCATCAGGTGCACGGCACCGACATCGCCTACGTGACCGGGCCGTTCCCCGGCGAGCCGCCGGCCGCCGACGGCGTGGTGACCGACCGGCCCGGGATCGCCCTCGGGGTCCTCGGCGCGGACTGCGCGGGCGTACTGGTGGCCGACCCGGTGAACGGCGTGATCGGCGCGGCCCACTCGGGGCGTCCCGGCACGCTCGACGGGGTGGTCACCGCACTGGCCGGGGAGATGGCCCGCCTGGGCGCCGACCTGCCGCGGGCCACAGCGGTCATCGGCCCCGCGGCGTGCGGGCGCTGCTACGAGGTCCCCGCCGAGATGCGCGAGCAGGGCGCGCGGGTGCTCCCCGAGACGTGGTCCACGACGAGCTGGGGCACGCCCGCGCTCGACCTGCGCGCCGGCATCGCCGCCCGGCTCGCCGCGGCCGGGATCACCGACATCCGGCACGACGACCGCTGCACCATCGAGTCGCCCGAGCTGTACTCCCACCGTCGCGAGCGCAGGACCGGGCGGTTCGCCGGGATCGTCTGGATGCCGGGGACACCGGACTCGTGAACCGCTCATGATCACGACGCATCGCGGTCGGAACGGTTGGCTAGTGTCGATATATCGCGTCTTTTGCTGATCGCTGGAGGGCTTTCGATGGAGGGGAACCGGGTGCGGTTCGTCCGGGGGATGCTGGCGACGGCGGCGATGCTGGCCGCGGCGGCCGGTGCCCGGGCGGCATGGGACATCCGCGCGTCGCTCGGTGCCGCGCCCGCGGGCGCGCGGGCGGCGCGGGTCCGCAGGTCGCCACGGTACGCCGGAGCCGCATTCCGCAATCCCATGCCCGCCGCGATCGTGCCACGGGGCGCGGGTGGCAGGGCCCTGCGCGAGATGCTGTTCCGGCGGCGGCGGCGCAAGCCCGCGGTGCCCGTCCCGGTGGTGACGCCGCAGAGCGGGCCGGTGGCGCCGTCCGGCGGGTTGCAGGCCACCTGGCTCGGCCACTCGACGACGCTGGTGGAGATCGAGGGCCGCCGGGTGCTTTTCGACCCGGTGTGGAGCGACCGCTGCACGCCGGTGCCGCTGCTCGGCCCGCGCCGGATCCATCCGATGCCGGTGCCGATCGAGCGCCTGCCGCATCTCGACGCCGTGGTCATCTCGCACGACCACTACGACCACCTCGACATGCCGACGATCCGCACGCTCACCCGCACTCGCGCGGTGCCGTTCGTGGTGCCGCTGGGCGTGGGCGCGCACCTGGAGCGGTGGGGCGTGCCCGCCTCGCGGATCGTCGAACTCGACTGGGACGAGCACGCCATGCTCGGCGGCCTGCGCTTCACCGCGACCGCCGCCCGGCACTTCTCCGGCCGCTCGCTGCGCCGCAATCCGACGCTGTGGAGTTCGTGGGTGGTCGCCGGACGCCGGAGGCGGCTGTACTACTCCGGCGACACCGGCTACTTCGACGGCTACGCGGTGATCGGCGCGGCCCACGGCCCCTTCGACCTGACGTTGATCCAGATCGGTGCCTACAGCCCGGCCTGGCCGGACATCCACATGACGCCGGAGGAGGCCGTGGCCGCGCATCTCGACCTGCGCGGCGGTGTGCTCATCCCGGTCCACTGGGGCACCTTCAGCCTGTCGGGCCACTCGTGGTCCGAGCCGGTGGACCGGCTGTGGCGCGAGGCCAAGGCCAGGGACGTACGGCTGGCCGTGCCCCGGCCGGGTGAGCGCGTCGATGTGGACGACCCCTCCCCGGCCGACGGCTGGTGGCAGGCCGTGGCGGCGCCCTGACGCCGCCGTCAGATCACGAAGCGGCCTGGTGGATCTGCCGGGTCAGGTCGGTCGTGCGCCGGACCGACTCCTGCCAGGAGGTGCCCGCGGGGTGGGCGGTGAGCAGGACCATCACCAGCCGCTCGCCCTTTCCGGCCAGCCCGGTGGTGTGCAGCACCGGGCGTCCGAGGTCGGGCACCACGATCCGGTCCAGCCGGGAGGCCGAACGGCCGGCCGGGACCGCGCCGAGCGTCCCGGCGAAGGCCCCGCGCACGCGGCTCGCGTCTTCGCGGCACCGCACCGGCGGGGTCGTCCCGAAGCCGGACCAGCCCTGCTTGACCGCGAACGGGCGGGGCACCGCGCTCGGGATGCCGAAGGACTGGTCGAAGCCGTCCTTGCCGCACTTGGCGGCCTTGCGCAGATGGCCCAGGATGAGCCCGCTCACCTTGGGATCGGCCCGGTCGAGCAGGTAGCGGTAGGTGGTGACGATGTCGGACGCGCTGAGCGAGGAGTAACCCCAAAAGCCCGGCTTGTAAATCGGCGGCGGGAGGGTGTCCTTCAGCCCGAGCCGCTTGGCCATCCGCTGGACGATCCGGCGCTCGCCGCCGCGCCGCCAGAACGTGGTGGCCGCGTCGTCGTCACTGGCCCGCAGCATGCTCTTCAGCAGGGCACGGTCGGCGGCCGAGACGGGCTTCCCGCTCTCCAGGAGGTCGATCGCGATCAGGATCTTGACCACCGAGGCGGACCTGAACCTGCGGTGCTCGGCGTGCCGCAGCGCGACGCGGCCGGTCTGCCGGTCGAAGACGACGTACCCGGCGGTCGTCCCGCGTGGGATCTTCGGTCGCGGCTTGCGCGTCATGGGGGTCGTGCCCGCGCCGGCGGGGGCACGACCGGCCGTGACAGGCGTGCCCCTGTCCGCCGCTTTCGCCGCCGGCCCGCCGTTCGTCACCGCGGGCGCGCAGGCCACCACGAACGGCAAGGCGGCGGCGATCACCAAAGGTCTCACTCGAATCATTCGCACATGCCTATCAGATCCACCGACGCTTCGCTTTGTCGCGAAGCTTCCGGGCGGGCCGGGCGGTGGTCCCCGGAATCCTCAGGACGCGCGTTCGAGCACGACGATCGGGATCTCCCTGTCGGTCTTCTTCTGGTATTCGTCATAGTCCGGCCAGGTGGCGGTCATGGTGCGCCACATCTCCGGCTTCTCCTCCCGGTCGGCCGTACGGGCCCGCGCCGGGAACTTGTCCGCGAGCACCTGGACCTCCACCTCCGGGTCGGCCTGGAGGTTCAGGTACCAGTCCGGCGGGATGTCCGAGCCGCCGTGGGAGGCGACGATCAGGTAGTCGTCGCCGTGCCGCTGGTAGATGAGCGGCGTGGTGTACCTCTTGCCGGACTTGCGGCCGGTGGTGGTGAGCAGGAGGGCCGTCGTACCGTTCCAGTCGTGTCCCTCGGCTCCGTCGGTCGCCTGATAGCGCTCGACGTGCTCCTTACCGAAAAGCATGAATATGTACCTTTCCAAGTGGCCTGAAGCGTTCCAGAGAGGTAACTACCCGCGGGATCGGAAACCTTCCCATTCATCCTCCAACGCGGAGTGAACGATGGAGTCACGCCATTCGCCCTTGGCGCGGACATGGTGCCGAATCCGGCCCTCCTCCACCATTCCGGCGACCAGCATGGCGAGCTGGGCGGCGGTGTTGGCCGGAGCGCGGGCGCCCCAGATCCGGTGCAGGCCGAGCTGCTTGAAACCGAGCTGCAACACCAGGCGGACCAGGTCGGTGCCCATGCCCCGGCCCCAGTGGTCCGGACGCAGGCCGAGCCCGATCTCCGCGCTGTGCGGATGCTCGGCCTCGACCGTGATCCGCGCCACGCCGATCGTCTTCCCGCTGTCGGTCTCCTCCGCGGCCAGCAGGTACAGCAGGCGCGGTTCCGGACCTGCCGCCGCGGCCAGCGCCTCATCGATCATCCCGAGCACCTGATCTCGGGTCTTGGGGTCGAAGGGAAGGTGTTCGGTGGCGGCGGGGTCTCCATAGACGGCGAGCAACGCCTCGATGTCGCCGTGGTCTACCTCGCGCAGCCGCAGTCGTTCTCCAGTGATCTCAACGCCGCGCATGCGCCGACGCTAACGCCTTCCCGGCCGCAGTGCCATAGATCAGTACCGCTGAATCGGCCTATGCGCGTGCTTCGCGCCCCTTGCGGGGCCGCGAGACGTTTGGGAGACTCCGCAAAGTGCGGGTGACTGTGCTGATCGGCCCCGAAGCGCCGGGTGACCGGGCCCTGATCGAGGAGATCGCCGGCGCCGAGCTGACCCGCCTTTCGGCGAGTGGGCAGGTGCTGGCCGCGGACGACGCGCCCGCGCTGCGGTCGCTGCTCGCGGTCCCGGCCGAGGCGTTCGTGGTCCTACCGGGCCCGCTGGCCGCTGCCAGGGACCTGATGACCGCACCGGGGCCGCACGCCGCGCGCACGGTCTGGCTCGACCTGCGCCACACCGGCCCCGCGCGGGTCGCGGACGGGGCCGCGCACATCCACGGCCGGGGGATGGACGGGCTGGCCTGGGCGCTGCGGCACGCCGTGTACCGGACCCGGCATCCGGCCCGCCGCGTGCCGTACGGCGGGCACCCGGACCAGTGGGCCGACCTGCGCCTCCCCGCGGAGCCCCGGCGGGCGGGCGCGGAACCGCCCGTGGCGGTGCTCGTGCACGGCGGGTTCTGGCGCTCGGTCTGGGGGGCCGACCTGATGGACGCCGCCGCCGTGGACCTCGCCGGACGCGGATTTTCGGTGTGGAACCTGGAGTACCGCCGCCCCGACGCGCACGGCTGGGCGGCCACCACCTCCGACGTGGCCGCCGGGCTGGCCGTCGCCTCGGCCGGACCCGGCCCGCTGGTCGTGCTCGGGCACTCGGCGGGCGGGGCGCTCGCCCTGCGGGCGGTGGCCGACGCCCCCGGGCGGGTCGCGCTGGCCGTGTCCCTGGCCGGTGTCCTCGATCTCGCCGAGGGCGACCGCCGCCGGATGGGCAACGGCGCGGTGGCGATGGCGCTCGGCGGGCACGTCGCCGATGTGCCGGACGTCTACGCGCAGGCCAGCCCGATCGAGCGGCTGCCGCTCGGCGTACGGCAGCTCATCGTGCAGGGGGCGGGCGATGAGGCCGACTTCGTCGACACGGGACGCCGCCACGCCCGCGCGGCAGGGGAGGAGGCGGTGCTGCTGGAGCGGCCGGGCGGCCACTTCGACGTGATCGACCCGGGATCGGCCATCTGGCAGGCGATGATCGAGGAGATCTTCCGGCTGCTGTCCTGACTCCGCTCTGGACTTCTCCGCCGCCGCGTCGTAACACGGGGATATCGATCACGATAGGAGCGTTCGCGTGGAGGTCTCGATCGTCGGCGCCGGGCTGGTCGGCTGCCTGCTCACGTGTTTCCTGGCCCGCCGGGGGCACGCGGTGACACTGTACGAACGGCGCCCCGACCCCCGCCGCGCGGGCGCGGAGCGGGGCAGATCGATCAACCTGGCCATCTCCGAGCGCGGCATCGACGCGCTGCGCAGGGTCGGCCTGGACGAGGTCGTGCTGGACACGGCGCTGCCGATGCCCGGCAGGATGATGCACGCCGTGGACGGCGAGCTGACCTTCCAGCCCTACAGCGCCGCCCGGGACCGGGCGATCAACTCGATCGGCCGCGCCGACCTCAACCGCACCCTGCTGGACGCTGCGGCCGGGCTGCCCGGAGTACGGCTGTGCTTCGACCACCGGCTCACGTCCATGGACCTGGACTCCGGCCGGATGGTGTTCCAGACGCCAGGCGACCCCGGCACGGTGACGGCCACCGCACCGGTGATCATCGGCACGGACGGGGCCTTCAGCGCGGTGCGCGCCGCGATGCAGGGCAGGCCCGGATTCGACTACAGCCAGGAGTTCCTGGACTACGGCTACAAGGAGCTGGTCATCCCGCCCGCGCCGGACGGCGGGTTCGCGATGGACCCCGGCGCCCTGCACATCTGGCCGCGCGGGCACTCCATGATGATCGCGCTGCCCAACCCGGACCGCTCGTTCACCTGCACGCTGTTCTGGCCGAAGGCCGACTTCGCGAGCCTGACCACGCCCGAGCGGATCAGCGAGCTGTTCGCCGAGCGCTATCCGGACGCGCTCGCGCTCATGCCCGGCCTTTCCGATGACTATCTGCGCAACCCGACCGGGCACCTGGTCACGATCCGGTGCGCGCCCTGGGTGGTGCCGGGCGGCGCGGCCATCACCGCGCTGGCCGGTGACGCGGCGCACGCCATCCTGCCGTTCTACGGCCAGGGGGCCAACTGCGGGTTCGAGGACTGCGTGGAGCTGGACCGATGCCTGGCCGAGACCGGCGACGACTTCGCCGCCGCGCTGCCGCTCTACCAGGAGCGGCGCAAGCGCAACGCGGACACCATCGCCGAACTGGCCCTGGCCAACTTCGTGGAGATGCGCGACAAGGTCGCCTCCCGGATGTTCCTGGCGCAGAAGCAGGTGGAGCACGCGCTGGAGCGCCTGCTGCCCGGGCGCTACGTCTCGCAGTACGAGCTGGTCTCCTTCAGCACCGTCCCGTACGTGGAGGTGGAGCGGCGGATCGCCCGGCAGCGGCGCTGGGTCGTCGCGGCGGGGGCGGGGATCACCGCGCTGTCCGCCGTGGCCGCACTCGGTGGCGCGCGCAGACGCCATAAGTAGGCTCTCTACATGTAGGCTGTCTATGTAACGATGGTCGAAGGAGGGGCTGTGAGGACGTTCGGCGTGACGCTGGCCGGGCTGGTCGGCGGATTCATCCTGGGGATCGTGCTCTCCGAGGTCATCGCGGTCACGACGGCCCTGATCACCGGCCGTCCGGCGGGGGTGAGCCACCTGCCGGTGTACACGGGGCTGGCCGGGGGCGTGCTGGCGCTCGCCGTACGGCTGAGTCGCCGCAATCGGTCGCGGACGGAGGTCTGACGCCCGTACTCATACGGGCTGACCTGGGGTTTTCTTAGCCCGGCCGGGTGGTTGCGGCGGAGGCCGCGGGGAACGACGGCAGGCACCAGACCTGCCGGAGGGACCATGGAAGCACCCGTGCCCGGCGTGCTCGCCGCGCTGGGCCTGCTCGCGGCGGGCGTGGCCGGGGTCTACGCCGCCGCGCGCGGGCCGGGGCCGCTCGCGACGTGGCCGTTCCTGTCCGGCGCGCGGCCCGCCGAGCACGCGATGTCCCGCTACCACGTCCGGTGGTACGCCATGTCGCTGGTCTTCCTGGCCTTCGACATGGAAATGGTCTTCATGTACCCCTGGGCGCTGGTGGTGGCCGAGGTCGGGACCATGGCGGTCGTCGAGATGTTCGCGTTTCTCGGGCTGCTCATGGCCGGGGTCGTATACGTGTGGCGCGAGGGGGCGCTGCGGTGGGCCTGAGCGGCCGGCTCGCCCGCTGGGCGGGGCCGCGGCCGCTGGTGGTGGCCACGCCGTACGGCACGCGCCCGCGGTTGCACGCCGAGGCCGAGATCGCCCGCCGCCGCTGGCACCCGGCCGCCGCGCCCGCGGTGGCCTCGCTCCTGGTCGTCTGCGGGCCCGTCACGGGAGAACTGGCCACCGCCGTGGCGGAGGTCTGGAACGCCATGCCGGACCCGCGGACCCGGACGGACCTCCCGCCGGACGCGGGCCCCACGGAGGTCTCTCACGCCTTGGACGAGGCCGCGGCCCGCCCGGCCCGTGGGGCCGGAACGACCCGGCCCACTGGTGGCATGGGAGCGTCCGGTGGTGGCGGGACGGCGGGGCGTGGTGGCGGTACGGGGGCGTCCGGCAGGGGTGGAGCGGCCGGGCCCGGTGGTGGCATGGGGGTGTCCGGTGGCGGCGGGACGGCCGGGCATGGCGGCGATCATGGCGGCGGTATGGAGATGCCCGGTGGGATCGGGATGGCCGGGCGTGGGGAGGACCGGGACGGGCTGCGGCTGGACGTGCTGCACGTGCCGCTCGGTCCGGTGCTCGCCGACTGGCCGGGCGGGCTGGTCGTGGACGCCACGGTGCAGGGCGATGTCGTCCAGGAGGCGGTGGTCAGGGTCGTCGGCGCGGCTCCTGGCGCGGGCGAGCCGTTCTGGGACGAACCATGGCACAAAGCGCAGAGCGGCGAACGCGTCCCGCGTGGCGCGGCTGAACGACGCGGGGCCGCCGAGCGCCTGGACGGCCTGGGCCGGCTGCTGGCGGTGGCCGGCTGGCCCGCGGCGGCCCGCGCGGCCAGGACGCTGCGCGACCGGATGCTCGCGGACCGGCCGGCGGCGGCACTCGCCGCCGAGTTCGCCCGGTTCGAGCGCCGGGTGCGCGGCTCGCGCACGCTGCGCTGGATGCTGCGCGGCATCGACGCCGGGCAGGACGACGTCCTGGGGTACGCGCTGAGGTCGCTCGACTCTGTCGGCGCGGCACTGGACCGGATGGACGACGACACGCCACTACCGGCGAACGGCCCCGACCAGGTAAGCACCCCCGACCGGCTGCCCGCCCTGCTGGCCGGAGCCGAACTGGCGGCGGCCCGCCTGATCGTGGCGGCCCTCGACCCCCGCACCGAGGCGGTCGGCGGCCATGGCTGACAGAACGCCGGACTCGCCGGACCCCCGCGCCGTTCCTGGACGGACGGCTCTGACAGATGGCGCGTCCGTATGCCGCTCCGAAGGGGGGCGGCACACGGACTTGCTGCGCGAGGCCATCTGGCTGATCGAGGACCTGATCGCGATGCTGCGCCGCGATCCGGCCACCGTCCGGCCGAGCACCTTCGCTCGCGAGTCCGTGTGCCGCTCCGAAGGGGGGCGGCGGCCTTGGGAGTGATCCTGGCGTTTCCCGTCGTGCTGGGCGGGCTGGCGCTGGCCGCCGCCGTACTGGACTCCCGGACCCGGGGGACCGGCTGGGCGGGACCACTGCGGGAGGCGGCGCGCCTGCTCGGGCAGCGGCGGCGGCGGACCGTCGCGGCCGACGGCCTGCTCGCCACCGCGGGCGTGTGCGCCCTCCTGACCGCCGCGACCCTCGCCGGGACCGCGGTGCTCCCGCTCGGCGAACGCCCGCTCGCCGACCTGGCCGTGGGCGTCGTGTGGTTCAACGCGATGGAGGTGGCGGTGTGGGCCGCGCTCTGGCTCACCGGATGGGGCGCGAACTCCTTCTACCCCCTGGTCGGCGGCTACCGCTTCCTGGCGCAGGGCCTCGCCTACGAACTGCCGCACATGTTCGCGCTGATCACGGTCGCGGTCGGCGCGGGCTCGCTGCGGGTGCCCGAGGTGGTGGCGGCGCAGCGCGGGCTGTGGTTCGCCGTGGCCATGCCGGTCGCGTTCGCGGTCTACCTGCTGTCGGCGCTGGCGATGGCGTTCTGGGGCCCGCTGGGCGGGCCGCTGGGCGTCGATGCCGCGGGCGGCGTGCGGGCCGAGCTGTCCGGCCCCGACCTGCTGATCTTCCAGGCCGGGCGGTACGCGCTGCTGGCGGTCGCCGCGGCGGCGGCCGTGCCGTTCTTCCTGGGCGGCGGGGCGGGTCCGCTGCTGCCCGCCTGGGCCTGGACCCTGGTCAAGGCGCTCGCCGTGCTGGCGCTGCTGGTCTGGGCCGGACGCCGTACGGCGGGCCTGCGGATGGACCGGTTCACCGAGGCGTCCTGGCTCGTGCTGATCCCCGCCATGCTGCTGCAACTGCTGGTCACCGCGAGCGTGGCGGTGGCGGCCCGGTGATCGCGGGCATCGCCTTCTGGGCCCTCGCCGCGCTCGCCGTGGCGGGCGGCGTCGCCGTCTTCGTGGTCGACTCCATGGCCAGGGCGACGTTCGCGCTGCTGGTGTCCTTCCTGGCGGTGGGCCTGACCTTCCTGCTCATCGACCTGGAGTACCTCGGCGTGCTGGTCATCCTGATGATGATCATGGAGATGTGCGTCATGGCCGTCTTCATGATCATGTTCATGATGAACCCCGGCGGCCTGATGCCGATGACCATGGTGCACAACCCGCGCGGCGCGGCGCTCATCGCCGCCGTCGTGTTCGTGTCGCTCGCCGCCGGGGCACTGGCCGTCCCGCCGCCGCCGCGTCGCGGCGCGCCCCCCGCCGACCCGGCCCGCGCCCTCGGCCTTTCCATCATGGGGGACAAGATGCTGGTCATGATGATCATCGGCGTCGCGATCCTGGCCACCATGATCGCCTCCGTGGTGCTCGCCGTCCACGGCGGGCGCTACGCCGCGGATCGGAGCCGGTCCCGGTGAGCGCGCAGGGCTTCCTGCTGCTGGCCGCCGCGCTGTTCGCGACCGGCCTGTACGGCGCGCTGTCGCAGCAGTCGATCGTCATGCTGATGATGGGCCTGGAGCTGATGATCAACGGGGTGCTGGTCGCGGCCGGGGCGAGCTGGTACTACTTCGCCCCGGCCCGCGCCGACGGCCAGGTGCTGGTCCTGGTCGCGATCACGGTGATGGCGCTGGAGATGGCGATGGGCTTCGCGGTGACCATCGCCGTCTTCCGCGCACGCGACGTGGACATGACCGAGGGCGCGGGCGAGCTGGGCGGATGAACGACCTGTTGTGGCTGCTCCCCGGACTGCCCGCGGCGGCGGGCGCGGCGCTGCTGCCCATGCGCGGGCGGGTGGTGCCCGCGCTCGCGGTGTCCGTCGCGGCGGTGACGCTGCTGATCGCGGTGTACGCGGCGGCCACCCGGCCCGCGACCCTGCCGATCCCGTCGGTGGGCGGCCTGCGGGCGGGACTGGCGGTGGACGGGCTCGCCGCGGTCATGGCGGTGACGACGACGGCGGTCGCCCTCGCCGTAGTGGTCTACGCGGCGGGGCAGATCCGTGCCTCGCGCGGCAGGTTCTTCGGGCTCATGCTCGTCTTCACCGCCGCCATGCTGGCCACCGTCACGGCGGCCGACCTGCTGGTGCTGCTCATGGCCTGGGAGGTCATGGGCGCGTGCTCCTACGCGCTGATCGCGTTCGACTGGCGGGACGGCGGGCGGGTGCGCGCGGGCGGAGTCGCCTTCCTCACCACCCGCGCCGCCGACCTCGGCCTGTACGTCGCCGCCGGATGCGCGCTGGCCGGCACCGGCTCGCTGGCCGTCGCCGGCCTCGCATCCGCCCCGCGTCCCTGGCTGGACCTGGTCGCGGCCGGGATCGTCCTGGCCGCGCTGGGCAAGTCGGCCCAGCTCCCGTTCGCCTTCTGGCTGTCGCGGGCGATGGCCGGGCCCACGCCGGTCTCGGCGCTGCTGCACTCGGCGACCATGGTCGCGGCCGGGGCCTACCTGCTGCTGCGCGTCCAGCCGCTGCTCGCCGCCACCGGCTGGGCGGCGCTCCTGGTCGCCTGGGCGGGCGCGCTGACCGCGCTGCTGCTCGGCGCGGTGGCCCTGGCCCAGGCCGACCTGAAGCAACTGCTCGCCGCCTCGACCAGCGCCCAGATCGGGTTCGCGGTACTGGCGGCGGGGCTGCCCGCGCTCGCGGGCGGGGCGGCCCACCTGGTCGCGCACGCGGCGGTGAAAAGCCTGCTCTTCTTGTGCGCGGGCGTGTGGCTGGCCGCGCTCGGCACCCAGGACCTGCGCGAACTGCGCGGCGCGGGCCGCGGGCACCGGCCGGTCGGGGTGGCCTTCGCGCTCGGCGGGGCGGCCCTAGGCGGGCTGCCGCCGCTGTCGCTGTGGGTCACCAAGGACGCCGTACTCGCCGCCACGGGTTCACCGGCGCTGTTCATCGTCTGCCTCGGCGCGGTGCTGGTGGCCGCCGGCTATGCCGCGCGGGTGGTGTTGGCCGTCTGGCTGCCGCCCGGCCATGGCGGCAGCGTCCGGGCCGGGGCGCTGGAACTGCTGCCGCTGCCGCCGCTCACCGTGGTCGCGGTCGCGTTCGGGCTGGTCGGCCTCTGGTACGACGAGTGGGCGCGCTTCGTCGGGGCCGGGCCCGGCGAACCGCGTCCGGCCCTTCCCGGGCTGGCCCTGACAGGCGTACTGGCCGTCGCGGCGCTCGCCCGCGTCCTGCGGCACGGCCCCGACGCCGCGCTCGCCCTCCCGGGGTTCGCGGGCTGGCTCGGCCTGGAACGCGCGGCCGTCGCAGCGGCCTGGCGGCCCATGACCGCTCTGGCGGGGGCGCTCGCGCGGTTCGACGACCGGGTGGTCGGCGGCGCGGTGCGAGCCGTGCCGCGCCTCGGTACGGCCCTGGCCCGCTGGACGCGCACCCGCGCCGAGCCCGCCCTGGACGGCGTGATCCACGCGCTCGCCCGCACCGCCCGCCGCCTCGGGACCCTGGCCAGACGCCCGCAGACCGGCCAGGTCCACACCTACCTGGCCCAGGCCGCGGTCTGCCTGATCATCATCGCGGTCCTGGCCCTCGTGGTCTGGGGGTGAGCGGGTGCTCTCGCTGGTGATCTTCCTGCCGCTCGCCGCGGCGGCGGTGCTCGCGCTGCCGCGTACCGGCCGGGCGGCGGGGGCCGTCTGGATCGCCGCGGCGGCGGCCGACCTGGCGCTCGCGGTGGCACTGTGGGCGACCTACCCGGGCGGCATCGGGCACGAGACACGGCTGCGCTGGATACCGACCGTGTCGGCCGGCTACCACATCGGCGTGGACGGCCTGTCGCTGCCGTTGATCGCGATGACCTGCGTGCTGTTCCTGTGCTGCGCGCTCTACTCCGCGCGCGGCCCGGTCTCCCGCTCCTACGCGGCGCTGTTCCTGTTCCTCCAGACGGTCTCCGTCGGCCTGTTCGCGGCCCTGGACCTGCTGCTGTTCTTCGTGTTCTTCGACCTGTCCATCGTCGGCATGTACTTCGTGATCGCCGGCTGGGGGCACGGCGACCGCGCGCGGTCGGCGCTGATGTTCTTCCTCTACACCTTCCTCGGCTCGCTGGTCCTGCTGCTCGGGTTCATCGGGCTGTACGTGGGCGGGCGCACGTTCGACATCGCCGACCTGGCCCGCGTCCCGCCGTTCGCCGACCGGCCGGGCGCGGCGGCGGTGGTGCTGCTCGCGGTCGGGGTGGGGCTGGCGGTCAAGACGCCCGCCGTACCGTTGCACACCTGGCTCCCGCCCGCCCACACCGACGCGCCCGCCGCCGGCTCCGCCGTACTGGCCGGGGTGCTGCTGAAGATGGGCGCGTACGGCTTCGCCAGGATCGCGATGCCGCTGCTGCCGGGGGCCTGGCAGCGGTACGCGTGGGTGATCATCTGCGTGGGGCTGGCCGGAGTCCTCTACGGCGCGCTGGTCGCGCTGGCGCAGGACGACGTCAAACGGCTGATCGCCTACACCTCGGTCAACCACATGGGCTACATCCTGCTCGCGCTCGGCGCGGCCGGCCTGGCCGCGCCGAGCGCGCCGCGCACGCTCGCGGTCAGCGGCGCGGTCACCCAGATGGTCAGCCACGGCCTGCTCACGGGGGCGTTGTTCCTGGTCGCGGGCGTGCTGTGGGACCGCGCCCGCACCTACGACGCCCGCCGCCTCGGCGGCGTCGCGGCCACCGCGCCCAGGCTGACCGCCCTGGCCGCGCTCGCCGCGTTCGGGTCGCTCGGGCTGCCCGGCCTTTCCGGCTTCATCGCGGAGTTCCAGATCTTCGCGGGGGTCATCGGCACCGGCCTGCCGGCCGCGGTCGTGGCGGGCGCGCTCGGCGTGACCGGCATCCTGATCACCGCGGCGCTGTTCCTGCGGGTCCTGCACCGGGTGTTCCTCGGCCCGCCCGGCGAGGCCGGGGTCACGCCGGACACCCGGTGGCCGGAGACCGCCGCGATCGTCCCGCTGCTCGCGCTGTCGGTGCTGATCGGCGTCGCCCCGAGGTGGCTGCTCGACCTCATCGAGCCGGTCTCCGCCGCGATCGTGTCGCTGGTGGGCCGCCCGTGACCGAGAACCCCTGGGACCTCCTGCCGGAACTGCTGATGCTCGGCGGCGCGGTCGGCGGCCTGCTCACGGGCGCCTTCTCGGCCCGTGAGCGGCAGGGGCGGGCGGCCTGGATCTGTGTCATGGCCCTGGTGGCGGCGGCGGTCGCGGCGATGGCCGCCGCCGTGCGGCCGGCCGGCATGGCCTTCGAGTCCTGGGCGCTCGATCCGCTCACCCACGTCGTCCGGGTCGTGGTGGCCCTGGCGACGGCGGCGGTGGTGGTGCTCGCCCGCCGCCGGGCGCGCGGCCATCCGCGCGAGGCCGAGCTGTACGCGCTGCTGCTGCTCGCCGCGCTCGGCACGGTCGCGCTGGCGGCGGCCGATGACCTGCTGGTCCTCGTGTCGGCGTACCTGCTGGCCAGTGTGCCCGGCTACGCGCTCGCCGGGTTCGCCAAGGACGGGCCGGGCACCGAGGCGGCGCTGAAGTACTACCTGATGGGGGCCTTCCTCGGCGTGCCGATGCTGGCCGGGGTCACCCTGCTGTACGGCGCGGCGGGCACGACCGCCTATGGCGGCCTCGCCGGTGAGCGGCCGGGCATCGCGGCCGTCGCCGCCGTGCTGCTGCTGGCCGGGGTGCTGTTCAAGGCGGGGGCCGTGCCCGCGCACTTCTGGGTGCCCGACGTGACGCAGGGCGCGCCGATCGCGGTCGCGGCGTTCGTCACCACCGTGCCCAAGGCGGGCGCGCTCGCGGCGCTGCTGCGGCTCGGCGGCGAGGTGTTCGGCGCGGCCGGGTACGGCTGGCGGCCACTGCTCGGCCTGGTCGCCGTGGTCACCATGACGCTCGGCAACCTGGCCGCCTTCCACCAGGACGACGTACGCCGCCTGCTGGCCTACTCCACCATCGCCCAGGCCGGCTACGCGCTGGTGCCGGTCGCCGTCGCCGGGGCCAGCGCGCTGGCCGTCCCCGCGCTGTTGTTCTACGTCGCCGCCTACGCCGTCACCAACCTCGGGGCCTTCGCCGTCGTGGCCGCCACCGGCCGTACCACCCTGGCCGGGCAAACCGGGCTGGCCCGCCGCTCCCCGGCGCTCGCCGTCGCGCTCACCGTGTGCCTGCTGGGTCTGGTCGGCACGCCGCCCACGGCGGTGTTCGCCGGCAAGCTGCTCGTGCTCGGCGCGGCCTGGGACGGCGGGCATCCGTGGCTCGCGGTGGCCGTGGTGGTCAACACGGTGATCAGCCTGTTCTACTACCTGCGCTGGATCCGGCCGGTCTTCGCGGGCGGGGACGCCGGCCGGCCGGACCCGTGGGCGGCGGGGATCGCCTGCGCCGCCGCCGCGCTGTCGGTCCTGCTGGGCATCGGGGCGGGCGTCGTTACGCCACTGATGTCCCTTGGATGACTCGGTTTTATAGCGGATGGGCATTTGTCTAGTTATCCCGGGCTTGGCGGGTTACCGTCAGGGCGGATGGTGGCCGAGGCGAGGAGACCGCGCGCCCTGTGGATCAGATTGTCGAAAATCTGCTCGATGTCATGCGCGCGGAGCTCGGTTACCGGGAAAAGGGCGGGCAGTACACCAAGTTCGGCACGTGGTACGCGAAGAAGGTCGGCGATCCGCAGTACCGGAACGCCCCCTGGTGCGACATGTCCATCGCGTGGGCCGCCGAGCGGGCGGGGGTCGCCGACTACGTCGGCTCGTTCGCCTGGACCCCCTCGCACGCGGTCTGGTTCAAGCAGCACGGAGCCTGGACCGACGAGCCCGAGCCGGGAGCGCTGGTCTTCTTCGACTGGGGCGGCTCCAAGAACTACAAGAAGATCGACCATGTCGGCGTCGTGGAGCGGGTCGCGGGCGGCAAGATCCACACGATCGAGGGGAACGTCGACCGGGTCTGGCTCAAGCGCAAGGTCCGCGACGAGAGCAAGGTGGTCGGGTACGGCCTGCCCCGCGTCGTCAAGGAGGCCCGGCCGGCCGCCGCCCGGGAGCCCGCCACCCCCACGCCCACCCCGGGCGACGTCGGCGGCGGCCTGGTGTTCGGGTTCCCGTTACCCCTGGAGGGGGCCCTCCTGCTCATCGCGCTGGTCGCCGCCCTGTCCGCGCTCGCCCTGGGCAACGTCCGCAGGCGGCCCCGCCGCGCCGAGCCCCCTCCGGCGGAGACGGAACCGGAAGAGGCCCCTGCGCAGGTCCGCTGACCGGGCTGCTTATCGGGCCCAGCGGCGCAGGTCGGCGATGGCCTTGTCGCGCTGCGGGCGGGGCAGCCTGCCGATCACCTCGCCGAGGAAGACGTGATGGACCCCAGGTGCGGTGTAGACGGCCGAGTCGCGGCTGCCCGGCCCGAGCCGGTAGGGCTCCGCGCTCACCGGGTCGGTGCCGCCGTTGACGAACATCAGGCGGTGGCCGCGCGTTCGCACGTACCGGTCGATCTCACGGACCGCCGTACCGTCGTAGGTGATCGGGATGTCGCGCGGCACGTACGTCCCGGGCCGGTACTCCCGCTCATAGCGCAGCAGGGGACGCAGATGCGGGAACGACAGCGTCTGCCAGCCGGTCTCCTTCGCGCCCTGGTAGAAGGCCGACACGTACGGCGTGAGCGCCTGGTCGCTGAAGAACCGGAACCCCAGCACCCGGTCGAAGCTCCGGTACAGCTCCTCGTCGGAGGCGTCCAGCTCGGGCAGGCTCGCGCAGGCGGACTGGTCGTTGTAGGACCAAAACCCCCACTCATAATCCATCACCGAGTGCTCGAACGCCCGGTCGATGTCCCCGACCAGGCCGAACGTCCAGCCGTGCGCCGCCGCGTCGGCCGTCAGCAGGCCCACCATGGCCGCCCGCCGCTCCAGGATCTCCCTGGCCAGCGCCCTGACGTGGGTACGGCAGCGCGGATCGTCGCCCACCGTCTGGAAGAACCGGTCGTAGGCACTGTCCTCGTCGTCATCGACGTTGTTGGGGGCCACGTAGGCGACGGTGCCGTCGATGTCGCCGGGGTGGTACAGGCGGTGCGCCACGGACGCCTGACCGCCCTTGCTGCCGCCGGTCCCGATCCACTTGCGGCGGTAGATCCGTTTCAGCGCCACGACCAGGCGGTGCTGGTCGGCCGCGCCCTGTCGGATGGTGGCCTTGCTCCAGTCGGTGGGCACCGGCCGGGAGCCGGGGTAGTAGCGGTACTCCATGGAGAGCTGGTTCGCGCCGAGGACGGTCGTCGGCTCGGTCTCGAACATGGTCTCCGGCACGGTGTGCCCGGTGGTGTGGAAGACCATCGGGCGGTCGGCCGCGCGGTGCTGGAGCATGACCCGCTGCTCGAACCAGGCCCCGTCCGGCCGGTCGTGATCGACCGGCTGCCGGTAGCGCAGGTGGAACCAGCGCCTGCCGGGCAGGGTGGACGGTTGTTCCGTCACGGTCATCCCGGGGACGGCCCGCAGCCGGTCCGCGATGTCGCCGGATTCGGCGTGAGCGGTGGTCACGGTGCCCATGGACGCCAGGAGCAGGGCGAACGCCGCCGCTGCTTTTCTGAAGGCCATGGCGTCAGCCCCGCAGGGTCCGCAGGGCGCCGCCCCAGGCGAGCACCTGGTCGAGAACCAGGGTCAGCCTGCCCTCCTGGGCGGCGGTGGGCTTGAACGCGGTGAAGTTCTCGAAGTCGTGGTGGATGGAGAGCGTCACCTGCTGTGCCACGGTGGCCACGCCGACCTGCGCGAGGATCTGCCGCAGGTGCTCCACCGCCCGCGCGGCCCCGTCGATGCCGTAGCCGACGAACCCGGCCGCCTTGTCGTTCCACTCGGCGTACAGGAAGTCCAGGGCGTTCTTGAGCGCGCCGGGGACGGAGTGGTTGTACTCGGGGGTGACGAAGACGAACGCGTCGAAGGCGTCGATCTTGGCCGACCACCGCTTGGTGTGCTCGTGCTCGTACCGGCCCATCGCCGCGACGCTCGCCTCGTCCAGGTTGGGCAGGCCGTAGTCGTTCAGGTCGATCAGTTCGTACTCGGCGTCGCCGCGCTTGACGGCCAGGTCGCGCACCCAATGGGCGACCGCTTCGCCGTTGCGCCCTGGGCGGGTGCTGCCCAGGATGATGCCCACTTTGATCATTTCGCCGGGTCCCTTCCGGGGTCGATGTCGTCGATGACAACCGTAGGAACCACAGGTGAGATGACCAATGCTCGAACATCCGCACTTTATACGTGAGAGTCTCAGCCGTTAGACTCGTCGGCGTGGACGTGCTCAGTGACGTGGTGGCTCTGATGCGGACCGGGCGGCCGACCTCCGCCCGCATCTCCTGGCGCGCGCCCTGGGGGCATCGCTTCCCGCAGGTGCCCGGCGCGGCCTGCTACCAGGTCGTGCTGCGCGGGTCCTGCTGGCTCATTCCGGACGCGGGCGACCCGATCCCGCTGAGCGTCGGCGACGTGGTGTTCTTCCCGCACGGCGACGCGTACGGCCTGGCCGACGACCCCGGCACCCCCCTCGTCCCGCTCGGCTGCGACCCCCTCGGCGAGCCCCGGTTGTTCGCCTCCGCCGGATTCGGCGGCACGGGGGCCGAGACCGTCACCCTGTGCTGCGGCTACCGCCTCGCCCGCGGCGGGACCCACCCCATCCTGGCCTCGCTGCCCAGCGTGATCCACCTGCCCGCCACGCTGGGCCGCCACCCCGAGCTGCGCGCGGCCGTCGACCTGCTCTCCGGCGAGATCGCCGACCCGCGCCCCGGCGCGGACACCGTGGTCTCCTCGCTGCTGGACACGCTCCAGCTCTACATCCTGCGGGCCTGGTTCGGCGACCGGGGCGACGTCTGCGGCCACACCGGCTGGGCCGCCGCCCTGGCCGACCCCGTGGTCAGCCGCGCCCTCGACGCCATCCACCGCGACCCGGCCCACCCCTGGACCGTCGAATCCCTCGGCGCACACGCCGGCCTCTCCCGCGCCGGCTTCGCCCGCCGCTTCACCACCCTCGTCGGCCGCCCGCCCCTGGCCTACCTCACCTGGTGGCGCCTGTCCGTGGCGGCCCGCCTGCTACGCGAGTCCGACGCCTCGGTCGCCTCGGTCGCCGACCGCGTCGGCTACGGCTCGGAATTCGCCTTCGGCAACGCCTTCAAACGCGAACACGGCCTCGCCCCAGGCCGCTACCGCCGCGAATCCTGCACCCCCATGGAGGTAGGCCGTATCAACTAGTGGCCGTCCTTGATCTGGCTGATGAAGTCGGTCCAGTCGGTGGGGGAGATGCGGAGGGTGGGGCCGGTGGGGTTTTTGCTGTCGCGGATGAGGATGGTTCCCGGGATGTTGGTGGCGACTTCTACGCATTCTCCGCCGTTGTCACCGCTGGCTGTGGCTTTGCGCCAGATGGGGATGTCCTGGGCTAGTTGGCCCATTGCTTCATCATCCTCTCGATGAGTGCCAATGACTCCTTTTGCGAATAAGCGTCATCTCGGATGCTGTCACATCGGGCCGTGAGCCGGGAGAGGAGCCTTGGCTCCGCTGTCACCAATCCATCGCCAGCGGACTGGATCGTGGCAACGTGGACATCGTTGGGCAGGCGCGCCATGGCGAAGGCGCTCAGGAGGCCGGGGGTGCAGCCCGCCGCGATCGGAACCACCTGAATGGTGACGCTGGGATGCTCCGCCGCTTGGAGGAGGAAGTGGAGCTGTTCATGGAGCACTCGCGGACCGCCGACAGGCCTCATCAGGATGGTTTCGTCCATCATGACCCACACGCGAGGTGGTTCGTCCCGGTTGAGAATGTTGCGGCGCTCCATCCGCTGGGCAACTCTCTGCTCCACTTCCTTGGGATGTACCGCTCGCTGGTAAATCGCCCGGGCGTACGCCTCGGTCTGGAGAATGCCCGGTACGAGCATCGGATCCCAGAAGCGGAGGGAAAGCGCCTGGGGCTCCACCTCCAGCCACCTGCCGAACCATCCCATCACGCCCATTTCGCGAATCATGCGCTCGTAGATTCCGGTGAAATGCCGCTTCTTGGTCAGTCCGAAGGCGACGTCGAGCGCTTCGGCCACATTCCGCTTCGGCCGCTTGGTCCCCCGCTCGATATGAGAGATGAGCGTTCGGTGACATCCGATGCGGACTCCCAGTGCCACCTGCGACAGCCCGTACTCCTGCCGCAGCCTGGCCAGCTCCGCCGCGAACAGGGCCTGTGCCGACGCACCGGGCTCGATGCCTCGTCCCATACTTCCTCCCGACCGAGTGTGTGACGACTTGTCGTCATCCTGCGCTGAATTGTGACGACGTGACAGATTTGACGTCACGGTATGTCACCCACCGTCACGCCATAGCTTCCCGTCACGCGCATTGTTACCGGCATTCTGATCGGGCGGCTACTCGTTTCGCATTTCACGTGGCAATGGAATTCGGCGAGTAGTTGTAGGCGTATATAACAAAGTGAGGCGCATCATGACTGTGGGCCGGATAAGCGGCAGTATTCTCCAAACCCAGTACGGTCGGGCAGAAACCCTCAAACTGGTCGCGCTGCCCGATGCGGTGGGCCCCGCTCGGGCGTACTGTGCGGCGACGCTGCGCGGGTGGGGCTACACAGACCCGGACTTCCTGTTCAACGCCGGACTCGTCGTCTCCGAACTGGTGACGAACGCGCTCGAAGCGACCGCCCTGCACGATCCGCCCGAGGCGACGGGCCACCTGCTGGAGGAGGGGTCCCTCGTCAGGCTGACGCTGACCGTCCTGGCCGACCTGCTGTTCATCGAGGTCTGGGACCGCGTGCTCCGCCCGCCCCGGCCGCGATGCGACGTGCCTGACGACGCCACCCGCGGACGTGGGCTGCGGATCGTGGCGGACCTGGCCTGCCAGTGGAGCTACCGCTACTCCGAAGGCCCCTGCGGCCCGTACGGGAAGACCGTGTTCGCCGTGCTCCCGGTGCCGATACGACCGATCGAAGCATCTAAATATTTGGATGTATGATCGGCCGCATGAGGGTACTGGTGGTGGGCGCAGGGGCGCTTGGGCAGGTGTTCGGGGTGTGGCTGGCCGCTGGGGGAGCGCAGGTGGGGTACCTGGTCAAGCCGGGGCGGGAGCGGTGGGGGGAGGGTGGGGTGCCGGTGTACCGGCTCAGGCGGGGTGGGGCGGTGGAGCGGCGGCTTGTGCCGCGGGAGGTGTTGACGGAGCCGGTGCCCGGGGAGTGGGACATGGTGTGGCTGTGCGTCGATTCCACCGCGTTGCGCGGGCGCTGGATGGCGGACCTGCGGGACGCGACCGGATCGGCCACGGTGGTCACGATCACCCAGTCCGGGCAGGACCTGGCGATCCTCGCGGAGGTCTGGCCGCGGGAGCAGATCGTCCAGGTGACGCCGGCCGTGTTCGCGTACCAGGCGCCGCTCGCGGTCGAGGTGCCCAGGCCCGGCATCGCCTACTGGGTGCCGCCCGGGGCCACCCTCGGTGTTCATGGGGGCGAGGCGCGGGTGCGGGAGGTGGTCGCGGCGCTGCGGGCGGGTGGCGTACGCGCCAGGCCGGAACGGCGGGCGGGCCGTGGCGACCTCACCGCCGCACGGATGATGCCCTTCGTCGCCGCGCTGGAGAACGCCACCTGGTCCATCAAGGCCACCAGGTACACGCTGGCCGCCGGGGCCGGCCGTGAAGCGCTCGCGATCATCGCGGCGCGGCACGGCAGGCGTCCCCCGCCCGGCGTACCCGCCTGGGCCGCCGCGGTCGCGCTGCGCGTGTTGCCGAGGATCGTCCCGTTCGACCTGCCCGCCTACCTGCGGACGCACTTCACGAAGGTCAGCGCGCAGACGGGCCTGATGCTGCAAGAGTGGATCGAGGAGGGGGCGGTCCGCGGGCTGCCCGCCGCCCATCTCAAGGCACTGAGCGCAGGGAGGTCCTGATGCCCGGCGAGGGCCCGGCGAGCGAGGTGCTGCGCCTGTTCGGCGTGACCCGGCCGCTGTTCATCGCGCTGGGCGACGAGCGGCGCCAGGAGATCATCGTGTTCCTGCTGGAGTCCGGCGCCGCGCGCAGCGTCGGTGACGTCGCCGCCCGGCTGGGGCTGTCCCAGCCCGCCACCTCACACCACCTGAAGATCCTGCGCGACGCGGGCCTGCTCACCGTGCAGCGGATCGGCGCGCAGCGCCTGTACGCGCTCAACGGGGCCGACTACGCACGCCTGCTGACCCCGCTGCGCGACCTCACCGCCACGATCATCGCCTGTGCAGCGGCACCCGATCGTCCCGATGCCGCTTCGGGCGGGCGGTGATGCGGCGCGAGATCGGCCTGACGCCATCGGCCTACCGGCAGCGGTTCGGGCCGCGCCCCGAGCCGGGGACGCCGTCACGACGGCGTCTGGCCGGTCACCCCCGGATAGCCGCCGGCCCTGTGCCCGGTGCCCGCCGGGGGATCAGGCCATGGCGAGCA
The DNA here is from genome assembly GCF_044326295.1 of Spongiactinospora sp. 9N601. NCBI lineage: Bacteria > Bacillati > Actinomycetota > Actinomycetes > Streptosporangiales > Streptosporangiaceae > Spongiactinospora > Spongiactinospora sp. 9N601. Next base: position 77,692 of record NZ_JBIRBB010000011.1, read on the forward strand.
TCAGGGCGAAGTCGCCCGCGGGGTCGGTGTACAGCTCGACAGGGGTGAAACCGGCGGCCTCCAGCTCCGCCGCCAGCGGCTCCGGGCGGAACTTCGCGCTGATCTCGGTCCGCATCTCCTCACCGGCCGCGAAGGCCACGTCGAGCCCGAGGTCGGCGACGTGGGCGCGCATCGCGCGGGTGGCGCGCAGCCGCATCTCGATCCAGTCGTTCCCCTCGTCGTACCGGGCGACGTGCTCGAACGCGTCAGGGTCGAAATCGGCCCGCAGCTCCCGGTTGATCACACGCAGCACGTTGCGGTTGAACTCGGCGGTCACCCCGGCCGGGTCGTCGTAGGCGGCGACCAGCCGCCCGGTGTCCTTGACCAGGTCGGCGCCGAGCAGCAGCGAGTCGCCGGGGTCGAGCGTGTCGCGCAGGCCCTTCAGGAACACCTCGCGGGGGGCGGGCTCCAGGTTGCCGATCGTCCCGCCGAGGAAGGCGACCATCCGCCGGCCGGTACGCGGCAGCAGCCCGAGATGACGCTCGAAGTCGGCGCACACGGCGTGCACCTCGATCCCGGGGTAGCGCGCCGCCACCCGCTCGGCGGCCTCGCCCAGCGTCACCGCGTCCACGTCCACCGGCAGGTAGGCGCGCAGCCCGCGAGTGGCGAGCGCGTCGAGCAGCAGCACGGTCTTCTCGCTGGTGCCCGAGCCCAGCTCGACCAGGGTGTCCGCGCCGCTGCGCACGGCCACGTCGGTGGCGTGCGCGCGCAGGATGGACAGCTCCCGGCGCGTCGGGTAGTACTCGGGCAGCCTGGTGATCCGGGTGAACAGGTCGCTGCCCGCCGCGTCGTAGAACCACTTGGGCGGCAGCCACTTCGGCCGCGCGGAAAGGCCGGACCGGACGTCGCTTTCGAGGGCCTGACGCAGGTAGGCGGGGTCGAGATGGTCGGTCAGCCGGACGTTGGGCATGGTGTCGCGCACGTGGTCTCCTGGGTCGGTGGGTCACAGCGGCTCGACGCGCACGCCGCCGGGCGTCACGAGGACGAGACGCCGGTCGGGTACGGGCCGCCAGCTCGGCCGGTCGGACAGCGGCTCGCTGGCCACGAGCACGCCGTCCTCGCCCGTGTCGTCCACGTAGAGCGTGTCGCCCCACGTGGTGGCCGCGACGGTGGCGCCGTCGCAGGCCAGCAGGTTGAGCCGGCCTTCGGGATCTTTGGTCCCGGCATGGGTGACGACCTCGGCGAGGGCGTCGCCGAGCGGTGCGCCGCCGCGCACCCGTGCGAAGACCGCGGCGGCCACCCACGCCGCGTCGCACGTGCTCTCGGCCGAATCGACCAGCGAGCGGACGGCCTCGGCCCGCACCCGGCCGTTGTGGCTGAGCAGCAGCCGCCCGTCGGCGAACGGCGCGGTCGCGCTCTCCTCGATCGGCATGCCGATGGTCGCCGATCTGACCGCCGCGATCAGGCAGCCCGAACGGGCCGCCCTGGCCAGCCCCGGCAGGTTGGCGTCGGTCCAGATCGGGATCGACCGGCGGTAACGCACCGCCTCACCGGAGACGGGGTCGTACCAGCCCATGCCGAACCCGTCGGCGTTGATCACGCCGTGCCGCTGCATCCGCGGCGCGTACGACTGCCGGACCAGGCCGTGTTCCGGCTCATCCAGCAGGGCGGCCAGGCTGCGCGACGGCCCCAGCCAGGCCGCGTGCCGGCACATCTAGCCGGCCTCGCCGGGGGCGGCGGTGCGGGCGCAGCGGAAGCCGGTGAAGATCTGCCGCCTGATCGGATAGTCCCAGTTGCGGAAGGTGGTGCGGACCGCCGCCGGGTCGGCCGCCCACGACCCGCCGCGCAGCACCCGGTATTCCTGGCCGAAGAACACCTCGCTGTACTCGCGGTAGGGGAAGCTGCGAAACCCCGGATAGCCGGTGAACCAGGAGCCGGTCCACTCCCACACCTCGCCGATCATCTGCTCGGTCCCGTAGGCGCCGGCCCCGCCGGGGAAGGCCCCGAGCGGGGCGGGACGGGCCGCGAGGTGCCCGAGGTTGGCCAGCCCCGGGTGCGGCTCGGTGTCGCCCCAGGGATATCTGCGCGCCCGGCCGGCCGCCGGGTCCCAGCCGCACGCCTTCTCCCACTCGGCCTCGGTGGGCAGCCGCTTGCCCGCCCAGCGCGCGTAGGCGTCGGCTTCGTACCAGCTCACGTGCTGCACCGGCTCATCCGGCGGCACTGGCTCGGTGCGGCCGAAGCGGGTCCGCCACCAGCCGTCGCCCTCCTTGGACCAGAACAGCGGAGCGGAGATCGCCCCTTCGGTCCGCCAGCGCCAGCCCGCCGGATCCCACAGCCGCTCGTCGTCGTAGCCGCCCGCCTCGATGAAGGCGATGTAGGCGGCGTTGCCGACCGGCAGCCGGTCGATCCAGTAGGCCGGTAGATCGACCCGGTGGGCGGGGCGCTCGTTGTCGTAGGCCCACGGCAGCGTGCTGGTGCCCATCTGGAAGGGGCCCGCGGGGACCAGCACCTCGTCAGGCCCGCGCCCCGGACGCGCGGCGGGCAGGTCGCCCTCGCGGACCAGGCCGGGCCTGCCGGACAGTTGCAAGGTGGCCAGCATCGTCTCGTCGTGCTGGTGCTCGTGCTGGATCACCAGGCCGAACACGAAGCCCGCCCGGCGCAGCGGATCGGGGTCGGTGAAGTCGATCGCGTCGAGCACGTCGAGGGTGCGACCGCGCACCCCGCCGATGTACCGTCTGGCCTCGTCGGGGCCGAGGATCGGCAGCGACGGGCGGTCCTTCCTGGGGTGTTTGAACGCGTCGTAGATGTCGTCGATCTCCGGGCGCAGCGGGGTGATGCCGCCCGCCTCGCGAAGCACCCACAGCTCCTCGTAGTTGCCGATGTGCGCGAGGTCCCAGACCAGCGGCGACATCAGCGTGGAGTGCTGGCGCAGCAGCACGTCGTCTTCCGCCGAGGTGTAGGCCAGCGACCGGTCGCGCACCGTGAGGAGCTGCGCCGCGATCCGCTCCTTGAGGCGGCCGGCGTCGAGGTCGGTCACCGCGTCAAGGTTGCTCACCATGATCTCCCATTCCCGTGTGTCATCCCTTGCGTGCCTTCGAGCAGGTCGGTGGCCGGGGAGCGGCCCGCGGCGACGCGCTCGGCGAACATGGCGACCTTCGCGGTCAGCTCCACGGGCGCGCCGAGCCGGGGGAGGGCGGCGAGGGCCGCCGCGAAGCACTCCGTGGCCGCCCGCCTGATCCGCGGGTCGGCCAGCCCGTCCCGTGAGGCGTGCCGCCACAGCCACCGGCAGGGCTCGGCCGCGGCGAGCGCGGCGTCGGCCGCCCGGTCGTCGGTGATCAGCGCGTGCGTCACCGCCACGCACACCGGCCAGTCGTCGGGGTGCTGGGCGTCGAGGTAGCGGACCTCCAGCCAGCCGCGCGGGCGGACCGGCGGGAACAGCGTGGTCGCGTGGTAGGCCAGATCGGCCCCGGTCGGGGGCGGGCCCGGCGCGGCCAGCCAGTCGCCGAACGTCGAGCCGTCGGCGACCGGGTGGAACCGATCGCCCTCCCTGCGCAGCATCACCCGGGCGGCCAGCAGGTAGTCGGTCCAGGCCGACACCGGGTCGCCGGTCGCCCGGACCGGGGAGGTGCGGGTGCTGTCGAGGTTCTCCCACACCGCCTGGCGCCCGGACATCCAGCCGCACGGCCGCCCGCCGCTGAGCGGGGAGTTGGCGAACGCGGCGGTCAGCACCGGGCCGAGCGCGTGCGCGCGCTCCCAGCGCACCGCGGGCCGGTCGCCGAGATCCAGGTTGACCTGCACGGACGCGGTACTGCACATCATCAGCGGGCCGTACGGCCCGCCGAAGAACGCGGCCATCGCCTCATAACGCGGCTCGCGAAGCTGCCTGTGGGCCCGGCGTACCGGGTCGAGGCCCACGCCGGCGAGCCGCAGCCCGGCCGCGCCCAGCACCGCCCGGGCCAGCGCGACATCGGCCGCGACCCGCTCGATCGCGGCGGACAGCGGAGCGGCCGGACCGGACAGCTCCAGTTGGCCGCCGGGCTCGAAGGTGACCCGGCAGCCGCCGGGCAGCACAGGGTCACCCGGGGGTAAGGCCAGGGCCTCGGCCACCCGCCGGATCGGCACGTGCAGATCCGCGGACGCGCGGTCGTAGACCAGGAACTCCAGCTCTACCCCGACCATGCCGTCACCGTCGCCGCCGTCGAAGCAGCGCCGCGCGAAATCCTCGACATCGGAGGCGTCGTGGAGCGGCGCGTCGTCGATCGCAGGAGCCGCCATGCTCATCCCCCCTCGCCGGTGGTCACGGATCTACAGACCCGCGAGACCCCGCGGCGTTACAGGGGGAGGCGGCAAATTTCGGGACAGGAACCCGTCAACCGCGGCGCGCCGCGCGGAAGGCGCTCAGCAGCCGGTCGCGGGTGACAGGGGAGAGGGACGTGGCGGGGAGGTCACGCATGGCGGCGATCGTGGCGCGGAACTGGGCGATGTGGCGCGTGCAGTCCGCGCAGCCCCTGGTGTGCTCCTCCAAGGCCCGCCTGGCGTCGTCGGCGAGGTCGTCATCCAGATAAGCGGTGACGTGCTCGCCGACCTCCGCGCAGCTTAACCGTTTCACGTCAACGACCGCCTTACCCTTCTGGGACTGAACCGCTTCATCTGCGACTACCGTCTCACGTTCCGGAACCGACCCGATTCGTTACCGCCGTACTGCGTCTAGCGTCTCATCGCCTCAAAGTAATCTTCCAGCCGCTTGCGAACCGCCGCCCTGGCGCGGTGGAGCAGCACGCGCTGGTTGGCCGCTGAGATGTCCAGAATGGCGCAGACCTCCTCGGAGCTGCATCCTTCCACGTCGCGCAGGGTGATCACGCTGCGCTGCCGGGCGGGCAGCGTGGCCAGCGCCGCCGCGATCCGGCCGCGGACCTCCGAGGCCAGGATCTCGCCCTCGGGGACGGACCAGGCGGCGGGAAGATCCTTCCAGCCCGGGGGAAGGGGGGAGCGGTCGCCGGCCGGGCCCGCGCCGTCCAGGGCGGGCTCGTCGTCCCGGTCGAACGCGCTGCTCCACGGCACCGTGCGGCTCTCCCTGGCGCCCCGCTTCTTGGCGGTGTTCACCAGGATGCGGTAGACCCACGTCTTGACCGACGAACGCCCCTCGAACCCGTCGATCCCCCGGATCACCGCCAGCCAGGTGTCCTGCACGACCTCCTCGGCGGAGTCGCTGGTGGACACGTAGGATCTGGCCAGCCGCAGCATCCCCCGCGACCAGGTGTCCAGCAGCGCCGCGAACATCGTCTCGTCCCCGGCGCGCAAGGCCGCGGCGACGACGTCGTCCGGGGGCAACCCCACGATCTCTCCTCCCGGTCGGGGCGTATGCAGCCATCATGACATCGCCGTCCGACACTTCCACGTCGGTGTTGTGGGCGGGACTCCTGTGCTGGACTGAGGCACGGATCGCGGGGTAGCCGCTCACGGTAGGCGCGACCGAGTGAGGTGAGGACGATGCGCGGGCTGGACGGCGGCGCCCGGGCCGAACCGCATGAGCCGTACGACGAGACCGATCTGCTCGGCCAGTACCTGCTGCAGATCGGCCGGACGCCCCTGCTGACCGCCGAGGAGGAGGTGGAGATCTCCCGGCGCATCGAGGCCGGCCTGTACGCGCGCCACCTGCTCGACGCGGGGGACACCGGGGACGAGGAGCGCAGGGCGGCCCTGGCGGCGGTGGCCAAGGACGGCGAGGCGGCCAAGGACCACATGCTCCGCGCGAACCTGCGGCTGGTGGTGTCGGCCGCCAAGAAGTACGCCCACCGGGGCTGGCCGATGCTGGACGTGATCCAGGAGGGCAACCTGGGCCTGATCCGGGCGGTCGAGAAGTTCGACTACGCCAAGGGGTTCAAGTTCTCGACGTACGCGATGTGGTGGATACGCCAGGCCATCGAGCGCGGCCTGGCCGACAAGACGCGTAACGTGCGGCTCCCCGTCCACGTCGTGGACCGGCTGTCCAAGATCCACCGGATGGAACGCCACCTGCTGACCCGCCTGAACCGCGATCCCACCGACGAGGAGGTCGCCAGGGCGGCCGGGATGTCCGTGCCGGATCTGCTCGAACTACGCCGGGTCGGCCACGACACCGTCAGCCTGGACACCCCGATCGGCGACGGCGAGGACACCAGGGTCGGCGACCTCATCGCCGACACCGAAGTGGTCCCGGTCTCGGACCTGATGGAGTACCAGGCGCTCGCCCAGGAGCTGCGCGCCCTGGTGGACACCCTCCCCGAACGCGAGGCGTTCATCGTCACCCTGCGCTACGGCCTGAACGACGGCAAGACCCACACCTACCAGGAGATCGGCGAGCGGCTGGGGCTCACCCGTGAGCGCATCCGCCAGCTGGAGCGCCAGGCGTTGCGCTCGCTGCGGTCGCCGGAGCACGTCCAGCCCCTCCTGGACTGGGCGAGCTGACCGGCTTTGCCGGGCCTTTCGCGGGCCCGCCGCATACAACGACATGGTGGGGTACGTCCCCGGGCATGCCACGAATTCTCGCGGAATCTCTCATCGAACGGCTGGCCGAGTGGGGCGTCGACACCGTGTTCGGACTCCCGGGCGACGGCATCAACGGCATCATGGAGGGCCTGCGGCGGCACCGGGACAAGGTGCGGTTCGTGCTGGTCCACCACGAGGAGGCCGCCGCGTTCATGGCCACCGGACACGCCAAGGCCACCGGCAGGCTCGGAGTGTGCCTGGCCACCTCCGGTCCCGGCGGGCTGCATCTGATGAACGGCCTCTACGACGCCAAACTCGACCACGTGCCGGTGCTGGCGATCACCGGCATGCAGGAGACCTCGGTGCTGGGCACCGGCTACCAGCAGGAGGTTCACCTGGAGCGCCTGTTCGCCGACCTGGCCGAGTACAACGAGCTGGTCACCAATCCGGTGCAGCTCCCCGCGCTGGTGGACGCCGCGGTACGGCACGCCTACGCGCGGCGCGGCGTCGCCCACCTCACGCTGCCCAACGACCTCCAGGTGGCCGACGCGGACGCCGACCCGTGGCAGCACGTGGCCCCGGCGCGCCCGCCGCACACCGCGCCGGTGTACCTGCCGCCGCCCGGACGTCCCCGCGAGGAGGACCTGCGGCGCGCGGCGGCGGTGCTCAACGCCGCCGAACGCCCCGCGCTGCTGGTGGGCGCGGGCGCGCTGCACGCCAGGCAGGAGGTGCTGGCGGTGGCCGAGGCGCTGTCCGCGCCGGTGATCAAGACGCTGCCCGGCAAGGCGGTGATCCCCGACGACTCGCCGTACACCACGGGCGGGCTGGGGCTGCTCGGCACCCGGCCGAGCGAGGAACTGGTGGACGACGTGGACGTGCTGTTCATGGTGGGCACCAACTTCCCCTACACCCAGCACCTGCCCCCGGCGGGCGCGACCCGGGTGGTGCAGCTCGAAGCCGACCCGGTGCGGGCGGGGGCGCGGCTGCCCACCGAGGTGCCGATGATCGGCGACGCCAAGGAGGGGCTGCGGGCGCTGTTGCCGCTGCTCGACCGCAAGCGCTACACCCGCCATCTGGCGAAATATCAGGCCAAGATGGCGGCCTGGCGGGCCGACATGCGCGCGCTCGAAAGCGCCGACCGGGACCCTGTCGCGCCGCAGTACCTCGTTTCGGTGCTCGACCGGCTCTGCGCCGACGACGCCATCCTGACCTGCGACAGCGGCACGGTGGCCACCTGGGCGGCGCGGCACTGGACGGTGCGGGACGGCCGGGAGTTCTACCTGTCGGGCAACCTCGCCAGCATGGCCCCCGGCCTGCCGTACGCCATCGCGATGCAGCACGCCTTCCCGGGCCGCCAGGTCATCGCCTACATCGGCGACGGCGGGTTCGCCATGCTGATGGCCGAGTTCCTGACCGCGGCCCAGCACCGGCTGCCGATCAAGGTCGTGGTGAACAACAACAACTCCCTCGGGCAGATCCTGTGGGAGCAGATGGTGCTGGGCTACCCCGAGCACGGGGTGCGGTACGCCGAGCCGTGGTCCGACTTCTCCGGGTGGGCGCGGTCCTGCCGCGGCTACGGCGCCAAGATCAGCAAGGCCGCCGACGTCGAATCGGCCGTCGCCGAGGCCCTTGCCTTCGACGGGCCCGCGCTGGTCGACGTGGACGTCAACCCGGACGAGCCGCCGCTGCCCGGCAAGGTCTCCTACGAGCAGGCCAAGAAGTTCGCCCAGGCGTTCCTCAAGGGGCAGCCGCGCCGGGCCTCCATCGCCACCACCTTGTTCAAGGACCGCATCCAGCAGATGGGGGACTGACCCGCCTTCCCGCGCCGGGAAAACCCGTGGCGCGGGCGCGTCCCGCCCTGTCACCTTTGGCCTGGGGGACGAAGGAGGCGGAACGCCATGGCGTCGATCGTCATCTGCGGCGGGGGCCCGATCGGACTGGCCTGCGCCCTGTTACTGGCCCGCGACGGGCACTCGGTCACCGTCCTTGAGGCGGACCTGGCCGAGCCGCCGGCCGATCCCAGGGCGGCCTGGGAGTCCTGGGAGCGCAGGGGAGTGGCGCAGTTCCGCCAGCCGCACAACGTGCTGCCCAGGTTCTGGCGGATCGCGGAGCGCGAGTCACCCGAGGTGATCGACCTGCTGACGGAGGCCGGGTGCGCGTGGGCCGACCCGCTGTTCCCGATGCCGCCGGCGATCACCGACAAGGCGCGGCGGCCCGGCGATGACCGTTTCCTGTTCATGCCGGTCAGGCGCGCGGTGCTGGAGTCCGCCCTCGCGCTCGCCGCGGCGCGGCGGCCCGGCGTGACCGTGCGGCGCGGCGTCCGGGTCACCGGCCTGCTGGGCGCGCCCGCCGCCGTCCCGGCCGTCACCGGGGTCCGTACGTCGGGCGGCGAGGAGATCCGCGCCGATCTGGTGGTGGACGCGATGGGCCGGGGCACGCCGTCCTCGGCGTGGCTGACCGCGCTGGGTTCGGCGGGGCCGCGCACCGAGCCGGAAGACCACGGCTTCGCGTACTACACCCGCTACTTCACCGGGCCGGAGCATCCGGTGCGGATGGCGCCGCCGTACACCCAACTGGGCACGTTCGCGCTGCTCACGATCCCGGGCGGGCACGACACCTGGTCCGTCACCTTCGTCACCGGCCGTGGTGACGCGCCGCTCAAGCACCTACGCGACCCCGAGCGCTTCGCCAGGGCGCTGCGCGCCTGCCCGGCGCATGCGCACTGGGGGGCGGGCACGCCCGTCACCAGGGTGCTGGCGATGGCCGGGGTCCTGGACCGCAGGCGGCGGTTCACGGTGGCCGGCCGCCCGGTGGCCACCGGGTTCGCCGCCGTTGGCGACGCGAGCGCCTGCACCGCCCCCACCGCCGCGCGCGGCCTTTCCGCCGGGCTCATCCAGGCCGAGGCCCTACGCGATCTGGTACGGGGGCGGACGGCGGGCGGGCTCGGCGGCGAGGAGTTCGCGACCGCGTGGGAGGAGACCACCGAGCGGCTGACCGGGCCCTACTACATGGACCAGATCGCCACAGACCGGGCGCGCGCCGCCGAGATGGCCGCACTGCGCCAAGGGCAGGTCCCGCCGCCACGGCGGGACACCGAGATGGCCCGGCTGGAGGCCGCGGCGACCCACGACGCCGACGCCTTCCGCGCCCTGGCGGAGGCGGCCACCTGCCTGGCCACCCCCCAGGAGGTGCTGTCCCGCCCGCCCCTGACCGCCCTACTGGACCGGCTCCCACCGGCCACCCCAAGGCCCCTGCCCGCCCCCGCCCGCAGCGAACTGCTGGCCCTGCTCACCAACGACCCGGCGCCCACAGGCCCCTGACCCCGTTCCTGGCCGTGGTGAGCCGCTCGCGGCCGGGTGGCGGCCCGGCGGGCCTGCCACGGTGACGAAGGCTCCTGACTGCGCTCCTGGCCGCAGGGCGCTGCTCGTGGGCACGGCGGATCCCTGACCTCGTTCCTGGCCGTGGTGAGCCGCTCGGGGGCGGGTGGCGGCCCGGCGGGCCTGCCACGGAGGCGAGGGCTCCGGGCCGCAGGGGGCTGCTCGTGGGCGGTGACGGCCCGGCGTGGCCGGGAGCCGGTGACGGCGGGTCCCTGACCTCGTTCCTCTCCTGGGGTTGCTTCCGCGCCGTCAGGCGGACTTGTCGCGGCGTTCGGATCCGCGGTCGAGATGGTCGCGGGGCACCAGGGTCGGGTTGACGTTGTCCAGTACGGTGTCGCGGGTGACCACGACCCGGGCCACGTCGTCGCGGCTCGGCACCTCGTACATCACGTTGAGCAGGACCTCCTCGACGATCGCCCGGGTGGCCCGCGCGCCGGTGCGGCGCAGCAGCGCCTGGTCGGCGATGGCGCCGACGGCGTCGTCGTCGAAGACCAGCTCGACGCCGTCCAGCTCGAAGAGCTTCTGGAACTGCTTGATCAGCGCGTTGCGCGGCTCGGTGAGGATCCGCGTCAGCGCCGTGCGGTCCAGCGGCTGGAACGTGGTGACCACGGGCAACCGCCCGACCAGCTCGGGGATCAGCCCGAACTTCAGCAGGTCCTCCGGCATGACCTCCGCGTAGGGGTCGCCGGTCTCACGGTCCTGCCCGGTGCGCAGCGTCGCGCCGAACCCGGCGCCCTTGTGCCCGGCCCGCTGCTCGATGATCCGGTCCAGGCCGGCGAACGCGCCGCCCACGATGAACAGCACGTTGGTGGTGTCGATCTGGATGAACTCCTGATTGGGATGCTTGCGCCCGCCCTGCGGCGGCACCGAGGCGGTGGTGCCCTCCAGGATCTTCAGCAGCGCCTGCTGCACACCCTCACCGGAGACGTCCCGGGTGATCGACGGGTTCTCGCTCTTGCGGGCGATCTTGTCGATCTCGTCGATGTAGATGATCCCGGTCTCGGCCTTCTTGACGTCGAAGTCGGCCGCCTGGATCAGCTTGAGCAGGATGTTCTCGACGTCTTCGCCGACGTAACCGGCCTCGGTCAGCGCGGTCGCGTCGACGATCGCGAACGGCACGTCGAGCATCCTGGCCAGCGTCTGCGCGAGGTAGGTCTTGCCGCAGCCGGTGGGCCCGATCAGCAGGATGTTGGACTTGCCCAGCTCGACCGGCTCCTCGTGCGAGGAGTCGCGCCTGCTGCGCCCGCCCCCCGACCGGATGCGCTTGTAGTGGTTGTAGACCGCCACCGACAGCGACTTCCTGGCGTTCTCCTGTCCGACGACGTAGCCCTGCAGGAACTCGTTGATCTCCTGCGGCTTGGGCAGATCACCGTGCCCGGTGTCGGCGGTCTCCTCCAGCTCCTCCTCGATGAGCTCGTTGCACAGCTCAACGCATTCGTCGCAGATGTAGACACCGCCGGGACCCGCGATGAGCTTGCGGACCTCTTTTTGGCTCTTGCCGCAGAACGTGCACTTCAGCAGATCACCGCGGTCACCGATGCGTGCCACTCGGAACGTCTCCTCTATGGGGGTCAGAGGGTCACGGGCGACGCCGCCAGGCGCCGGATGCCCGAGTCGGGGGCGCGCACCCCGCCTTCCGATGGTACGGCGAGTGCGCGGCGGACGATGCGCCCCGGCGGAATAGTGGACGCCATTTGGGCCGGTCCGCTCGGCTCATGCTTGCGGATGAGAGGCCGGCATCGCCGTACCGGCCTTCGTGCTGGGCTTTTGAGGCACGGTACCCCGGAAGATGCGCGCATGCAGACGAAACGCTGGTACGTGAGGGGGAAGCCTCCCATCCTTATGGCCGATGGCCGTGGGCCGCCGGGGGACCGGAGAATCTGGACGTCGAGATCAAGAACCCACGCCGGTGATTGGAGATCACGTGCGTAGAACGGTTCCGTTGCTCGCCGCCGCCCTGGCCGCCCTGGTGGGGTTATCCCCGCTCGCGCCCGCCCAGGCGGCTCCCGCGGCGCCCGCCGCCCCCTCCGGTAGCCCGTCGGTCGCCTGGCAGCCGTGCCGGGAGGACCCGACGGCCGATTGCGGCACGCTCGCCGTACCCGTGGACTGGAAGAACCCGGGCGGGCCCACCATCGACCTGGCCCTGGCCCGGCGCAAGGCCACCGACCCCGCGGCCAGGGTCGGCTCGTTGCTGATCGATCCCGGCGGCCCGGGCGGCTCAGGGGTCGACTTCGCCCTCGCCGCCGGCACCTACTTCAGCGCAGAGCTGAACCGCCGCTTCGACATCGTCGGCTTCGACCCGCGCGGTGTGGCCAGGAGCCGGCCCATCGTCTGCTCGGCCGAACTCGCGGGTCAGGCCCCCTACCCGGTCATCAAGAGCCAGACCGAGTTCGACGCCTGGCGTGACTTCGCCAATCGGCTGCGCGCCGACTGCCGGGCCCGCACCGGGCCGCTGTTCGACCATGTGGACAGCGGCAGCGTGGCCCATGACATGGACGCCATCCGCGCCGCGCTCGGCGAGGAGAAACTGACCTACTACGGCATCTCCTACGGCACCCTCATGGGGCAGATGTACGCCGAGCGGTTCCCCGGCCGGGTCCGCGCCCTCGCCCTGGACAGCAACATGGACCACAGCCTGGGCACCGGTCCCTTCCTCTACACCGAGGCCCACACCGCCCAGGACTCCTTCGACGAGTTCGTCAAGTGGTGCGGCGAGGAGAGCCGGTGCGCGCTGCGCGGCCGGGACGTGCGCGCGTTCTGGGCGAGCCTGCTGGACCGCGCCGACCGCGGCGAACTCAGGTTCCCCGGCGAGCCCGACTACCGGCTCACCCGGCTGGACGTGATCGGCATCGCCTTCAGTGCCTTCTACGGGCCGGCGTGGTACGAGCTGGCCGAACTCCTCGTGGCCATCGACGCCGGCGCGCAGCGCCCGCCGGCCTCGGCGGCCCGCCTGGCGGCGCACGCCCCGGAGCGGCGGCACGCGGGGACGGCTCCGGACGAGGTGGAGATCCCCACCCAGGTCTTCTGCGAGGACTTCCGGCTGCCAGTGCGCGACTACAAGGAGTACGCCAAGCACCTGCGTCGCTCCAAGGCCATCGCGCCGGACATGGAGCTCAGCCCGGCCGCCGTCTCGGTCCTCGCGTACTGCCTGAGCGAGCCGGACCCGATCCCCAACCCGCAGCACCGCCTGCGGGTGAGCGGCACGCCGCCGCTGCTGCTCGGCAACGCGCTGCACGACCCGGCCACCGGCTATGTGTGGGCGGTCAACGCCGCCGCCCAGATCGGGAAGGAGGCCCGGTTCGTCACGTACGAGGGCTGGGGACACGGCATCTACGGCCGTGGTGAGTGCACCACGGGCGCGATCGACGACTATCTGATCTCGCTCAAGCCGCCGGCGCGCGGGACACGGTGCGCGGCCGTACCGCCGGAGCCTCCGGCCACGGCCCAGAACAGGTCCCGGCCGCGACCGCCCGCGTCGCCGCTGCTGCCGCACGTTCCGCTCTGGTGACGCCACACCGCTGAACCGGCGGACGCGAACACCGTGAAGGCCCGGCCCTTTGGAAGGGCCGGGCCTGTGCGGATAATCGATCCGGCGGCAATCCAGGAATATCGCGCCACTGTTTGACGTGGCGGATAATCGCGATTAGCATTGTGCCTGCAAAGAACGGTGGTTCATGGCGGGGCGTCAGGTCCCCGGCCGCCGGACGGACGAGACGGCAGGAGTCAGATGATGAACAGGGAGGCGGCGGTCACCGTGGCCCGCTTCACCTGCGATCTGGGCCTCTCGTCCTGTTGTCGCGCCTGACGCGCGCCCATCTCTCTTTCTCGTACCGCCTGCCGGCGGTGATCCCCATGGTCGGCATGGCCGTTTTCATGCCGTCTCGGAAAACATTTCCGCGCTGTGCGGATTTGTAATTCCTTCGCGCTTTCCGATGGCCCGAAAATCGACAATGAGCCCGCCGTGGCGCGAATGGAGGGCTCACAAACGGCCGGCCGTACGCCGGCGCGTGTGACACATATGGCCGTGTGCCCGAGTGGTTGAGGGAACCGCCTGCAAAGCGGTGTACGCCGGTTCGATTCCGGTCACGGCCTCCGATCACGCCCCCCGCCCCGCGCGGGGGGCGTTCGCCGTCCACAGGGCGACCGCCCAGCTCAGCGCTCGATGGCGGGTGTGAAAATGTCGGTGGGGAGCGACATCATGACATCATGAGCGACGCCCTCGCGACGACCCCCGCGGTCTCCGCACCCGTGCCCCCAGCGCCTGCGACCAGCGCGCCCGCGATCACCGCGATCTCCGGCGAGACCGCCTACGCGGAGGCGGTGCGACTCGCCCTCGACGCCGCGGCGGCCTATTACCGTGACGGCACCTCCGCGCTCGACGACGACGCCTACGACCGGCTGGTGCGCGGCATCGCCGCCTACGAGCGGTCCCACCCGGGGCAGGCGCTGCCCACCTCGCCGACCGGCAAGGTGGCGGGCGGGGCGGTGGTCGGCGACGTGCCGCACACCGTCCCGATGCTCTCGCTCGACAACGTCTTCGGCGCGGGGCAGCTCGCCGACTGGGCCGCGTCCCTGGAGCGCAGGCTGGGCCGGCCGGTCGAGGCGTGGAGCGTCGAGCCCAAGCTCGACGGGCTCGCGGTCTCGGCCCGCTACCGCCACGGCCGCCTGACCCAGCTCGTCACCAGGGGCGACGGCAGCGCGGGCGAAGACGTCTCGCACGCGATCGGCACCATCGTGGGCCTGCCCGGCGAGCTGGCCGAGCCGCACACCGTGGAGGTGCGCGGCGAGGTGATGATGATGGCCGAGCAGTTCGAGGCGGCCTGCGCCAAGCGCCGCGCGCACGACGGCACGACGTTCGCCAACCCGCGCAGCGCCGCGGCGGGCACGCTGCGCGCGCAGGACCGGCCCTACGTCTGCGAGCTGACGTTCTTCGCGTACGGCCTGCTGCCCCCGCCCGGCGACGAGTCCGAGTTCGCCACGGGGCTGCGCGAGATGCGGCACAGCGCGGTCATGGCGTGGGCCGCCGGGCAGGGCGTGCAGACCACCGCCGCCACGCCCGTGGCCGGCGTCGTCGCCACCACCCTCGACCAGGTCAACGAGCGCGTCGAGCAGATCGCCGCGGCCCGCGCCGGGCTGGCCTTCGCGATCGACGGCATCGTGATCCGCTGCGACCTGGCCGCCGACCAGGCCCAGGCGGGGTTCAGCTCGCGCGCCCCGCGCTGGGCCATCGCCTACAAGCTGCCCGCGGTGGAGAAGATCACCAAGCTGCTCGCCGTCGAGTGGAACACCGGGCGCACCGGCATCATCGCGCCCCGGGCCGTGCTCGAACCGGTCGAGCTCGACGGCAGCATCGTCACCTACGCGACCCTGCACAACGTCGCCGACATCGCCCGCCGCGGCCTCATGCTGGGCGACAGCGTGGTCGTCTACAAGGCCGGCGACGTGATCCCGCGGGTGGAGGCCCCGGTCGTCCACCTGCGCACCGGGCAGGAGCGCCCGATCGAGATCCCGGAGGTCTGCCCGTCCTGCGGCGACGCGATCGACGCCTCCCAGGAGCGGTGGCGCTGCGTGCGCGGCCGGGCCTGCCGGGTGATCACCTCCGTCAGCTACGCGGTCGGCCGCGACCAGCTCGACATCGCCGGCCTGGGCGAGAACCGCATCCTGCAGTTGCTGGAAGCCGGGCTGATCGCCGACTTCGCCGACCTGTTCTACCTCACCGCCGACCAGGTGCTCGGCCTTGAGCGGATGGGCGAGCTCAGCACCACCAACCTGCTGGCCGCCATCGAAGAGGCCAAGGGCCGCCCGCTCAGCCGGGTGCTGTGCGCACTCGGGGTCCGCGGCACCGGCCGCTCGATGAGCCGCCGGATGGCCCGCCACTTCGGCTCGATGGACGCCATCCGCGCCGCCGACGCCGAGGCGATCCAGGCCGTCGAGGGCATGGGCCCGGAGAAGGCCCCCGTCGTGGTGGCCGAGCTCGCCGAGCTGGGGCCGGTCATCGACAAGCTGGTGGCGGCCGGGGTCAACCTGACCGAGCCCGGTGTGACCCCACGCCAGGCGGAAGACGAGGAGGAGGCGGCCGTCTCCGCCGACCTGCCACTGTCGGGAAAGTCGGTCGTCGTCACGGGCGCGATGAGCGGCCCGCTGGAGACGTTCTCCCGCAACCAGATGAACGAACTGATCGAACGAGCCGGCGGCCGCGCCTCCTCCAGCGTCTCCGCCCGCACCGACCTCCTGGTCGCGGGTGCGAAGGCCGGCTCCAAGCAGGCCAAGGCCGAAAGCCTCGGCATCCACATCCTCACCCCGGAAGAGTTCGCCGCCCTGCTCACCGACATCCTCTGACCATCCACCCGATCCCTCCGGCACCGGCCCCACTACAGGAACGGGGGTATGAGCAGTGCCCGAGGCGCCTCACTCCGAAGGTGGACGCAGCCGAGGGTGATGTCTCCCACCGCCCTTCCCGCGTAAGGCGGAAATACGCGGCAGGGGCGGTTCGGCGGTTGTCCGGCAAGCGGTGGATCTTGTGGGCGAAGCCGCAGCGTGCGGTGGGCCAGGGCGCACTGCGCCGATGCGCTGCCGGAGCGGGTGGATCTTACGGTGTTGAGCCGGAGATGCGCGCCGCGGGCCTGCCTGAAGGTGAGGTCCCTACCGCCGTTCATGTGTAGGCGGACACACCCGGCGACAGCCTCTCGCGGAGTAGTGGAACTTTCTCGCAGTCGGAGCGGGCGACCTGCACTATGTCCAGATTTGGGGTTCCCACTTACGCCGCCCGGTGGGCGGGACGCCATCTGGGTGGCGGAGCCTGAGGGGTGTGCCGGGGCCTGCGCACACGTGATTCCATCGCCACGGTGGGTGGCGGGCCAGCGCGTACTACACCGACGAGCGGTCATGTTCCCGCATCGATGGGCGGGGGCGGGCCGGTGGCGCTGAGTGCTCGCTCGCGCCCGGGGGGTGGTGGCCATAACACGAAGTGCTGGAAAGACGTTCCCCCGGTTGGGGCGGCTTCCGGGTGCCGGGCCGGTGTGGGCGTACCCGGTGTCCTGGTCACGAGGCCGAGGGGGGCGGGTCGGCCGTGCCGCCCGGATCGGTGTTCGGGAGGGTGCCCGATAGCACGGGGGAGGGATCTGTTTGACCTTTTCTAGTTAAGAAACTTTCCTTTAGTTTGGGGGCACCCCTCCAGCCAGAAGGATGCGTGACATGCGAAAACTGATCACAGTCGTGTTCACGGTGCTCGTCGCCGTGGGGGCGACGGTGTTCGTGGCGCCCCCCGCCTCGGCGCACGGCTTCATCTCCGACCCACCGAGCCGCCAGGCCAACTGCGCGGCCGGAAAGGTCAGTGACTGCGGCGACATCATCTGGGAGCCGGACGCCGTCGAAGGTCTCAAGGGCCAGCGCAACTGCAGCGGCGGTGACGGCCGCTGGGCGCCGCTCGACGACGACTCCAAGGCATGGCCCGTCGCCAACGTCGGAAACACCGTGAACTTCAAGTGGATCATCACGGCCAACCACTCCACCAGCACGTGGGAGTACTTCATCGGGGACACCCGGGTCGCGGTGTTCAACGACCACGGCAGGCAGCCCGGGACCAGGGTGACCCACACGGTGAACCTCGGTGGCCACACCGGGCGGATCAAGCTGCGCGCGGTCTGGAACATCGCCGACACCGCGATGGCCTTCTACAACTGCGTGGACCTCCAGGTCGGCCCGGGCGGCCCCCAGCCCACTCCCACCCCGACCGTGACCCCCACGGTCACCCCGACGCCCACGCCGACCCCCACCGTGACGCCCACCCAGGGCCCCGCGGGCGACTGGACGTCCGGCACCGCCTATGCCTCCGGTGACCAGGCGATCTACAACGGCGCCACGTATCAGTGCCTGCAGGCGCACACCGCCCTGGCCGGTTGGGAACCGCCCAACGTCCCGGCCCTCTGGCAACGCCGGTGACGAGCGCGCCGCCCACCGCCTGAGCATCGCCGCCCGGCGCGCGAGCAGCCGGCCTCCCCCATGGCCCACAGGAGGCCGGCCCTCGGCGCACGTTCGCGCAGGCCCCGGCGCCCGCCCCGGGCAATGCCGTTTCCACCCACGCCGCGGCGGGGCATCTGGGGGTTGGCGGAGATTACGGCGTGAGTGGCGGGCTTCGAGGAGAATGAGGGTTCTCGTGGCTCGCTTCCGCACAGTGGGCTGGAGGGTACCTCCCATTCAGCGACACGGTGAGCCTCGCTCGCTTGAGGTTGGGAGGGCTGGCATGGCCGAGGCCGTGCAGGTGGCCGATGGGTTCGCCGGTATCCAGGTGGTGGAGCGGTCGTTTCTGCTGCTCGAACACCTCGCCGCCGCCGGAGGCTCGATGTCGTTGACCGAGTTGACCGAGGCGTCCGGATTGCCGGCCACCACCATTCACCGCATCCTGCGGACACTGGTCGCCGGCGGGTACGTCAGGCAGGAGACCTCGAAGATCTACACGCTCGGGCCAAGGATGATCTTCATTGGGCGGGTCGCCGGCGCCTTCCTCGGAGCCTGGGCGCGGCCGTACCTCGGACGGCTGGTCGAGCGGGTCGGCGAGACCGCCAACCTGGCGGCGATGGACGCCGACGAGGTCGTGTACCTCGCTCAGGTCGCCTCGCAGCGGCACATGTTGCGGATGTTCGTCGATGCCGGGCGGCGGGTCGCGCCGCACGCCACGGCCGAGGGCAAGGTGCTGCTCGCGCAGGCCACCGACGCACAGATCCGCCGCCTGATCGCGGACCACGGGCTGCCCGCGCAGACGTCGCGCACGATCACCGAGGAATGGGCCCTGATGCGGCAGATCGAGCTGGTGCGCGAGCAGGGGTACGCGGTGGACGACGGCGAGCAGGAACTCGGCGTGCGGAGCGTGGCCGTGCCGGTTCCCGGGGCGCCGCGCGATCTCGCGCTGTCCGTCTCCGGGCCGGAGGCGCGGCTGTCCATGCCCGGCCTTTCCGAACTGGTGCCGATCCTTCAGGAGACGGCCATGGAACTCGGCCGCCTTTGACCCGTCCCTGGAGCGGGCCGCCCCCGCCGTAGGCTCGTGGCGTGCAGTGGACCACGCGGGCGCGGGCCGTGGCGATCGGCGCGGGAGTGCTCGCCTGCGCGCTGGCGGGCCTGCTCATCACCCCGGACGCCGGGCCCGTCACCGTCGCGTCGGCGCTGGTCGCCTGCGCGTCGGCCGCCACCGTGCTCGGCGCGCCACCCGCGCGCCGCCGCGCCGTACCCGTCCTGGCCGTGCTCGCGCCGCTCTCGGCAGGGGTGAGCCTCACCACCGGTCCGCCCGTGGCCGGGGCGTGGGCCTACCTGGAGACCCTCGCGCTGCTGCTGGTGCTGATCATCGTGGTCAGGGACGCGCCGGTACGGCACGCCGTGGCCGCCGGCCTGGCGGGCGGATCGGCCGGCGCGCTGCTGATCCTGCGCGTGGTCCCGGCCTCGTCCGTCCTGGAGGCGGTGGGCCTGTGCGCCTTCTGGGCACTGGGCGCGATCGGGGCGGCGGCGATCGGCGCGCACCTGCGCTGGCTGGATTCGGTACGGGTGCGGTCGGTGGCCGCGGCCCGGCGGGCCCAGCGGCTGAACCTGGCCAGGGACCTGCACGACTTCATCGCGCACGACCTCGGCGAGATGGTCGTCCAGGCACAGGCGGGCCAGGCCGCGCGCGACCATGAGCGGGAGGCGCTGCGCCACATCGAGGCGACCGGGCGGCGGGCCCTGACCTCGCTGAGCGCCACGGTCCGCGCCTTGCACGACCTGGACGAACGAGACGAGCCGGGCGACGACGCCGCGCCCGGGCTCGGCGAGCTGCCCCGGATCGTGGCGGGCTTCGCCGCGGCGGGCACCATCCCGGCCACGCTCACCCTGGACCCTGGACTGGCCGGACGGCTGCCCCGGCGGGTGAGCACGACCGTCGCGAGGATCGTGGTCGAGGCGCTGTCCAACGTACGGCGGCACGTCCCCGACGCCGAGTCCGTACGCGCGACGATCTCCCGTGCCGGCCCGAACGTGGTGACGAGCGTCGTCAACGGCCCCGGCCGGGGCGCCCCGGCCCGCCCGCCCTCCACCAGGCTCGGCCTGCCGGCCCTGGAGGAGCGCGTCAGATCCCTCGGCGGGACCTTCGCCGCCGGGCCGCATCCGCACGGCGGATGGCAGGTCCTGGCCGAGATTCCGGTGGATACACTGCTGCCCGATGGCTGAACCGGACCTGACCGTCCTCATCGCGGACGACCAGCAGATCGTCCGCGCCGGGCTGCGGCTGATCCTGGAGAGCCAAGGCGTCGTGGTGGCCGGAGAGGCGGGCGACGGGGCCGAGGCGGTGGCGGCGGCCCGGCGGCTGCGCCCTGACGTGGTCCTGCTCGACATCGAGATGCCCCGCCTGGACGGTATCGAGGTCACCCGGCTGCTGGCCGCCGACGGCCTGCGGGTGGTGATCCTCACCGCCTTCGACACCGACGACTACGTCTACCGGGCGCTGCGCAACGGCGCCTGCGGCTACGTGCTCAAGCACAGCGGCCCCGCCCTGCTGGTCGAGGCGCTGCGCGCCGCGGTGGCGGGCGACGCCCTGATCAGCCCGTCGATCACCGTGAGGCTGCTGCGGCACCTCACCGGGCCCCTCCCCAAAGGCGCCGTCGCGGGCGAGCCGTTGACCGGGCGCGAGGCCGAGGTGCTGCGGCTGCTGGCGCGCGGCAGGTCCAACGACGAGATCGCCGCGGCCATGTTCATCGCGCCCAGCACGGTCAAGACGCACGTGCAGAGCATCCAGCGCAAACGCGGCGCGCGCAACCGCATCGAACTGGCCGCCTGGGCCTGGGAGACCGGCCAGGTCGAGTGACGCTCACGCGGGATCTCCCCCCTGGCGGGGACCCGGGTCCCCGCCGCGGGGGAGGCGGCGGCGGGGCTGGCCGGTGGACGCTGGGGCCATGGCGATCACGAGGCTACGGCCCGAGCGGGTCCTGCGCGGGTGGCCGGTCTGGACCGCGTACGCGGCGCTGGGCTGGTCGGTGGTGTACGCCGCCCTCGGGGTGTTCTGGGCGGCGGGCGGCGGCGGCTTCCCCTTCGGGGCGGCCGATGTCAACGCGGAGGGACACGGGCGGCTGCTGGCCGGGGCGACCGCGCAGGTCACCGGGCCGGTCATGGCCGGGCTCGGCACGGCGGGGGCGGTCATCGCCTGGGCGATGGCCCGCCGGGCCCGGGGGCCACGGCCGGTCTTGCTGCTGTCCGGCTGGGGCCTCGCCGTGCTCCTGACGCTTGTCCTGCCGGAGATCCGCGCGCTGCACCTCGCGCTGTTCCCGCTCATCTTCCTCACCCTCGACAAGATGGACTGGCCGACGGTGAACTTCCTCATCCTGATGGCGGGCGGCTTCGCCTGGGCCGCCGCCACCCTGGCCTACCAGCGGGCGAGCCGGTCGGCGTGCGCGCACTGCGGCCGCCGGGCCGGCCACCGCACGGGGCGCGGCGCGGCGTGGCTGGTGCGCCACCGCCGGGCGCTCACCTACACGGCGGTCGCCGCGCCGTGGGGGTACGCCGTGGTGCGGCTGGCCTGGGTGCTGGACATCCCGCTCGGCGTGCCCGCGGAGTTCCTGCGGCACCTCGCGACCGCCAACGGCGGGGCGGGCGCCAAGGGCATGGAACTCATCCTGATCGGCATGTGCGCCGCCGGGTCGGTGCTGACGGCGGGGCTCGTCCACCGCTGGGGCGAGGTGTGGCCGCGCTGGGTGGTGGGCCTGGCCGGCCGCCCCGTCCCGGTGGCCGTGCCCGTGGTGTGCGCCGGGCTGGCCGCGTGCGCGACGATGGCCGTCGGCCTGTCCTGGGCGCGCGGCCTGCCCGACCTCATCGCCGGCGGCTGGTCCATCGACGTCTACGGCTACCGGGTCGGACCGGTCTTCGCCCTGCCCATCCCGTCCTTCCTGCTGTGGGGCGGCACGCTCGGGCTCGCCGCCCTGGCCTGCTACTACCGGCGCCGGGGGGAGTGCCGGCACTGTGCCGCCGCGATCACGCGCTGATCGGCTCGTCGGGGGCCGGGGTGGCGAGCATCGCGCTGCGGGCGGCCCCGAGCAGGCCGGACTGGCGTCCGAGGGCCGACGGTTGTACGGTCAGCCGGCGGACGAAGCCGAGGGTGCTGAAGCGCTCGACATGGCGGCGCAGCGGGGTGAACAGCAGGGGACCGGCCGCCGAGACGCCGCCGCCGATCACCACGCGGTCGAGGTCGCACAGTGTGGCCGCCGCGACGATGCCACGGGCGAGTGCCTGGGTGCCCTGGTCGAAGGCGGCCAGGGCGATCGGGTCGCCGCGCCCCGCGTCGGCGGCCAGGCCGCGGGCGTCGGTGCCGGTCCAGCCGTGCCGCCGGGCCCAGCGGACCATCGACGGGCCGCTGGCGTACGCCTCGACGCAGCCGGCGGCCCCGCAGGTGCAGGACGGCCCCGCCGGATCGACGACGGTGTGCCCGAGGTGCCCGGCGTTGCCGCTCGGCCCCGGGTACGGCACGCCGTTGAGCACGAGCCCGCCGCCGATGCCGGTCGAGACCACGATCCCGAGCATCGACACCGACCCACGCCCCGCGCCGCGCCAGTGCTCGCCCACCGCCGCCGCGATGCCGTCGCCCACCAGCGTGACCGGGACGCCGGGCACGATGCCGGCGGCCAGTTCGACCAGCGGGAAGTCCCGCCACGCCGGGATGTTGACCGGGCTGACCGTGCCGCGCCGCAGGTCGAGTGGACCGGCCGAGGCCAGCCCGACCGCGCTCGGACGCACCCCTCCGGCCACCGACGTGAGCAGTGTGCGCAGGGCCTCGCCGATCAGGGGCTCGTTCGCCGGGGTGGCGGTCTCGGCGTGCCTGCGCACCGTGCCGTCCGGGCCCACCAGCCCGGCGGCGATCTTGGTGCCGCCGATGTCGACGGCGAGCACGGCTTGGTGGTCCATCGGCCATCCCCGATCTGATCAGTCCGCGAGCAGCGCGGACAGTTGCGGCGAGTACGTGGCGTGCAGTACGAGCGCGGCGCCGCCGACGACGGCGGCGTCCGCGCCGAGCGGCGAGAGCGCGACGTCGACCGTCCGGATGTGCCGGGACAGCGGCCGGGTGGCGAGGGCCGCGGTGACCGCGCCGACGTACCGCTTCTCGACGTGCGAGATGCCGTGCCCGCCCAGCACGATGAGATCGACGTCGGTGATGTTGGCGACGCTGACCGCGACCGAGGCGACGCGTTCGGCGGCCTGGTCGATGACCGCGCCCGCGAGAGGGTCGCCCGCCTCGGCGGCGAGCCGGATCGCGGCATGGTCGACCAGGGCCGGATCACGCTCGAACGGCTCGGCCAGGACGCCGCCGCCCCGCTCGGCGAGCCGCCGATGGACCTCCGCGACGATCGCCGTGGGGTTGACCACCCGCTCCAGGCAGCCCCGGTTGCCGCAGTAGCATTCCGGGCCGTCCGGCAGCACCGAGACGTGACCGAACTCCCCGGCGTTCAGCGAACCGCCCCGGTAGACCTGGTGGTCGAGGATGAGCCCGCCGCCGATGCCGGTGCCCAGGAAGAAGTACGCGAAGTTGGGCACGCCCCGGCCCGCGCCGGACCACCGCTCGCCGACCGCGGCGGCGGTGGCGTCGTTGTCGATCGTCACCGCCAGGCCGGTGGCCTCGCTCAGCATCCGCTTGACCGGCACCCGTGTCCAGTTGGTGAGCTGCGGCGGGGCGACGACCGTGCCGTCGTCCTGGTCGATCGGGCCGGGGGTGGCGAGGCCCAGGCCGAGCACCCGCCCGAGCGGTACGCCGGCCTCGGCGACCACCTCGGCGGTCAGCCCGGCCATGGCCGCCACGACGTCCTGCGGGGAGGCGTGCGGCGGCGTCGGGCGGCGTTTGACGACCAGCGGCAGGCCGAGCAGGTCCACCACCGCGCAGGTCAGCTCGACCGGGTCGAAGTGCAGGCCGACCGCGCTGCCCGCGTCGGGGTTGATCCGCAGGGTGGTGCGGGGCTTGCCGCCGCTGGCGACCCGGCTGGCGCCGTCCTCGCGCACGATGCCCTCATCGAGCAGCCGGCGCACGATGCCGGAGACGGTCTGTGGGGTGAGGCCGGTGTGGTGGGCGATCTCCACCCGGCTGATGCCGTCGGCGAGCTGGATCTGGTCCAGCACGACCGCTCGGTTGTATCGCCCTACCTTGGGGAGATTTGTACCTGCGCGCCGCACCCACAAGGTCCTCTCTGCTCGTCGCCTGCGGGGAACATTCTGCCCTAGCGGGCGTTGACTTAGTAAATCAAATGGATTTAAGGTCCGTCTTCGTAGGTATAACACGCAGGACGTGCAGACCGTTGGGGCAGGGCGCGCCCGGCCGCGGCGGTGGTCCATGGAGAGGTCATCGGAGGCAAGTTGATGTCAACGACGTGCCGCACCCCCCGAGGACCGCATACGCGCCGTCGCCGCGGCCCCGGAGCGACGGGGCCGCGGTCATGACCGACGCCCCGGTGCTCCTTGAGATGCGGTCGATCACCAAGACGTTCCCGGGGGTGACGGCGCTCGCCGATGTCAGCCTCGTGGTCAGGGCGGGGGAGATCCACGCCATTTGCGGCGAGAACGGCGCGGGCAAGTCCACGCTGATGAAGGTGCTGAGCGGCGTCCATCCGCACGGCACCTACTCCGGCGGCATCCTCTTCCAGGGGGAGGAGGTCCGCTTCGGCGGCATCAGGGCCAGCGAGCAGGCGGGCATCGTGATCATCCACCAGGAGCTCGCGCTGGTGCCCGGCATGTCGATCACCGAGAACATCTTCCTCGGCAACGAGCCGCGCAGGCGGGGCGCGATCGACTGGAAGGCCGCCCAGCGCCGGGCGCTGGAGCTGATGGAGCTCGTCGGCCTCCGGGAGGACCCGGACACGCTGATCAAGGACATCGGCGTCGGCAAGCAGCAGTTGGTGGAGATCGCCAAGGCGTTCGCGAAGGACGTGAAGCTGCTCATCCTGGACGAGCCCACCGCCGCGCTCAACGAGGCCGATTCCCGGCACCTGCTGGACCTGCTGCGCGGTTTCAGGGACCGCGGCATCACCTCGATCATCATCTCGCACAAGCTCAACGAGATCGCGGCGGTCGCCGACTCCATCACGATCCTGCGCGACGGCCGGACGATCGAGAGCCTGGACGTCAGGGCGGACGGCGTCAACGAGGACCGCATCGTGCGCGGCATGGTCGGCCGCGAGCTGAGCAGCAGGTTCCCCGAGCACACCCCGCACATCGGCGAGGTGTTCTTCGAGGTCCGCGACTGGACGGTGCGGCACCCGATCTCGGCCGACCGGCTGGTGTGCAAGGGCTCCGGCTTCACCGTGCGGCGCGGGGAGATCGTCGGCTTCGCCGGGCTCATGGGCGCCGGGCGCACCGAGCTGGCGATGAGCCTGTTCGGCCGCTCCTACGGCGTCCACCTCTCCGGCCAGGTCTTCAAGGACGGCAAGGAGATCCAGCTCAGATCCGTGGCCGAGGCCATCCGGCACGGTCTCGCGTACGTCAGCGAGGACCGCAAGGCGATCGGCCTCAACCTGCTCGACGACATCAAGACCTCGATGGTGGCCGCCAAGCCGTCGAAGATCTCCACGTACGGGGTCATCGACCCGGTGCTCGAACACCGGGTCGCCGAGGAGTACCGCGAGAGCCTGCGGATCAAGACGCCCAGCGTGGACGAGGGCGTCACCAAGCTGTCGGGCGGCAACCAGCAGAAGGTCGTCCTGGCGAAGTGGATGTTCACCGATCCCGACCTGCTGATCCTCGACGAGCCGACGCGCGGCATCGACGTCGGAGCCAAGTACGAGATCTACGGGATCATCCAGAAGCTGGCCGACCAGGGCAAGGGCGTCATCGTCATCTCCTCCGAACTGCCCGAACTGATCGGCCTGTGCGACCGCATCTACACCGTGTTCGAGGGAACCATCACCGGTGACGTGCCACGCCGGGACGCCGACCCCGAACTCCTCATGAAGCAGATGACCTCTACCAAGAAGACGCCGACGCCATGAGCCGAATCAAGGACCTGCAGAAGAACCTCTTCGGGGGCACGACCTCCAACGCCCGGCAGTTCGGCATGATCTTCACTCTGGTGGCGATCGTGCTGCTGTTCCAGATCTGGACCGACGGTCTGACGCTGACCTCCGGCAACCTCATCGCGGTGGCCGCCCAGTACTCCTACATCCTGATCCTGGCCATCGGCATGCTGATGGTGATCGTCGCCGGGCACATCGATCTGTCGGTCGGTTCGATCGCCGCCTTCACCGGCATCGTGGTCGCCAAGGCGATGCAGGAGTTCGCGATCCCGTGGCCGCCGGCCATCGTGCTGGGCCTGGTCGTCGGCGCGCTGATCGGCGCCTGGCAGGGCTTCTGGGTCGCCTACGTCGGGGTTCCCGCGTTCATCGTGACGCTGGCCGGCATGCTGCTGTTCCGCGGCGGCAACCAGTACATCGGCAACGCCGACACGGTGCCGGTCCCCATCGGCTTCCGCCAGATCGGCGCCGGCTTCCTGCCAGAGGTGGGCCCGAACACCGGCTACAACAACCTGACGCTGCTGCTCGGCCTGGCCGCCTGCGTGGGCGTGGTGTGGCGGGAGTGGAAGGCCCGGCGGACCCGGCGCGAGATGAACGCCGACGCCGCGCCGATGTGGATCTCGGCGCTCCGGCTCGCGGTGATGGTGGGCGTCATCGTCTTCGCCACCCTGCGCTTCGCGGGCGGCCGGGTGGGCACCAGCCTGCCGATCTCCGGCATCATCCTGATCGCCCTGGTGCTCGCGTACTCCTTCTACACCCGCAACACCGTGGGGGGCCGCCACATCTACGCCGTCGGTGGCAACGCGCGCGCCGCGGAGCTTTCCGGCGTGAAGCTCAAGCGGGTCAACTTCATGGTCATGCTGAACATGTCCGTGCTGGCCGCGCTGGCCGGCATGATCTTCGTGGCGCGGTCCGCGGCCTCCGGCCCCCAGGACGGGCTGAACTGGGAGCTCGACGCCATCGCCGCCGTCTTCATCGGCGGCGCGGCGGTGTCCGGCGGGCTCGGCACGATCAGCGGGTCGATCGTCGGCGGCCTGGTCATGGCCCTGCTGAACAACGGCCTGCAACTTGAGGGCGTCGGCATCGACAAGGTTCAGATGATCAAGGGGCTGGTGCTGCTGCTGGCCGTCGCGCTCGACGTCTACAACAAGAAACAGGGACGCTTCTCGATCATCGGGTCGCTGCTGCGCCAGTTCCGCCGGGACGGCCCGGCGTCCCCTCCCTCGGACCCCGGCTCGGCCACCACGCCCGACAAGGCCAGGGTCGCCGGCTGACCGCCACCGGCGACGGCAGACGCCCCCGTGCGCTCGCATCGCTGCCCCATCACAATCAGGAAGGGTTCGTCCCAGAAATGCGGAAATTCCTCACCAGGAGCATCGCGGCGGCCGGTGCCGTGGCGATGCTCGCCCTGAGCGCCGCGTGCGCCTCCGAGCGTCAAGGCACCACCGCTACCGGCGGCGAGACCGCCGCGAGCCCCGCCAAGGGCTTCCCGGCCGACTCGCTCATCGGCGTCGCGCTGCCGTCGAAGACCTCCGAGAACTGGGTGCTCGCCGGTGACCTGTTCACCAACGAGCTCACGACGGCCGGGTTCAAGGCCGACGTCCAGTACGCCGGCGCGTCGGCCACCGTCTCCGACCAGCAGGCGCAGATCTCCGCCATGGTCACCAAGGGCGCCAAGGTGATCGTCATCGGCGCGACCGACGCCGCCCAGCTCTCCACCCAGGTGGCGCAGGCCAAGCAGTCCGGCGCGGTGGTCATCGCCTACGACCGGCTCATCACCAACACCCCGGACGTCGACTACTACATCGCCTTCGACAACTTCAAGGTCGGCCAGCTCCAGGGTCAGGCCCTGCTGGACGGCATGAAGGCCAAGAAGCCCAAGGGCCCCTGGACGGTCGAGCTGTTCTCCGGCTCCCCCGACGACAACAACTCCGGCGTGTTCTTCAACGGCGCGATGGACGTGCTCAAGCCGCTCATCGACAAGGGCGACGTCGTGGTCGGCTCCGGCCAGCAGGAGGTCAAGCAGACCGCCATCCAGGGCTGGAAGGCCGAGGGCGCCCAGCAGCGCATGGACTCACTGCTGACCTCGACCTACAACGGCGGCAAGACCCTGGACGGCGTGCTCTCTCCCAACGACACGCTCGCCCGGGCGATCATCACCTCGGTCAAGGGCGCGGGCAAGCCGATCCCGGTCGTCACCGGCCAGGACTCCGAGGTCGAGTCGGTCAAGTCCATCATGGCCGGCGAGCAGTACTCGACGATCAACAAGGACACCCGCAAGCTCGTCGCCGAGACGGTGAAGATGGTCACGGCGCTGCAGACGGGCGGCAAGCCGGAGATCAACGACACCGACTCCTACGACAACGGCACCAAGGTCGTCCCGGCGTACCTGCTGCCGCCGGTCATCGTCACCAAGACGAACGCGGCCGAAGCGTACGCCAACGACCCGAAGCTGGCCCCGCTCACCAAGTGACCACCGCGGGGCGGCGGGGAGCTCAGCGCGCGGCGGGCTCCCCGGCGCCCTGCGCGGCGGCCAGGCGGGCGGTGAAGACGTGGTTCTTGTCCAGCCGGCTGCCCGGGGTACGGCCCCGCCCCCAGCCGATGAGCCGCCGGTAGTCGCCCATCGCGCCGCTCGCGCGCAGCGCCGCCTCGTCCCGGTGCGGCGAACCGGCCGGGGCCGGTCCGGTGAACGGCGCGACGTACAGCGCGTCCACCGGGCAGTGCGCCTCGCACATGAAGCACGTCTGGCAGTCGTCCTGCCTGGCGATCACCGGCACCCCGTCGGGGCCGAGGTCGAACACGTCCATCGGGCAGACCTTCACGCAGATGTCGCAGGTGACGCACCGTTCGCGACTGACCACCTCGATCACGCGGCAGCCTCCTCCGGCGCGGTCCAGACCCGGTCCAGCCCGCCGACTCGGATGCGGCGGGCGAGGCCCGGATCGGCCCCCGGGCGGTCCAGGCGCTGGTGCATGCCGCGCGACTCGTCCCTGGCCAGGGCGGCCCGGTACATCCAGCGGCCGTGCGCGACCATGGCCGCGGCCTGGCGCGCCCGCATCGCCTCCCGCCCCTCGCCGGTCAGCCCGGCCGACACCGCCGACCACAGCCGGTCCAGCTCGCCGAGCGAACGGACCAGCCCGTCCGCCTCGCGGAAGTAGTTCCGTTTCAGCGGCATGACCTCCTCCTGGACGGCCTTGACCACGTCCGCGGTCGCAAGGCCGGGAGAGCCGTGCGGACGCAGCCCGGCCCGGCCCGCCCGCCCCGCCGGGCACGACCTCGGGCGGCGGGGCCGCCCGGTGCGCGCGAAGGCGGCGGCGGCGCTCCCGGCCCAGGTGCCCGAGGAGATGGCCCAGGCGCCGTTGTGGCTGCCGCCGCCGCTGACGCTGCCGGTGATCAGCTCGCGGGTGGCCACGTCGCCCGCGGCGTACAGGCCGGGCACGGTGGTGGCGCAGTCCGCGCCGGCGATGCGCAGGCCGCCGGTGCCGCGTACCGTCCCCTCCAGTACGAGCCGCACCGGATACGCCTGGGTGAACGGGTCGATGCCCGCCTTGTCCAGCGGCAGGAAGTAGTTCGGCTGCGCCTGGCGCATCGCCTCGCGCAGCTCCGGCGGGGCCTTGTCC
The DNA here is from genome assembly GCF_044326295.1 of Spongiactinospora sp. 9N601. NCBI lineage: Bacteria > Bacillati > Actinomycetota > Actinomycetes > Streptosporangiales > Streptosporangiaceae > Spongiactinospora > Spongiactinospora sp. 9N601. The sequence goes on from NZ_JBIRBB010000011.1 coordinate 107,134, forward strand.
AGCCGGGCGAAGACCGGCCGGCCGTCGGCCAGCAGCCGGGCGATCCGCCGGCGGCCGTCGGTCAGGCCGGCCGCCTGGAGCGCGCGGCCCTCCTCGTCGTAGTAGCCGGCGAACTGCATCATCAGCCCCTTGGTGTGCGAGCCGTACGCCGGGGACAGCGCGTAGGCGTTGGAGAACTCCATGCCGGACAGCTCGGCCCCCAGCTCGGCGGCCATCAGATGCCCGTCGCCGGTGTTCACGTTCAGGCCGAAGGCCCCGGAAAGGAACGCGCAGCCGCCGGTGGCCAGCACGACCGCGCCCGCCCACACCTCCCACGGCCTGCCGTCCTCCTGGCGGCGGACCCCGGCCGCCCCGGTCACCACGCCGTCCGCGTCGGCGAGCAGTTCCAGCGCGGGGTGGTGGTCCAGGATCAGCACCCCGCCGCGGTGGACCTTGCGCCGCATCCTGCGCATGTACTCCGGCCCCTGCAAACTGCCCCGCCGTTCCACGCCGCTGTCGTCCACCGGGAACGGGTACCCCCAGCCCGCCAGCCGGTCCACCTGGTGACGGGTCTCCTCCAGGACCCGCGCCATCCAGCCACGGTCGGCCAGCCCGCCCGCGATGGCCTCGCGCGCGTCGATCGCGGCCTCGCGCAGGGCCGGATCGGGCGGCACGTACCAGAGGTTGTTCCCGCCGGAGGCCGCCGCGCCGCTGGTCCCGCAGTACCCCTTGTCGGCCAGTACCACGCGCGCGCCCGCCTCGGCCGCCGCGAGCGCGGCCCACGCCCCGGCCGGCCCGCCGCCCAGTACCAGGACGTCCGCCTTGCGCACGATCGTGCCCGCGCCGCTCATCCGCGCGCTCCCGGGGCGATCCACTCCTCGATCGAGAAGTCGGACCTGATGAACTTCTGCTCCACCAGGAACCTCTTGGTGTTCTCCAGCAGGCGCAGCCCCTGCGGGGTGAAGGGCTCCTCGGGAAGCTGCTCGCGCAGGGTCGTGGCCCTGGTGACCTCGGCCGGGTAGCCGCCGACCTTGGCGGCGAAGGCCAGGTAGCGGTCCCAGTTCCGCTTGGCGAGCCTGGTCCCCTCCCGCTGCGCGCCCTGCCACACCTTGACGAAGCCGGGACGCGCCCCGAGGAAGGACTCGGGCACCACGGTCGCGCTGGACCCCAGGTAGGCGGGGTGGTCGCGGGAGGCGATGTTGATCAGCGGGTAGCCCTTGAGCCGCAGGGCCTCCATGTTGGCCGCGGGGACGGCGGCGGCGTCCACGTCACCGCGTTCCAGCGCGGCCTCGACGTCGCTGTTGTAGATGTGCACGATCTCCTGGGGCTTGATCCCGGCCTCCGCCAGGGCGCCGAGCAGGTAGCGGTGGATGTAGGAGCCCTTCTGGGTGGCGACCCGCTTGCCGGCCAGGTCGACCAGCCGGGCCGGGCCGCCCTGCTTCTTGGCCAGTACGCCCGCGTCGATGCCGACGGTGTTCTGCGCGATGAGCCGGGTCGGCTGCCCCGCGCCCCGCGCGACCAGGGCGGGCGTGTCGCCGTACAGGGCGATGTCGAGTTCGCCGGCCAGCAAGGCCTGGTTGAGGTCGGGGCCGTTGGGGAAGGAGAAGGACTTCACCTCGGTCACCCCGGCCGGGGCCAGCAGCGGCAGCAGCCGCTTCTCGTCGTTGAGGTAACCGATCACGCCGGTCAGCTTGTTGCCGGTGCCGATCACGCCGATCCGCAGCGGGTAGGACGCGGCCGTGGCACCGGACGCGCCGCCGGCGCCGCAGGCGGCGAGCGCGGGCAGCGCGAGCGCGGCGGTCAGCAGCAGGGCGAACGATCGGCGGCCGATCATGGGTGCTCCTCGGGTGTCCGGAACATGGTTTCGACGGGGGTCTGTGCGCGCGGGGGCGCGCCGCGGGGCAGTTCCGGTCCGACGGCCCGCAGCGCGCCCGGCGTACGGCCGTGCCCCCAGCCGATCTCCCTGCGGTAGGCGCCCAGCAGCCCGGACCGGGTCACGTACGCCTCGTCGCCCAGCGGCGACCCCGGCCCGACCGGCGCCGGCTGCGGCGCCACGAACAGGGCGTCCACCGGGCAGTACGCCTCGCACATGAAGCACGTCTGGCAGTCGCCCTGCCTGGCGATCAGCGGGACGCCGCCGGGGCCGGAGTCGAACACGTTGGTCGGGCAGACCTCCACGCAGCGGTCGCACCCGATGCAGCGCTCCCGCGAGACGATCTCGATCACGACGCCGCCCGCAGGTGCCCGGCGTGCTCCAGCGGGCCGACCGGCGCGACGGGATCGGGGCGCACGGTGATCTCGTCCAGGCCGGACACCAGCAGCCGGTGCCGCAGCGCGGCGTCCTGGGCCGGCCGGTCCTCCCGCTTGTGCATGCCGCGGCTCTCCTGCCTGGCCAGCGCGGCGGTGTACATCCAGCGGGCGTGCGCGGCCATCGCCGCCGCCTGCCTGGCCTGGACGGCGTCCCCGCCCACACCCCGCAGGGAGGCGCGCAGCCCCGCCCAGGTGCCGTGCAGCCGCGCCAGCGCGGGGGCGAGCCGGTCGGCGTGCCGCAGGTAGTTCTTCTCGTACGGGTGCACCTCGGCCTGGACCGCCGCCACGACGTCGTGGTACTCCTCCGGCCGGCCCGGCCGCGCCCCCGGCCGGAGCCCGGCCCCGCCCGCGGGGGTCAGCGCCCGGCGTCCGGTGTGCCGCCCGAGCGCGGCGGCGAACCCGGCCGCGGCCCGGCCGGCCCAGGTCCCCGAGGAGATGGCCCAGGCCGAGTTGTGGCTGCCGCCGCCGGTGAAGCCGCCGCACACCAGCTCGCGGGTCGCCGCGTCGCCCGCGACGTACAGGCCGGGCACCGAGGTCGCGCAGTCATCACCGGTGATCCGGATGCCGCCGGTGCCGCGCACGGTGCCCTCGAGCAGCAGCGTCACCGGGAACCGCTGGGTGAACGGGTCGATGCCCACCCGGTCGAAGGGCAGGAAGAAGTTCGGCTGGCCGAGCCGCATGGCCCGCCTGGCGGCCTCGTCCGCGCGGTCGATGCGGCAGTAGACCTTCTCCGACAGCAGCGCGCGGGCGATCACCGAGCGGCCCTTCTGGCTGCCCGCGCCTTCGAGCACGCTGTCGTCCTCGCGGTAGAAGGTGGCGAAGGAGTAGTAGGCGGTCTTGGTCACGGAGGAGAACTCCGGCGCGATCGCGTACGCGTTGGAGAACTCCATGCCGGACAGCTCCGCGCCCGCCTCGGCCGCCATCAGTGCCCCGTCGCCGGTGTTGACGTCGCAACCGAGCGCCCGGCTCAGGAAGGCGCAGCCGCCGGTGGCCAGCACCACGGCGCCGGCGCGCACCCGGTAGGGGCGGTCGTGCCTGCGCTGGTGCCCGGCAGCGCCCGCTACCGCGCCGGCCGCGTCGAGCAGCAGTTCGACGGCGGGGCTGTGGTCCAGGATGCGCACCCCGGCCCGGCGCAGCATGATCCGCATCCTGCGCATGTACTCCGGGCCCTGCACCCCGCGCCGCAACTGGCCGCCCCGCCCGTCCGGGGGGAAGGGATAGCGGCCGGTCTCGGCCAGCTCGTTCACGCCGTCGTAGGTCTGGTCGAGCACGCGGGTCATCCAGCGCCGGTCGGCGAGGTGGCCGCCGAGCGCCTCCCTTGAGGCCATGGCCTTCTCCCGCTCGGCGGGATGCGGCGGCACGTACCAGATCCCGGTGCCCGCCGAGGCGGTCGCCCCGCTGGTGCCGCAGTAGCCCTTGTCGGCGAGCACGACGTCCGCGCCGGCCTGCGCGGCCTTGCAGGCGGCCCACGCGGCGGCCGGTCCGCCGCCGATGACGAGCACGTCCGCGGTCAGTTCGAGGGAGTCCACGGGGATGGTGGTCACGGTCACGGCAACTCCTGGGTCTGCTCTGCGCGGCTGAGGTCGGGATCGACGCCGAGGCCGACCAGCAGCCGGCGGCGCAGCGTGGCGAATCGGGGGTGGTCGAGGGAACGCGGCCGGGGGATGTCCACGAGGATCTCCTGCGCGATCTTCCCGCCGGCCAGCAGCAAGGCGCGGTCGGCGAGCAGCAGGGCCTCCTCCACGTCGTGGGTCACCAGCAGTACGGCGGGGCGGTGGCGGCTCCACAGCCGGGCGACCAGTGCCTGCGCCCGCAGGCGGGTGAGCGCGTCCAGCGCGCCGAACGGTTCGTCCAGCAGCAGCAACTCCGGCGTGCGGACGAGCGCCCTGGCCAGGGCCACCCGCTGCGACTCGCCGCCGGACAGCGTCGTCGGCCAGGCGTCGGCGCGGGCGGCCAGGCCGACCTCGGTCAGCGCGCGCAGGGCCTGCCTGCGCAGGTCGGAGCCGGTGAGGCCGAGCGTGACGTTGCGCCACACCTGCGACCAGGGCAACAGCCGGTGCTCCTGGAAGACGATCGCCCGCTGGTCGGGGACGCGCAGTTCGCCCTCCGCCTGCCGGTCCAGCCTCCCGACCGCCCGCAGCAGGGTGCTCTTGCCGGAGCCGCTGGCGCCGAGCAGGGCGACGAACTCGCCGGGGGCGATGTCGAGATCGACGTCGTCGAGTACGACCCGGTCGCCGAAGGCCCGCCGCAGGCCGCGGACGCGCACGCCTTGGTGGGTTTCGGTGGGGGTATCGATCGCGGTCATGTCGCTCATTTCGCCGTGTACCCCCGCCGCCAGGCGAGGGCGTACCGTTCGAGGGCGCGTACCAGCAGGTCCGTGGCCAGCCCGAGCAGCGCGTACACCGCGAGGACCACGAACACGACGTCGGTACGCAGGAACTCCTTGGCGTCGGTGACCAGGAACCCGATTCCCGAGGTGGTCGCGGTCTGCTCGGCGACCACCAGGCTGAGCCAGCCGATGCCGAGCGCCTGGCGCAGGCCGACGAGGATCTGCGGCAGCGCGCCGGGCAGGATGACCCGGCGGATCAGCGCCAGGCCGTGGACGCCGCAGGATCTGGCGGACTCGATGAGCCGCTCGTCCAGCCCCTTGATGCCGTGGAAGACGTTGATGTAGAGCGGGAAGATCGGGCCGATCGTGATGAGGGCGACCTTGGCGGTCTCGCCGATGCCGAACCAGATGATGAAGACCGGCACCAGGGCCAGGTGCGGGAGCATGCGCAGGGCCTGGATGGGCGCGTCGATGAGGTCTTCGAAGAGGCGTACCAGCCCGGCCATCAGCCCGAGCACCAGACCGGCGGTCAACCCGATCGCCAGCCCCTTGGCGACCCGTACGAGTGAGGCCCCCAGGTGGTGCTGCAACTCCCCGGTGGAGATCAGTTCGGCGGCCGCGCTCCACACGCGGGTGGGCGGGGGAGTGTTCGCGCCCAGCCAGCCGCGCGAGGCGCCGACCTGCCAGATGACCAGGATGGCCGCGAGTCCCACCAGCCTGCGCCCGCGCGAGGCGATCACCCCGGCGACCCGGGCGACGGGCGAGCCCGGCCCCCCTTGCCGGGGCTCCGGCGGTTCGGCGGGCTCCGCGGGAGCGGGGGCGCGGACGGAAAGGACGGGTTGTGTCATGGGAGGCGGCTCCTTGGGACGTCCGCGGGCATGCGCGGAGACACGCGTACTGAGCGGACGGGCGGTCCGTGTGCGCGCGACGGTGGAGATCAGGGGGGAACGTCGGGGAGAGGCGGCGCGACGATGCGCCGGAAGGCTCCAGGCGACCTGGGGCGGGGGAGTGGACGGCGAACGGCGACGGTGGGGCCGCGTCACCGTGCCCAACGAAGCGGACATCGGCCGACGAGGCGGGCGATCTCGTACATAACCCCCACCATAATCCCGATATACCCTACTGTCCAGATCGGAAATACATAAAGATGCCCGGCCTCCGCCCCGCCAGGCCTTCCTGGAGGGCAAGGCAGGGCAGGGGTGTCAGGTGATCGGCGTCACGCCAGGCTCGCCGGGCCGTGGATCATGGGCCGAGGGTCGGGGCCGGGCGGTGGAGTGGGCTCGTGGTTCGTCATGGACGGCGGGATCCCGTGGGGCCGACGGCTCGCCGTTCACTGCAATGGCGGGGAATGGCCCTGTGTCGACTTCGCCCAGCCGTTGCGGTGGACTCGTTTCTCGTCCAGTAGTTTCGCGCCGCGCGGCAGCTTGTCCATTCCAGGGTATTTGTTGCTTTTTATGGCTTTGGCCTTGTATTGCTGGAACTCCGCAATTGCACTCATGTTGGCACAGTAAATCTGGATGTAGTAGGGGCCATTGGTGACCAGCCGAACATTCTGCGGATCACTCGCGTCATCGTCCGAGCGCCACGAGCCGTCCGGCCCGGGGCGGGTCATCATGACCGGATACCATCGCCTCTCCAAACCGGCCCTGATCACGAGCCACACCTCGGACCCGACCGGGATGTCACCGGCTTTTCCTTCGACGAACAGGGCTTCTTCCCTGACCTTGAGCTCGTCCGCGATATTGGTGATCGTGCCGCTCGGTGGAACGCTCCTGCCCTGGCGATCGGCCAGCCAGATCCCCAAGGTGATGACGGCGGAAATCACGATCGCGAAAGCGGCGATCTTATCCGTCCGTGCCCACCTCCGCCTGCGGTGGGTGGGCTCTTCCGGGCTCGGTTCATTCATCGCGTGCACCGCCCCTCCGAATCCGAGCTTCCACCCTTATGGTAAGCGGGGAACCTGCATTCCGCTTACGGCCTGCTTTAAATTGGGTTTGGTCCGGCAATGGCCGCTTTATCCGCTACTGTGGCCGCGCAACGACGGCCACGGCGATGCCCATGGCCGGGCGAACGGCGGGCCGCCGGGCCCACCGGACGATCCGCGCCGATCCGGCCGGGATCTTCAAAGCGCCGATCAAGAATGCGCGGCCCGGCGCGTAACCGCCGGGGCTTATGGCGAACCGTATGTGACCTGCGGAAAAGCCGTGGCGGTGTTTCCGGCCCCTATTGCCGGGGATGTCGAAGACGAAGGGAGGCGAATGGCAGCGAATGGAGGTGAAAGGGAGAGCAGGCGCGCGCCCGGCCGCTTCCAGCGGCCGATGCCTCCAGCGCGAGCGCGGCACCGAACCGAAGCCGTACGGAGGGAGGCGTGACCTTTGCGTGAAGCCGATGACACCACCGACCTGGCCGCGACCCGGCACGATGAGCCGGACGTGACGTGCCAGACCGCGCTGGAACGCAGGGTCCGGGTGATCCTCGGCCGGGCGGGCTTCGTGGTCGACCCCGCCGACCTCGCCGTGGACGGCGGCCTGCAGGTCCACCGTGCGGCCGGGGGCGACGTACTGGTGTCCTGGATCAGCACGGCGAACCTGCCCAATGGCGACATCACCCGATACGCAGGCATCCGAGAGGCCATTCACCTGGCGCTGACCACCATCCTGCGGCGGCGCGGATTCACGGTCGCGGCCGATCCGGACACCGGAGACCTGATCATCGGCGACTCGGGCGGCTGACCGGAGAACCAGTGGCCGGTACCGGGGGCATGGTGATCACGCTCGATCCGAGGACCGAGCACCGGCAGGTGCTCGACGGGACGACCGTGCTTTCGCGTACGTGATGTCGGGCCCGTCGGCGGTCGGCGGCCAGGCGCGACGCACTTCACGGCGCCCAGAACGACGCAGCACCGAGCCGGGTGGCCGACACCCTGTACCAGCCAGCCAGGCTGCCGTTCCCGAACTCGGCGGTAACGTGGGAGGCTGCTCAGCCCAGCGCACGCCGAACTGTTTCATGGCGGGAAAGCCGCCGGGGCACGGCGGCGGCGCGAGCGCGAACTGGGCCACCTATCGTGACCTCGGCTGGATCACGGTCGTCCTAATCTAGGCGGCTACGGCCTCGACACGGTGGACAGGGGCACGATCATCGACAGGGAACGGCACCTCGTCGCGGGACCACCGTCCGGGAGCATCGTGGTCGGCGATACTGGGATCGAACCAGTGACCTCTACCGTGTCAAGGTGATTCGGACTGTCCGCTGGCCTGCGGCTTTTCCAGATTCCCAGGCCAGTGGCGTTTGATGGGGTCGGTTGACGGCGGTTGGGATCGATCGGATGCTCCTGTTGATCTTCTATGCGGTCGGGAGCACTGGGAGCAAGCGACCACAGCGCCGCATGCACGTCATGGTGCTTCCCCAGCGAGCCGCCGGAGAAGGCCAAACCGAGTTCCCTGGAGGCGTACGTTGCCTGCGCGGCCCCGGCGGCCGGTCAATAGCGCTCGAGCCGGGCTGCCGGGTTGAGGCTGCGGTGCACTCGTCCCTTTGACCCACCTGCGTAGCAGGCCACGTCGTTGCCGACGGCGACCCACGCGTTGGCCTCATGCCTGACTCCCGCCGGCAGCTCCCGATCGATCAGCAGGTAGGAGTTGATGTACAGGGGGGTGACCGCCGGACCAGCGGTCATGAGGACCGCTGCGACGCTCCACGGGGAGCGGGCCGCCAGCAGCGCGATGATCGGCACGCCGAACACCAGGCTGATCACCGCATGCCGCCGCCACAGGCAGCGGGCGGGCCTCAGGGCACCGTAGACGAGCCCGCCGATCACGCCGCCCGCACTGATGGCGGCGGTGATATATCCCGAGGTCGCGATGGCGCCGCCGGTGGCGGGCAGCGCGGGCACCGCGATGCCGAGGAAACCGAAACTGGTGCCCATGACGGTGATCGGGCCGACGATCTGCGCAGCCGCGGCCGGGCGATGGGGCCCACCAGCCGGTGCAACAGCCCGATGGCACGCCCGGCGCGGCTGCGCGGGTCCGCCTTCGGCGACGGTACAGGAGGCGGTGCGGGGTCGGGCGTGGGGTCGGGCGCGGGCGGGGTACGGCCGGCCGGCCGGGTGCGCCGCACCAGCGGGGTGAACACGGTCACCAGCATGACGACGCGCATCGCCGCGGCGATGATGAGCAGCCCCATCTGCACATCCAGGGCCGGCATCACGGCGGCGGCGAGCGCCGGGCCGGCCAGAAAGCCGATCTCCTCGATGATGGGATCGGCCGCGTGCAGTGCTTGGACCCCGGCTTCGGTGCGGGCGGTGCGCCGCCAGGAAGATGCGCACCGCGCTGTCCAGCGCCGGCGCCGACAACGCCATGAAAGGCGCCAGCACGCCGATCACGGCACTGCTGATGTGCGGGTTGCCTGCGCTGAGGGCCAGACCGGCGGTGGCGATCGTGGAGGGCCACGCACCGCAGCGGCAGTGCCCTGCCGCTGCCGAACCTGTCCAGGATCCGCGCGCGGAAAAGGGGCATTGCCGGCCAGCGCGGTGACCAGCACGGCCCGCAGGAGCGCGGCCTGGCCGTATCCGCGGGTGGCGGCCACCGTGATCAGGAACGCGATCGGGAAGGCCGCACCGCACAGGCGGCCGAGGACGAGGCAGGTGAGCAGGACCAGCGCCGCCGGTCGGCGCAGGGCGGCGTCTCCAGACATGACGGTGCCTGTCCTGCGCCGGCCTGTTCTGCGCCGGCCTGCAGCGAGTCCCGGTGCAGCAGCACGATCCGGGCCGGCGGCGCCCCCCGCGTAATCGGAGTGACCCGGTGCGGGCGCACGGCCAGGCTCATCCCCGGCCCGCCGGCGCCGGCATCGACCTGCCGGGCCGACAACACCCCGTGGGGATCTCGAGCCCGCTCGGCGCATCCAGCCCCATCACCAACAAGAACATGCCGTCGGGGATGCGGGCCGCCCAGCCCAGCCGTCCCCCTCGGTGCAGCGCCCCGAGCCTCGGTTTGCTTGCCGACGATCAAGCCCTCACCGTACGAGGCCGGACTGGTAGGCGATGACGACGAGTTGCGCACGGTCCCGGGCACCGAGTTTCACCATGGCCCGGCCCACGTGGGTTCGGACGGTAGCGGGACTGACCACCAAATGGGCGGCGATTTCATCGTTGGACAAGCCCTCGCTGACCAGCCCGACAATCTCGCGTTCCCGCTCGGTAAGCCCACTCAGCCGCCGGTGAGGGCCTACCGGGACGCGGCGGGCGAACTCGCCTATCACCCGCCGCGTCACCGAGGGCGACAGCAGGGAGCCGCCCTCGGCCACCACGCGAATCGCTCGCAAGACTTCGTCCGGCTCGGCGTCTTTGACCAGGAAGCTGCTGGCTCCGTCGCGCAGCGCGGTGAAGATGTACTCGTCGATCTGGAACGTGGTGAGCATGATCACACGCGTCGTGGTCAGCACAGGGTCGGCGACAATGTCCCGGAGCGCCGCCAAGCCATCGATGCCGGGCATTTGAATATCCATGAGCACCACGTCGGGACGGAGCCGCCTGGCAAGTTCGAGAGTCTCCTTCCCGTCGGTGGCCTCCCCTACCACCTCTAGATCATCCTCGGTCTCGATCAGCACACGCAGGCCGATCCGGATCAGCGCCTGATCATCGGCGATCAGCACGCGGATCAACGCTTCGTGCCCTTCGGCTCTCGATCTCCGTGCTTTTCCGGCTGGGACGACTACCCCGCCCACGAGGAACCGCCGGAAGGCCCCTGACCCCCGGCCTCGCCTTGGGGCTTCCTGACTTCTCTGGTCATCTTGGGTTCTTGGCCTCTTCCCGCAGGTCAAAGCTCGATGATCTTGTCAGTCACGTCAGGCATGTTGACCGGCCTTGACGGCATGGTGCGGCAAGGGCTTGCCGATGGAGGGCGTGACCGGATGCTGAACTCCTCATGAACACTTCGCCTGTCTCGGTGGCTATATCAGGAGATAGTGAGAATTGGGGCGTGGCCGTCTTACAGCGCCTGGCGGAGCTGGTCGAGTCTCTCGGAGGAGTCAATCAAGTCCTCTTCGGGATCGCCCTCCTGCTCGTCGCGCCTTTCGTCGATCGACTGGTGGTGCGGCGCAAGCGCATCAGCTTCCGCGTGCTGTACAACTCCAAGATCGGCCTGGGACCCGAGAGCTACGAGCCCGCCGAGACCGACCCGCCGCAACTGCGACGCCTGACCACGCTGCTGGAGCGGATGAGCATCGTGGTCATCCGGATCCGCAACAGCGGCAGCTACGACATCGACGCAGGCGACTTCGACCGCGAGCTGTCCTTCACCTTCGGCGACCGGGTGGTGTGGAACGCCCGCGTGTCGGAGGCCAGCACCGATTCGTTGCGCACCCAGCTGCGCAACGGGCTGCGCTTCTTCACCACCGGCAGGCAGCCCTCGCCCGACAGCCTGCAGACGGTGCGCGGACGGCTCGGGGAGCGGATGGCGCGCTGGCTGCTCGGCGGCCAGACCCAGCACGACACCGCCGAGCCGACCTGGCACGGCGTCCGGATGGGGGAGATGGCACTCAAGCGGGGCGAGCACGCCAAGCTCGTCGTGGTGTTGCGCGAGACGGGCCCGGTCGGCGGCGAGATCACCAAGATCGTCAAGCACGCCGGCAGGCTCAAGGACACCGGCATGATCAAGGACGAGGGCCACACGCGACGAATCACGCTGCCGCGGGTCAGCGGCGCGCTGGTCATCGTGCTCAGCGTCCTGCTGGTGCTCAGCCAGCTCGCCGAACCCCCGGACCGTACGGTGGCCTGCGCGTCGGGGACACTGATCGTCGAGGGGTCGAGCGTGTTCATGAAGGTCATCGAGTCGGCCGGCGACGCATACACCAGGATCTGCGGCGATGCGAAGATCGAGACCAACGCGAACGGCTCGCTCGCCGGCGTCCGCAAGGCCGCCCAATCCAGGAACGGCAACCTTCTGGCGCTGTCGGACGGCCACAGGGGCGGATACGACCATCTGCACATGCAGAAGCTGGCGATCGTCGTCTTCTACGTGGTGGTCCACCGCAGCGCGGGCGTCACCTCGCTGAGCCTTCAGCAGCTGAGCAGGATCAACAGCGGCGAGTTGAACGACTGGCAGCAGATCCGTGGCGGCGAATCGCTGCCGATCAGGATCGTCAGCCGCGACGCCCAGTCCGGGACCCGGAAACTCTACGAAGAACGCGTGCTGGGCGGCACCGGCGAGACCCAGGTGACCTCCACCGACTGCCTGACCAACGACCGCGACCGCGCCGCGCGGGTCATCCGCTGCGAGCGCAGTGACAACGACGAGGCAATCCAGCAGATCAGCACCACTACCGGGACGATCGGCTACTCCGACGCCCAGTCACTGGCCAAGGCCCGCCGCGAGGGCCACGTCACCGCGCTCACCCTGGACGGCCGCGCCTTCGACGCCGCCACCGCCGTCGAGTCCGGCTATCCCTTCTGGACCGTTGAGTATGTCTACACCAGGGCCGAACCGGCGTCCGGCTCCCTGGCCGCAAACTTCCTGGCCTTCCTGCGAGAGCGCCGCCTGCGGGAGTCCGGCTTCCTCCCGTGCGACACCGTCGAAGCCCAGCCCCTGTGCGACCTGCGATGAGTCGTACAGCTCACGCTCAAGCAGCCGATCTGGAGGCGATCGCGGTCGCCGGAGCATGTGCTCCCCGGCCCCGCGCTTCCCGGTCGACTTGATCGACCGGGGCCAGAGGAGCGTTGATGACCCTGCCCGCGCGGATCCGTCCGCCGCGGGGTTCACATCAGCCTCTGTCTGATCGAGGAGGAGCGTTTATGGCATGGGTGGAAAAGCGCGGACCCTGACCCCCGGATCCGCTGGCGTGACACCGATGACGGCGTGCCGATCCCGGCCCATCCCCACCGGGGAGCAGGTGCTGCAGGTGGCCGGCCGGATCCGCGATGCCGGGCCATGGGGGGCAGTCCATGGCCGCCATGGTGTTCACCGCCGCCTTCACCGGGATGCGCTGGGGAGAACTGGCCGGGCTCGCCGCAGCAGACTGCCACTTGGACGACGGCTACCTGCGGATCGACGGGTCGAAAGGGGCGTTGCATGAAGTCGGCGGACGGGTATGGCGGGGACCGCCGAAAATCCGGGCTGCGGTCCGCAGGATCGATCTGCCGTCCTTCCTGGTCGATCTGCTCGCCGAGGCCGTCGATGTCAGCGGGAACGAGGAGCAGGTGGTGTTCTCCGCCCCGGAGGGTGGGGTGTTGCGCCGGTCCAACTTCGCCCGCCGGGTCTGGTGCCCGGCCTGTGGCGGACACCCGGCCGGTGCGACCGGCACCGGTATGCCGGCCTCCGGCGAACCGGCGGAAGAGGCGGTGCCGCCGGTCGTTGCCGGGGCGGTGTTTCATGGGCTGCGGCACCATCACAAGGCGGTGCTGGAGGAACTGGACGTCCCCGAAGTGCTCGTGTGTGAGCGGATGGGGCACCGGATGGGCGGTGTCCAGGGCCGGTACAGCCATGTGACCGAGCAGATGCGGCGGCGTTTGAACAGCGGGTTGCAACGCCGCTACGCCGGCCTGGCCAAGACCACCCGAGCGGGAGGAAGACGATGAGCTGGGGGTGGTCCCGATGCTGTCGGCCGGCAGGTGAACTCCGCCCGAGGCTGGGTGGTGGGGAGTGGTGAGCCCTGCCCATGGGCAGGGTCGGGTAGCGATCTTCGGGGAGCAGTGTGCTGCCGTTTTGCTCCCGTTCCCGTGATCAACGATCTTGGGGAACGGGAGCCCTGGGCCTGTGGCCAGGGGAAATGGTGGTGGGCGATACTGGGATTGAACCAGTGACCTCTACCGTGTCAAGGTAGCGCTCTCCCACTGAGCTAATCGCCCGAGGCCTTCGTCGTGTTCTTTTGAGGTGGAGACGGGATTTGAACCCGTGTACGCGGCTTTGCAGGCCGCTGCCTCGCCTCTCGGCCACTCCACCGAGCAGAGGCTCAGTAGTGACGGGACCTCTCCGAGCGGACGACGGGATTCGAACCCGCGACCCTCACCTTGGCAAGGTGATGCTCTACCAGCTGAGCCACGTCCGCAGTGCTGCCACCGTTTTCCGGCGACGAGAGAACTCTAGCGGGTTTTTCGCGCCGGTGCGTAACCGGGAAGGGGCCGGGACGGCCGTGCACCGCGTATGGGGTAGAAATGACGGGTGGAGGCGCTCCGAATCGGCCCGTTGCGGGTGTGGCCGCCCGTGGTGCTCGCGCCGATGGCGGGGATCACCAACGCGGCGTTCCGCACACTGTGCCGCGAGCAGGGGGGCGGGCTCTACGTCTCGGAGATGATCACCACGCGCGGGCTGGTGGAGCGCAACCGCAAGACCCTGGCGATGATCCGGTTCGAGCCGGGGGAGAGCCCGCGCAGCGTGCAGCTCTACGGCGTCGATCCCGAGGTGGTCGGGCGGGCCGCGCGGATGATCGCCGAGGAGGGCCTCGCCGACCACATCGACCTCAACTTCGGCTGCCCGGTGCCCAAGGTCACCAGGCGCGGCGGTGGGTCCGCGCTGCCGTACAAGCGCAACCTGCTGCGCGCGATCCTGCGCGCGGCGGTGGCCGGGGCCGGGCGGCTGCCGGTCACCATGAAGATGCGCAAGGGCATCGACGACGATCATCTGACCTACCTGGACGCCGGGCGCATCGCGGCCGGCGAGGGGGTGGCCGCGGTGGCCCTGCACGGGCGCACGGCGGTGCAGCACTACGGAGGCGTCGCCGACTGGACGGCCATCGCCCGCCTGAAGGAGGCGGTGCCCGAGATCCCGGTGCTCGGCAACGGCGACATCTGGAGCGCCGCCGACGCCGTGCGGATGATGGCCCGCACCGGCTGCGACGGCGTCGTGGTGGGGCGCGGCTGCCTGGGCCGTCCGTGGCTGTTCCGCGATCTCGCCGCGGCGCTGACCGGTGAGGGCGCGCACCGGCCCGTACGCCCGCCGCTGGGGGAGGTGGCCTCCGTCATGGCCCGGCACGCCGCGCTCCTGGTCGAGTGCTTCGGCAGCGAACCGCACGCGATCGCCGACTTCCGCAAGCACATCGGGTGGTACCTGAAGGGGTTCACCGTCGGCGCGGAGACGCGCCGGGCGCTGGCCACCACGGAGACCCTGGAGGGGTTGCGCGCCCACCTGGCGGAGCTGGACCCGGACCAGCCGTGGCCGGCCGAGGCGGAGGGGCCGCGCGGCAAGTCCAGCCCGCGCGAGCGTGTCCACCTGCCCGACGGCTGGCTCGACGACCCCTACGACGGCGTGGTGCCCGAGGGGGCCGAGCTGGAGACCTCCGGAGGCTGACCGGCGCCGAGCGGCCCGCTCAGGGGTGCAGCCACCGCAGGATCTGGGCCGACGGCTTGGGGAGGCTGAAGTAGGCGCTGTGGTGGACCGCGTCCTTGGGGACGAGGATGAGGGCGTCGCCGGTCGCCACGGTGCCGGAGGAACCCAGGTCGCGTACGCCCTCCGAGGGCACGATGAGGTCGTTGCCGCCGGAGAAGATCAGGTCGGCGGCGAGGTCCTGGAGCAGCATGGAGCTGCCGGAGGGCTCGAAGTCCGAGCCCAGGGCGTGGTAGGTGACCCCGGGCACCGGCCGCGCCGCGCCCAGCCCGCGCAGGTAGGCGCCGCCGGGGTCCATCGAGGTCAGCCCGGGCAACTCGGCCATGACCCCGGCCGCGGCAAGTTTGACCAGCTCCAGCACCAGGGTCAGGGCCTCGGTGGCCGGTGCGCCGCCGCCGAGTACGGCCAGCAGCGTGGTCATCCGGTCCAGCAGTTGGTCGCGGCGGTCGGCGTCGGCCAGCGTGGTGCCCGCGTTGGGCGTGCCGGCGAAGACCACCTTGCCGATCCGCAGCCGCCTGCGCCCGAGCCCGCCGGTGGCGGCGGCCTGGCGGACCAGCTCGCGGGCGACCAGGCCGCCCCTGGAGTGGGTGAGGACGTCGAAGCGCAGGTCGGAGCCGTCGGGGATCAGGCCGATCAGCCTGCGCACGTTCTCCGCCGGGTCGTGGATCAGCGTGTGGTGGTCGAAGGCGATCACCCGGCCCCCGTAGGCGCGGTGCAGCTCGGCGAACGTGCCGGCGGGCAGCCCGCCGAAGGCGGTGTGCGAGCGGCCGAAGGCGCCGTGCAGCATCAGCAGCGTGCGCCGCTCGCCGCCGCCGGTGACCAGGCCGGGCCACGCCGATCCGGGCAGGTCGTCGGCCACGTCGGTGCCATAGGAGGCGGGCAGGCAGGCCCGCAGCCGGTAGCGGTGGCGGCGCTCCTCTATCCGGGCGGCGAGCTGTTCGGCGACGTCGCCGCTCACCTCCTCGATGGCGAACCCGAAGACCTTGACCAGCAGCGTGCCCGTCCAGCCCCGGGCGGTGTTCCACGCCCGGCGCTCCACCGTGAACCGCCCGGCGCCCGAGCGCTCCATCGGGTGCCAGGTCAGCATGCCGTACCCGTCGTCGCCGACGGTGGCCGCCAGCGCGACCCGGAACTCGCCAGGCGGCGGCGCGGTGTCCTGTTCGATCAGCACATGGGGGCGGCCCGCCGTGCGGGCGGTGCTCCGCACCGTGAGCATGCGGTCCGTGCCGAGGTCGCGCAGCCCGGCCGCCTCGGCCGCGTCGGTGAGGGTCTTGGGGGCCCGCAGGTCGCGGGCCGCGGGGCGGGCTGCGGACGCCGGCGCCGGAAGCTCCTCGGCGCTGCCGGTCACGCCGACGCTCGTAAGACTCGACCGCTCTCCGATCCGGACGCTCTCACCTGCTCGGAAGTCCACCATGCGACCAAGCATCCATCGCCGGCCGGCCGCCGCGCATGAGCGAAACCCCTTGCCCGCCGGTTACATGCTGAAATGGACTGAATGGCCTCCAGCGGCCTTCCAGCGCCCTTCGAGCGGGCCGCTGACTCAGAGCCGGGTCAGCCCGGTGACGTGCAGAACCGCACGGCCTTCGGCGTCGGAGGCCGAGAGGTCGACCTGGGCGTCGATGCCCCAGTCGTGGTCGTCGGCGGGGTCGTGCACGGTCTGCCTGACCCTCCAGAACTCCTTCTCCTCGGTGATCCGGAGCAGCGCGGGGCCGCGGGCGTCGGCGTCGGTGCGGATCTCCTCGTGGTCGGCGAAGTAGGCGTCCAGCGCGGCGGTCCAGTCGACGTCGGGGGCCAGCTCGGCCAGCTCGTCCTCCTTCTCCAGCGCGGCCAGCTCGACCAGCCGGAACATCGCGTTGCGCACCAGCACCCGAAACGCCCGCGGGTTGCCGGTGACCGGGCGCGGCTTGGCCTCCAGCTCCTGGGCCGCGGTCAGCGCGGTCTGCGGGTTGGACAGCGCCTCCCACTCGTCCAGCAGGCTGGAGTCGACCTGCCTGACCAGCTCGCCGAGCCATTCGATGAGATCGACCAGGTCGTCGGTCTTCAGATGCTCGGGGATGGTCCGTGACAGCGTGCGGTAGGCGTCGGCCAGGTAGCGCAGTACCGTGCCCTCCGAGCGGGCCAGCTCATAGAACTGCACGTACTCGGTGAAGGTCATCGCCCGCTCGTACATGTCACGGATCACCGACTTGGGGCTGACCGTGTAGTCGCCCACCCAGGGGTGCCCGTGCCGGTAGGTCTCGTACGCGCCGAGCAGCAGGTCCGAGAGCGGCATCGGGTACATGACCTCGGTGAGCCGCTCCATCCGCTCCTCGTACTCGATCCCGTCGGCCTTCATCTGCGCCACCGCCTCCGCCCGCGCCTTGTTGAGCTGGGCGGACAGGATCTGGCGCGGGTCGTCCAGGATGGACTCGACGATGGAGACCATGTCCAGCGCGTACGCGGGCGACTCCCGGTCCAGCAGGTCGAAGGCGGCCAGCGCGAAGGTGGACAGCGCCTGGTTGAGCGCGAAGTCCTCCTGCAGCTCGATGGTGAGGCGGGCCCTGCGGCCCTGCTCGTCGGGCTCGGCGAGCTGTTCGACCACGCCGCCCGCCAGCAGCGACCGATAGATCGCGATGGCCTGGCTGATGTGCCGCCGCTGCCACTTGCGGTCCTCGTGGTTGTCGGTGAGCAGGTGCTTCATCGCCGCGAAGCAGTCGCCCGGCCGGTTGATGACCGCGAGCAGCATGGCGTTGCTGACCTTGAAGCGGGAGCCGAGCGGCTCCGGCTCGGCGGTCTGGAGCTTTTCGAAGGTCTCCTCGCTCCAGCCGACGAAGCCCTCCGGCGGCTTCTTCCTGGCGTAGCCGCGCCGCCGCTTCGGGTCATTACCGATCTTGGCCAGCGCCCGCTCGTTCTCGATGACGTGCTCGGGCGCCTGGCAGGCGACGTAGCCGATGGTGTCGAACCCGGCGCGCCCGGCCCGCCCGGCGATCTGGTGGAACTCGCGGGCGCGCAGCCGGCGCACCTTGTTGCCGTCGTACTTCGACAGCGCGGTGAACAGCACCGTGCGGATCGGGACGTTGACGCCGACCCCGAGGGTGTCGGTGCCGCAGATCACCTTCAGCAGCCCTGCCTGGGCCAGCCGTTCCACCAGCCTGCGGTACTTCGGCAGCATCCCCGCGTGGTGGACGCCGATCCCGTGCCGGACCAGCCGGGACAGCGCCTGGCCGAACTTGGTGGTGAAGCGGAACTTGCCGATCAGGGCGGCGATCGACTCCTTCTCCGCCTTGGTCGCCATGTTGATGCTCATCAGGGCCTGGGCCCGCTCCATCGCCGCGGCCTGGGTGAAGTGGACCACGTAGACGGGGGCCTGCCCGGTGGACAGCATCTCCTCCAGGGTCTCGTGCAGCGCGGTGAGCCGGTAGGAGTAGACCAGGGGGACCGGCCGCTCGGCGTTCTTGACGACCGCGGTCGGCCGCCCGGTGCGCCGGGCGAGGTCCTCCTCGAACATCCGTACGTCGCCGAGCGTCGCCGACATCAGCACGAACTGCACCTTGGGCAGTTCCAGCAGCGGCACCTGCCAGGCCCAGCCCCGGTCGGGCTCGGCGTAGAAGTGGAACTCGTCCATGACGACCTGGCCGATGTCGGCCGCCGCCCCGTCGCGCAGCGCCACGTTGGCCAGGATCTCGGCGGTGCAGCAGATGATCGGCGCGCCCGCGTTGACGCTGGCGTCGCCGGTCATCATCCCGACGTTGTCGGTGCCGAACACCTCGCACAGGTCGAAGAACTTCTCCGAGACCAGCGCCTTGATCGGCGCGGTGTAGAAGGTCCGTTGGTCGCGGGTCAGCGCGGCGAAGTGCGCGCCCGCCGCCACCAGGCTCTTTCCCGAGCCGGTCGGCGTGGACAGGATGAGGTTGCTCCCGGAGACCACCTCGATCAGGGCCTCCTCCTGGTGGGGGTAGAGCGTGAGCCCCCGCCCGGCGTTCCATTCCGCGAACGCGTCGTAGATCGCGTCCGGTTCGGCGTCGATGTCGTCAGGGAGGTAATCGATGAGGCTCACGCCTCCCATACTGCCGAAGCCCGCGCACTGTTCGGACCACTCCGGCAAGCCCGGGTTGTCAGGAATCGGCGGAAGGCACGGTGAGCAGCAGCCCGCCGACGATCGCGAGGACCGCGAGCACCGGCGCGAGGCCCGTGGCGAAACCGCGCACGGTGAGGGTCAGCAGGCCCGCCCCGACCAGCCCGGCCGAGATGAGCGTGCCCGTCCAGCCCGCCTTCCCGTAGGGCAGGGCGGGCACCCGCTCGAAGCGGGCGAAGCACCGCAGCAGGCCGTACAGGACCATGCCGAGCAGCCCCAGCCACAGCGGCCACCCGGCGAGCCAGGCGGCGCCGCCCGGCGCCGGGGTCCCGACGCCCGCCCCGACCACGACCACGCCGGTGACGATGACGAGCGCGGGCATGTGCCACAGGTAGATGGTCATCATCCGCGGCGAGGCCCAGCCGAGCACCCGCCGCCAGGGCAGCCGCACGATCCACGGTCGCAGCAGGTTCACCAGGCCGACCTGCCCCGCCGCCACGGCGAGCAGGGCCAGGCTGGGCGGCGCCATGTTGGACATCCCGGCCCCGGGCATCCCGATCATGCTGCCCGGGTAGGGGCCGTAGGCGACCAGCAGGGCCGCCGCGCCGAAGCCGCCCACGGCCAGGAGCGCGGGCCGGGTGAGCCGGCCGGCGGCGTACATCACGCCGGCCTGGTGGACGGCCAGCCACACGAAGACGATGTTGGGGTAGCCCAGCCACTCCTGGCCGGAGGCGAACCTGACGGCGTCGGTCGCCGCCGCCGCGGCCGTGAGCGCGGCGGGCACGAGCCAGCCGTACCGCTCGTGGGCCCTGACCATCAGCGGCGTCACCACCACCGCGATCACGTACACGGCCAGGAACCACAGCAACTGCCCGACCAGCCTGGCCCCCAGCTCGACCGGCTGGACGGGCACGCCCATGCTGAGCAGCACGTGCGGCAGCGGTATCCACACCGCGGCCAGCGCCAGGACCGGCCAGGCCAGCCGCCGCAGCCGGATGGCCGGCCAGGCCGCGGGCCCGCCGGTGAACCGGCCGAAGCTGATCGAGTTGGCCGCCCCGCCCGCGAAGAAGACCAGCGGCATGACCTGGATGATCCAGGTCAGCACCCATACCCCCGGGGCGGAGAGCGCGTTGCCCGCGGTGATCCGCGTGCCGTCGTAGGACAGCAGCGGCATGCTCCAGTGTTCCAGCACCACGACCGAGATCCCGAAGACGCGCAGCGCGTCGATGAACACGTCCCGGTGCTCCGCGGCGGGCCTCGCCGCGGGGCGGCGCGCCGGCGCGGGGGAGCGGACTGAGGTTTCCGGGCGGTCCAGGAGGATGGTCATGTGATGCTCGATTCGTCCACGAGACGGGTGGGAGAGTGAATCGAGCCTCTCGCCTGGAGGGGTTCGGGCGCAGTGATGCCATCTGCCCACTTTTGGTTGCCGCCGCACCACCGACCGGGGTAGGGCTAGCCCCACCCCGGAACTGAAGTCGGCGGGATCGATGTCACGCCGCGAGACTCGTAGCGTTATGGGCATGCGCTCCCTCATCAAGCAGATCGGCGTGGACACCAGGTACCTGCTGATCGGGTTCCCGGTCGCCATCGTCGGCTTCTGCCTCCTGGTCGCCGGCTTCGCCGCCGGTGTGGGCACCGCGATCATCTGGATCGGGCTGCCCATCCTCAGCGGCACCCTGCTGATCGCCCGCGGGGTCGCCGACATCGAGCGGCACTGGCTGCCCGACGTGCTCGGCCGGCCGCTGGCCCGTCCCCGCTACTCCCGCCCCCCACAGACCGCGGGCCCCCTCCGCCGCATTGTCAACCCGATCACCAGCGGGCAGTCCTGGCTCGACCTGGTCTTCGGGATCGTGGTCTTCCCGTTCGCCATCCTCGGCTTCGTGGCCACCCTGGTCTGGTGGTGCGTCGCCGTCGTGGGGCTGACCTACCCGATCTACGGGTGGATCCTGTTCAACATCCCCGGCAACAACGGCCTGGCCCACATGCTCGACCTTCCCGACATCTACCTCGTGGACGCCGGGCTCAACTTCGCCATCGGCGCGGCCGCCGCCATCACCATGCCCTTCGCGCTGCGCCTGGTGGCGCTGCTGCGCGGCGGGCTCGGCAGGGTCCTGCTGACCGGTGTGGCCGAGCTTCAGGAGCGCATCGACGACCTCGCGCAGGGCCGCGCCGCCGCGGTGTCGGCCGAGGCCACCGCGCTGCGCCGGCTGGAGCGCGACATCCACGACGGCCCGCAGCAGCGGCTGGTGCACCTGGCGATGGAGCTGTCCCGCGCGCAGCGGCAGATGGCCAAGGACCCGAACGCCGCGCAGACCACGCTGTCGGACGCGATCGTGGCCACCCGGGAGACCCTTGACGAGCTGCGCGCCCTGTCCAGGGGCATCGCCCCGCCGATCCTCTCCGACCGCGGGCTCGCCCCGGCCCTGGCGGCGCTGGCCGGCCGCTGCACGATCCCGGTGGAGATCGACGTGCAGACCACCGAGCGCTACCCCGCGGCGCTGGAGAACGCCATCTACTTCGTGGTCGCCGAGAGCCTGACCAACGTGGCCAAGCACAGCCGCGCCTCACTGTGCACGGTCACCCTGGTCCGTACCGGCGACGTGCTGCTGCTCACGATCGGGGATGATGGTGTCGGCGGCGCGCACGTCGCCAAGGGACACGGCCTGGCCGGTCTGGCAGACCGGCTGCGGGCGGTCGACGGCGATCTCGCCGTCGAGTCGCCGTCCGGAGGGCCGACGCTCATCGTCGCGGAGGTGCCGTGCGGGTAGTTGTGGCCGATGACGCCGTCTTGATCAGGGAGGGCCTGATCAGGTTGCTGGAGGAGTTCGGCTGCGAGGTCGTCAAGGCGGTGAGCGACGGGGAGAGCCTGGTCAAGGCCATCGTCGAGCACCGCCCCGACGTTTCCGTGGTCGATGTCCGGATGCCGCCGAGCTTCAGCGACGAAGGACTGCGGGCCGCGGTGGAGGCGCGTCGCCAGGTGCCGGGCGCACCGGTGCTGATCCTTTCCCAGTACGTGGAGGTGTCGTATGCCGACGACCTTCTCGCCGACGCGCGCGGCGCGGTCGGCTACCTGCTCAAGGACCGCGTCATCGACGTCGACGAGTTCCTCGCCGGCCTGCGCAGGGTGGCCGGGGGCGGCACGGTCTTCGACCCCGAGGTGGTGGCGCAACTGATGGTGCGACGGCGCCGGGACGACCCGCTGGCCCAGCTCACCCCGCGCGAACGCGAGGTGCTGAGCCTGATGGCGGAGGGCAGGTCCAATCCCGCCATCGGCCGGCAGCTCGTGATCACCGACAGCGCGGTGGAAAAGCACATCCGCAGCATCTTCGCCAAGCTCGGCCTGCACACCGAGGACACCGACCAGCATCGCAGGGTGCTGGCCGTGCTCACCTACCTGCGGTCCTGAGACGGCTCGCGGCGCGCGGGGAGCGCGCCCGGCGCGAGACGATCAGGACAGCGCGTCGACCAGCTTGCGGCGCTGCTGGGCGCCGAGGCCGCCGATCCGCCGGTTGGGATCGACGCCGGCCTGCTCCATCAGGGCGTTCGCCTTGGCCGGGCCCACGCCCTTGACCGCGCGCAGCGCCTGGGAGACCTTCGTCTTCTTGGTGATCTCGTCCTCGCGGTCCAGCAGGTCCGCGAACGACATTTCGCCTTTCTTGATCTTGGCCAGGAGGGCGGCGCGCGCGGCGCGGGCCTCGGCCGCCTTCTCCAGCGCCGCCTGGCGCTGCGCGGGGGTGAGTACGGGAAGGGCCATGGGTGATTCTCCTCCTCGGCGTCCTGGATCGCGTCTGTGTTACCCGTGATGCCGTTTCTAATCGTGGCGGACACGAGTTTTCCGCCTCCAGGCCCGCAAGGGAAGGGGTTTGCCGCCTCTCGGGCCGCTGGGACGGCCTTCAGCGGCGGTCCGGCGCGCTCATGAGGTCTCCCACAGCGCGACGGCCGCCTCGGCGCAGGCCACGTCCTGCTCGATGGTGCCGCCGCTGACCCCGACGCCGCCGATCACCCGGTCGCCCTCGCCGTGCTCGTCCCACAGCGGGACGCCGCCGCCGAAGCAGACGAATCCGCCGCCCGCCGCCAGGCCGTACAGCTCGCCGCCCGGCTGCACCAGGGGGGCGAGGTCGGCCGTGGCGATGCGATGGGCCACGGCCGTGTACGCCTTGCCGGGGGCGAGCGCCGGTCCGGCGATCTCCGCGCCGTCCATGCGCTGGAAGGCCAGCAGGTGCCCGCCCGCGTCCACCACGGCCACCGACACCACCGCCCCGGAACGGGCGGCCTCCTTGATCGCCGCTTCGCACATTCGCAGCGCAAGCTCCAGGTTCACGTTCGCGCGCCCTCCGCCCACCACACCCGCACGTCCGGCCGATTCGTTCGTACCTCGCCCGCCATCCCACCGCAAGATCGGACCGGGTGGGGAACCATGCCGTAGCTGATAGAAGAAGGGCATGCGGATTCACGATCTGTCCGCCGGAGACGGCGTGCTCTCCCGGGTCGCGGAGGTCGCCCGTGCGGCGCTCGGCCGCTACCGGCTGTCCCCCGCGGCGACCGCCGAGCTCATCAACGTGTCGGAGAACGCGACCTTCCGGGTGCTGGACCCGGAAAGCGGCGAGCGCGCGATCCTGCGGGTACACCGGCTCGGCTACCACTCGCGGGCGGCGATCGAGTCCGAGCTGGACTGGCTGTCGGCGCTGCGCCGCGACGAGGGGGTCACCACGCCGCGGGTGCTGCCCGCCGCCGACGGCGGCCGAACCGTCATCGTGCCCGACCCGTACGGCGGGCCCGCGCGCACCTGCGTGCTGTTCGAGTTCCTGCCCGGCGCCGAGCCCGGCGAGGAACGGCTGGCCGCCGACTTCGAGCGGCTGGGCGAGGTCACCGCGCGGATGCACCGGCACGCCAGGCGCTGGCGCGCCCCGGCCGGGTTCACCCGCTTCCACTGGGACCACGACGCGGCGCTGGGCCGCGAGGCGCGCTGGGGCCGCTGGCAGGACGGCGCCGGGGTGCATGGGGAGGCGCGCGCCGTGCTGGGCCGGCTGGACGCGGCGCTGCGGGCGCGGCTGGCCCGCGCCGGCACCGGCCCCGACCGGTACGGGCTGATCCACGCCGACCTGCGCCTGGCGAACCTGCTGGTGGCGGGGGACGCCCCGCCCAGCGTGATCGACTTCGACGACTGCGGCTACGGCTGGTACCTGTACGACCTCGCGGCGGCGCTCAGCTTCATCGAGCACCACCCGCTGGTGCCCGAGCTGATCGACGCCTGGGCACGGGGGTATCGGACGGTGGCCCCCCTTCCGGACGCCGGAGCGGCGGACATCTGGACGTTCATCATGTTCCGCCGGCTGATGCTCGTCGCCTGGATCGGCTCGCACCCGGCCGCGGGGGCGGCGCGCGAGCTGGGCGCCGGGTACACCGAGCAGAGCTGCGCGCTGGCCGAGCGCTACCTGGCGGGCGAGTTCGCCGTCACCCAAGCCGTCACCCAAGCCGTCACCAGAGCCGTCACCAGAGCCGTCGGCACGGCCGTCACCAGGGAGATCGGATGATCAGCGTTTTCGGCAGCGCCAACATGGACCTGGTGGCCTACGTCGCGAAGGCCCCCGGCCTCGGCGAGACCGTCACCGGGCGGGCCTTTCGCACGGTCCCCGGCGGCAAGGGGGCCAACCAGGCCGTGGCCGCCGCGCGGGCCGGGGGCCGGGTGGTGTTCGTCGGCGCGGTGGGCGACGACGCGTTCGGGCCCGAGCTGCGCGGCGCGCTCGCAGGCGCGGGGGTCGATGTCACCCACCTGCGCACCGTGCCCGGCCCCTCGGGCATCGCGCACATCGTGGTGGAGGACTCCGGCGCCAACTCGATCATCGTCGTGCCGGGCGCCAACGGCACGCTCACCGGGCCGGGGGAGGCGGGCGCGGCGGCCATCGCCGCCGCCGGGGCCCTGCTCATGCAGCTCGAACTCCCGATGGAGGCGGTCATCGCCGCGGCCCGGTGCGCGGACACCCCGGTCATCCTCACCCCGGCCCCCGCCGTGCCGCTGCCCGCCGAACTGCTCGACGCCGTGGACCTGATCGTGCCCAACGAGCACGAGGCCGCGGCCATCACCGGGCACGACGACCCCCGGCGCGCGCTGTCCGCGCTGCTGGAACGCGTTCCGGAGGCGGTGGTCACGCTGGGCGCGCGCGGCGTACTGTACGGCGGGCGCGAGACCACCCCCGGCGGCCCCGTCCACGTGCCCGCCTTCCCGGTGACCGCCGTGGACACCACGGCGGCGGGCGACACCTTCGTCGGCGCGCTCGCGGTGGCCCGGTCCGAGGGCGGCGAGCCCGCCGCCGCGCTGCGGTTCGCCTCGGCCGCCGCCGCGCTGTCGGTGCAGCGCGAGGGGGCCACCACCTCGATGCCGCACCGCGCGGCGATCGACGCCTTCCTCACGTAACGGGAAGCGGGGCCGGAAACGGCAAAGGGCCGGGGAGACGCGCTCCCCGGCCCCGCCGTACGGCCTTAGCCCAGGCCGCTCTTCATCGCGTTGATCAACTCACCGTTGGTGGTGTCTCCACTGAGTTCCCAGAAGAAGGCGCCACCGTAGCCCCTGCTCTTCGACCAGCCCATCTTGCTGACGATGGTGGCCGGGGTGTCGTAGCTCCACCACTGGTTACCGCAGAAGGCGTACGCGGTTCCGGCGACGGTGCCGTTGGACGGGCAGCGGGTCTTGAGGACCTTGTAGTCCTCGATGCCCTGCTCGTAGGTGCCCGGCGCGGGACCAGTGGCGGTGCCGCCCGGCTCCTTCTGCGTGACGCCGGCCCAGCCGCGGCCGTAGAAGCCGATGCCGGTGAGCAGCTTGCTCGCCGGGATGCCCTTGCCGATCAGGTGCGACATCGCCTGCTCGGTGTGGTAGCCCTTGATCGGGATGTCCGGGTAGTCGGTCAGCGGCGAGTGCGGGGCGGTCGGGCCCTTCGCCTCCCAGGCGCCGAAGAAGTCGTAGGTCATCACGTTGTACCAGTCGACGTACTGCGCCGCGCCGGCGTAGTCGGCCGCGTCCATCTTGCCGCCCTCGGTGCCGTCGGCGGTGATGGCCGCGGTGACCAGGTTGTCCGGGCCGAACCTGGCGCGCACCGCCTGCATCAGGTTCTTGAACGCCGCCGGGCCGCTGGTGTCACAGGTGAGACCACAGGCGTTCGGGTACTCCCAGTCGAGGTCGATGCCATCGAAGACGTCGGCCCAGCGCGGGTCCTCGACCAGCTTGTAGCAGGAGTCGGCGAACGCGGTCGGGTTGGCCGCCGCCTGGCCGAAGCCACCGGACCAGGTCCAGCCGCCGAAGGAGAACAGCACCTTCAGCTTGGGGTACTTGGCCTTGAGCTTGCGGAGCTGGTTGAAGTTGCCGCGCAGCGCTCCGGCGTCCCAGGTGTCGGACTGGCCGTCCACGCTCTCGCCCGCGCCGTAGAAGCGGTCGTAGTCGGCGTAGGAGTCGCCGATGGTGCACCGGCCGCCCTGGACGTTGCCGAACGCGTAGTTGATGTGGGTCAGCTTGGCCGCCGAGCCGCTGGTGTCGATGTTCTTGACGTGGTAGCCGCGCTGGTAGATGCCCCACTGCACGAAGTAGCCGAGCAGCTTGTTGCCGCCGCCGGTGTCACCGCCGGTGGTCTTGGCGGTCACCGCGTTGCTGGAGCCGGAGCGGTTGCCCGCCGCGTCCCTGGCCTTGATCGTGTAGGTGTAGGACGTGTTGGCGGTGAGGCCGGTGTCGGTGTAGCCGGTCGCGGAGCCGTTGGTGGTGTTCACCAGCGTGTCGCCGCGGAAGATCTCGTAGCCGGTGACGGCCCGGTTGTCGGTGGCGGCGTTCCAGGCCAGCGTGATGGTGCTGCCGCTGGCGCCGGTGCTGCGCAGGTTGCCGGGCGTGGTGGGCGGCTCGGTGTCATCGCCGCTGCCGCCGCCGGTGGTCTTGGCGGACACCGCGTTGCTGGCGCCCGAGCGGTTGCCCGCGGCGTCCTTGGCCTTGACCGTGTAGGTGTAGCTGGTGTCGGCGGTCAGGCCGGTGTCGGTGTAGCTGGTCGCGGTCGCGTTGGTGGTGGTGACCAGCGTGTCGCCGCGGTAGACCTCGTAGCCGGTGACGGCTCTGTTGTCGGTGGCGGCGTTCCAGGCGAGGGAGATCGTGGTGTCCGTCGCGCCGGTGCTGCGCAGGCTCGCGGGCACGCTGGGGGCCTGGGTGTCCTCACCGCCGCCCGACGACGCCTTCCAGAGGGCCGGTACGTTGGTGGGCTCCCAGCCGGGCAGGGAGGTGTGCGCCTGGCGGCACTCGTAGTCGACACCGTTGTAGGTGACGACGGTGCCTGCGGTGTAAGCGGTGTAGGGCGCCCAAGCCTGAGCCGCCTGCGCGCGAAGCGCGACCGGCGCGGCCGACGCGCCGGGCGCTACCGCGAACGCCGTACCCAGCGGGATCACCACCGCGACCGCCGCTGCCGCGAGGCGGGTGTAAATCCTAGAGTTCATTGTGTGCTGCTCCACGTCCGAAGTGCGGTGTGGCGAGTTCTGATGTGGTGAGCGGCGTTGCTCACGCATGGCCCCCTGCGGATCGTCGTCGGGTCGGTACGGGCGGTGATCGCGGCACAGGTCACTCCAAGCCGTCCGGTAGTCCGGCTAATTGTTAGTAAGGTTTCTTAAAAGTTTGGTGTGAAGGTAGCCCGGGATGCTGGCCCGCGTCAATGACATGGCCGCAACGGAGGGCGCGACCGCAGGCCCCGGGGGCGCGCGGAGGGCGGTGGTCCGGGATAATCGGCGAGGTGGCGAGTCCCGATCGCGAAACGGTGATGATGTCGAAAGAGCACTCCCCGGCGTGCTGCGCACCCTCCCGGGGCGAGACGACGGCCGCGCCCGCGCCGCTCGCCGAGCCCGCTGCGCGCCCCTCCGCCGCTCCGGCGGTGACCGGGGGAATGGTCCTGCTGCCCGGCGGACCGTTCCTGATGGGCGGCGCGGACGGCGAAGGGTTTCCCGCCGACGGGGAGGGGCCGGTGCGCGAGGTGCGCCTGCGGCCGTTCCGGATCGACGTCCACGCGGTCAGCAACGCGCGGTTCGCGGAGTTCGCCGCCGGCACCGGCCATGTCACCGAGGCCGAGCGGTACGGCTGGTCGCACGTTTTCGCCGGGTTCCTGCCCGGCGCGCTGCGCCGCGACTCGCCCCGGGTGGCCGAGACCCCCTGGTGGTGCGCGGTGCGCGGGGCCGACTGGCGGCACCCGGAGGGCCCCGGCTCGACCGTGGAGGAGCGGTGGGACCACCCCGTGGTCCACGTCTCATGGAACGACGCCGCCGCCTACGCCCGCTGGGCCGGGCTGCGGCTGCCCACCGAGGCCGAATGGGAGTACGCCGCCCGCGGCGGGCTCTCCCGGCGGCGCTACCCGTGGGGTGACGAGCTGACCCCCGGCGGACGGCACATGTGCAACATCTGGCAGGGCGCGTTCCCCACCAAGAACACCGCCGAGGACGGCCACCGCGGCACCGCCCCCGTCGGCTCCTTCCCGCCCAACGGCTACGGCCTGCACAACGTCTCCGGCAACGTCTGGGAGTGGTGCGCCGACCGCTTCAGCGCGACCTTCCACATCGACGGCCCCCGCGACGACCCGGCGGGCCCGCCGGACGGCCCGGCCCGGGTGTTGCGCGGGGGCTCCTACCTGTGCCACGACTCCTACTGCACCCGCTACCGGGTGGCCGCCCGGATGGGCAACACCGGCGACTCCTCCTCGGGCCACACCGGCTTCCGCTGCGCCGCCGACGCCTGACCCTCCGGGCGGGCTCAGCGGCTGGGCACCACCACCGCGTCGGCGTTGCCCGGCGCGTAGACGGTGATGCCCCGGGGCAGCGACTTGAGCCTGTCGATGTCCGCGCACGCCGGGCACTTGTCGTAGCCCTCCTGACGTGCCCGGTTGGCCTCGGACTCCGCCTCGGCCTGCGCGACCTTCGCCCTGGCCTCCGACACCAGGGCCGCCGCGGCGAGCGAGCGGTCCACGGCCTTCTGCACCTCGGCGGGGAGCGTGACCTTGACCAGGTTGAAACGGACGCCGGTGATGAAGTCGCCGCCGAGCATGGCCGGCAGGTCGCGGGCCAGGGTGGCGTTGACGCCGTTCTGTACCTTGACCACGTTGGTCACGGTGTCGCGGACCTCCAGCCCCGCCTTGGCGCCGGTCTCCTGGACGAGCCCGCACGAGGCGACCAGCTCGGCGCACCGGTGCGCGCCCACCTGCACCCGCATCGCGTTGTCGATCACCGGCCGGACCGCCTGGCCGAAGAAGGCCGCCCAGCCCTCGTCGCCCTCCCAGGCGTGCCGGGCGGCGTCGTCCTGGCCGCGGAAGGTGCGCGTGCCGTACCGGTCGTCGAAGCGCCGCAGCGATTCGTGGTCGAGGTTGAGGGTGAAGTAGAGGGTGCCCTCGATGCCGAGGTTCACGCCGTCGCTGCTCGGCGTGGTCACCACGTCCACCCCGAGCGCGGTCGCCCGCTTGGGGTCGGAGGTGATGGTGTAGAAGCGCTGCTGGGCGGGGTAGGTGTGCACGCTGGACCACATCCCGGCCCAGGTGAGCCCGGACCCGGGGTCGATGATCTGGCGTATCGCGTTGTCGTCGAACGGCCCGCCGTCCCGTACGACCGCGACCTCTCCGGCCGCGGTGCGCTCCAGGCCGCCGACCAGGCCGATCAGCGTGGGCAGCCCCACCACGGCCGCGATCACCCCGGCGATGACTCCGATCCTGTATGACATGGCGTTGCCTCCGTGAGGGGGAGAAGCATCCCCCTTACGGTAAGAATTGTTGAACGATTCGACAAGTGAATTAGCCGACAATCTCGGGCGGGATGAGCCGCCCGAAGGGGTGACGCGGATCGTCCGAGGGGATAATGCCAGGTCAGAAGTGGTGTGCTTGTCTGGCTACGCGGTAATTAAGCAGGTTATGAGCGATGTGTGGCGCCGGACTCCCATCACCGCCGGCGGCGGCGTAGGCACGGCCGCCGAGCATCCCGGCATGCGCGATCCGCGTTACCTCGCGCGCCGCAGATCCCTGGCCGCGCCGGCGCGGGGTCATCGGGTGGGCGACCCGTCGCCCCAGGTGCGCTACACCGAGGAGGAGCAGGCGACCTGGCGCGAGGTCCACCGGGCCCTGGCCGAATCCCAGCGCGCGCACGCCTGCCGTGCCGCGCTGGACGGGAGAGAGGCCGCCGCGATCCCCGCCGACCACATCCCGCAGCACGCGGAGATCGGCGCGCGGCTGCGGCGGCTGACCGGTTTCGACTACACGCTGGCCGGGGGCGCGGTGGCCAGCCGGCGCTTCCTCTGCTCGATGGCGCGCGGCTACTTCCACGCCGTGCAGTTCATCCGCCACCCCGCCGTACCGATGTACTCCCCCGAGCCCGACGTCGTACACGACGTCTTCGGGCACGGGGCGCACCTCGCGCTGCCCGAGTTCGCCGCGATCTACCGGCTGGTCGGCGAGGCGGCGGCCCGTCTGGAGACGGAGGAGGCGCTGCAGATCGTCACCGACATCTACTGGTTCACCCTGGAGTACGGCGTCGTGGACGAGGGCGGGGTGCCCAAGGCGTACGGGGCCGCGCTGTTGTCGTCCTATGGCGAGCTGGGCAGGCTGGGCGGCTGCCGGCTCGCGGACCTGGACGTGCCCGGCATGCTGGCCACGCCGTACGAGATCTCCGGCTACCAGCCGGTGTTGTTCCGTGCCCGGTCACTGGGTCACGTCGCCGACACGCTCGCCGGTTTCCTGGGCCGGCTGGACGACGGCGACGCCCCGGAGCTGCGCCGGGCGGCCGTGGCCGGCCGGCGCGCCGGACGAGGCCGGTCCTGAGAGTCGCGTGGCCGGGCGGGAGCGCCTTCGCGCTCGGAAGGGCCCCGCCCGGGGAGCACTCAGGTCGCCGCCGACGACTCCTGCCTGGCATGGTCGTCCACGACCCGGATGGTGCCGCTGGGGCACCGGTCGGCCGCCTGCCTGGCCGCCCGCTCCTGGGCGGGCGTGGCGGGCTGGGCGAGGAGCACCACGGTGCCCTCGTCCTCGTCCTGGTCGAAGAGGTCTGAAGCGGTCAGCGCGCACATACCTGCGCCGATGCATCGCTCCACGTCGAGTTCGATTCTCATCGGTGCTCCTTGTTCAGGCGTTCACTCTCCAGCATGTCAGGCCGGAGGCGCGCCCCGCGCAAGTCCCCGCAAGTTCGCGGCACGTATCCCGGTACGTCCGGTGCGTCTACCCTTGACCACGTGACCGTGCTGATCGACCCGCCCATGTGGCCGGGGCCGCGCGGGCTGCTCTGGTCGCATCTGGTCAGTGACACCTCGCTGGAGGAACTGCACGCCTTCGCGGTACGGCTGGACGTGCCGCCGCGCGCCTTCGACCGCGACCACTACGACGTGCCGGAGACCGTCCACGCCCGCGCCGTGGCCCTTGGGGCCGAGGCGGTGACCTCGCGGGAGCTGCTGCGAAGGCTCATCGCCTCCGGGCTGCGGCGGCGGCGGGTCCGCCGGTGAGCCGGTCCAGCTCGGCGGCCAGGTTGGCGCGGGCCGCCGCCTCCCACAGGTCGTGTCCCAGCGGGGTCCGGTAGAGCCGGGGCGCGGCGAGCAGGCGGCGCAGGATCTCCGCCCGCCCGGCGCGGAACGCCGGGTCCGGCACATGCCGGTACTCCTCCCGCACCGCGCGGGCGTAGGCGTCGTAGCCGGGTCCGGCCAGGACCGCCAGGTCGGCGTCGCACAGCACGGCCCCGTCGGCGTCGCCGTCCGCGGGGTCGTGCGTCGCGGTCAGGCGTACCAGCCGGGCGGTGCGGGCGATCCGCGCGGCGGGCACCCCGCAGCGCGGCAGCAGCCGCAGCGCGAGCTGTGCGCTGCGTTCCTCGTCACGTCCCGCCCGGCCCTCGTAGACGGCGTCGTGGAACCAGGCGGCCAGCCGTACCGCGACGGGGTCGGCCGCGTGCCGTTCCAGCCGGCCGGTGGCGGCGAGCACCGCGCGGAGGTGGCCGAGGGTGTGGTAGCGGCGGTGCGGCTCGGCCCAGCGGGCGGCCAGCTCGGCGGCGACCGCGAGGGACGCGGGGGAGTCACCGGCGAGCGCTTTCCAGGCGGTGGTGAGTTCGGCGCGTTCGTCGCTTTCGTCCACGAGGGCAGCATGACATGGCCGGTCTGCCGTGATCGATGCCGCCCCATGACATCGCGGCACGATCGGGAATGGTAATTTCCGATCATGGCAGACCGCCTGGAGCCCTCCCCCGGGGAGCCCGCCGCCCCGAAGATCGACACGAGCCGCCCGCACTCGGCGAGGGTCTGGAACCACTGGATCGGCGGCAAGGACAACTACCCGATCGACCGGCAGGTCGGCGACCGGATCCGTGAGGTGTTCCCAGGGATCATCGAGGTCGCCAGGCACTCGCGGGCCTTCCTCGGCCGGGCGGTGCGCCACCTGGCCGCCGAGGCCGGAATCCGGCAGTTCCTGGACATCGGGACGGGCCTGCCCACCCAGGACAACACGCACGAGGTCGCCCAGCGGGCCGCGCCCGACTGCCGGGTGGTCTACGTGGACAACGACCCGCTGGTGCTCGTCCATGCCCGGGCGCTGCTGATCAGCACGCCGGAGGGGGCCACCGACTACATCGACGCCGACGTCCGCGACCCCGAGCGCATTCTCGCCAAGGCCGCGCGGACGCTCGACTTCGACCGCCCGGTCGGGCTGATCCTGCTCGGCATCATGGGCAACGTCGCGGACGACGAGGAGGCGTACGCCATCGTGCGGCGGCTGCTCGCCGCCCTGCCGCCGGGCAGCCACCTGGCCCTCAACGACGGCACCGCCGTCTTCGACCAGGAGGGCGCAAGGACCGGCGAGCGCCACCGCGCAGCCGCCGGCGACCCGTACCGGCTGCGCACACCCGAACAGATCGCCCGCTTCTTCGACGGCCTGGAAATGCTGGAGCCCGGCCTGGTCCCGGTCTCACGCTGGCGTCCCGAGGCGACCCCCTTCGGCGCACCGCCGGAGGTCGACGCCTTCTGCGGCGTGGCCCGCAAGCCCGCCTGAGCCTTCCGGGGACGGCCTGTCAGTGCCGCCGGGCCAGGGTGTGCGCGATCAGGCCGCAGGCGGCGCCCACCGCGTACCAGAAGAGGTCCGGTGGGTTGAAGGTGGTGCCGAGCACCAGCCTGGCCGGCAGGCTTTCCTGGGACAGTGCCGCCGGTACGCCGGTGAGCTGCGCGAACTCCACGAGCCAGCTCACCCCGGCGGCCACCAGGGCGGCGACCGGCGGCCTGACCCTCGGTGCGGCCACGACGACCAGCGCGTAGATCAGCAGGGTGTAGAGCGCGTCGCCCGCGTACTTCGCGAAGTCGCCCTCGGCCAGGGCCCTGACCCCGAGCCCGGCCGCCACCGTGACCAACGCCGCCGCACCCGCGGCGAGCCGAGTACGCCCGGCCCCACCGCCCACTCCCGATCCACTCACCCCGGCACTGTACGGCCCGGTCCCCGGTGGAGCGAGGGGGTACCCTGCGCGGGGATCTCAGCGGGCGATCGGCAGGTCATCGGCCTCAGGTGTTCGTAAGGAGTGTCCGCGCAGGGTCCGGGGCAGGGTGGGCCAGGTACACCGGTAGGGCCGTCGTGGTGTCCTGCGGCGGGCCGCGTACCTGCCTCTATGCTCGCCCCCCGGCTCGCGGCGTGGGGGGGTGCCCGACGAGGGGTGATCACCAGGCGGTGCGCTGGCGGAAGCGGCCGGTGATTTCGGGGGCGCCCGGCCTGGTCAGGACGATTCGGGCGACCTCGGCGACGTGGTGGTCCACGGAACTGCCCCATGTCGCGCGTCCCGCCGCGATGAGCACCTGGCCCATCGCGCGGCGCCTGCCGTCGATGGTGACGACGGCCACGTCGTAGACGCCGGAGACCGGCGCGTTGACGATGGTGAGGAAGAGCCAGCTCGGCGCCCCCTGGTAGCCGAAGACCTGGCCGACCCGCTGTCCGGCCGCGTAGACGCCCCCCGCGGTCAGGTACCGGCCGTTGGCGGCCTCCAGGGTGGCCCGGTACCCGGCGGCCAGTGTGCGGTCGGACTCCGTCGCCCGCCACACGCCGCCCCCCGCCAGCGTGGCGACCGCGATCAGGGCGACCAGGACCGCCGCGGGCCGCCGCCAGGCCCGGTCGCCCGGGTCGGCCGGTCGCCGCGTCCGCGGAGGGCCGTCCGCCGCGCCGCGCAGGACCGGCCACCGCCTGGCCGGGCGGCCGTCGCGCGGGCTCTGCCGTACCGGGTCGCGGCGGCGCGGCGGGCGCACGCGCCGCCACCGCCTCCGCGGCTCGGGCCCCTCCGTCCCGATCCGCGCGAGAACCGCGACCTCGAACCCGGCGGGCGGCTCGTACTCGGGCGCGAGCGACAGCAACTCGTCCACCGCGGCGGCGTTCTCCCGCAGGTCGTGGCGGCAGGTGGGACACCCTGACACGTGGCCGAGCGCGCCGGCCCGCTCGTCCCCCGCCGTCGCGCCGGCCGCGAGCTCCGGAATCACCTCCCGGGCCTTGGCGCACGCCGGGTCGTCACTCATCACCGGCCACCTCCATCCGCTCGCGCAGCTTGGCCATCCCCCGTCGCAGCCGTGTCTTCGCGGTGCCCAGCGGTATCCCCTCCCAATCGGCGACCTCCTTGCCCGTCATCCCGTAGAAGACGGTGAGCGCGATGACCCGCGCCTGCTCGCGCGGCAGCGAGTGGAGCGCCTGGCGGACGAACTCCTCGTCCTGCGGCGCGTCCTCCCTGCGCTCACCGTCCAGCAGCTCGGTGAGGAGCCGCTGCGGATCCACCGGGTCCTCCCTGCGTAATCGCAGGGCGTCGACCGCCAGGTTGCGTGTGATCGTGAGCAGCCAGGTGGACACCTTTCCGCGCCTGGCGTCGTACACGGCCGCGTGCCGCCAGGCCCGGACGAACGCCTCCTGGGCGACCTCCTCGGCGACGGCGGCGTCCCCGAGCACCGCGCGCGCCAGACCGAACACACGTGCCTGATACCTGCGGACGAAGGACGCGGCGGCCTGGGTGTCACCGGCCGCCATGCCGGCGAGGAGCGACTCATCGGAAAGTGCCCACACACGGTAATACGGCCCCCGGCTGCCCTATGGATTCGCCAAATGTTTGGAAATTGGCTGACTTGTCATCTCTACGGCAGGTACGTGACCGTGCAGGGAGTGGAGTCGAGGGAGAACCGCTGCGGCCGGGCGTCGGTGCTGGAATGGCGCCAGGCGTACCCGAGTTCGGTCGTCTCGGCGGGCATGATGGTCTCGTTGTGGGCGAGGTTGGACAACGCGGCGTGCGTGCCGTCCTGCGACCACTTCGCGCCCCAGGAGAACTCGATCCGCCGGCCCTCGGGGAGGTCGAGGTGCAGCGTCCATCCCCTGACCGGGGCGGTGCCGGTGTTGGTGAGCTTGATGCCTGCGTAGGACCAGGGGCCGGACCGGCCGGTCGCGTGCTCGACATGGCAGCCGGGGACCGGCAGTCCGACCTGGGCGTGGGCGGTGTACCGGTCTGAGGGAGGGCTCGTGTTGCCCGCCGCGTCCCTGGCCACGATGAAGAAGGTGTAGGGACGGGCGGGGACCAGCCCGGTGGCGGTGTAGGCGGGCCTGGCGGAGGTGCCGTGCAGCCGGGCGGTGCCGTCCTCCACGATGTAGATGTCGTAGCCGGTCACCCCGGTGTCATCGGTGGAGGGCGTCCAGCACATCGGCACCGCGCCGTGGTAGTCGGCGATGCACTCCCAGATGCCGGTGGGCTTGGACGGCGGCAGTTCGTCGGCTGCCGCCGCCCTGGCCGGTCCGCCGAGCGACACCACGAGCGACACCATGAGCGACAGCGTGATCGACACGGTCGCGCCGGTGAGCGTACGGCGTTTCATCAAGCGCATGGGACACCATCCTGTCGGGGGTTCACCTGGGGCGGTCCGAGGTGATCGTCGGCTGAGTGTTCAGGGGTGTCAACCCTGCGAAATTCCCCTATTTCCGCATCTCGCGGTTGAATGGGCCGGTGCGTGAGGAGCGGCTGCCCGGGGGATGGGTGAACGAGGTGGTCCGGGTCGGTGACACGGTCCGCCGCAGGCCGGGGGAGCGGGCCGGTTACGTCCATCGGCTGCTGCGCCACTTCGAGCGGCAGGGCTGGACGGGCTCCCCGCGGCTGCTCGGCACGGACGACGACGGCCGGGAGATCCTCACCTACCTTCCCGGACACGTGCCCTGGACCTCGCCCGCGGCCGGGGTCTCGTCGCCGGAGAGCCTGGCGGGCGTCGCCCGCCTGGTGCGCCGCTTTCACGACCTCACGGCGGGAACCCCGCTGGCCGAGGGGCATGAGGTGGTCTGCCACAACGACCTGTCGCCCAAGAACACCGTCTACGAGGACGACGGCGCGGGGTCGCGGCCGGTGGCGTTCATCGACTGGGACATGGCCGCGCCCGGCGAGCGAGTCCACGACGTGGCGCACGTGTGCTGGCAGTACCTGGACCTCGGGCCGGGGGTGAGCGATGTGGCCGCGGCGGCCCGGGGCGTGCGGCTGATCTGCGACGCCTACGGCCCCATCGAGCGTGGCCGCGTGGTGGACACGATTCTCTGGTGGCAGGACCGCTGCCGGCGCGGCATCCTCGCGGCGGCCGGGGCGGGGGACCCGGCCATGATCCGGCTGCGCGACCACGGCGTCGCCGACGCGGTTCTGGAGGCCCATGACTGGGTGGCCGCCAACCGGGACGCGCTGGACTCGGCGCTCGCCTGAGACCTCCGGTAAATCGGTCAAAATGCGCCAAATAACGAATCAATCGGACGCGAAACGGCTAAGTGCGCGCCGCAGGCGTGTTCCGGCCTGGCTGTGCCAAGTGGCACGGCATACCATCGGGGAATGGCGAATGAAGTGCTTCCCGACCCGGCCACGCCCTTTGGCGAGCGGGTGCGGCGCAGACTTACCGATGACCTCGTCGTCTGGCTCACGACGGTCGCTCATGATTCGACCCCCCAGCCCAATCCCGTGTGGTTTCTCTGGGACGGCGGGGAAAGCCTCATCATCTACAACCGGCCGATTGCGAAACGGCTGGTCAATATCCGCCGCAACCCCCGGGTATCGCTCAACTTCGACAGCTCCGGCGGGCGGGACATCGTCGTGATGACCGGCGACGCCGAACTGCTCGACGAGCCCGCCACCGCCGTGCCCAATCCCGCCTACCTGGAGAAATATCGCGACAACATCGTCCGGGTCATCGGCGACGCCGACAGCTTCGTCCAGGCGTACCCGGTGCGGCTCCGGGTACGCCTGACGCGGGTGCGGGGTTTCTAGACCGCGCCCGGCTATTGCGGCATCCCGGTTTCCGTCCAGTGCCGGAAAACGGCCACCCACTCGGGTGACCAGCCGCCGTCGCACGGCATCGAGCCGTTGCTCAGGCGCTTCAGGATCTCGGCCGAATGGGTTTTCACGTCCTCGTACGACCACAGGTCGAACGCGAACCGCATCGAGTTTCTGTCCATGGCCCTGAACAACGGCTTGATGTGCGCCGCGAACGATACCGGCTCACCCGCTCCGGGTAATGTCACCACCTGCTCTTCCGGTTCTTTTCCGGCCAGCGCGGAGACCCGGGCGCCCGGAGTGGCGTTGCACACCCA
The DNA here is from genome assembly GCF_044326295.1 of Spongiactinospora sp. 9N601. Lineage (NCBI taxonomy): Bacteria > Bacillati > Actinomycetota > Actinomycetes > Streptosporangiales > Streptosporangiaceae > Spongiactinospora > Spongiactinospora sp. 9N601. Next base: position 144,694 of record NZ_JBIRBB010000011.1, read on the forward strand.
CCACCAGCGGGGCACCGGCATGCGCTCGGGGGGCCGGGCCCCTGCCTGGGAGTTCTCCAGCGCGATCCGCGACCCCCACTCCAGGTAGGCCACGAAGGCGGCCCGGAACTCCGCGTCGGCGGGCAGCCCCGCCTGCTCGGCGGCCTGGCACATCAGGGCCACCCAGCGGGCGCGCTGCGGCTCGGTGAGCCGCTTGCCGAGGTGCTGGGAGATCATCCGGTCGTATCCGCCGTACTGCTCGCTGTAGGCGTGCGGGCCGCCGAACACCTCGCCCAGCCACTTGGCCACCCGGTCGGGGTGGTCGGGGTGCATGGCGGCGAACAACGGCCCGACGAGCGGGTCCTCCGGCACGTACTTCCCGTAGAACAGGCGGGTCATCCGGGTCAGCGCCGGCAGGCCGCCCGCCCACTCGAACAGCGTCGGCTCGTGGCCGGGGTCCTCCACGGGATCATGGAAGCCCGCGTACCAGTGCATGCCGCTGCAGAAGGGCTTGTTCTGGGAGTGGCCGCAGCGGCAGAGGCTGTAGTGCTCCAGCGACGCCCCCTCGTTGCGCTCGGCGTCGCCGCCGCCCTGACCGCACAGCGGGACGCCGCCGGTGATCCGGTACGGCCCGTCCTTGGAGACCTCGATCGCGGGCTCCCTGACCGAGTCCACCGTCTCCCGCCGCTCGACGCCCCCGAGGGCGAAGCTCAGCGCCCCCGAAGGGCAGTCGCGGACCGCGCCCACGATCTCGTCGAGCCGGCCCCCGCTGGCGGCCACGAAGGGCTCCTTGCCCTGGCGGAACACCGCCGGCACCCGGTCGGTGCAGAATCCGGAGTGGGCGCAGGTGCCGCGGTTGTCCAGTACGGTCAGGCTGACACCTGAACGGCTCTCCCGGTGGTCGGGCACCCGGTTGGGGTCCTTCGCGCCGGAGAAGCCGATCCGTTCGTGGCTGCCGTCGCAGAACGGCTTGGACGCGGAGGCGCCGCACCTGCACAGCGCCACCTGCGGCCCGGCCGGGATGGGACGTCCCAGCCAGTCGTGCAGGGCCGAGACGTTGGTGACGAGGTAGGGCCCGTCCTCGGCCACCTCTATGCCGCCCTCCAGGCCCTCGTGCAGCGCGCGCAGCCGCGCGAGCCGTTCGGCGGCGACGTCGTCCGCGGCGAGGCGCAGGGACAGCTCTTGCAGGGCGGCGACGGCCTCGCGCAACCCGGCGCTCGCGCCGGCGCCCGCCTGGACCCGCAGTCGTGTGGCGTCGACGGCCGACTCCCACAGCCGCGCCTCAAGGGCGGCGGGCGAGCCGTCGCCCAGGGGCGGCGCGGCGATCCCCGAATCGCCGTCCGCCTCGCCCGCCGCTTTCGCCAGCGGGCGGATCACACTGGCCCGAAGCCGCCGCCCGCAGGCCGCCCAGGGCTCCGTTTGTTGCACGCTCTCGAATTCGTGTGCCAAGCGCGTAATATTTTGGAGAAGTGTGCCTAAGGTGTTATCCGTCATAACGTAACCTCGATCGTTCGCGACCTGATGTCCGCCGACGGGACGGCTTACCGCAGTCAATTCCGGGCTTACGGTAGACCGGTCGTCGTGGTGTTGCCCAGCGCGGTGACGGCACTTCATGAGGTCGGCTCAGGCTTCCTGCCATGGAGAATCCGCGTGCCGTCCTGGCATGACTTCGCCTTTCGGATCGGCCGGCCCGCGAAATGAGCCGTGCAGGCGGTTGAGCGAGATGAAGGCGTGCGCCGCCGACACCAGAGTCACGTGCCGGTGCCAGCCGCCGAATGACCTGCCCTCGAAGTCGTACAGGCCGATTCGCCGGCTGATCTCCTCCTGATCCCGGTGGACCTGGCGAGTCAGATTGGCGCACGCCAGCAGCGCGGGAACCGCGGCATTGGTGATATTGGAAACCCAGAACGCGGGTTTGCCCTGTACCGAGTCGCGCCATTCCGCGACGAGCGCCAAGGCCCGCTGCATGGGCGGGACGTCCACACCGACCGGGACGAACGCGCCGCCGGGATCGCTCATCCCGACGTCGGAGTTGGTCAGGCGGTCGGGCAGGTTGACGTGCACGGCCGCGGCGAGCACCCCCTGATGGGTCCCGCGCTCGCCGTCGTGCCACTGCACGACCCTTCGCCGCCCCTTGAGGATCTGGCCCAGGGAGTCGGCCGTGTACTCGTCGTCGGGGCCCCTGCGGCCGGGCGCGGGCCTGGCCCTGACGAAGCGGGTCGCCCGGCTGACCCGGACGATGAACGGGATGTGCAGGCGCTGCAACTCGCCGATGATCTCGCTCGCGTCGGCCTGGCGGACGTCCATGACGGCCGGGCGCACGGGCAGCCCCCAGTCGTTGATCATGGTGATCAGCGCCTCGACCCCGTGCTCCCAGGCGGGGGCGTTCTTGACCTCCACGGGTATCGCGGCCCGCTGCCGCCGGATCGGGTCGTCGGTCCAGCTCGGCGGCAGGATCAGCCGCCAGTCCATCGGGCAGCTCACGCCCGGCTTGACGAACCAGACCCCCAGGGCCTGCTGGCAGTTGACGAGCCGGCCCAGGTGGGTGACGAACTGGGTCTCGACCCCGACGGTGTTGCTGCCCGACTTGGGGATGACGAGCGGGGAGAGCACCCAGGCGGTCGCCTTGAGGTGGCGGCACAGCACCCTCGCCAGCCGGCGGCGCACCTCCTCCCACTCCCAGGTCGACTTGCTGACGAACTGCTGCAGATTCTGCTGGGACGCCGGCTGGTGTGCCGTGGCGGCGATGTTGCGCATCGACTTCCGGCCCGCAGACAGCAGCAGGCCCCGGACGTACATCCACCCCCACCGTCGCTGGTCCCGCCGGCTCAGCGGTGCGAAGAGTTCTTCACAGAACTCCTGCAGGGAATCCTCGCGAACGCGGCCGGCGAGTTGTACGGGCGACTCGGTGATGTGGTGTTCATGGTTGATCGATTGCACACTTGTGTCTTCCTTTCCGGATCTGGCGCGTGCGGGATCGAAGCGTGGCCGCGCCCCGGAAGGAAAACGAAGAAGGGCGGCCCCGGCCTGCGCCACCTCCCCCGCGGACGCCTTGTCGGCCTGCCTGGCTTACAGATAAGCAAAGAAACCCCGTTCTGGCTATATGGCCAGAAGGATGGAGAACCGGGCGATGACCGGATCATGCCCGGTTATGCCAGGTTCGTCCAGTCGAACACTGTACGCCGGAGCCGGCGTTCCGTCGCTAATAGGCGCATTTTCTTCATGGACTAATCCGGATAGGATCTCCGGCGAGCCAATGGGCACGTTCAGAACGCCCGGAAAGCAGGTATTTAATCGGCCACCAAGAGTTCACCTGGAAGTACGCATGGCCCGCTTACCCGTGCGTTCTCGCGAAGTCTTCGCAGTTACCGTGAGCGTGCGAACACCCGCTCGATTTCGGTATAACGGATGCCCATCGGGAACTGCGCGCATGACGAGGGCCGCGATATTCGGGCGGCGATTATCGGCCTTTTCCTACCAGCGCGCGCGGTGCGCCCCGGGGATGGTCGCGGCGAGCGCGCGTATCCGTGCCGCCGCCTCGTGCCCCGGATGGGCGTCCACGAAAACACCCCCGCCGCCCATCGCCGCGAGTTCCGGGACGTACGGCAGGACGGTGAGCGGCGGCGGGACGCCGAAGACCGCCCGCACGTCGCGCTCGACGTCCGGCTCGGCGAGCGCCGCGGGCACCATGTTGACCACCAGCCGGAACGACGATCCGGCCGTCCCCGGCCCTCCCGGCGCCTCGCGGTAGCCGCCCACCCGGTCCACCTGCACGACCGTGTCGGCCATTGCGGTGCTGACCAGGGCCTCGGTGTTGAGTCCGGGAGGTGTGTCGAGCAGCAGCACGTCCAGGTCCAGCAGGTCCACCAGGCGATGGCAGCCCTCGACGAGCAGGCCCGGGTCGTACCCGCCGACCAGCGCCGCCGCCGCGTCCTCGCGGTCCCGGCAGGCCGCCACCGCGAACAGGGCGCCCTCCGCGCCCCCCGCGCCGCGGTGGTGCCGCACGGCCTCGGTGATGTCGCACGCCCCGCACAGGTAGTCGGCCAGCGAGTGCGGGACGCTCAGCCCGAGCGCGGCGGCGAGGCCCGGCGACTGCATCGCGGTGTCCACGACCGCGACCCGCCTGCCGTACCGGAAGGCGACGGAGGCGATGTTCACCACCATGGACGTCTTGCCGGTGCCGCCGTGCGGTGAGCACACGGCGACGATCGGCGCATGGCGTCGGCCCACGGTCTATGGACACCTGCGCAAGGCCAGCATGGTGATGTCGTCGGACTGCGGGGCGCGCCCGCCGTGGGCCTGGACCTCCGCGAGCACGCGGGTCACCGCGTCCTCGGCGGGCGCGCCCGGCATGCCGTCCAGCAGCTCGACCAGGCGCGGCAGGCCGAACATCCGGCCGGCCTCGTCCCTGGCCTCGGTGACCCCGTCGGTGTACATGAACAGCGTGTCGCCCGGGGCGAGCGCGACCGCGGCGATGGTGAACACGGCGTCCGCCCAAAGACCCACGGCCGGGCCGGTCGCGCGCAGCAGGCGGTGCCCGCCCGCCGCGCGCAGCAGGATCGGCGGGTTGTGCCCGCCGTTGATGTAGAGGATCCGGCCCGTGACCGGGTCGGCCACGCAGAAGAAGAGCGTGACGAAGTACGCCTGGCTCAGATGGTTGGTCGTCAGGTAGGCGTTGGCGCCGCGCACCGCGGCCAGCAGCGGCACCGCGCCGATGCCGGGCGAGCCGAGGAAGCCCTGCCTGCCCGGCAGCAGGAACGGCGCGAGCGCGCCGGGCCACCAGTTCAGCGCCGAGTGCCGCAGCAGGGTCCGCATCAGCGCCATGAACAGCGCCGAGCCGATGCCCTTGTCGCACACGTCGGCGACCAGGAACGCCGCCCGCCGCCCGGCGGCCATCGAGAAGCCGTCGTAGAAGTCGCCCGAGATCTCCCTGGCCGGCTCGAACCGCGCCGCCACCTCCCAGCCGGCCGGGCAGGGCAGCTCGGCCGGCAGGAAGCCCTCCTGGATCCGCCGCCCGATCCGCAGGTCCCGCTCGTGCGGCAGGACGGCGAGCGACGGCTCCAGGTCGCCGACCGCCCGGGCCAGCCGCCGCCGCTCGTGGCCCCCGGCCAGGCGATTGCGCACCAGCCCCGGCGTGAACGGCGGCAGGATGTAGTCCAGCCCCGCGTCGAGGTGCGGTTCGAGGCTGACGTGGTCGGCGCCACAGAACAGCAGCGCGCCCGGCGGGTCACCGGAGCGCCGCCACCGGTCCCTGACGAACCCGACCTCGCCGACGGTCAGCTCTGCGTGCAGCAGCAGGAGGTCGGGGTCCAGGGCGTCATGCGCCCCCGCAAGGACCTCCCTGCCCGAGGCGAGCACCGGGCGGGTGCCGCACTCGACCAGGGCGCTCGCCAGTTCGTGCGTGGTGCCGTCGCCGGCGCCGTGCCTGCCGACGACGAGGACCTTCAACCCTTCCATTCTCATCAGCCATCTTCAGCGGATCTCGGCCTCGCACAGCCGGCGTCCGGATCGGCGGACCACGATGATCGTCCGATTCAGGTCGCCGGTGCGTTCGTACATGATCCGGTCGGCGCACATCCGGGCGAGGGTCAGGCCGAAACCGCCGGTCGTGCCCTCCTCCCGCCGCCACACCGCGGCCTGCCGCACGGCGGGCGCCATCCGGTCCCGCCCGGTCGGGTCGAACTCCCCGGCCGTGTCCAGCACCACCACCAGCACCCAGCCGTCGCTGACCGACACCTGAAGCTCGATCTCGCCGGGCGTGAGGTTCCGGAACCCGTGGGTGATGACGTTGGTGACGAGTTCGTCGGTTGCGAGCCGCAGCCGGTACGCGTCTCTTTCCCCCAGATCCGCGTCCGTGCCCGCCTGGCCGACGAACCGCGCGACCTCCCCCAGCGAGGCCACGGTGGCGGGCACCCGAAGTGTCTTCACCGCGCGCCCGCTCAACCGGAGAACGAGGACCGGATCGTGAGGGCGTGCTCCATCCCCGTCAGCCGGATCGTCTCCGCGACGCTCTCGTTGGCGCCCTCCACGATCACCTCGACGTCGTCGCCCATCTTCTGCCGGGCGAAGACGAGGCCGCGCACGCCCGCCGAGGAGATGTACTTCAGGTTGTGCATCGCCAGACAGAGCCGCTCGGGCGCGTGCCCCGCCGCCTGCTGAAGGATCTCGTGGAAGCTCGGCGCCGATGACGCGTCGAGGTCGCCGCTGAGCTGGATGATCACCATGCCATCGTTGATGGTGAGATCGGCCTGGAACATTTCGGTGTCCTTTCCCCAGAAGGTCGCGATGTTCGCGATGTGCCTAGCTGATGCGTGAGCAGAGGACGACGGTCGAGCGCGCGTTCACCCTGATCGAGCGCTGGTCGCCCAGGATCGGCTCCTCGCCGATCGGGAAGACGTCGCCGGGGGCGGCGGCCGAGGTGTCCGCGGCGACCCGCCACAGTGCCCCCTCGGGCAGCCACGGCAGCTCGACCTCGCGCCCCTCCCAGTGCGCGTTGGAGGCGACGTAGACGCAGTCGACGTCGCCTTCCGGCCCCTCCAGCGGGGCGCACCGCATGACGGCGAGCAGCCTGCTCTCCTGTGACCAGTCCGGTGAGTACGCGGCCACGCCGTGCCAGCTGATCTCGGGCAGGCCGGGCAGCACCTCGCGCCCCGTCGGGTGTTCCAGCGCGTGCACCGCGGGATGGGCGGAGCGCAGCCGGGTGAGGTGGGAGGTGAACCTGGTCATCTCCTCGGCCAGGTCGCCGCCGGACCAGTCCACCCAGCTCAGCTCGCTGTCGTGGCAGTAGGCGTTGTTGTTGCCCCACTGCGTGCGGGCCCGCTCGTCGCCGGCCAGGATCATGGGAATGCCCTGACTGGTCATCAGCAGCGTGAGCAGGTTCTTCATCTGGCGGCGGCGCAGCTCGCCGATCTCAGGGTCGTCGGTCGGCCCCTCGGCGCCGCAGTTCCAGCTGTTGTCGTCGTTGCCGCCGTCCCGGTTGCCCTCCCCGTTGGCCTCGTTGTGCTTGTCGTTGTAGGAGACCAGGTCGTGCAGGGTGAAGCCGTCGTGCGCGGTGATGAAGTTGATCGACGCGGCCGGTGAGCGGCCGGCGTACATGTCGGGGGAGCCCACGTAGCGGGTGGCCATCTCGCCGGCCATCCCGGGATCGCCCTTGACGAACCGCCGGACGGTGTCCCGGTACCGGCCGTTCCACTCCGACCAGCGGTGGTAGTTGGGGAAGCTGCCGACCTCGTAGAGCCCGGCGGCGTCCCACGCCTCGGCGATCAGGATGCAGCCGCGCAGCAGCGGGTCGTAGGCCAGCTCCTGGAGCAGCGGCGGGTTGGGCAGCGGCGTGCCGTCCACGTCCCTGGTCATGATCGCGGCCAGGTCGAACCTGAACCCGTCGATGTGGTACTCCACCACCCAGTAGCGCAGGCAGTCCAGGACGAACTCGCGCACCACGGGATGGTTGCAGTTCATCGTGTTGCCGGTGCCGCTGAAGTTGTAGTAGTAGCCCTCCGGGGTCATCATGTACCAGACGTCGTTGTCCAGCCCCTTGAACGAGATCGTCGGGCCCTCGTGGTTGCCCTCGGCCGTGTGGTTGAACACCACGTCCAAGATGACCTCGATGCCGTTCGCGTGGCACTCCCTGACCAGCGCCTTCAGCTCGTCGCCGGCCATGCCGTACCGGCCGCTCGCGGCGTACCCGGCCTTGGGCGCGTAGAAGGAGACGGTGGAGTAGCCCCAGAAGTTGTAGAGCCGCTCCCCGGTCTCCTGGTTGACCCTGGAGTTCTCGAACTCGTCGAACTCGAAGATCGGCATGAGTTCCAGTGCGTTGACCCCGATGGACTTCAGGTAGGGGATCTTCTCCCGCAGCCCCGCGTACGTCCCGGGCGCGCTCACCCCGGAGGACGGGTGGCGGGTGAACCCGCGCACGTGGGCCTCATAGATGATGAGCTGCTCGCGGGGGATGCGCGGCGGGGTGTCGTCGCCCCAGTGGAAGTCGTGGAACATCAGCCGGGAGCGGTGCTGGTAGGGGTCGGACCAGTCGGGATCCTGCCCCCAGACCTCGCGGCCGGACACCAGCTTGGCGTACGGGTCGGACAGGATCCGGTCGGGGGAGCAGTTGGGGTCGGGGCCGCCGGCCCGGAAGCCGTACTCCAGGTCGTCCAGATTGTCCAGGTCGTACACCGTGACCGACCAGATGTGCCCGGTCCGGAACGTGTCCGGGAGCGGCAGCTCCGCGTACGGTTCGCGCTCCCCGCGCTTGAACAGCACCAGGCTGATCGAGGTGGCGTTCTCGGAGGAGACGCTGAAGTTCACCCCGCCGTGCGTGAACGTGGCCCCGGGGAGCAGCGGGTTGCCGTGCCGCACCGGAAAGCCGGAGATCTTGTGTGTCGGGTAGGAGTCGATCCGGTCGATCAGGGGGATCGTCATCATTCCTCCGTGAGCAGCTTCGTGGCCTCGTCGAGGTCTTCGGCGATGGTGAAGAAGCCCAGGAACCCCACCGCGCTCATGATCATGCGGAGTTCGCCGGACAGCCCCACCACGGCCATCTCGCCGCCCGCCCGCTGCGCCTGCCGGTACGACAGGAGCATGACCCGCAGACCTGCGCTGGACATGTAGCGCAGCCCGGTCAGGTCGAGGACGAGCAGCCGCGACCGGGTGAGCGCGGTGCCCACGTGTTCCTGGACGGCGGGGGCGGTCCGGCTGTCCAGATCGCCGCTGAGCCGCACCACGGCCAGCTCACCGGCCTTCGATGTGGTCACGTCGAGCGTTCGTGCCGGCATTCGGCCTTTCACCTGTCCTTCACTTCCTTCATTTCGCCGAGACGAGGGTGACCCGGACCGTCAGCCGCTCCTGCGAGTCGGGCAGGTCCACCACCAGGCCGTCCCGGTCGAAGGCGGTGTGCCTGCGGCCGTCCACCTCGACCTCCTCCAGCCGCACCGAACCGGCGGGCAGCAGGTCGGGGGAGACGCGCAGCCGGCGCGGCGCGGTGGGCAGCGGCTTGAACCACAGGTTCAGCGGCTCGCCCCTGACCAGCAGGTTCGTGTAGACGGTGGCGAGATAGCACAGCTCCGCGGAGTGGTACATGCTCATCGAGTGGCTGCCCTTGAACCGCTCGGTGCCCAGCAGGTACGGCATGCCGTCGGCGAGCACGTTGAAGTACACCGCGCCCTCGTCGTGGTCCAGGAAGAACGCGTTGTAGAAGGCCGACGCGCGGCGCGCCTCCTCCAGGTGATCCTGGCCCTTGGTGGTGCCGGCCAGGATCAGGTAGGCCAGGATCGCCTGCTCCTGCTGCCACCACGCCTTGCGGTCGTGCCAGGTGAAGGCGTACCAGCGGTCGCCCGCGGCCTTGGTCCGTTCCACGACGTCGTACCATCCGCCGCGCTGCTGGTCGCTGCCGATCGCGGGCATCCGCCGGGCGATCCGCTCGGCCAGCGCCCGGTAGTCCTGCTTGGCGCGCAGCGAGTGCATCCGCATCAGGTTCCAGGCGATCTTCAGGTTGTGGCCGACGACCGCGCGGTCCTGCTGCCAGGTGTGGCTGCGGTCGGGGCTCCAGTCCTCGTTGAAGCGCTCCTGGACGAACGGGCTGTGGTCGTCCTCGGGGAAGTGCGCAACGATCGTGTCGAACGTGCGCTCCAGCATGTCGGCGTACTCCTCGCGGCCGGTCGCGAGGTACAGGTTGATCAGGTACGCGGGCGCGTGGTCGCCGACGGAGTTCCAGTTCTTGCGCCCGTCGTTCGGGGCGATGGACGCGTGGCGCGGGTCCATGAAGATCGGGTCGATGTGGCTGAAGTAGCCGCCGCCCTTGTAGTCGCGGAAGTGGTCGTCGAACAGCCTGATCGTGCCCTCGGCGTCGCGCAGGATGCGGGGGTCGCCGTTGATCCGGTAGGTCTGGGTGGGGCCGGCCAGCGCGTAGATCTGCTCGTACATCGGGATGGCGTCGTAGTCGTCGGAGAACTCGGAGGTGAACAGCTTCTTCTCCGGGCGGCCCTCCTGGACCTCGATGCCGTGGTACCAGTAGGTGACGTTGTGGGTGGTGTCGACGAAGCGCATGTGCTCGCGCAGGTAGTCCACGCCGCGCTCGGCGGCCTCCAGGAACTCCTCCTCGCCGCTCAGCATGTACGCCGAGGCCATGCCGTACACCAGGCGCGAGATGGTGTCGGTCTCCTGCACGTGGCTCGCGGTCTTGCGGCCGTCCAGCCGCAGCACGGTCCGGTAGTCGCGGTAGTCGATCGGCCCTGCGCCGAACTGCGCCCTGCGGTAGAAGGCGGCGATGCGGCCGAGCTGGTGGATCCACCAGTCCGGCTCCTCGAACCGGTAGTCCTCCGGCCCCCGGCCCAGGAAGATCACCCGCTTGGCGGCGAACCGCAGCTCGCCGTCCTGCGGCGTGAAGACGCCGTAGGCGAACAGCGGCCGGCCGGGGACGACCATCTCATCGCGATGGCCGGCGGCGTCCAGGTAGGGGTGTTCCAGGTTGCGCAGCACCTCGGCCGAGGTGTTGCCGTCCATGGTGACGCGGAACTCGCGGCCGTCGGCCGTGGTCAGGCCGAACGTGCCCCGCTCGTCCACCGGCGAGCCGACCCGGCCCGCCACTAGGTCGCTGAATCGGAAGTCAATGCCGCTGGGCATCGTCTTCACCTCCGGTGGTCTGGTCCTTGTAGCCCTGGCTGATCTCGACGACGGTTCCGTCGGGGTCCTTCACCCACACCGAGCGCCAGCCGGGGACGAACTCGTCGAAGCACAGCGGTCCGAGGGAGACCTGTGCCTGCGGTCCCATCCGCGCGAGGACGCGGTCGATGTCGTCGGTCCGCAGCGCGATGTGCCGCAGCGTCCCGGCGCGGACGGGCCCGTCGCCGCGCGCCGCGTCGTCCGCCGGGCCTTCCGCCGCCTGGAACAGCTCCAGGTAGGCGTCCCCCTTGCGAAGGAACACGATCTTGGTGTCGCCGACCGGGAACGCCGCGGCCCGGACGAACCCGAACCACCGGCAGTAGAACTCCGCGGTCGCGTCGATGTCGCGGCAGTTCAGCGCCGCGTGCGACCAGCGCAGGTCTTCGGTGTCCCCGCCGCTCACGACGCGGCCCTGCGCGCGGTCAGCTCGCCGATCAGCGCCCGGGCGAACAGGTGGGCGTGCGCGCCGCTGCGGCCCGTCACCAGGTCGCCGTCGATCACGACGTCCTCGTCGCGGTACTCGGCGCCCATGTTGACGACGTCGCCCACCAGGTTGTTGTGGCAGGTGACCGGCCGGCCGCGGACCGTCTGCGGGACCTTGGCCAGCAGCCACATGCCGTGGCAGATCACGCCCTTGAGCACCTCGGGCATGGCGAACGCGCGCTGCATCAGCTCGGTCGCGGGGGAGAGGTCGCGCGGCTTCTCACTGAACCGCAGCCGGTCGGCGACCATCCCGGACGGCACGATGACCGCGTCGTAGCCGCGCAGGTCGTCGTCGGACAGCCCCTCCAGGCTCTGGTCCACGGCCAGCGGCGCACGGTACTCATGACCGGTGAAGGTGATCTGCGGCTGCCCCCACAGCCGGGTCATCAGCGTGAGGCGCACCCCCTCCTCGGCGAAGCGCCGCTGGTAGTAGAAGATCTCCGGCTCGAAGTAGTCGCTCTCCATCAGCAGGGCGACGCGCGCCCCGCGCAGTTCAGCCATCGAAACCCCCGAGGACGAAGTCGGCGCACCGCTCGGCGATCATCTGGACGGCCGCGTGCGTGTTGCCGGACGTCACCGCGGGCATCACGCTGGCGTCGGCCACCCGCAGGCCCGTGACGCCGCGCACCCGAAGCCGCGGGTCCACCACCGCGTCGTCGTCGATGCCCATCCGGCACGAGCCGGCCTGGTGGTGGTAGGTGTCGGCGCGGTCGCGGGCGAACCGCGCCAGCGCCTCGCGCCCGGTGACGTCCGGGCCGGGCAGCAGTTCCCCGGCGAGGTCCCCGGCGAACGCCCGCGTGGCGAAGATGTCCCTGGCCAGCTCCACGCCCTGGACCAGGCGGTCCAGGTCGGCGCGGTCGCCCAGGTAGTTCGGGTTGACCAGGGGCGGGGTCAGCGGGTCGGCCGAGGCCAGGCGCACCCATCCGCGGGAGGCCGGGCGCACCACGCCGGGCAGGATGCTGACCGCGTTGGGATGCCGCCGCCCGACGATGATGTCGAACGGCACGTGCACGAACGCGATCTGGATGTCGGGCGCGACCATGCCGCTCTCGGAGACGGTGAACAGCGCCGCCTCCGACAGGTTGTTGGCGCCCGGCGGCACCGGCCGCCTGGTCTCCTGGATGACCCCGGTGAGCACGTGGTTGTGGAAGTTGGCGCCCACGCCGGGCAGCGGCAGCCGTACCTCGACCCCCGCCTCGCGCAGGTGCCCCGGATCGCCGATGCCGGACAGCATCAGCAGCTTGGGCGACTCGATGGCGCCGCCGCACACCAGCACCTCGCGGCGGGCCCGGACCTGCCGCAGGCCGGTCTCGGTCGTGGTGTCCACCGAACGGCCGGCCAGCCTCCTGCCGTCGCTGCCGGAGGGGGCGGGGGCCTGGCGCAGGTACTCCACCCCGGTGCAGCGGTCGCCGTCGAACAGCAGCCGGGTCGCCCGCGCGTTGGGCCGCAGGGTCAGCCGCTCGTGGTCGAGCACCGGCTCCAGGTAGCAGTGCAGCGCGCCGCGCCGCCGCCCGCCCTCGGCGTTGATGTGGTGCCAGCCCGCGCCCAGCATCGAGGGCCCGTTGAAGTCCGGTACGGCCGGGTGACCCAGCTCGGCGCAGGCGTCGAGGAAGGTCCGCGAGTACGGGTTGGGGTCGTGCGCCCCGGCGTTGGCCACGACCTGCGGGCCGCCGGTCCCGGTGCCCTCCCAGGTCTTGTCCTCCTGGTTCTCCAGGCGCTGGAAGTACGGCAGGCAGTCGGCGTAGGACCAGCCGGCGGCCCCCTGGTAGGCCCAGTTGTCGAAGTCCGCGCGGTGGCCGCGGATGTGCATCATGATGTAGAGGTCGCTGCTGCCGCCGACGATCCTGCCGCGCGGCTCGCGCGTGGTCCGGCCGGAAAGACCCGGCTGCGGCACGCTCTCGTAGTTCCAGTCGATGCCCGAACCCAGCAGGGTGAACCACAGCGGCGCGGCGTCCACGTTCGCGGGGATCCAGGTGCCGCCCGCCTCCAGCAGCAGCACCGTGCCCGCGCCCGACTCGGCGAGCCGGCGGGCGAGCACCGAGCCCGCCGCGCCCGCGCCGACTACGACGTAGTCGAACTCCGCTGCCTCCGTCGCCGGGGACATCACTTGTCCAGCCCGAGCGGGCCGCGGAACGGCATGGTGTCGTGGAAGTTGGCCATGTAGGCGATCCGGCCGTTCTCCAGGCGGAAGTAGTTCATCACCTCGGCCTCGATCGGCTCGCCGCCGGACGCGACGGCGCTGATGTGCGACACCACGCCGGCCTCGTCGCCGGCGATGACGACGTGCCTCGGCTCGTTGCGGAAGGAACGGTAGATCTCCGGGAACCCGGCCACCGCCGCGCGCAGCGTGTCCTGGCCCTCCAGCCGCCCGCCGATCTGCTCGTCCACCACGGCCTTCTCGGTGAACAGGTCGCACCAGCGCGACCAGTCGCCGGCGTTGGCGTACTCGTAGTAGTGCGCGATGGTCTCACGCGGTGTCATAACGGCCTGCTTCCGGGCATGGGCTCCAGCCGGTCCACGACGTAGTTCCTGATCCGCAGGTCCCCGGCCGGGCCGGCGACGACCTCCCAGGTCTGGTAGGCGTCGAAGCCGATCCATTCGCTCCGCGCGGCCGGCGGGTCCCAGATCCTGGCCTGCCAGTTCACGACGACCTTGAGGGTTGCCGCGCCGTCGTGCCACGGCCCGACCTCGACCGAGGTGACGGTGTGCTGCTCGTCGAAGAAGCGGTTGGTCACCGTCTCGTACCACTTGCGGAAGTCGCCGTGGCCGCGGGAGGTCCCCTCGGGGAAGACCATCGTCAGGTCGTCACCGGTGAGGTGGTCCCATAGCGTCTCGATGTCGTCGTGCCGGTCGAGCGCCCGGTACCAGCCGGCCACCCACTCCTCGACCGTCCTGTCGGACGGGGCGGGTCTCGCCATAGTGATCACTTCCTTTCCGGCCGGGGCTACCGGCCGCCGGGCTCCACCGAGACGTGGGCCAGGAACGGCTCGTCGTCGGCGAGCATGCGTTTGATCGCGGGGCCGATGTCATCGGCGGTGGCCACCCGCGCGGCCTGGACGCCCAGGCCGCGGGCCACGTCGGTGAATCCGATCGGCAGGCCGCGCAGGTCGAAGGAGGAGGGGAACGGATGCGGGGCGATGCCGCGCTCGCGCCAGTAGACCGAGATGTTCTCGTTCAGCAGCTCGTACCGGCCGTTGTCGCAGATCACGAACTTCGCGCCGATCCCCTGGCGGGCGGCGGTCCACAGGGCCTGGACGGTGTACATGCTGCCGCCGTCGCCGGTGAAGCCGATCACCACGTCGTCGGGCATGGCGAGCTTGATCCCGACCGCGCCGGGGATGCCGACGCCGAGCGAGCCGCCCCTGGTGAGGTAGTAGCGGCCGGGGCTGCGCGGCGGGAAGTGGCGGGCCAGCGGCGGGCTGGAGGTCAGCGCCTCGTCGAAGATCACCGGGTCGGTGGTCTGGGCGGCCAGTTCGGCCAGGAACCGGTCATAGATCTCGCCGCCGGTGACCTCCGCCCGAGCGGCGGGGGGCGGAGGCGCGGTGGCGGGTCGGGCGCCCCGGCCTGCCAGTTCCGTGGCGAGCGCGGCGAGCGTGGCCCGCGGGTCGGCCACCAGACCGAGGTCGGCCGGGTGGTTCTTGGCGATCTCGTAGGCGTTGAGGTCGATGTGCACCACCCGCGCGCCCGCCGCGAACGGCGAACCGAGCATCGGGAACACCTCGGGGAAGACGTAGGTGCCGACGATGAGCACCGCGTCCGCCTCCCGCACGGCCGCGGCGCTCACCTCCCCGAACATGTGGCCGAGCGGGCCCCGGTACAGCGGGTGCGCCGCGTCGAGGTTCACCACCGAGGTGTCGGCCAGCCACACCCGCGCGCCCAGCAGTTCGGCGACGCGGGCGAGTTCGGGTTGCGCGCCGGACTCGGCGACCCCGTCGCCCGCGACGATCACCGGCCGTTCCGCGCCCGCGAGCAGCCCTGCCGCGGCCTCGACCAGTTCGGGGACGGGCACCGTCCGGGTCTGCGGGATCGAGGTGGGGACCGCGACCTCGTCGTTGGGCGCGTCCAGGACGTCCAGCGGCAGCGAGACGAACACCGGCCCGCACGGCGGCGTCGCCGCGATCTTGATCGCCTTGCGCAGCACGCGCAGCACCGAGCGCGGATCGATGACCCTGGTCGCGAACTTGGTGACCGGGCGGGCCATGCCCACCAGGTCGGCGGCCATCTGCGCGTCGAAGGCGTCGTAGCGCACCCCGGCCTCGCCGGCGACCACCACGAGCGGCGAGTGGCCGCGCATGGCCTGGTACATCATGCCGATCCCGTTGCCGAGCCCGACCCCGGAGTGGAGCTGCACGAACGTGGGCCGCCTGGTCGCGCGGGCGTAGCCGTCGGCGATCCCGACCACCGCGGCCTCGGCGAGGGCCAGCACGTAGCGGAAGTCGCCGGCGGAGTCGATCGCGTCCAGCAAGCCCTGCTCGACCGTGCCCGGATTGCCGAACACCGTGGTCATCCCGTCGGCGCGGAGCTGGTCGAGCACCGCGGCGGTTCCGGTGCGTAGCGTGGTCATGGTCACCAGCCGTAACGCCGCAGGCCGTCTTCCAGGACCGCGACCATCTTCTCGCCGGTGGTGATCGAGTCCGGCGTGGACCGCCCGGTGACGA
Organism: Spongiactinospora sp. 9N601; assembly: GCF_044326295.1. Lineage (NCBI taxonomy): Bacteria > Bacillati > Actinomycetota > Actinomycetes > Streptosporangiales > Streptosporangiaceae > Spongiactinospora > Spongiactinospora sp. 9N601. The sequence goes on from NZ_JBIRBB010000011.1 coordinate 160,467, forward strand.
ACGGGTAGTCGACGATCACGGAGATGGGGTGCCCGACGTTGCCGTGGTAGCGCCCCTGCGGGCCGGTCGCGTCGCGCAGGATGTACTCCAGCGGGTACGGCGGCGGCCCCATGTCGAAGTCGGTGCCGAGGAAGCCGGTGCCCTCCTTGTAGTCGTACTCCTTGCAGTGGCCGGTGACGTGCTTGCCCCAGATGATGCTCTTGCGGTCGTCCCAGTCGCGGGCGAACGCCAGGCAGGCCACCCCGTAGCACTCGGCGCCGACCGGCTTGCCGGCCGCCAGGAACGCCAGGATCAGGGCGTGGACGCGCTCGTTGTTGCCGAGGTCGGCGATCGGGCCGCTGCCGCCCACGATCAGGATCGCGTCGAAGTCGGCGATGCCGTGCTCCAGCTCACTGAGCGCCCGATGGTAGGACTCAAGGTCGCGCAGGTACCCGGGGGCGCTCATGTAGGGGCGCTCGGGGACCCACGCGGAGATGTCCACCGGCTTGGCCAGCCGGTCGGAGGCGTCCATCTCGCGGACCAGCTCGGCCATGGCCGCGGTGGTCACCGAGCGGCCGAGCGGGGGGTCGATGAAGTCGGGGTCGATGCTCGGCGGAAGCGCGTGCGGCCTGCGCCCGCGCGGTGTGGCGATGACGGACTCGTAGCCCTGGCGGTCGAAGACGCCGAGCGGCCCGACGAGTTCCTCGCCCCAATAACCGAGTTCGGAGACGACGACGAGAATCGTTCTGGACACGCTGAACTCCCCAGGTGTCGGTGAATTTCGTGAATCGGCGTGGAATTGATCCGGCCCGCGGCCGTCGCGGGCGGCCCTGATCGCCGTCCCCGCCGCGGCGGCGCCGGGCGGGGACGCGCGGTCATTCGATGAAGCGGCTTTTCCCTAATCGTCAGTCAGAGACGAGGACCGCGGTCTGCCGCCAGATGAGACCGTTCTTCAGCACCCAGGTGCCGACGTCCTTGTGCACCTCGTCACCGATGCCGATCTTGGCGTAATAAAGGATCAGGTCATCGGTGCCCTCGGCCACCATGACCTCGACGATCCGCGGTTCGAGCTTCAGATATTCGGCGAAGAACTCGCGGATCTCGGCCTTTCCCCGGGCGATCGCACCGGGACGCATGACCACGGCGTCATCGTGATAGTTGCGTATCATCGCGTCCAGGTCGTGCGCTTTAAGCTGGCCTATCTGCTTGTCCAGCAGGGCCGGCAGAACGATGGCCGCCATTTGCCCCTCCCAAGAGGTTCGGTGGTGTGCTTTCTCACCGAAACCGATTGGTGTGCGCACTGTCCAGGAAAGCCGGAATACTTGCGGAGGTCCGCCGCTACACTCTCGCTACTCGCCGGCTTCGGCCGCGTTCTTCAAAAGCCAGCGTGGCGAAGATGAGCGCCACGACGAGCACCAGTTGGACGGCCGCGTTCACCAGCCCGATCGGCATGGTGGCCAGGGTGAGGAGCGCGGTGGCGGCCCTGAGCGTCCGGCCGGGCAGGCCGAGCGCGGCGCGGAAGGCCACCGAGCCGAGCAGGAACAGCGCCACCCCGCCGGCCAGGGCGAACTGCGCCCCGCCGGTCAGCGGGTCGCCGGGGTGGGCCACGGCCTTCTTCAGGCCGGCCGACAGCGCGATGATGCCGAGCAGGATCGGCACGTGCGCGTAGAAGAACCCGAACAGCACCATCCGGGTGCGGCGTACCTGGTCGGTGACCTCGGCCAGGGCGTGCTCGGCCCGCTCCAGGTCGATGTGGAAGTACGCCCACCACAGGCTGGCGCTGAGCGCGAGGCCGATCAGGGCGATGCCGATGGCCGGCACGCTGAGCCGCCCGCCGTTGCCCTCGATGCCGATGGCGACCGCGACGATCGACTCGCCGAGCGCGATGATGACCACCAGGCCATGCCGTTCGACCACGTGCCCGGGGTGTAACGGGAAGCCCTCCTGCCCGGTCACGTACGGCGAGGCCCACATGACCAGGAGCGCGGCCAGCCACAGGCCGTACTTCGGTGCCCCCTCCATGCCCGCCGCGGCCAGGATGAGCAGCGCCCCGCCCAGGTTGGCGGCGAACATCCGCAGAATGCGCAGCGTGGACTGGAGGTACATCAGCCCGTGGACGACGACCACCACGAGCAGGCCCACCGCGAATCCGGCCCCGTCCTCGCGGAACGCGCCGGGCACGGCGAGCGCGACGATCAGCCAGCCCGCCATCGCGAGCAGCATGAACAGCCGCCGGGCGACGCGCACCGGCGGCACCGCGTTGGTCACCCAGGCGTAGCTGGCGAACATCCACCAGATCACCCCGAACATCAGCAGCACCTGCGGGGCGCTGCCGAAATCGGCGGCGAGCACCACGGTGAGCTGGGTGGCGGTGAACACGAATACGAGGTCGAAGAAGAGTTCAAGCGTGGAAACACGCAGTTGTTCCTGGTCCGGCACGGGAGCCACCCGTTCGGCGAACCAGGTCGGAAGTCGGAGGTTCATGCCCGGATTGTGGCCGCAGCGCGGTCCCGCGCCAATCCCGCGCCGGAGAATTCCCGGTGTCGTCCGGCTGACATCATGAAGTCGCGCGATCGAGGTGGGAAAGTGCCGCTACCGCGCCATCCCGGGATTGCCGCCCTGGTCGCCCGCGGCCCATTGTGGGGCGAAGTGCCGCAGGAAGGGCGAAGGACCATGGCGGACGTACTCATTCTGATGACCAAGGCCAAGACCCTCGGACTGCTCGACGGAAGGCGACACGCCTCGGGATTTTGGGCGGAGGAGTTCGTGGTGCCTTACGAACGGTTCCTCAATGAGGGTCATACGGTCGACATCGCGACCATCGGCGGGCGGGCGCCCACCCCCGACCAGGGCAGCCTGACCGCCCTGTCGGTCTGCAAGACCAGGCCGGAGGGCTCGCCCGACAATGACGAGGCGAACATCGCGCACTACGAGCAGGTCATCGGCTCGCTCGCCGCGCTGCGGGCGCCGCTGAACGTCTCGGACATCACCCGGGAGCGCCTGGCCGGCTATGCGGGGGTCTACATCTCCGGCGGCCACGGGGCGATGGAGGACATGCCGCACGACGCGGCCATGACCCGCGTCGTGCGCTGGATCCTCGACCTGGAAAAGCCGCTCGCGGTGGTGTGCCACGGCCACTCGGCGCTCCTTCCGCTGCGCGACTCGGAGGGGCGCTGGCCGTTGGAAGGATATGAAATGACAGCATTCTCCCATGACGAGGAGAAGGTCACGGATATGGCGGGTAAGTTGCCATTCGTCCTGCAAGTGGAACTGGAACGGCTCGGCGCGAAATACGAAAAGGCGAAGGTGATCTGGGATTCCCACGTCGTGGCGGACAGAAATCTGATCACCGGCCAGAATCCGTATTCGTCCACGGCGCTGGCGGAGGCGTTCGTGAAGCGCCTGGCCGGTTGACCGGACGGGCCGATCAGCGATGCGAATCTCGCTCACCGTCAACGGGGCCGGCGTGAACACGACCGCCGGCCCGGACGTTCTGCTCGTGGACCTGCTGCGGGACACCTGTGGCCTGACCGGCGCCAAGGTCGGATGCGGCACGGGCCAGTGCGGCGCGTGCGTGGTACAGGTGGACGGCCGCTCGGTCAAGAGCTGCCAGATGCTGGCCGTACAGGCCGACGGGACCCAGGTCACCACCATCGAGGGGGTGGCGGCCGGAAGCCTCACCGCCCTCCAGGAGGCCATCTGGGCGGAACACGGCGCGCAGTGCGGCTACTGCACGCCGGGGATGACCATGTCCCTGCTCGACTTCCTTGAGCACGAGCCCACCTCGGACGGAACGGCCATCCGCGCCTGGCTGGCCGGGAACATGTGCCGCTGCACCGGCTACAACGCGGTCGTGCGCGCCGTGCAGACCGCGGTGAAGGGCATGAAATGACCACTGGGACCACGGCCCGCACGACGGCCTTCGGAACGGGTCTGAAGGACCGCGAGACGCCCGCGATGCTGCGCGGCGCGACCAAGTTCACCGCCGACCTCACCCTGCCGGGCATGCTGCACCTGGAGTTCGTGCGCAGCCGGTACGGCCACGCGCGGATCGACCGGATCGACGGTGCGAAGGCCGCCGCGATGCCGGGCGTGGTGGACATCGTCACCGGCGCGGACCTCGCGGGCCACCTCATGCCGCTGCCGTGCATCTGGATCCCCGGCGGAGTGGAGAGCCACTTCCCGCCGCACCCCTCCGGGGTGCCCGGCGCGGGGACCGTGCTGGCCGGGGACCGCGTGCGGTTCATCGGCGAGCCGGTCGCCGCCGTGGTGGCCGAGACCGCCGGGCAGGCCAGGGCGGCGGCGCTCGCCGTGCGGGTGGACTACACGCCGCTGCCCGTCGTCACCCGGCCGGAACAGGCGCTCGCCCCCGGCGCGCCGCAACTGCACGACGCGGTGCCCGGCAACCTCAACGCGCTGTGGACCTGCGGGGACGCCGAGGCGACCGACGAGGCCATCGCCGCCGCCGACATCGTCGTCGAACTCGACCTCTACAACCAGCGGACCATCAACAACCCGATGGAGCCCAGGGCCGCGCTCGGCGAGTACGACCCGATCGCCGACGAGTACACCCTCTACGCCACCACGCAGTCGCCGCACAACCACAGGTTCCTGCTGTCGGCGCTGGTGCTCGGCATCCCGTTCAACAAGCTGCGGGTCATCGCACCGCCCATCGGGGGCAGCTTCGGCACCAAGGGCTACCTCTACCCGGACATGCCGCTGGTCCTGTACCTCGCCAAGCGCCTCGGCCGCCCGGTGAAGTGGGCCGACACCCGCGAAGGGCTGATGTGCTCCACCGTGCAGGGCCGCGACCACCGCCAGCACGTCACCATCGCCGGCACCCGCGAGGGGCGGATCACCGCGCTGCGCTGCACCAGCCACGCCAACCTGGGGGCCTACCCCTCCACCATCGGCCCCGGCGTGGCCACCGCCCTGATGGGCCGCAGCCTCACCGGCCCCTACGCCATCCCCAACGCGTTCTGCGAGGTGTACGCGGTGTTCACCAACACCGTGCCGCTGGGCGCGCAGCGCGGGTCGGGCCGGGCGGAGGCCACCACGATCACCGAGCGGGCCGTGGACCTGTTCGCGGCGGAGGCCGGCCTGGACCCCGCCGAGGTACGGCTGCGCAACATGGTCCCCCCGGACCGCTTCCCCTACGACAACGGCCTCGGCTGGACCTACGACTCCGGCGACTACCCGGCCGCGCTGCGGCGCGCGCTGGAACTCGCCGGCCACGACAAGATCGAGGTCCGGCGCCGGGAGGCGCGCGAACGGGGCCGGCTGCTCGGCGTCGGCATCGGCAGCTTCGTGGCGGTGTGCGGCGTCGGCCCCTCGGCCCGGATGCGCGAGGAGGGCATGCTCGGCGGCACCTGGGAGGGCGCCAACATCCGCGTGCATCCCAACGGCGAGGTCGCGCTGTGCATCGGGTCCACCTCGACCGGGCAGAGCCACCGCACCACGTTCGCGCAGATCGCCGCCGACGCGCTGGGCATCGACGTGGCCTCGGTGACCGTCTCGCAGTCCGACACCCAGCGCTCGCCGTACGGGCAGGGCACCTACGGCAGCCGCTCCTACAGCGTCGGCGGCCCGGCGGTCGTCATGGCCGCCCGGCAGATCATCGCCAAGATGCGGACGGCCGCCGCCCACGTCATGGGCGTGCCGGAGGCGGACGTCGAGTACGCGCAGGGCCGGTTCTTCGTGCCGGGCAAGGAGGAGACCGCCAAGACCTTCCAGGACCTGGCGATGGCGATCTGGTACGGCTGGAGCCTGCCCGCGGGCATGGCGCCCGCCCTGGACGTCACCTCCTTCTTCGACCCGCCGGACTTCAACCACCCCTTCGGCTCGCACGTGGCCGTGGTGGAGATCGACCAGGAGACCGGGCAGGTGGAGATCGTCCGCTACGCGGCGGTCAACGACGTCGGCCCGGTCGGCAACCCGCTGGTGGTGACCGGCCAGTTCGAGGGCAGCATCGCGCACGGCCTGGGCCAGGCGCTGATGGAGGAGGCCCGCTACGACGGCGAGGGCCGGCTGCTGAGCGCGGACCTGCTGGGTTACGCGCTGCCGCGCGCCGCCGACGTGCCGGTCTTCGAGCTGGACCGCACCACCACCCCGAGCCCGCACAACCCGCTCGGCGTCAAGGGCGCGGGGGAGATCGCGACCGTCCCGGTGACGGCCGCCGTCGCCAACGCGGTCTGCGACGCGCTGCGGGACTTCGGCGTACGGCACATCGACATGCCCTACACCGCGGAGAAGATCTGGCGCGTCATCCGAGAGGCCAGGAGATGATCATGGATGTGCCGGCCTACACGGCCCCCGCCGACCTCGAAGGCGCACTGCGAGCCCTGTCCGAGACCCCCGGCGCGCGTCCCCTGGCGGGCGGGCACCGGCTGGTGCTGGACCTCAAGCGGCGGGTGCGGCGCATCCCGCTGCTGGTCGATCTGGGCCGGGTGCCGGAACTGCGCGGCGTGCGCCGCGGCTTCGGCGGCGCGCTGGAGATCGGGGCGATGACCACGATCACCGAGCTGGTCGCCCACCCCGCCGTACCGGAGTCCTACGCCCACGGCCTGCTCGCCGACGCGGCGGCGACCCTGCCGGACCCGCAGACCAGGAACCGTGGCACGGTCGGCGGGTCGGTCGTCGCCGGGACCGACATCGCGGCGGCCCTGATCGCCCTGGACGCCGTGGTGCGCGTCCGGGGCCGCGGCGGCAGGCGGCGCACGCTCAGCGTCGAACGGCTGCTCGACCCCACGGCTCCCGGCCTGGCCGCGGGGGAGGTGATCGCCGCGGTCGGCGTTCCCCCGGGGACCGCCCACGGGGCCCACGTACGCCGGCCCGTGCCCGCGACCCTCGCCTCGGTGTGCGGGGCGGCGGTCGCCGTGACCTTCCACATGGACGGCGCGGTCGCCTCCTGCCGGGTCGCCGTCTGCGGCGGACCACGGCCCGCCCGCCGGGTGCCCACCCTGGAACGCGCCCTCACCGCAGGGGTGCTCACCGCGCCCCCGCTCGGTGACCTCTTCCAGGGTGACCAGGACGCGTCCGGCGAGTACCGCGCCCACCTGGCGTGGGTGCTCGCCAGACGGGCGATGGCCCGGGCCCGCGAACGCACCGGACCCACGGCCTGAGCAGGATCCGGCCTACCCCTCGGCCAGCTTCAGGCCCACCACCCCGGCCAGGATGAGGAACAGGCAGGCCAGCCGGGCCGGGGACGCGCTCTCGCCCAGCGCGAGGATGCCGGCGACCGCGACGCCGACCGCGCCGAGTCCCACCCACACGGCGTACGCGGTGCCGGTCGGCAGGTCGCGCAGCGCGAAGGTCAGCATCGCGAAGCTCAGCACGGCGCCCGTCACCCCGATGGCCGCCGGGACGAACCGGGTGAAGCCATCGGAGCGGTCCAGCGCCAGGGCCCACACGACCTCCAGCAGGGCCGCTCCGATGAGCAGCAGCCAGGCCATCGCGCTCAGGCCGTCGTTCCCGCGTCCACGGCGATGGACGCGCCGGTGATGTTGCGCCCGCCCGGTCCGGCCAGGTGGGCCACGGTCGCCGCGATGTCCTCGGGGTCGCAGTAGCGGCCCAGCGAGGTGAAGGCGCGCTCGCCGTCCGCCTCCGGGCTGTCGGCCGGGTTCATCTCGGTGGCGGTCGAGCCGGGGTGGACCAGGTTGGCGGTGATCCCCCGGGGGCCGAGGTCCCTGGCCAGGCCCTTGGTGAGCCCGGTGAGCGCGGACTTGCTCATCGAGTAGAGCGTCCACCCCGGGTAGGGCACGCGCTCGGCCAGGCTGCTGCCGATGTTGATGATCCGCCCGCCGTCGGGCATGCGCGCGGCGGCGGCCTGGGCCAGCATGAAGGAGGCCCTGGCGTGGATGGCCAGCGTACGGTCCACCTCCTCCAGGGTGACCTCCTCCAGCGGGCCGTACGGCGCGATGCCGGCGTTGCTCACCAGGATGTCCAGCCGGCCGAACGCGGCGGCGGTCCGCTCGACCGCGTTGATCAGCGCCTGCGCGTCCGTCGCCTCGGCGTGTACGGCGAGGCCGCGCCGCCCGGCCGCCTCGATCTGCCCGACCACGTCCTTGGCCCGGCCCTCGGCCGAGGTGTAGGTGATCGCCACGTCCGCGCCGTCCCCGGCCAGCCGCCGGGCGATGGCCGCCCCGATGCCGCGGCTGCCCCCCGTGACCAGCGCGACCCGTCCTTGCACCATCTCATGTCCTCCGCTATCCGGAACTGATTCCGGTTGTGAGCTTAACCGGAATCAATTCCGGATGGCAAGCCGGTAGGGTTTAGCGCGTGACCCAGACCCGGCGACCGCTGCCCCAGGTAGAAGCGGGCGACCGGCGCCCGGAGGAGCGCGCGGACGCCGCGCGCAACCGCGCCAAGATCCTCGCCGCCGCCGAGGAGATCGTCGCGACCCGCGGCGTCGAGGGGCTGTCCATGGCGGAGGTCGCCGCCGCGGCGGGCGTGGGCGTGGGAACGCTCTACCGCCGGTTCGGCGACCGGTCCGGCCTGGCCTACGCGCTCATCGACCGGCGCGAGCGGGAGTTCCAGGAGTCCTTCATGGGCGGCCCGCCGCCGCTCGGGCCCGGCGCTCCGGCGGCGGCCAGGGTCCGCGCCTTCCTGCACGCCCTGGCCGTACGCGTCGCCGACCAGCTCGACCTGCTGCTGATGGCCGAGACCGCCACGCCGTACGCCCGCTTCGGCGCCGCCTACGGCGCCTACCACCGGCACCTGACGATCCTCCTGGCCGAGTTGCGGCCGGGCCGCGAGCCCGCCTACCTGGCCGACGCCCTGCTGGCCCCGGTCGCGGCCGGCCTGATCGCCTACAACCTGCGTGAGCGGGGTGCGGGCATGGACGCCGTCCACGCGGGCCTGGACGCCCTGCTGGACGGCCTCGATCCCGAAGGACGCTCCTGACCTGACCCGCCTGGCGTCCCCGCCTGCCGGGCCCTCTGCGCACGGCAGACGGGGACGCCTCCCCGCGGACGGCTACAGGTAGAACCCCGAGGCGTCGCGGCGGCGCTCCTCCTCCTTGGCGCGACCCAGCTCGGGCCGGTGCTCCGGGGTGGCTCTGGCCTGCGGCTCCTGACCCTCGCCGGGGGCGGACTCGGTCCCTTCCAGCACGGTGAACGCCAGGTCGTGCTCGCGCACGCCGAGATGCACCCGCTGGCCGGGCCGCAGCGTGCCGTTCAGCAGCATCCGCGACAGCGTGTTGTCCACCTTGCGCTGGATGACCCGGCGCAGCGGCCGGGCGCCGAACTCGGGCTGGTAGCCCTGCCTGGCCAGCCAGTCGATCGCCACCGGGTCGATCTCCATCCCGATGTCCTGGGCGTGCAGGCGGCGCCTGCTCTCCTCCAGCAGCAGGCCGGTGATCTGCCGCAACTGGACGTCGTCCAGGCTGCGGAAGATGATGATCTCGTCGATCCGGTTCAGGAACTCCGGCCGGAACGCGTGCCGCAGCAGCCGGCTCAGGTGGCCGCGCAGCTCGGCCGCCGCCTCGCCGGGATGGGCCATGATCACATCTGCGCCGAGGTTCGAGGTCATGATCAGCACGGTGTTCTTGAAGTCCGCCGTACGGCCCTGCGCGTCGGTGAGCCGCCCGTCGTCCATGACCTGGAGCAGCAGGTTGAACACGTCGGCGTGGGCCTTTTCGATCTCGTCCAGCAGCACCACCGAGTAGGGCCGCCGCCGCACCGTCTCGGTGAGCTGCCCGGCCTCCTCGTACCCCACGTACCCCGGCGGCGCGCCGACCAGCCGGGACACCGTGTGCCGCTCCTGGAACTCGCTCATGTCGAACCGGACCATCCGGTCCTGGTCACCGAACAGCGCCTCGGCCAGCGCGCGGGCCAGTTCGGTCTTGCCCACGCCGGTCGGGCCGAGGAAGAGGAAGGACCCGATCGGCCGGTTCGGGTCGCCGAGCCCGGCGCGCGAGCGCCGCACCGCCTCGGCCACCGCCTCCACGGCCTCGTCCTGGCCGACGACGCGCTGGTGCAGCCGTTCCTCCAGGGCCAGCAGCCGGTCCTTCTCCTCCTGGGTGAGCCGGGCGACCGGAATCCCGGTGGCCCGCGAGACGACCGCGGCGATCTCCTCCGCGGTGACCTCCGGCACCCCCTGCTGCTCGTCCTGGGAGTCGTCGATCTGCCGGCGCAGGTCGGCGATCTCGTCCCGTAGCTCCCTGGCCCGCTCGTAGTCCTCGCCGGAGACCGCCTGGTCCTTCTCGCGCAGCAGGCCCTCGACGCGTTCCTCCAGCTCGCGGGTGCCGCCCGGCGTCGTCTTGGTGCGCAGCGCGACCCGCGCGCCGGCCTGGTCCATCAGGTCGATGGCCTTGTCCGGCAGGAAGCGGCCGGTCAGGTACCGGTCGGACAGCTCGGCCGCGGCCACCAGGCACTCGTCGGTGAAACGCACCTGGTGGTGGGCCTCGTACCGATCGCGCAGCCCGCGCAGGATCGCGATGGTGTCCTCCACCGCCGGCTCCGGCACGAAAATCGGCTGGAACCGCCGCTCCAGCGCCGCGTCCTTCTCGATGTAGCGGCGGTACTCGTCCAGCGTCGTCGCGCCGATGACGTGCAGCTCACCGCGTGCCAGGGCGGGCTTGAGCATGTTGGAGGCGTCGATGGCCCCCTCCGCGCCGCCCGCGCCGACCACCGTGTGCAACTCGTCGATGAACACGATCAGGTCGTCGGCGTTGTCGCGGATCTCGTCCACGACGTTCTTCATCCGCTCCTCGAACTCGCCGCGGAACTTGGTGCCGGCCACCATCCCGGCCAGGTCCACCTGCATCACCCGCTTGCCCGCGAGCGTCTTCGGCACCTCGCCGTCCACGATGCGCTGCGCGAGCCCCTCGACGATGGCGGTCTTGCCGACGCCGGGCTCGCCGAGCAGCACCGGGTTGTTCTTGGTGCGCCGGGACAGCACCTCCACGGTCTGGGCGATCTCCTCGTCCCTGCCGATGACCGGGTCGATCCCGCCGTCCCTGGCCGTCTGGCACAGGTCGCGGCCGTACTGGTCGAGCGTGGGCGTGCTGCTCGGCCGGGGAGCGGCCGGGGCCTCGCCCCGCTCGACCGCCTCCGCGCCCAGGGACTGCGGGGTGACCCGCGCGTCGCGCAGCAGGCGACCGGCCGTCGAGTCGGGGTTGGCCGACAGGGCCACCAGCAGGTGCTGCGCCCCGATGTAGGACGCGCCCGAGGCCCTGGCGATGTCGCGCGCCGCCAGCAGGGCCCGCTTGGCGGCCGGGGCCAGCGGCATCGGCCCCTGCCGGGGCTCGCCCCGCTCGACCTGCCGCGAGATCGCCTCCGCGAGCGCGTCCGGGTCGGCCCCGGCCCGCGAAAGCAGGCCGCGCGTCGAATCCAGCCTGGTCGCGGCCCACAGCAGGTGCTCGGTGTCGAGGTACTGCGCGCCCTGCTCGGACGCCTCGTGCACCGCCTGGCGGAGCAGGTCGACGGCGTCCTCGCTGAGCAGGCGGCCGATGTCCACTCGCCGCCGGGACTCCGCCCCGGCCTGCTCCGGCGGTCCGAGCCCGCCGAAGAACCTCGCCAGCAACTCGTCCAGCGGGCTGTAGCCGTACGGCCAGAAGTCACCGCTTGTCATCGTCGTTCCCCCTCGGGCGCGGCGGGCGCCCAGCTACGTCGATGTCGTCTCGCTTGTCCGGCTGAACCACCCGCCTACCCGTGACCGCCCGGCATAACCGCCGGGCGGGTCCTTTCAGTCGGGACGGGGGCCGGTCACCGGGCTCGCCGCGCTCGCGATCCGGTCGATCTCGGCGAGGTCGTCGCCGGTCAGCTCCAGGTCCACCGCGCCGGCGCTCTCCTTGAGGTGGGCGTGCCGGCGCGAGCCGACGATCGCCGCGTCCACCGCCGGCGCGGCGAGCACCCATGCCACGGCGAGCTGCCCGACCGTCGCCCCCTTGCGCCGGGCGAACTCCCGCAGCAGGCCGACCACCGCGAGGTTGCGGCGGAAGGTCTCGCCGGTGAAGTCGGGGCTGACCGAGCGCCAGTCGTCGGCGGGGAAGGTCGTGTACTCGTCGAAGGCCCCGCCGAGCAGGCCGTGCGCCAGCGGGCCGTACGCGAGCACGCCGATGCCGCGCTCCGCGCAGTACGGCAGGACGTCGGTCTCGATGTCCCGCTCGAACAGGTGGTACGGCGGCTGCAAGGTCTCCACCCGCAGCGTCTCCCCGAACTCCCGCATCTCCTCGACGTCGAAGTTGGACACCCCGGCGTGCCGGATCAGCCCCTCCCGGATCATGTCGCCGAGCGCGGCGGCGGTGTCGGCGAGTGGCGTGCGAGGGTCGGGCCAGTGGATCTGGTACAGGTCGATGTGGTCGATTCCGAGCGCGGACAGGCTCTGCTCCACCTCCTGGCGCAGCCAGGCCGGGCTGGAGTCGCGGGACAGCACCCCGCCGTCCTCGCGCAGCCCGCCCTTGGTGGCGATCACCACGGAGTCGCGGGAGGTGCCCAGCTCATCGGCCAGCGCCCGGCCGAGCAGCCGTTCCGACACGCCGAAACCGTAGCCGCGGGCGGTGTCGAAGAAGTTGATGCCGAGGTCTCTGGCTCCCTGGATCGCCTCGATCGCGGCCCGCTCGTCCACGGTCCCCCAGTCGCCGCCGAACTGCCAGGTGCCGTAGCAGATCGGCGTGACCAGCAGCCCGGTACGGCCCAGCGGCACGGTGCGCATCGTCGGGCCCCCTTCCCTCCGAAGTCGCGATCTCGCTCCGCTACCCCGCAGACGGAGGGCTAGGCCGTCCGCCGCCGGCGGCGGATCACGAAGGGCGTGACCTCGCCGACCCCGCGGACGGTCACCCGCTCGCCCGAGCGCAGCGTGAAGGCGGCGTCGTCGGCCAGCGCCTCGGCCATCGACTGGTCGGCCAGCACGCTGCCCGCCTCGGCCAGCGCGGTGAGCCTGCTGGCCAGGTTGACCGGGGCGCCGAACACGTCGCCCATCCGGCCGATGACCTGCCCGATGGCCAGGCCGACGCGGAGCGCGGGCATGCCGCGGGTGCGGCCGTGCACCTCCAGCAGCCGCAGCGCGATCTCCGCGGACTCGTGCGCGGTGTCGGTGACGAACAGCACCGAGTCGCCGAGCGTCTTGACCAGCCGCCCGCCCGAGGAGGCGATCACGTCGGCCGACCGGCCCTCGAACCGCTCGACCAGCCCGGCCAGCTCGCCTTCGGAGATCTGCCTGCTGAGCCGGGTGAACCCGACGAGGTCGGCGAACCCCACGGCCAGCCGCACGGCGTTGCTCTCCTGATCGACCAGCCGGCCGGCCGCCGAGGCCAGGTGCCGCCGCCAGGAGTAGATCAGCAGCTTCTCCAGGTCGGGAAGCACCCAGGCGGCCCGGCCGCGCCAGGCCGCGCCCCGCTCGGCCAACGGCACCCCGGCCGTGGCCAGCGCCTCCGCGCCCAGCTCGGCCTGGGACTCGGCGAGCCTGGCCGTGTAGCTGCCGAGCGACCTGGTCATCAGCAGCAGGTGGTCATCGTCGTAGGCCCCGGCGGTGACCATGCCGACCAGCGTCTTGAGCGCCTCGACGTCGGCCTGGGTGAACTCCACGGCGTCGTCGGGGACGTTGGCGAAGCCGAGCGCACGCCACAGCCGGCGGGCGCGGTACATCGGCACACCGGCCATCGCGGCCACCTGCCGGCTCGTGTACCGGCGATGCCCGCTCAAGAACGTCTCACTCAGGCCGGCCGAATCCGCCGGGTTGTCCCGCCCCATGACCCTTCTGCCCGTCGTGTCACCACCCTCGCACCCGAAACATACCTCCTGCGGGTGACATTCCGAATCGAAGTCCGGATACCCAGGCTGACCTGTCATAAGATGTCCGATCAAGCTCTTACATCTCGTTCTTTCGGGCTGCGCGCCAGAGGGGCGGACCACAGGTGGATCTCTTCGGAGAGCGGCACGAGCCGGGGGAGGGGGAGCGGTGGCGGCCTTTCTCCAAGGTCGCCATCTGCGGGTTCCTCGCCGCGCTCGCCTTCATCCTGACCGGCTCCGCCGTGGGCTGGAACAGCAGCGCGCCGATCTTCGTGGCCGCCGCGGTCTTCGTGGTCCCCATGCTGCTCGGCCTGCGCGGCCTCAGCACCGACGTGCACCCTGACATGGGCTTCGACGATGAGGACGAAGCGCCCGCCCGCGAAGCGGGCTGGGCCGACCTGGCGGGCCTGGACATCGAAGGACGGGCGCTGTACGACCGCGCGTGGCGGGCCGTCGCCATGGTCCAGGAATCGCGGGCGAGCCGGATGGGCCTGCTCGACGACGTGGCCAACGACGTCGTGCTGCCGCGCCGCCTGACCGAGATCCAGGACGTGCTGTGGGAGCAGGCGGTGCTGCGCGCCGAACAGGCCGACGCGATGCACGAGGCGATGACCCCGGAACTGCGGGCCGTGCTCGGGCCGCAGCGGGAGGCGCTGGCCCGTTCTGTGCGCGCGGTGACCCGGCAGGTCGAGGGTCTGGAGGAGTACGCCCGCAGGGTCCAGAACGCCGACTCCGCGCTGCGCGCGCACGACCTGCTGGACAGCAATCACAGATACCTGGACCTGCTGGCCAGGACGGAGGACACCGAGGGCGTGCGGGACCTGACCGCCCAGGCCGCCGATCTGGAGGCCGCGCTGGCGCGCAGCGTCCGCGACGCGGTGAGCGCGGGCCGTTTCCTGGCGCTGCCCGCGGCCGGCGACGACCCGCCGACGCTCCCCGACCTGTCCGCCGTCCAGGACGCGCCCCCCGGCCCCGGCCCGCCCACCCTGCCCGGTCTGCCTCCCGTCCGGGACGTGGAGTCCGGGCGGGCGACCCTCCCAGAGTGGCCGCCCGGTGCTCAGGAGGGGCCCCCGTTCCGGTCCTGACCTGGTCACCGGCAAAATGTCAGGCGATGCCGAGTAGACGGGGGACCTCAGCGTGAGCTTGACGATCGTCAACGTGAGGGTGTTCGACGGGGAGTCCGGGGACCTGAAGGAAGGCCCGGTCCACATCTCCGATGGGAAGATCGTTCAGGTGGGAGGCGTCCCGCCGCAGGCCGATCAGGTCCTCGACGGGGGCGGCGGCACGGTGGTGCCCGGGTTCATCGACGCCCACTTCCACGCCTACGGCACCGCCCTGGACCTGCTGACGATCGAGTCCAGCCCGCTCAGCTACATGGCGCTGGCCGGCGCGCGGCGGCTCGGCGCGGCGCTGGCCCGCGGCTTCACCACCGTCCGCGACGTCGCCGGGGGAGACCCCGGCCTGGCCAAGGCCATCGCCGAAGGGCTGATCCCCGCGCCGCGCTACCTGTACACCGGGCCGGCGCTCAGCCAGACCGGCGGGCACAGCGACCTGCGGCCCGCCGACGCGGACCTGTGCGCCTGCTGGACGCACATGGGCGAGGTGGTGGACGGCGTGGACCCGCTGCGGCGGGCCGTACGCGACAGGTTCCGGCGCGGCGCGCACGCCATCAAGATCATGGCGTCGGGCGGGGTCGTCTCGCCGACCGACCCGATCCGCGTTCCGCAGTACTCCGCCGAGGAGATCCGCGCGGTCACCGACGAGGCCGCGCGGCGCGGCAGCTACGTCGCCGCGCACGCCTACTCGCCTGAGGCCATCGCCCATGCCGTCGAGAACGGCGTGCGCAGCGTCGAGCACGGCAATCTGATGGACGCCGCGACGGCGGAGCTGATGGCCGAGCGCGGCGCGTTCCTGGTGCCCACGCTCGCCACGTACGACGCGATGGACCGTCGCGGCGCGGAGGTCGGGCTCGCGCAGGTCTCCCAGGACAAGAACCGCGAGGTCCTGGACGCCGGCCGCAAGGCGATCGAGCTGGCCAGGCGGGCCGGGGTGCGGATCGGCTTCGGCACCGACCTGATGGGCGTGCTGGAGGACGAGCAGCTCAACGGCCTGCGCCTGCAGAGCGAGGTCGAGGGGCCGCTCGCCGCGCTGCGCGCCGCCACCAGCGTCAACGCCGACCTGATCGGCCGCTCCGACCTCGGCAGGGTACGGCCGGGCGCCGTCGCCGACCTGCTCGTGCTGCCCGGCGACCCGTTCACCGACCCCGCGGTGCTGTGGTCGCACCCCGGGCACCGCACGGTGATCCAGGAGGGGACGGTCGTCCAGGAAGGGACCGCGCGACACGCCGCCGGCTAGCGCGAGGCCGGGCCGATCGCCTCCTATCCTGCCGATGAGCAGGCAGAACACCGTTCGGGGGGCAAGCGGCATGAGCGATGACTTCGTACTCGACGTGACGAGGATCCGCGAGCAGGCACGGCAGAAGATGGCCGAAGGGCCGGTGACCGAGGGCTACGGCAAGGACCGGGAGCGCGTCGTCGAGATCCTCAACGACGTGATCGCTACCGAGGTGGTGTGCTGGCTGCGTTACACCCGGCACGCCATCTCGGCGGTGGGCGTGGACCGGGCGCAGGTGTCGGCCGAGTTCACCGAGCACGCCAAGGAGGAACTCGACCACGCGCTGCGCGCCGCCGAACGGGTCTCCCAGCTCGGCGGCGAGCCGGAGTTCGACCCGGCCAGGCTGGCCGAGCGCGCGCACACCGACTACACCACGCCCGCCGACCACGACCTTCAGCAGATGCTGCGCGACAACCTGGAGGCCGAGCGGATCGTCATCGCCACCTACCAGGAGATCATCCGCTGGCTGGGCGAGGGCGACCCCACCACCAGGCGGCTGATGGAGTCGATCATGGAAGAGGAAGAGGAGCACGCCGACGACCTGCTGGACCTGCTCGGCGGCTGAGCGGGCCGCGCCGCCGCCACTTGGCCGACCTGGGCGAAGGCTTGGCGTTGTGCGGGGCGAACCACGGGTAGGTGCCCGGCATGGCAGAGATCGGTTACACGATGATGTGCGAGCAGACCTCGCCCGGCCGGCTCGTGCGCGACGTCGCGACCGCCGAGCGGATCGGTTTCGACTACGCGGTCATCTCCGACCACTACTTCCCGTGGCTTGAGGAGATGGGGCACTCGCCGTACGCCTGGTCGGTGCTCGGCGCGGCGGCGCAGGCGACCGAGCGGCTGCCGTTGATGACCTACGTGACCTGCCCGATCATGCGGTACCACCCGGCGGTGGTGGCGCAGAAGGCGGCCACCATGGGGGTGCTGTCGGAGGGCCGCTTCACGCTGGGACTGGGCTCGGGGGAGAACCTCAACGAGCACGTCGTGGGGCACGCCTGGCCGTCGGTGGACACCAGGCACCTGATGTTCCGCGAGGCCATCGAGATCATCCAGCGCCTGTTCGGCGGCGGCTACCGCGAATATCGCGGGGAGTTCTTCGACCTCGACTCCGCCAAGCTCTACGACCTGCCCGAGCGTCCGGTCCCGCTGGCGATCGCGGCCTCGGGACCGCGCTCGGCGGAGATCGCCGCGGAGTACGGCGACGCCCTGGTGGCCACCGAGCCCGACGCGGACCTGGTGACCGCCTTCGCGGCGGGCGGCGGCCAGGGCAAGCCCGTGTACGGCCAGCTCCCGATCGCCTACGACACCGACGCCGCCGCCGCCAAGGAGCGGGCCCACCGGCTGTGGCGCTGGTCGGCGGCCGGCTGGAAGGTCATGGCCGAACTCCCCGGACCGGTCAACTTCGCCGCCTCCGCCGAGACCGTCACCCCCGACGACGTGGCCTCCACAGTGCCGTGCGGATCAGACGTCGGCGCGGTCGTCGAGGCCGTCCGCAGGTACGTCAACGCCGGTTTCACCCACATCGCCCTGGTACAGGTCGGCGCCGAACACCAGGACCCGTTCTTCGCCTGGGCCAAGAGCGACCTGCTCCCCGCCCTACGCGAACTCTGACCACCACGGGGATCATGTTCCTCGTGCTGTGCGGGATGTGATCATCTGACGGCGGCGGTGATCGCCTTTACCAGGTCGCCGTCACGGCCTTCGGGCACCGCTCGCAGGTCGAGTAGCAGCCGGCCGTCCTCCACCCGGCCCACGACCGGGGGTTCGCCGGTGCGCAGCGGGGTGGCGAACCGGGCGGGCAGGCTCACTGCCGCGCTGGGCAGGCGTACTCCGGGCGCGCCGCCGCCGCCCACGGTGGCCGCCACGTCCTCCACCGTGATGTCCAGGTGGCCCAGTTGGGCGGCGATCGCGGCGGCGCGCTCGCGTAGCGCCCCGGCCGTCGCGCGCAGCGCCCGCCGTACGGGGGTCTCGGGGGCGTGCAGGGTGGCCTCCAGCGCGGCCAGGGTGAGCTTGTCCACCCGCAGCGCCCGCGCCAGCGGGTGCCGCCTGAGCCGTTCGACCAGGTGGGCCCGTCCGAGTAGCAGCCCGGCCTGCGGCCCGCCGGCCAGCTTGTCGCCGCTCGCGGTCACCAGGTCGGCCCCCTCGCGCAGCGCGCCGCGCACCGAGGGCTCGTCGGGCAGCACCGGCTCCGGCTCCAGCAGCCCCGAGCCGACGTCGGCCACCACCGGCACGCCGAGGCCGGTCAGCTCGGCGATTCCGGCCGCGCCGGTGAAGCCCTCCACGCGGAAGTTGGAAGGGTGCACCTTCAGCACGAACCCGGTCCGCGGGCCGACCGCCGCCGCGTAGTCGGCCGGGGTGGTGCGGTTGGTCGTACCGACCTCGCGCAGGGTCGCGCCGGTCGCGGCCAGCAGTTCGGGGATGCGGAACCCGTCGCCGATCTCGACCAGCTCGCCGCGGCTGATCACGATCTCGCCGCCGTCGGCGGCCAGCGCGGTCGCGGCGAGGACCAGCGCGGCGGCGTTGTTGTTGACCACGTGGACGTCGCCGGCCTCGGGGACGGCGGCGGCCAGCGCCGCGAGCGCGCTCCTGCCACGCCGCGCCCTGCGGCCGGTGACCAGGTCGAACTCCACGTCGGCCGGACCGGCGGCGGCGGCCACGGCCTCGATCGCGGCCTCGGCGAGGGGAGCGCGGCCGAGGTTGGTGTGCAGCAGCACCCCCGTGGCGTTGATCACTGGGCGCAGCGGCGCGGCCGGGGCCAGCGCCGTCAGCGCGCTCTCCACCACGTCGGCGGGGGCGATCTCACCGGCCCTGGCCCGCTCCTGGGCCGCCGCGACGGCCGCCTTGACCTGCGCCCGGCCCAGCGCGGACAGCACCGCGCGCATCCGCGGGTCGGCCAGCACGGCGTCCGTACGCGGAATCCGCCTGCGGTGGTCCATGTCGATCAAGGATACCGGCGGCGAGCACGGATCCCCGGCACCACCCCACCGCCGCGCGTCCACCCATCGGCGACCGCGCGGCGGTGGGGTGGCGGGCGGGGCCGTCGGATGAGGGAGTGGACCGGTCCGGTCAGGGGTCCGGCGGGGGCAGGGTGGTCAGGGCGGTGGTCAGGGTGGCGATGGTCGGGTTGTCGAGGATGAGGCGTATCGGGACCTTCAGGTCCGCCGACTCGCGCAGGCGGGCGGCGATGCGGATGGCGGTCAGGGAGTGGCCGCCGAGTTCGTAGAAGTCGTCGTCCGCGCCGATCCGGTCCAGGGCGAACACCTCGCGCCAGATTTCGGCGACCAGTTCCTCGATGTCGTGCGGGCGATGAGTGGTCACGATCCGCTCCAGTGGTCGTGGGGGCCGATCAGGAAGTCCAGGGCGCCGTCGTCGCGCAGCCAGGCGTCGCCGAGGGCCGCAGGGCCGGGGCCGTGCCGTACGGCCTCGCCCGCGAGCTGTGACCAGAGCTGGTCCAGGCGGTGCGCGGACGCCGCGCAGGCGACGTCCGCCAGGTCGAGCGCCGCCGTCTCGCCCGGCCGGGCGAGGCCGGCCGCGCGGGCGAGTACCACGCACGCGCCGAGCAGTTCGGTCGCGATCCGGCCGAGCAGGGCGAGCGGGCGCTGGCGGGTCAGCAGTTCCGCGAGCGGGAGTTCGCCGGTCATGGCCCGGCACCGCTCGGCGAGCCGGTCCGCGTGCGACTGGACGAGACGCGCGTGGTCGCGCAGCCCCGCCGGGAAGCCGGGCGTTGGGACCGGCTCCGGCCCGGCCGCGGGCGGCCCGCCGGGCTCGTAGAAGGGCCGCAGGTTCGCCTCGGCCGACCACAGGTCGAGCATGAACTCGACGCCGCCCGCCACCCGCAGCCCGCGGGCGTCCCGGAAGCAGCGCTCCACCGGCAGCGGCGGCGCGCCCCGCGCCGCCTTGCTGCCGGCGGTCTCGTACCCTTCCGCGCCCAGGAGCGCCATCGTCCCGTCCACGGCCCGCCAGGCGGCCAGCGCCATCAGGTTCTTGGCGGCGGTCAGGTCGGGGCAGGTGTCCGCGCGCCCGGCGCCGAGCAGGCACCAGGTCAGCAGGCTCTCGATGTGGAAGACCTCGGCGGCGTTCTCCGCCACCCGGCGGCGGATCTCCTCGTACTCGCCCAGCGGCCGCTCGTTGATCGTCCGCCTGCCGACGAAGTCGCGCGCCCACAGCAGCGACGCGCGGGCCACGGCCAGCGAGACGGGCGCGATCAGCAGGTGCCGCCCGAAGAGGGCGAGCAGCCCGAGGTCGGCGGTCGCCGTCTGCGCATCGGCCCTGTCACCGGTGGTGGTGGGCTGCATCCGCCACGCGCCGGAGGTCTCCGGCATCATGTGCTCGGCCGGTACGCGCACCCGGTCCAGGCGCAGCCGCCCGAACGCCGCGCCGCGCAGCCCCATGAACTCGTGCGTACCCGCAACCTCGAACCCGGGGCTCGCGGTGTCCACGAAGAACAGCCTGACCTCCTCGCCGCCGTCCGCGTCCGTGACGGTCGCCGACACGTCCACCAGCTCCGCGACCGGCCCGTTGCCGATGAACACCTTCTCGCCGCTGATCAGGTACGCCGCCCCGCCCTCGACGGGGACGGCGACCGTGGTCCGTCCCCGGTTCCCCGCGCCCGCCACCTCGGCGTCGGCGGTGCCGGAGACGAGCCCGGCGGCGACGCGCCCGGAGATGAGGTCGCGCAGCGGCCCCGGCGGCAGCGCCTGGAGGTACACCCCGGAGCCGAAGCCGTTGTGGATGGCGAGCGTGAACGCCACCGGCGTGGACCAATCCGCCGCCGCCTCGACCACCCGGCAGGCGTTGAGCCAGGACAGGCCGAGACCGCCGAGCGCGGGGTCGATCATCAGCCGGAGCAGACCGGCGTCCTGGAGGGCGGCGAGGAAGCCCTCCGGCAGGCGTCCGTCCCGCTCCACGGCGGCCGGATCGACGTGCTCGGCCAGGAGCCGGCGCAGCCTGGCGAGCGCCTCGTCACCCGCGCGAAGGTCCGCCTGATCCTGCTCGGGGAAGGGAAGCAGCAGGTCCCACCGTACGCGGCCCAGGTACAACTCCCGCAGCAAGCTCGTCGAGGCCGGTGGCGAGGTATCGGAGAAGGTCATCGGTGCGCTCCCGGAAATAGAAGTGGTCTCCTGGGAAGGTCCGTACGGTGCAGGGTCCGGTGGTGTACCGGGCCCACGCGGTCAGCGCCTCGCCGCTCTCCTCGTCCTCCTCGCCGCCGAGAACGACGAGCGGGCAGGTCAGCGGTTCGGCGGGGGAAGGGCGGTAGCCCGCGACGATCTTCAGGTCGGCCCGTACCGCCTTCAGGGCCGCGGCCAGGACCTCCGGGTCGGCCTTGACCTCCTCGGGCAGCGGGCCGTGCGCCCGCTCCACCGCCGCCGCGAGGGCCAGGTCCGGCAGTTCGGCGAGCCCCGGCTCGGGTTCGTGCAGGTGCGGCGCGCGGTACCCGGACAGGTACAGCGCGGCCGGTCCGGGCGCGCCCCGCTCGCGCAACGCCAGCGCCGTCTCGTACGCCACGAGCGCGCCCAGGCTGTGCCCGAACAGCACGTACGGCGCGGCGAACGCCACCTCCGACACCAGCGCCCCGACCAGCTCCGGCATCCCGCCGGGCGGTTCCTCCGCCCGCCGGCTCCCGCGCCCGGCGAACTGCACCCCCCATACCTCCACGCCGGGAAGGGCCCCCGACCAGCGCATGTACTCGCCCGGCGAGCCGCCGCCGTGCGGCAGGCAGTACATCCGCAGCGGGGCCCGCGGGCGGCGTTCGCGGCACAGCAGCCAGCGCGGCCCGGAGCCGGTCACGATCCCTCCCGCTCGCCGAGTACGGACGCCAGCGCGGCCACGGTGGGCGCGCGGAAGAACGCGCGGACGCTCAGCTCGACCCCCAGCTCCGCGCGCAGGCCCGCCACCAGGCGCGTCGCGATCAGCGAGTCGCCGCCCAGGTCGAAGAAGTCGTCGTGGACGCTCAGTGACGCCATGCCGAGGGCCGTGCGGAAGGCGGCGGCGACGACCTCTTCGGTGCGGGTCCGCGGCTCGACGAGATCCATGCCGTGCTCGGGTACGTCGGCCGGATCGGGTACGTCCGCGGGGTCCGGCCCGTCCAGGCGGAACCGCCTGCGCTGGAACGGATACGCCGGCAGCGGCACGCGCCGCGGCCGGCGGCCCTGGTGCAGCGCGGACCACTCGATCGGCACCCCCGCCTGCCACAGCAGGCCGGTGGCGTGCAGCAGCGCCGCGGCCCCGCCCCCGCCGTCGGCGGCGTGCGGGAGGCTCTGCGCCACCGGCGCGCCCGCCCGGTACTCGGGGTGCTGCCTGGCCAGCCCGGTCAGCGTACGGCCGGGGCCGACCTCCAGCAGCGCGTGGTCCCCGGCGGTGAGCAGGGTCCGCAGCGCGTCCGAGAAGCGCACGGTGTCGCGCAGGTGGGCCGCCCAGAACGCCGGATCGCACGCCTGCTCCGCCGTGACCGGCTCCCCGGTGGTGTCGGAGATCCAGGGGATCGCGGGGGGCCGCGGCGTGACCTTACCGACGATCGCGGTGTACCCGGCCAGGGCGGGCTCCACCAGCGGAGAGTGCGCCGCCGCGCCGATCCGCAGCGGGCGCGCGGCCACGTCCTGTTCCAGGAGGCGGGCCAGCAGCCGTTCGACGCCCGCGGCCGGTCCGGTGACGACGCACTGTGCGGGGCCGTTGACGGCGGCGATGGTCAGGCCGTCCGCCAGCATCGGCAGGACCGCCGCCGCCTCCATGGGCACGGCCAGCATCGAACCGGCCGGCAGGTCGTCCAGGATGCGCCCGCGGGCGAGCACCAGCCTCAGGGCGTCGGCCGGCGTGAGCACCCCGGCCGACGCGGCGGCGGCGTACGCGCCGAGGCTGTGGCCGAGCACGACGGCGGGCCTGACGCCGCGCGCCCGCCACAGTTCGGCCAGGCCGTGCTGGACCGCGAACAGCGCCGGCTGGCACACCGACATCGTCTCCAGCCGCGCCTTGGCCATGGGCACGGCGTCCGCGCCGGGGTACAGCACGTCCCGCAGGTCGAGCCCCAGTTCAGGCGCGGCCTGCTCGGCGCAGGCGTCGATCGCGCCGCGGAACACCGGCTCCCGCTCGTACAGCTCGCGGGCCATCCCGACGTGCTGGCCGCCCTGCCCGGGGAACAGGAAGGCGACATCGGGCGCGGTGGCGGCGGCCCGGCCGGTCACCAGGCGGTGCGGCACGGCCTCGCGCAGCGCGTCCACCGCGTCGTCCATGTCCTGGCACACCGCGAACGCCCGGTGCGCGAAGTGCCTGCGGCCGGTCTGGAGCGTCCAGGCGACGTCCGCGAGCGGCTCGCCGCCGGTCGCCAGGCGCTCACCGAGCCGGCTCGCCTGTTCGGCGAGGGCGGGCCCGGTACGCGCGGCCAGCACCAGCAACTGCGGCCCGGCCGGGGGGTCCGCCGCCGGGGCGTCCCATTCCTCGACGACGACGTGGGCGTTCGTGCCGCCGAGCCCTACGGAGTTGACCCCGGCCCGGCGCGGGGCCCGCCCGCTCGGCCAGGGCGTCGCCTCCCGCCGCACCACGAACGGTCCGGAGTCGAAGTCGATCTCCGGGTTCGGCCGGTGGAAGTGCGCCGTGCCGGGGAGGAGTTCGTGCCGGAGCGACAGGACGACCTTGATCAGCCCGATCACGCCGGCCGCGGTGTCGGTGTGCCCGATGTTGGACTTGACCGAGCCGAGCAGGCAGAAGCCCGTCTCCCGGGTGCCGAGCCCGAACGCCTTGGCCAGCGCCCGCACCTCGATGGGGTCGCCGACCGGGGTGGCGGTGCCGTGCGCCTCGACGTACCCGATGGTGGCGGGGGAGACCCCGGCCAGCAGGTGCGCCGCCCGTACGGCGGCGGCCTGCCCATCGACGCTCGGCGCGGTGAACCCCACCTTGCCCGCGCCGTCGTTGGTGATCGCGGACCCCCGGATGACGGCGTGGATCCGGTCGCCGTCGGCCACCGCGTCCGCCAGCCGCTTGAGCACGACGATCCCCGCGCCGTCGCCGGACACGGTTCCCGCGGCGTCCGCGTCGAACGGACGGCAGCGTCCGTCGGGCGCGAGCACGTCATCGTCGCCCTGGCCGTCGGTGGGATGCGGCACCCGGATCGTCGCGCCGCCGGCGAGGGCGAGGTCGCACTCGCCCGCGAGCAGTCCCTGCACGGCCTGGTGGACGGCCACCAGCGAGGTGGAACAGGCGGTCTGCACGGTCACCGCGGGGCCCTTCAGGTCCAGCTTGTAGGCCACCCGGCTGGTCAGGAAGTCCGCGCCGCAGGCCAGCCGGAACTGCCAGTCGGTGACGCCGGGGAACAGGTCGCGGCGGGCCTGGAGCCGGGCGAGGTGGTCGGTGTCCCCACCGCCGCCGTACACGCCGATCGCGCCGCGGTACCCGGCCGGGTCACAGCCCGCGTGCTCCAGGGCCTCCCAGGCGCACTCCAGGAAGACCCGGTGCTGGGGATCCAGCATCAGCGCCTCGCGCGGGGAGAGCCCGAAGAAGCCCGCGTCGAAGAGGTCGGCGTCCGGTACGACGCCGTAGGCGGAAACGGTGCCGTCCTCCCGCGGCGTCCGCGTGATGGACTCGCGTCCGGCGGCGAGCCCCGCCCAGAAGGCGTCCACGTCGGCCGCGCCGGGGAACCGGCCCGCCATCCCGATGATCGCGATGGACGTCTGCTCCACGTCCGGGGACGTCATGACGGCTCTCCCGTCCGCGCGGGCTCCGGACCGGCGTCCGCGCCGGACGGCACCGCGTCCTCCCGGAAGCCGCGCACCGGGGAGAACAGCGGCGGCAGCAGCGACACGATGTTGAGGACGGCGGCGATCCAGAAGACCCCGCGCAGCCCTATCGGGTCCGCCAGCAGCCCGCCCACGGCCGCGCCGAGCGGGATCACGCCCCAGGTGACGAACCGGAAGACGGAGTTCATCCGGCCGAGCAGGTGTCCGGGCGTCACGATCATGCACAGGCTGACCTGCAGCACGTTGAAGATGTACGCCCCGACGTAGACCACGAACAGCCCGGCGGCGAAGCTCACCGGGCCGGTGGACAGCGGCAGGATCGTCGCGCCCCCGCTGAACAGCAGGATCGAGATGATGAAGGTGGGCCCGGTGCCGAACCGCCTGGCGGCGGGTTCGGCGATGAGCGCGCCGACGAGGCCGCCCGCGTTGCCGACCGCGAGCACGACGCCGATCACGCCCGCGCCGAGGCGCAGTTCGTCGGCGGCGAAGACGACCTGGAGCGCGAGCACGGCCGCGAACGCGAGTTCGGCCAGGGTGGCGCAGAGGATCAGCGGGCGCAGCAGCGGATGGGAGAACACGAAGCGGAGGCCCTCGGCGATCTCCCTGCGCAGCCCGAGCCGCTCCGCGGGCCCGGGTTTTCGCTCCTCGCCCTTGATGAAGAACAGGAACACCGCGGAGGCCAGGTAGGTGACCGCGTCGGCGAGGATCGCCAGGGGCGCGGTGATCAGCTCCACCAGCAGGCCGCCGGCCCCCGGGCCGCCGAGCTGCGCGACCGAGCGGGACAGCTCCAGCTTGCCGTTGGCGTCCACGAGCCGCTTCTCCTCGACCAGCTCGGGCAGGTAGGACAACTGGGCCACGTCGAAGAACAGCGTGCCCAGCCCGATGGCGAAGGCCACCGCGTAGATCAGCGGCATGCTGAGCGCGTCCAGCCACACCGCGACCGGTACGGCGAGCAGCGCCGCGGCCCGCAGCAGGTCGGTGAGGATCAGCACCGGCCGCCGGGGCAGCCGTTCCAGCCAGACGCCCGCCGGCAGGCCGATGACCAGGATGGGGACGTACTCGATCGCCCATACCAGGCTGATCTCCAGCGCCGAGGCGTCGAGCAGCAGCAGCGCGGTGAGCGGCAGCGCCAGCAGGGAGATCTGCGTGCCGAACAGACTGACGGTCTGGGCGGCCCACAGGTTGCGGAATCCGGCGACCCGGATCAGGCTCTTGCCCGCCACCTCACGCCACCTCGCCGGGGCGCGTCGTGGCGGCGGCGGCGCGCCGCCGTGCGGCGTTGTCGTGGAACACCAGTGGTCTCACTCCTCTGGGGTGGCGCGGTGGTCATCGATGCGGCGGCGTTGAAGTCCGAGGCGGGCCCGGCCGGCCGCCCGCCGGTCCGCGGGTTCGATGGGTTCGGCCGGCCCTTCTTCCTCACCGAGGTGGCGGGCGAGGGCCGCGATGGAGGGGAACTCGAAGAGCGTCACCATCGGCACCCGCCGGCCCAGCGCCTCGGTGAGCCGGGCGTGGACGGCGGCCAGGGTGAAGGAGGTGCCGCCGAGGTCGAAGAAGTTGTCGTGCGCGCCGATGTGGTCCAGCTCCAGGACCTCCTGCCAGATCCGCCGCAGCAGGCGCTCCCGTTCGCCGCCCGATGCCGCCTCCCGCGGCCGGTCGGGGGCGCCGGTGGAAGGCAGCGGCCACGGCAGCGCGTCCCGATCGACCTTGCCGGAGGTCCGGATCGGCAGGTCGGCCACGACCGCGAGGCGCGGCACGAGCGCGGCGGGCATGGTCCGGCGCAGCCCGGCGCGCGCGGCGCTCTCGTCGAACCCGGCGTCCGGCACGATGTAGCCGACCAGGATCTGATGGCCCAGGCGGGTCGTGCGGACCGCCGCGGCGGCGGCGGCCACGCCGGGCAGCCGGCGCAGCGCCGCCTCCACCTCGCCCAGCTCGACGCGCCGGCCGCCCAGCTTGACCTGCTCGTCCATCCGCCCGGCGAAGACCAGGCCCTCCGGTTCGGCCCTGACCAGGTCCCCGCTGCGGTAGGCCCGCCGCCACCCGAGGGAGGGCAGCGCGGCGTACTTCTCCGCGTCCTTGCCCGGGTCCAGGTACCGGGCCAGGCCGATCCCGCCGATCACCAGTTCGCCCACCTCGCCCATGCCCACCGGCTCGCCGTCCGGGCCGATCACGGCCAGGTCCCAACCGTCGAGGGGCAGCCCGATCCGCACCGGGTCTCCGGAATTGAAGGGCGTGGCGCACGAGGTCACGGTGGCCTCGGTGGGGCCGTAGCTGTTCCACACCTCGCGGCCGGGGGCGGTGAGCCCTTCGATCAGCTCGGGAGGGCACGTCTCCCCGCCCAGGATCAGCAGCCGCACGCCGTCGAACGCGTCGGCCGGCCAGCGCGCGGCCAGGGTGGGCAGCGTGGAGATGACGGTGATGCCGTTCTCCTTGATCCACGGGCCGAGGTCCGCGCCGGTGCGGACGAGGGCGCGCGGCGCGGGCACCAGGCACGCGCCGTTCCGCCAGGCGAGCCACATCTCCTCGCAGGAGGCGTCGAAGGCCGCCGAGAGCAGCGCCTGCACGCGGTCGCCCGGCCCGATCGGCCGGTCCTTCAGGAACAGCCGGGCCTCGGCGTCCACGAACGCCGCCGCGCCGCGATGGGTGGCCACGACCCCCTTGGGGGTGCCGGAGGAGCCGGAGGTGAAGATGACCCAGGCGTCGTCGTCCGGGTCCGGCCGGGCGGCTCCCCCCGGCCCGGCCGGTCCGCGCGACCGGCACCGGTCCGTGACCGTGATGTGGCGCCCGCCGGTGATGACCCCGTGGACCCCGGCCTCGCCGAAGATGAACTCCCTGCGTTCGGCCGGGTCCTCGGTGTCCACCGGGACGTAGGCGGCCCCCGCCGCGAGGACGCCCAGGATCGAGACGTACAGCTCGGCGGTGCCGGAGGGCAGGCACACCCCCACCCGGTCACCGCGCCGCACGCCGGCCGCCCGCAGCCGGTCGGCCAGCGCCCCGGCCTCCGCGCGCAGCCCCGTGTAATCCAGCCGGATCCGCCCGTCGTCCAGCGCGGCGGCCTGCGGAAAGCGGTCCGCGGTCGCCTCCAGCACGTCGAGCAGGGTGCGGGGGGCGGGCGCGCGCCCGGCCGCGGAGAAGACCGAAGGGGCTCGCTCGCCCGCCCCGATGCCGGGCGAGGCCGCCGTCACGGGGGCGTCGGGGTCGGCCACGGCGGCGGCGAGCACCTGGCGGTAGCGTTCGCCGATGGCCCGGACGGTACCGGCGTCCACCAGGCCGGTGTCATAGGTGATGGTCAGGTCGAAGTCGTCGCCGGTGGGCGCGGCCCGGAAGATCGTGAAGTCGAGGCCGGCCTTGGGGCCGGTCGGCATGAGGTCGATCATTGACGCGGTGAGGCCGGCGAAGCGCGGCTCGGCCATCGGGGTGGGCTCGAAGCTGAACAGGGCCTGCACGAGCGGGTTGTGGTGGGGGTCGCGGTCCGGAACGAGCGTCTCCACCAGCGTCTGGAACGGCACCCGCCGGTAGGCCAGCAGGTCCGTCACCGACTCCCGGGTGCGCCGCACCACCTCGGCGAACGACGGGTCGCCGGACAGGTCGAAGCGCACCGGCAGCGTGTTGACGAAGAAGCCGATCACCGGTTCCAGCTCCGCCGCGTCCCGCTCGTTGACCGGGGTGCCGATCAGCAGGTCGCGCGCGCCGGTGAGGTCGCCGAGCGAGACGGCGTAGGCGGCGATCATCGGCACGAACGGCGTGACCCGCATCCGCCGGGCGAGCGCGAGCACCCCTCCCATCAGCGACCCCGGCAGCCGGACGTGATGGTTCGCGCCGGTCCGCCGCCGGGCCGGTCCGCCGGTCACGTCGCGTACCGCGCCGGGGCGGAAGTCGAGCACGGTTGGGGCCCCGGCCAGCCGTTCCCGCCACCACGCCGTCTCCGCGGGGTCCGGCGGACGCCACCGGGCCGCGTACTCACCGAACCGCACGGCGAGCGGCGGCGGCTCCGGCTCGCCCGCGTAGCCGCGGGCGAGCTCGTCGAACAGCACGTGAAGTGACGGCCCGTCGCAGACGAGCTGGTGCAGGAACAGGCCGAGGACGTGCCGGTCGGCGTCGAGCCGGACCAGCCTCGTGCGGACGAGCGGCCCGGCCGTCACGTCGAAGGGCTCGTCGGCCCACCGCCGCAGCATCTCGCCGGCGATGTGGTCGCGGCGGCCGGGCGGTTCTCCGGTCAGATCGACCGGCCGCAGGTCGATGGGCGGCGGCGCGGGCGCGACCCGCTGGTACGGCTCCTGGCCGCCCATCGGGAACGTCGTCCGCAGGACGTCATGCCGGGTCAGCACCCGTCCGATCGCGCGGCCGAGCGCCGCCACGTCCAGCGGGCCCTCCAGCCGTACGGCCAGGGGCACGTTGTAGGCGGAGTCGCCGGGGTGGATCTGCCCGAGGAGCCACAGCGCCCGCTGCGCGACGGTGAGCGGAGCCCGCCGGTCGTCGTCCCCGCCGGGGGAGAGGCCCGGGTGCCGCCCAGGAATCATGTCGCCGTCCACGCGTGAATCCACCGCCTCAAATGTCGTGGTGGTCAAAGAACCGGGGTCCCCGCAGGGAATGGGTCGCCTCGGGCACGGCGGGCGAACGACTTTTTACATTCCTGTCGTCCAATGGCGCGCCAGGTTTTCCCGGAATTGGGGGGAAGTCGTCCCGATCGTCCGGCGGCAAGGTTAATCAGAGGTTGCCGGAAATGATGCGATCGGAAACGAGGGGGTGGCCATGTCGGAGACTCGTGTATGACTTGTTCACCCTGAGTGGAAATTCGGTCAGGAGCTGGGATGTTGTAATGGCGTATTGTCACGGGCTGATCGGCTAGGTATCGTCTGTTCGGGCAAAGCGAGAAACTTGCAGGTCAAGCCCGTATCCCTTGCGCTCGACGGCTTCGTGCCGCGGCATCACCATGTCGCGTAAAGCGCGGTGTTCCGCATGACCGCGCTATTTTCCACGCCTTATGACCATCCCTCCTGAGTAAGGAGTGCCGGCCGTATGTCATCCATTCAAGAGACCGCTGAGATCGAGCAGGCGATCAGGTCGATTCTGATTAAGGAGCTGTTCGTCGAGGTGCCGGATATCGGCCTTGACGACGGCCTGAGAAGCATTGCTGGGCTCGATTCCCTGGGCTACGTCGAGCTGCGCGTCCAATGCGAGGACAGGTTCGGTATAGCCATCTCGGAGAAGGACTTCACGCCGGAGAACTTCGCCACCATCCGCTCCCTCACCCGGCTGGTCGGGGAGCTGCGGGCCCGCGCCGGCGGGCCCGGCGCGGGCGCGGACCCGGCCCAGTGAGAGGGCCGCACCGGATGCTCGACGAAGACCGCACCCGTGTCCTTCCGGACGAGCCCGGGGCCGGCGGGCCGGACCTCGGGTTCGATCGGTCGGTGCACATGGACCACTACGGAACGAGACCGCCCTTCTGCTGCGTCGGGGCCAAGGGGATCGTCCAGCGGTTCGTCGAACTCGGCGGCCCGCACGCGGGGCGGTCGCTGGACGTGCTCGACGCGAGCGGCGGGTACGCCTCCGCGTGCCTCGGAGCCGGTTCACCGGTGATCGCCGGCGCGCTCCGGCGGGCCATCGAGGACAGCGGATACGTGACCGACGAGATCGCCTCACCGGAACGTGGTCGGCTGCTCGCGCGCCTGTTCGGCCCCGGCGGGCTGTGGTCCGACCGGTTCCCCGCCGACGAGTACCACGTCAGCGGCCGTAACTCCGGCTCCGAGGGGATGGAGCTGGCGCTGCGCCTGGTGCTGGAGTCCCGCTTCGACCGCCGCCGGCTGCGGGCCGCAGAAGGCCGGGAGGGCCGAAACGTCATCCTCGCCTTCGAGGGGGCCTGGCACGGCTGGACGGGCGCGCTGCTCCCGCTGATCAACCGGCGGCACTACCGCGCCGGGCTGCCCACCCTGGCCGCGGACCCGTACGGCGTCACCGTCGAGCACATCCCGTTCGGCGAGATCGAGGCGGCCAGGGAGTACTTCGCCGGCAACGGGCACCGGCTGCTGGCCGTGTTCATCGAGCCCGTCCAGGGCGACGCCGGCATCCTCACCCCGCCGCCCGGCTACCTGCGCGAGATGGCCCGGCTGTGCCGGGACGGCGGCGCGCTGCTCGTCGCCGACGAGATCCTGACCTTCGCCAAGACCGGCGGGTTCTTCGGCATGACGGACGACGAAGGGCCCATCCCCACCGACGTCACCGTGCTCGGCAAGAGCCTCGGCATGGGCGTGCTGACCACGTCCATGGTCGTGGCCCGCCGCGATCTCACCGTACGGGAGACCGGCGCGGTCGCCACCTCCGACCTGCGCCCGATCACCTGCGCCGTGATGGGCGCGGGCATCGGCCACATCCACGCCGAGGGCCTGCTCGAACGCTCGCGCGAGGTGGGGGAGCACCTGGGGACCCTGCTCCGGCGCGAGGTGGTGGAACGCTTTCCCGACCTCTACCGGGAGGCCAGGGGGCTGGGCGTGATGCACGGCGTGGAGCTGACCGAGTCGGCCGCCAGGGACGTCCCCGCGTTCCGCGAGCACATGATCAGAAACGGGGTGTACGTGGAGTTCATGGCGGGCGCGGGACGGCGCTCGCACGGCCTGCGCTACGTCTTCCCGACGATGCGGGTCGCCCCGCCGCTCATCATCACCGCGCCCGAGGCGGAGTCGATCGTCGAGCGGATCGCCGCCGGCTCCCAGGCGATCCGCGAGGAGGCGAGGTGAGTGCCGCCCCCGCGCCCGGTACGCTCGTCCCGGCCGCCGTCCGGCACCGCGTCGAGCACGTGGACATCGACGCCTCCGGCGTGGTCCACTTCGCGCGCCACGCGTCCCTGCTCGAAACCGCCGCCCTTACCAATCTGGACCGCCTCGGCGCCGGGATCGACGTCCTGGCCGGGCTCGGCCTCGACCTCGTCGTGGCGGACCTGCGGATGCGCTACCACGCCCCGGCCCGCTTCCTCGACCACCTGGACCTCGCGGTCGATGTCCTGCACGTCGGCGCGGCGAGCTTCCGGCTGTCCGGCAGGATCTCGCGCGTGCCGTCCGGCCCCGAGGCCGAGCCCCAGGTGCTGTCCACCGGGGTGTTCGTCTTCGGCGTGGCCGGCCGGGCGTGCGGCACGGCCCGCCCGCTCCCGGAAAAGCTCCGCACACAGCTCAAGGAGTGCCGCCGACATGCAGACACCTGAGCCGGTCAGCACGGCTCCCGACGGCCCGGCCGGACCGGCGGCAGAGGCCAGGACCATGGGCTTCACCGAACTGAAGCAGTGGCTCCGCCACCGGCATCCCATGATCTACATCGACCGGGTGCTGGACTACGCGCCGGGCTCGCACCTGACCAGCAGCCTCCTGGTCTCCGGGACGATGGACGTCATCGCCGGGCACTTCCCGGAACGCGCGATCTTCCCGGCCAGCCACCTCACCCAGGCGTTCGCCCAGTCGGGGATCATCCTGTACCAGGTCAGCACCACCCCCGTCGCCGACGACGAACTGACGCTCATCGGCTCGATGAAGTCGCGGTTCACCCGCATCGTGGTCCCCGGCGACCAGGTGGTCTTCCGGGTGCGCAGCGAGCGGATCGAGGACGCGGCGTTCTTCTTCTCCGGCCGGGCGACGGTGGAGGACCGGCCCGTGGCCGTGTTCAGCGGCACGCTCGTGCGGGTCAAGGTCGCGGACCTGGGGAGGATGCTGTGGTGAGCGGCCCGCCCGCCGCCCGGGACCGGGAGCGGCCGGAGGTCTGGGTCACCGGAATGGCGTGGTCCACCGCGCTCGGCTCGGGCCTGCGCGAGGTGTGGGACCGCCTGCTCGGCGGCGCCGGCGGCATCCGGCCGGTGCCCTCGCCGCACCCGCTGCGCAACGACGGTGCCGCCGTGCTCGCGGACCTCCCGCTGGAGGAGGATCCGCGCAAACGGCAGCACGTCCTCACCCGCGGCACCGTGGCGGACGCCGTGGCCGACGCGGGACTCGAGGTCACCGACCCGCGGCTGCGCACGGTCTTCGGGACCAGCTTCGCCGCCCATCTCGACACCACCGGCGTGACCTCCCTGGACGACTGGTGCGCGGAGGTCACCGGCGCGCTGGGCATGGCCCACGCCCCGGTCTCGCTGACCACGGCCTGCTCCTCGGGCTCGGACGCCCTCCTGGTCGGCGCGGAGCTGATCGGCGGCGGGGACGCGGAGATCTGCCTCTGCGGCGCGGCGGACGTCCTCACCCCGGCCAAGCGGCTCGGCCACTCGGCGCTCGGCACCATGTCACCGACCGCGCTGCGGGCGTTCGACCGGGCCCACGACGGGACGCTGCTCGGCGAGGGCGCGGCCTTCCTGGTGCTGGAGTCCGGCCGTTCGGCCAGGGCGCGCGGGGCCCGGCCGTACGGATACCTGGTGGGCGCGGGCTCGGCCAACGACGCGGTGAACACCGCGGCCCCCGACCTGTCCGGCGACAGCGTCGTGGCGGCGGTAGGGCGGGCGCTGCGCTCGGCCGGCCGGTCGGCCGCGGAAGTCGCCGTGATCAACGCGCACGGGTCCGGCACACCCGTCAACGACCTGGTGGAGTGCCGCAGCTACGCACGCCTGTTCCCCGGGGGCGGCGCGGCGGGTACGCCGCCGCTGGCGTTCGCGACCAAGGGCGCGTTCGGGCACACGCTCGGGGCCACCGGCGCGCTGGAGGCCGTCGCCGTGCTGCTGGCCCTGCGGGACGGGGTCGTGCCGCCGG
The DNA here is from genome assembly GCF_044326295.1 of Spongiactinospora sp. 9N601. Lineage (NCBI taxonomy): Bacteria > Bacillati > Actinomycetota > Actinomycetes > Streptosporangiales > Streptosporangiaceae > Spongiactinospora > Spongiactinospora sp. 9N601. The sequence goes on from NZ_JBIRBB010000011.1 coordinate 194,010, forward strand.
TCCACGGCCTGACGAACGTCATGCCGGGCTTCCCGCTCCGGCTGCCGCTGGGCGGCCCGGCCGCGTTCGAGGGCCGGATCGGGCTGAGCGTGACGCTCGGCTTCGGCGGGTTCAACACCTGCCTGGCCTTCGAGGCGGCGCGATGAACGAGATCAGCGCCGCGTTCGGCCCGATCGGCGGCGAGGGCGTCGTCGTACTGGCGACGGGGGAGGCCACGCGCGCCGAACTCCGCCCGGTGCGCAGCCGGATCCCCTCCCTGTACGCCGACCCGCTCGCCTGGCTCGTCCTGGACGCCGTCGAGGACGCCCTGTCCACCTGCTCTGACGAGCTGTACGAGGCCAGGGACGAGGTGGCCGTCATCCTGATCAGCCCGTTCTGCACGCTCCAGACGATGGAGGCGGTCGCGCGGTCCGCGCCGAGCGGCCGGGTGTCCCCGCTCCGGTTCGCCGGGGCCGCCCCGGGCGGCGGGGGCAGTCTCACCTGCGTCGCCCGCGGGTTCAGAGGGCCGTCGCTCACCCTGGCCACCCGTCCGGGCGACGGGCTCCCCGTCGCCCGGACCCTGGCCCGCTCCTGGCTGCGCTCGGGGCAGGCCGCGTACGCCGTGGTCAGCGCGCACGAGGCGATGGCGGAGGGCGGGCACCGGGTGCGCACCGCCGTGCTTCAAGCGGAGCCGGGCCGATGAGCGCGATCCAGGTGGACGACCTTCCCGGCCAGGACGAGCTGCACGCCTTCCTCGCCGGGGTCGTGGACCTCGCCCGGCCCGGCCCGGCGGCGCCGCTGTCGTCCGTCGTGGACGACGTGGCGGGCCTCGGCACGCCGCCGGGGACCCCGGTCCTCATCGCCATGCCCAACGGGACTCCGCTGCTCGCCTGCTTCTTCGCGGTCCTGCTCACCGGCGGGGTGCCGGTCCTCGTGCCCCCGTCGGCCGGCGCGGCGCGGATCGAGGCGATCGGCCGCCGGTTCGGGGCGGGCGCGCTGATCGCGCCGAGGGTGGACCCCGGGCGGTACGGCGCGGCGGCCAAACGGCGGGCCGGTGACGGCGAGGCCGTCCTCGCGTCCTGGCCGGAACGGTGCCGGTACGAGCCCGGCGAGGTGATCGTGATGACGTCCGGCACGTCCGGCATCTTCAGCGGTTGCCTGCACGGCATCGGCTCCCTGCTGCGCAACGCCGGCCTGCACGCGCGGGCGATCGGCCAGCGCGGCGGCGACACGATGCTGCTCAACCTCCCGCTGCACTACTCCTACGGCCTGGTGGCCCAGGCGCTGGCCGCGCTGGTCACGGGCACGCGCCTGGTGGTGTGCGGGCCGCCGTTCACCCCCGCGGCGTACGCGGCGGCGCTGCGCGAGCACGGTGTCACGCTGTCGTCGCTGACCCCGGCGCTGGTCGTCCGGCTGGCCGGAACCGCGGCCTGGTCGCGGCCCCTGCGGGTGCTCACCGTCGGCGGTGACCGCCTCGGCCCGGAACACGTCGGGCGGGTGCTCGCCGCGCACCCCGGCCTGGAGCTGTACCTCACCTACGGCCTCACCGAGGCCGGACCACGGGTCTCCACCCTGGCGGCCCACCTGGAACCCCCGCACCGGCACGCCTCGGTGGGCCTGCCGCTGCCCGGCGTCACCACCGCCCTGCGTCCTGCCCCGCGCGGCGACGGCTCGCGCGAACTGCTGGTGAGGTCGCCCACGGTGCTGCGCCGGCGGGTGCCGGACGACCGGCCGGACCCCCTGGTGGCCCCCCGGACGATCGCCACCGGCGACCTCTTCGAGATCGACGAGGACGGCTACCACTACTACCGGGGACGGCTGTCGGACTCGCTGGTCGTCAACGACGAGAAGGTCTGGCTGCCGTCGGTCCGGGAGCTGGCGGCGTCCATCCCCGGCGTGCTGCGGGCCACCACGCGGGTGTACCAGAACGACGACGAGCCCCGGTACGACCTCGACCTCTACGTGGACCGCCCGGACCAGGCCCAGGCGCAGGAGATCGAACGCACCCTGCGCCGGCTGCTGCTGCGGGCGGAACGGCCCTCCCGGATCGTGCTGCACCCGATCTCGGACGCGGGCTGGCACAAATGAGCACCGCATCGACGGCGGGAGAGACGATGCACGACCTTCGACACGCGACCGGGACGCCCCCCGTGCTGCGGGCCGTGGCGGACCGGGTCCGTGCGGCCCCGGACGCCGAGGCGGTCACGTCCGGCGGGCGCTCCATGACCTACGGCGAGCTGTGGGAGGCGTCCGGCGACGTGGCCGGCCGCCTCGCGGCCCTCGGCGGGAACGCGGGCACCCGGATCGGGGTCTGCCTGGACCGGTCGGCCGAGCTGGTGGTGGTCCTCGTCGGCGTGCTGCGGGCCGGCGGCGTCGCCGTCCCGCTCGACCCGGCCTACCCGGTGGAGCGGCTGCGGTACATGTGCGCGAACGCCGGCGCGGACATCGTGGCCGGGCACCCGGGCCCGCTGCGCAGGCTCGGCGGATTCGATCCGGTGGCCGCCGAGGGCCCGCTGCTCTACGCCCGGCGGGCCGGGGACGGCGACGAGCCCGGCCGTACGCCGGACGCGCCGGACGACGACCTCGCCTACATCGCGTACACCTCCGGCTCCACCGGCGTGCCCAAAGGAGTCATGTTCCGGCACGAGAGCCTGGCCAACCTGATCTCCTGGCAGATCGGCGCGAGCGGCTGCGGCCCGGGGGACCGCACCCTCCAGTTCTCCCCGGCCGCCTTCGACGTCATCTACCAGGAGGTCCTGACCACGCTCGGCGAGGGCGGCGTCGTCGTCTGCTGCGCCGAGGACGAACGCCAGGACCCGCAACTGCTGTGGGACCTGATCGCCCGCGAGCGGATCAACCGGCTGTTCGTGCCGTTCGCCATGCTCCGCTCGCTGGCCCTGTTCGCGCACGACGTCACCCCCGGGTCACATCCGCTCCGCGAGATCTATTCGACGGGCGAGCAGATGCAGTGCGGCGACCGGCTGCGCGCCATGTTCCGGCGGCTGCCCGGCTGCCGGCTGGCCAACCAGTGGGGGACCACCGAGACACATGTCGCGACCAACCACTGGCTGCCCGCGGACGTGGCGGCATGGCCCGCGCTCCCGCCGATCGGCGAGCCGATCAGCCGCACCCGTGTCCTGGTCTGCGGCGAGGACGGGAGGCCGGTGCCCGCCGGGCGGACCGGGGAACTGTGGATCGCCGGGGCGGGCGTCGGCCCCGGATTCGTCAACCGGCCCGACCGCACGGCGCGCGACTTCGTACCCGATCCGCTGGACCCGGCCGGCCGCGCGTACCGGACCGGCGACCTCGGGCGCGTCGGCCCGGACGGCGAACTCGAATGCCTCGGCCGGGGCGACGGCCAGGTCAAGGTGCGCGGCTTCCGGGTCGAGCTGGGCGAGATCGAGACCCTGCTCTGCTCGATGCCCTCGGTGGCCGAGGCGGTGGTCGCGCTGGCCGGCGCGGACCCGCAGGAACAGCGGCTGCTGGCGTTCGTCGTGACCACGGCCGTGCCGTTCGACCGGGACGAGGCGCTGGCCGCGCTGCGCGACCGGCTGCCGGAGCACATGGTGCCCTCGCGCGTCGAGGTGGTCCGCGAACTGCCCAGAACCGCGAGCGGCAAGCTCGACCGGCTGGCCGTCGGCCGGCCCGCCAGAACACACGACGAAGAGACACGGACCTGAGTGAATGCCATGAATCGCCAGTTGGAGAACCTCGAAAAGGTCTATCTTCCCCCCGCCGAGGGGCAGCCGAGCCTCTTCCAGATCTGGGAGCAGGGCGGCGCGCGCGACGACTCGGTGACCCCGTCCACCTACTCCGCCGAGTACCGCGCCTGGATGACGGGCACGCTGACGGCCGCGCTCGACCGCGCCCCCGGCGGCGGCCTGCTCAGCCTGGGCTGCGGCAACGCGGCGGTGGAGGCCGAGATCGCCCGGCGCGGCTACCGGGTGCTCGGCGTCGACGCGATGGCGGAGGCGGTCCTGCTCGCCAAGGCCAAGGGCGTGGAGGCCGTGTGCGCGGACATCGGCCGCTGGTCCCCGGACGCGCACTGGCCGGTGATCTACATGGACGGCGTGCTCGGGCACCTCTACGAGCCGGGCGCCGGCCTGTGTCCCGTCCTCTCGCGTATCCGTTCCTGGCGCACGCTGCCGGGCGGCGGCGGCGCGACGCTGGTCGCCTCCAACGACGCCCCGAACGACGGGGCGCCCGCCCAGCCGGCGCCGGGCGTCCCCGGCTTCCACTGGCTGTCCGGGGAGTACATGCGCGACCAGGCGCTCGCCGCGGGCTACGACGACGTGGCGCTGGAACAGGTCGTCTACCGGCGTCCGCGGTCAGGGGACCGCGTCCGGTCGATCATCATCGCCCGTGCCCATGCGTAGGGAGCCCCCATGCCGATGAGTCCCGCCTTCGAGCAACGCCTCACCGCGGTGCTGCCCGCTGTCGTCGAGCGGTTCGGCACGCCGTTCCACATCTACGACGCCACGGGCATCAGCCGGACCTGCGAGCACTTCGAGCGCGCGTTCGCGGGCATCGACTGCCGGGAGTACTTCGCGGTCAAGGCGCTGCCCAACCCGGCGGTGCTGCGCCTGCTGGCCCGGCACGGCCTGGGCTTCGACACCAGCTCACCGGCCGAGCTGACCCTGGCCCGCGCGGCCGGGGCCACCGGCCGCGACATGTGCTTCACCTCCTCCAACACCAGCGCCGCCGAACTGGCCGCCGCGCTGGACGCCGGCGCGATGATCACCGTGGACGACGAGGCGGTGCTGAACACGCTGGCCGACCGGCTCACCGTCCCCGGCGAACTGGCCTTCCGGGTGAACCCCGGCCGGAACCTGCCGGGGGAGGGCGACCGCCTGTTCGGCGACCCGGAGGCCACCAAGTTCGGGGTGCCCACGGACCGGCTGACCGCGCTCTGCGCGAGGGCGCGCGACCTGGGTGTGCGGGAGTTCGGCCTGCACATGATGGTGGCCTCCAACGTGCTGGGCGCGGACCCGCTCCTGTTCACCCTGGACTTCCTGCTGGAGCGGGCGGGGGAGATCGAGGCGGCGACCGGGACGCCGGTGACGTCGCTCAACCTCGGGGGCGGCATCGGCATCCCGTACCGCCCGCAGGAGCAGCCCTTCGACCTGCCCGCGTTCGGCGCGGCGGTACGTGCCCGCCTGGCGGCGTGGGGGCCGCCGGACCGCGCCCGGCCGGCGATCCGGTTCGAGTGCGGGCGCTACATCACCGGCCCGCACGGGGCGCTGGTGACGCGCGTGACCAACCGGATGGCCAAGTGGCGGACGTTCGCCGGGGTGGACGCCGGCATGGTCGCCCTGATGCGTCCCGCGCTGTACTCCTGGGCCTACCACCACATCACCGCGCCGTTCGCCGAGGGACGCGAACGCGAGGTGGTCGATGTGGTCGGGTCTCTGCCGGAGAACAGCGACCGGCTCGGCAGGGACCGCGACCTGCCGGTCCTGGCCGAGGGGGACATCCTCGTCGTCCACGACACGGGCGCGCACGGCCACGCCATGGGCTTCAACTACACCGGGCGGGGCCGGCCGCAGGAACTGATGCTGCACCCGGACGGGTCCGTCGAGCTGATCCGCCGGGCCGAGACCGAGCAGGACCTGTTCGCGACGCTCGAGTTCGCGCCGCGCCGCCTGGCGGCCCCGTCCGGGCAGGAGGTCCCGTCGTGAGCGGGGCCGCCGCGGTCGAACCGGCCAGGCGGGGGGACGACGACCACGCCGCGGGCCTGCGCGCCCGCACCGCGCGGCGGCTCGCGGGGCTGGTCGAACTGCTGGACGCGCACGGCCTGCCCGGCGATCACCCCGAGGGCGGCCCGTTCGTGTGGCTGCCCGCGCCCGGCGGGGACGGCGTGGCGTTCGGCCACGCGTTCGCCGCGCGCACCGGCCTGGTGGTCGCGCCGGGGATCGGCTACGGCCCATCAGGAGGCGGCCATGTCCGCCTCGCCGCCGTACAGGAACCCGAAGTCCTCCGGCCACGGCTCGCCGCCTGGGCGAACGGCCCCGCGAAGGAAAGGAACCAGCCGTATGCCGTCAAGTGACCTGCCCGCCGAGATCGACGCCCTGTGGGCCGGACGGGAGGCTCTCGGCCCCGCCGACACCGGTGCCCGCGACACGGTCGTGGCCGCGATCGACCTGCTCGACCGCGGCGCCGCGCGGGTGGCGTGGGTCGATCCCGGCTCTGACCGGGTCGTGGTGGACGAACGGGCCAGGCGGGCGATCCTGCTGTCGTTCCGCCTGCTGGAGGTGGCGGAGTCCACCACCGGACCGTTCCGGCACCACGACCGGATCCCCCTCAAACGCGACTTCCCGGGCGTGCGGGTCGTCCCCGGAGCCATCGCGCGCTGGGGCAGCCACCACGAGCCCGGCGTGGTGCTCATGCCGTCGTTCACCAACATCGGCGGGTACGTCGGCGCGGGCACGCTCGTGGACACCTGGGCCACCGTGGGCTCGTGCGCCCAGATCGGGCGCAACGTGCACCTGGCCGGAGGCGTGGGCATCGGCGGCGTGCTCGAACCGCCCACGGCGGCGCCCGTGGTGGTCGAGGACGACTGCTTCGTCGGCTCCCGGTCGCTCGTCGTGGAGGGGGCCCGGGTGCGCACCGGGGCGAAACTGGGCGCGGGCGTGGTGCTGACCGGCAGCACCCGCGTCTACGACGCCGAGACCGGCGACGAGCTGCCCCGGGGCGAGGCGCCGCCCTGGTCGGTGTGCGTCGGCGCGACCCGCCCCCGCAGCTACGGCGGCGGCGCCTTCGGCATGTCCTGCCTGCTGGTGATCAAACGCCTGGAACCCGGAGAGGTACACGACAAGCTGGCCCTGGACCTGCTCTTCCGCTTGCACGGGGAGGCGGAATGAGCCCCGGTGGGCGCCCGGGCCTGTGGCTGCGCCGCGAGGCCGGGCCGACCGAACTGCGCGCGCCGATCGCCCCCGCCGCCGCCCGTGCCCTGATCGCGGCCGGCATCGCGGTGACCGTGGAGGACTGCCCGCGGCGGATCTTCCGCACCGAGGAGTACGCGGCGGCCGGCTGCCGGATCGCCGGGCCGGGCACCTGGCCGGACGCGCCGGACGACCACTACGTCATCGGGCTGAAGGAGCCGGAGGACGATCCGCTCCCGCTGCGGCACCGGCACCTGTTCTTCGGCCACGCCTACAACGGGCAGCGCGGTGCGGGACGCCTGCTGCGCCGCTTCGCCGCGGGCGGCGGCAGCCTGCTCGATCTGGAGCACGTGACGGACGCCGCCGGGGTGCGGGTCGCGGCGTTCGGCCACTGGGCCGGGTACGTGGGCGCGGCGCTCGCCGTACTGCGCGCCGGGGGACTCCTGGACGCGCCGCTGCGCCCGATGTCCCTGCCCGCGCTGGAGGCGGCGCTGCGGCGACCGCGCGAGCCGGTCGCGACGGCGCTGGTCATCGGGGCGCTCGGCCGGGGTGGGCGCGGGGCCTGCGACGCGCTGGCCACCGCCGGTGTCGCCACGACCCGCTGGGACGTCGAGGAGACCCGCGACCTGGACCGCCATGCCCTGCTCGGCCACGACCTCCTGGTCAACGCCGTGTCCACCGCCGAGCCCGCGCCCCCCTTCCTCACCACGGCCGACATCGCCGACCCCGGCCGCCGGCTGCGCGTGATCAGCGACGTGACCTGTGATTTCACCTCCGACCGCAACCTGCTGCCGATCTACGACCGGCCCACCGACTGGCACCGGCCGGTACGGCGGCTGCGCGCCGAGCCGGTGCCGCTGGACCTCATCGCGATCGAGAACCTGCCGTCCCTGCTGCCCCGGGAGGCGAGCGCCGCCTTCTCCGCGGACCTGCTGCCCCACCTGATGACGCTGGGCGAACGGACGCCGGTCTGGCTGCGCTGCCAGGAGATGTTCCACGCCGCTGGCCGTCCGGCCGCGGCCGTCATGGAGGAGACCGATGTCTGACCTGATCACCCCCACCGGACGGGTCCACTGGGTGGGCACCGGCCTTTCCACCGGCAGCGGCCTCGGGCTGGTCTGCGACCGCGCGGCCGGGGTCGTGCTGTGGGGCCGTACCCGGCAGAAGGCCGAGGACCGCCTGGCCGCGCTCGGCCTGGCCGGGCGCGCCGAGACGCGGGAGTTCGGCATAGCGTCGCTGGCCGCCGAGGTCGAGGCCGGGGACCTGGTGGTCTCCATGCTCCCGGCCGCGCACCACGCCGGCCTGCTGCGGCGCTGCCTCGGGAGCCGGGCGCACTTCGCCGCCTCCAGCTACGTCTCCGCCGAGATCTCCGCCCTGGCGGCCGGCGCCGCCGAGGCGGGCGTGGTGGTGCTCACCGAGGCGGGCCTGGACCCCGGCATCGACCACCTGCTCGCGCACCTGCTGGTCGCCGAGGCCAGGGCCGCGGTCGGCGACGGGGCGGCGTCGGCCGTGTTCACCTCCTACTGCGGCAGCAACCCCGCCGAGCCGAACGACTTCCGTTACCGCTTCAACTGGGCGCCGCGCGGTGTGCTGACCGCGCTGCTGACCCCCGCCCGGTACATCGACGGGGGAGAACGGCGGGCCGTGGACCGTCCCTGGGAGGCCGTCGGTGACCTGGTGCTCGGCGAGGAGCGGTTCGAGGTCTATCCGAACCGGGACAGCGTGCCCTTCGTCGAGCAGTACGGGCTGCCCGGCTCGTGGCGGCTGGACACCTTCGTGCGCGGGACCATCCGGCTGAGCGGCTGGAAGGAGGCGTGGGCCCCGGTGTTCGCCGAACTGCGCGACGCGGACGACGAGCGGATCGGCGACCTGGCGCGGCGGCTCGCCCTGCGGTACCCGGGCACCGAGACGGACCACGACCGGGTGCTGCTCTCCGTCGCGCTGCGCGTGCGGGGCGACGACGGGTCCGCCTGGTCGGGGGAGTACGTGCTGGACGCGGTCGGCGACGAGAAGGAGGCGGCGACGCCGCGCCTGGTGTCCACGGCGCTGGCGTGCGGGATCGGCGACATCCTCGCCGGGCTGACCCCGCCCGGCCTGCACCGGGCCGCGGAGGAGCCGGAGGCGGTGCGCCGCTGGCTGACCGCCCTCGAAGGCCATGGCATCACCTGCGCGTTCCGGCGACCCTGAGAGGAGCCCTTTCATGATCTTTCGCAACATCGCCGACATCCAGCACACCGAGCGGGACGTCCACCACGAGTACTACCGCAGCACGCGGCTGCTGCTCGCGGGGGACGGGGCCGGCGTCGGCCTGACCGACACCACCCTGCACCCCGGCGTCAAGGGCACCTACGGATATCCCGACCGCACCGAGATCGCCTACTGCGTCAGCGGCGCGGCCACGGCCGTCGATCTGGAGACCGGCCAGGAGCACGCCATCGCGCCCGGCGTGCTATGGGTCGCGCCCCCCGGTTCGAGGTTCACGCTCACCGTCACCGAGCCCACCCGGCTCATCTGCGTCTTCGACCCCCCGATCGAAGGGACGGAGACCGGCGTCCTGGACCAGTGAGGCGGCGGGACCGGGCTAGCCGCCCGCCCGGTTCCGCTCCCGGGCGGCGACCCGCTCGCGCTGCGGGACGACCGTGTACTTGGGGTCGGCGGCCGACGCGCGGCCCGCCCGCAGTACGCCGAAGCGGGCGCACAGCGACCCCGCCGTCAGCGCGGCGGCCGACAGGACGGACGGCGTCCGCCATTTGGTCAGGCCGGAGACCGCCGCCAGCGCGCCCCCGGTCACAGTGAGGACCCGCGCTGCGCGCATCAGCCGCCCGGCAGACCCCTCGCGGTACGGCTCGGAGAGGATGCCGAGCCGCCTTTCCAGCACCTCGCTCGCCACGGTCTCCACCGCCGCGCCGATCACCGCCATCCGCCGGGCCGGACCGGCCTCCCGGTGCGGGGCGGCGACCATGGCGACCGCCCCGGCGCTGGCCAGCGCGCTGCCCGCGAACAGGAACGCCAGCTCCCGGTGACCGGCGTGCCAGGACGGCACGGCGGTGTCGGACACCAGCACCGCCGTGTAGGTCGCCATCATCGGGCCGGTGACCCCCGTGGCCAGCCCGGCGGCCCGGCCGACGGCGGGCAGCAGGCCGGTGACGGCCGAGCCCGCGGCGACGGCGGCGAGGCCGCTCTGCGCGGCGAGGATCCACGAACCGACGCTCATCGGGGAGGTCGGCTTGAAGACCCGCAGCATGTTCAAGAAGCGCTCCGGGCGGCCCAGTTCGGCGACCAGGAACGCCGCGCCCGCCGTTCCCGCGGCTGCGGCGGCGATCTTGGCGGGGGCGGCCAGCCGGTCCCGGCCGGTCAGCTCGCACCCCGCGGCCAGCAGCGAGGACGCCCCCGACAGGCCGCCGAGGTACAGGTAGGCGGGCATGTGCGGCTCGTGCCAGAGCGGGCCCTTGATGATCGGCTGCCCGTAGTAGGAGCGGAACTCGGCGTCGGGCACCATCGCCCGCTCGCGGCTCATCGGCGCGGCCCGCGGGCGAACGCGCCGAAGCAGGCGGCGGCCATGGACACCGCCGCCGCCCCCGCCCACAGCCACATCGACGGCAGGTCACGGGTGGTCACCACGGGGTCGGGGGGCAGTCCGTACACCTCGGGTTCGTCCAGGAGCAGGAAGAACGCGCCGTCGCCGCCCACGCCGTCGTCGGGACGCTCGCCGTACAGCCTGGCCTCGGCCACCCCGGCCTCGTGCAGCGTGGCCAGCCGCTCCGCGGCGCGCTCGCGCAGTTCCTCAAGCGGGCCGAACTGGATCGAGTCGGTCGGGCACGCCTTGGCGCAGGCGGGTTCCAGGCCGTCGCGCAGCCGGTCGTAGCACAGCGTGCACTTCCACGCCCGGCCGTCGTCCTCACGGCGGTCGATCACCCCGTAGGGACAGGCCGGGACGCAGTAGCCGCACCCGTTGCAGACGTCGGCCTGCACCACGACGGTGTCGAACTCGGTGCGGAACAGCGCGCCGGTCGGGCAGACGTCCAGGCAGGCCGCGTGCGTGCAGTGCTTGCACACGTCGGAAGACATCAGCCAGCGGTCGCCGCGCTCGGTGAAGTCCTCGATGAACGCCACGTGCCGCCAGGTGCTCGCGCCCAGGCCGCCGGTGTTGTCGTACGACGTGGCGCGGAACACGAACCCGTCGTCGGGGACGTCGTTCCACTCCTTGCAGGCGACCTCGCACGCCTTGCACCCGATGCACACGCTGGTGTCGGTGAAGAACCCCACCCGTTCACTCACGCCGGTACTCCTCGATCAGGGCCCGCAGCGCCGCGCCGCGCGGCCGCCGCCCGGGCAGCACGTCGCAGGTGGCCGCCTTGCTCTCCTGGATGTAGACGTTGGGGTCCAGCACGATCCCCAGCAGGTCGTTGGCCGCGTCGCCGGTCACCAGGCCGCCGCCCGCCCAGCCCCAGTGGTACGGCACGCCGATCTGGTGGACGGTCCGCCCGGCCACCCGCAGCGGCCGGACCCGCGCGCTGACCAGCACCCTGGCCTCGATCGCGGCCCGGCTGGTGATGATCGTCGCCCAGCCGCCGTTGTCCAGCCCCAGCTCGGCGGCGAGCTGCGGGGACACCTCGCAGAACATCTCCGGCTGCAACTCCGCCAGGTGCGCCAGCGAACGGCTCATGCCGCCCGCCGTGTGGTGCTCGGTCAGCCGGTAGGTGGTCAGCACGTAGGGGAACCTGGTCCCGCCGGCGGGGTTGGCCGGGTTGTCAGGGCGCCGGTAGGTCTTCCTGGCGGGGTTGGCGCGGGTGCCGTACAGGGTGTTGGGCACCGGCGACTCGTCCGGCTCGTAGTGCGTCGGCAGCGGCCCGTCGGCGAGCCCGGCGGGGGCGAACAGCCAGCCCTTGCCGTCGGTCTGCATGATGAACGGCGCGTCGCCGGCGATCGCGGCCTGCGCGGTCGCGCCCGGCGGCGGCACGTAGTCCGGCGGCTTGTGCTTTTCGAAGTCCGGTACGTCGGGGCCGGTCCACTCGCGCCGGTCCGGGTCCCAGAAGATGTAGGACTTCCGTTCGCTCCACGGACGCCCCTGCGGGTCGGCCGAGGCGCGGTTGTACAGGATGCGGCGGTTCAGCGGCCAGGCCCACCCCCACTCCGGGGCGACCAGCGACTGCTCCCTGCCGGGCTTGCGCCTGGCCGCCTGGTTGACCTCGTCGGCGAACACGCCGCAGTAGATCCAGCAGCCGCAGCGGGTGGACCCGTCGGGGACCAGGTCGAGGTAGGACGACAGGGCCCGCCCGTCCGGGCCGGTCCCGTTGATCTCCCGCAGCACGGCCTCGGCCGAGGGGTCGGCGTGCTCGCCCTCCTCCGGGTAGTCCCAGGTGAGGTCGCGCAGCGGCGCGTCCATCTCGGTGTCGCCGGCCCGCGCCCGCAGCAGTTTGCCCAGGTGGTAGTAGAACCACAGGTCGCTGCGGCAGTCGCCGGGCGGCTCGACCGCCTTCTCCCGCCACTGCAGCAGCCGCTGGGTCTGGGTGAACGTCCCCTCCTTCTCCACGTGCGAGGCCGCGGGCAGGAAGAAGACCTCGGTGCCGATGTCGGCGGTGCGCAGCTCGCCCGTCTCGATCTCCGGCCCGTCCTTCCAGAAGGTCGCCGTCTCGACCGGGACGAGGTCCCTGACCACCAGCCAGTCCAGGTTCGCCAGGCCCAGCCGCTGCGCCCGCCCGCCGGCCGAGCCCACCGCCGGGTTCTCACCGATCACGAAGTAGCCCTTGACCGTGCCGTCGATCTGGCCGAACACCGTCGCGTAGGTGCCGTGGTCGCCGGTGATCCGCGGCATGTAACCGAAGCGGAAGTCGTTGTCGGCGGTGGCGGAGTCGCCCCACCACGCCTTGAGCAGGCTGACCATGTAGGAGCGCTTGTTGCCCCAGAAGCCGGTGTCGCCGGCGGCGTAGCCGAGGTAGTCGTCCAGGGTCTCGTGCAGTTCGGCGTGCGGCATCGGCATGTAGCCGGGCAGGATGTTGAACAGCGTCGGGATGTCGGTGGAGCCCTGGATGCTGGCGTGGCCGCGCAGGGCCAGGATGCCGCCGCCCGGGCGGCCGATGTTGCCGAGCAGCAGTTGCAGGATCGAGGCCGCGCGGATGTACTGCGCGCCGACCGTGTGCTGGGTCCAGCCGACCGAGTAGACCCACGCCGTGGTGCGCTCCCTGCCGCTGTTGGTGACGATCGCGTCGGCGAGCCGCTGGAAGTCGGCGCGCGGGATGCCGCACAGCTCCTCGACCAGCTTGGGCGTGTAGCGCGCGAAGTGGTGGGCGAGCAGTTGGTACACGCACCTGCGGTCGGTCAGGGTGGGATCGGTGTGGGGCGCCGGGTGCGCCGAGGGCCCGCCGGAACCGTACTGGTCGGCGCTGGCGGCCCCGGCGTGGACGCGCCCGCCCCGGGCCTGCTCCTCACGCTCCCTGGGGATGTCCTCGCCCTCATAGGACCAGCTCGCCGGGTCATAGGAGGCGTTGTCCGCCTGGAAGCCGGAGAACAGGCCGTCGAGGTCCTCGGTGTCGCGGAAGTCCTCCGAGATGATGGTGGCGGCGTTGGTGTAGGCCAGGACGTACTCACGGAAGTCGTGCGCGCCCTTGAGCACATGGTTGATCAGCGCGCCGAGCAGCACGATGTCGCTGCCCGCCCGGATGGGCAGGTGCGCGTCCGCCATCGCGCTGGTGCGCGTGAAGCGCGGGTCGATGTGGAACACCTTGGCCCCGCGCGCCTTGGCCTCCATGACCCACTGGAACCCCACCGGATGGCACTCGGCCATGTTGGAGCCCTGGATCACGATGCAGTCGCTGTTGACCAGGTCCTGCTGGAAGGTGGTGGCGCCGCCGCGCCCGAAGCTGGCCCCCAGACCGGGGACGGTGGAGGAGTGTCAAATGCGCGCCTGATTCTCCACCTGTATCGCGCCGAGCGCGGTGTACAGCTTCTTCATCAGGTAGTTCTCTTCGTTGTCGAGCGTCGCCCCGCCCAGGCTCGCCAGGCCCAGCGTGCGCCGCACGACCCTGCCGTCGGCGGTCTCCTGCCAGGTCTCCCGCCTGGTGGCCATCACCCGATCGGCGATCATGTCCATCGCGGTAGCGAGGTCCAGGCTCTCCCACTCCGTCCCGTACGGCCTTCGGTACAGGACCGTGGTCTGCCGCCCCGGATGCGTGACGAGCTGCTTGCTCGCCGCCCCCTTCGGGCACAGCCGGCCGCGCGAGATCGGGGAGTCCGGGTCGCCCTCGATCTGGGTGACCTGACCGTCCTTGGCGTAGACGAGCTGACCGCAGCCCACCGCGCAGTAGGGGCACACCGAGCGCGCGACGGTATCGGCCTCGGCCGTGCGCGGACGCAGCGCGTCGGTGCGCGCCGAACGGGCCGCCGATCCGCGTCCGTCCTCGCCGCGGAGCTGCCGGATGACCGGCCAGCGGCCGATCAGACCGCGAAGGTCCATGCCATGGGCTGTGCCCCGATTGCGGGGGCTTTATGCAGAGTCATTCTTGCGGCCGGTCCTAGCTGTTCGTCAAACTCCGGAGTGAACCCCTGATTCGGTCATCGAGGGCGTGACCTTCTGGCATGATCGCTGGAATACACTCAGGCAACGAGACTGACGGACAGTGACGAATGCCCTCCATCGATGAGATAACCACCTTCGCAGCACAAAATCCGGTCGGAACAGTCGTCGTAAGCGTCATCGCTCTCGCCCTGCTCGGCGTGGCCGTCCTGGCCCTGCGCGCAGGGGGCCGTGCGGGGGCGCGGCTTTTCAATAGGTTCGTCGCACCACGTCCCATCGAGGACATCCTCACCATACTGGCCGCGTGCATCGCCACGGGCGTGTCCGCGCAGGGCATGTGGCGCTTCTCCAGCGACGTGCTCGGCTTCGACGGCCCGCTGCGGCTGCTGCTGTTCGCGTTCATCGAGGTCGCGGTGATCACCAGCGCGGTCCGCGCCCGGCGCAGCATGCGGGAGAACTTCTCGGCCGGCATCGACGGCATCGCGGTGTGGGCGCTCACCGGGCTGACCGCGATCCTGTCCAGCATGGACGCCCGCAGCCTGCCCGAAGCCGTCTTCCGGCTCGCCGCCCCGCTGGTGGCGGCCTGGCTGTGGGAGCGCGGCATGGCGATCGAGCGGCACCGGATCACCGGCCGCGGCAAGATCAACTGGCGGCTCACCCCGGAGCGGATCATGGTCCGGATCGGGCTCGCCGAGGTCAGCGACCGTACCGCCTCCGAGGTGGACGCCCACCGCAGGCTGACCAAGGTCGCGCTGGCCGCCAAGCGGGCCCGCGCGCTGCGCGAGAGCGGGGCCTCCGAGCGCAAGATGCGGCAGGCCCTGGCCAAGCTGGACCAGGCGATGGACCGCGCCGTGGAGCACACCGGGCTGGCGGTCGACTCCGCCCGCCAGGAGGCGCTGCTCTCCCAGATCGGCGCGCTCTACAACACCAACGTGCTGATCGACCTCAAGCCGCCGGTGCCCTGGGATCCGGAGCCCGTCGCGCACGCGCTGCCGTCCACCTCGGCGCTGCCCCGTCCGGACGACGAGGACGAGGAGTTCGAGATGGTCGGCGGGGCCCAGGTGCCGCAGCAGCCGATGGACACCGCGCAGCGCGCCGCGCTGATGCGGGCCGCCCGCCGCTACTGGGACGAGCAGATCGAGCGCAAGTACGTGCCCCGCGCGGACGACATCGCGGCGGAGACCGGCATCTCGCTGGCCACCGCCCGTGAGTGGCGCGCGCTGTGGAAGCTGGAGCCCAAGGCGTACGCGCTGCTCCAGGCGGCCTTCAACGAGCACGGCATCATCGACACCGGCACCTTCCCGGCGATCGTCACACCCGACCCGGTGCTGACCGTGAACGGTTCGGCGAGCCGCTGACCTCGCCCGCGGCCGGTCGGCGATGGCCGGCCGGCCGTGCGTTCGCGGTCGATTTACGACGTTGGTAGCAACGATGTAAAGGGGCTCCTACCGTCCGCGTCCCCGAACCGGAGGATCCCTACCTGCTGGTCAACCGGGGCGTCACCGGGGCGCTGGACCTGGAGGCCGACGTACGCGACATGGGCGCGACCCGGGTGGGCCTGGCCGCCTGCCTCGCCGAGGACGACCCGCACCGGGTCAACGGCCCGGGCGCGGAGACCGTGGTCCCGCGGTCCCTGCCCGGCGTCCGCATCGACGCCGGGGTGCTGCGTGCGCGCCTCCCCGCTCTGTCCTGGAGCCTGGTCCGTCTGCACGCCTGACCCCCAGGTGTGTTCATGATCACTGCCTGGTGGCGCTGGGTATCCTGGCCGTGTCGGCGACCTCGGTCTCGACGGCACGGCCCCGGCGGGGTGACTCCGCACGGGCCGGTTGGACGCGACCTCCGGAGGATGACCAGGCATGACCGTCCGCACCGCCACCGGCGCAGACCGCGCCGCGATCGCCGGGCTGGCTTCGGCCGCGCTCGACCTCGACGCCGCGGCGGCCCCCGCCCTCACCGCCCGCCTCGCCGCCCCGCCGCCCGGCCGGCTCTGGACGGCGCTGCTGGCCGGTGAGGACGGCGTGGTGTTCGCCTCGCTGTCGCAGGCCGATCCCTCGATCGGGCACATCGACCTGCTGGCCGTACATCCCAGGGCCAGGGGCCGGGGCCTCGGCAAGGGGCTGGTGGGCGCGGCAGAGCACTGGCTGCGCGACAACGGCGCGGCGCAGGCCCGGATGGCCGGCAATCCGCCCTGCTACGCCTGGCCCGGCATCGACGTGCGCGCCACCCCCGCCGCCTGCCTGGCCGAGAGCCTGGGCTACGAGCGCTACCACACGGCCTTTAACATGACCGCCGACCTGACCTGCGACCTCGGCGTGGGGGATGACCTGGATCGGCTGGCGAAGGCCGGCGTCACCGTGCACAGCGCCCCGCCCTGCGACCGCGAGCGCGTCGCCGCCTTCGGCAGGAAGCACTGGAACGACAACTGGGCCTGGGAGATCGAGCACGCCACCGGCTGCCAGTACGCGGTACGCGCCGGTGAGGTCATCGGGTTCGCGGCGTGGGGCGCGCGGCCGGAGTGGTTCGGACCGATGGGCACCGCCGAGGAGGCGCGCGGGCTCGGCGTGGGCGGTGTGCTGCTGCGCCGCTGCCTGGCCGAGCAGCGCGACCGCGGTCACTCCACGGCGCAGATCTCGTGGGTGGGTCCGATGCGCTTCTACGCCAGGGCGATCGGCGCCCGGGTCGAGCGTGTCTTCTGGCTCTACCGCCGCGACCTGCGCTGATGTGGCCCCGGAGGGCACCCCGCCGTACCATTGGGCGAAGCTATTTTGCATAATGGAAGTCTTCGGTGAAAGTTAGCGACATGGGATGACATGACTGAGCAACTTGCCGCACTATCCACCGAGCAGAGCGATCCGCGCTACCGGCGGATCGACAGGCTCCCGACGGAAGAGGTGGCCCGGCTGATGAACGCGGCCGACGCCACCGTGCCCGCCGCGGTCGCGCGGGCGATCCCCGCGATCAGCGCGGCGATCGACGCCATCGCCGCGCGGATGGACGCGGGCGGGCGCCTGATCTACGTGGGCGCCGGTACATCGGGGCGGCTCGCCGTACTGGACGCCTCGGAGTGCCCGCCGACCTTCGGCACCGACCCCGAGCTGGTGCAGGGCGTGATCGCCGGGGGAGCGCCCGCGCTGACCCGCTCGGTGGAGGGCGCGGAGGACGATCAGGCGGAAGGCGTCCGGTCGATCGCCGAACTCGGCATCGGCCCGCTGGACTCGGTGGTCGGCGTGTCGGCCAGCGGGCGCGCGCCGTTCGTGCTGGGCGCCCTCGCCGAGGCCGCCCGGCGGGGCGCGCTCACCGCGGCGCTGTCCTGCAACGCGGGCACGCCACTGTCGGCGGCGGCCGAGCACCCCATCGAGGTCGTCGTCGGGCCGGAGGTCGTCACCGGCTCGACCAGGCTCAAGGCCGGGACGGCACAGAAACTCGTGCTCAACATGGTCTCGACGATCGCCATGATCAGGCTCGGCCGCACCTACGGCAACCAGATGGTCGGCCTGTCGGCGATGAACACCAAGCTCGCCGACCGCGCGGTGCGGATGGTCGCCGGGATCACCGGGATCGAGCCGGACGTGGCCCGGCCCGTCGTCGAGTCGGCCGGGTGGGACGTCAGGACCGCCGTCGTGATGATCGAGCGGGAGGTCGGCGCCGAGGCCGCCCGCGCGCTGCTGCGCACCCACGGCGACCGGCTGGACGCCGTGCTCGCCGCGGAACCGGGCGGTGCCTGAACCCGGCCCCGCCGCTGAGCGGTTGGGGGCGGCGCTGGCCGTGGCGGTGCCGGGGGTGTGCGCGGGCGCGGTGGCCGCGGTTGCCGTGCGGGGGCGGGTCGTCGCGGTCGCGGCGGGCGAGCTGGTCAGGTACCGGGACGCCGCCGGGGCACTTGCCGATGATCGCCCGCGGGTGCGTACCGACTCGATCTTCGACCTGGCCTCGGTCACCAAGATCTTCACCACCGTGGCGATCCTCTCGCTGGTGGAGCAGGGCCTGCTGAGCCTGGACGAACCGGTCGCCGCCCGGCTGCCCGCCGGGTACGGCGGGCACCCCGAGGCCACCCTGCGCCACCTGCTCACTCACACCGCGGGCCTGCCTGCCGGCCGCAAGGTCCACGAGGAGATCCCCGGGACGGCCGCGCGGATGGAACTGATCCTGTCCACCGCGCCCGTGGGTCCATGCGGCGGGCCTTATCTGTACTCCGACATCGGCATGATCACCGCCGGGCGGGTGGCTGAACTGGCCGCTGGTGTGTCGCTCGCGGACCTGGTCCGCGACCGGGTGACGGGGCCGCTCGGGCTCGCGAGCACGGGGTACCGCCCGCCCGCTGGACTCGTGCCGCGAATCGCGGCCACCGAGTACAAGCCGGGGCGGCCGGGCACCGGATGCGTCAGGGGAGAGGTCCACGACGAGACCGCGTACGGCCTCGGGGGAGTGGCCGGGCACGCGGGCCTGTTCGCCACTGCCGGCGACGTGCTGCGGCTGGGCGAGGCTCTGCGTATGGGTGGCGGGCCGGTACTGAGCGGGTGGACGGTGGCCGAGATGACCCGCGACCAGGGCGTGCGGGGCGCCGGCTTCCGCCACGGCCTCGGCGTACGGATCGGCGACCCGGCCGCGAACGGCCCGCTGACCGCCGCCTTCGGCCACTCGGGCTTCACCGGCACCGCCCTGCTCGTGGCCCCCGCCCACGCCCTGACCGTGGTGCTGCTCACCAACCACGTCCACCCTGTGCGCGGCCGTCCGGGCCTGACCGCCCTGCGCCACACGATCGCCACCGAGGCCCTGCACCTGGCCCGCATGGGCCAATGAGCCGGAGCCACACTCCGCGCCCTGGCCGGTACGGCGGAGCGTAGTACTCGCCGAAGCCCCGTCCCCGGCCACACCCTGCTGCCCGGCCCCCCGCGCGCGCCGCACCACCTCCCCGCCCCATCCCTTCCCCCACACACCACCTGCCAGCAAGCCACCACCCCCACCCCCGCCTTCGGCAGGAGCAGCGCTTCGCGCCAGGGGTCCGCCTCCGGCGCGAGGTGGCGCTTCGCGCCAGGGGTCCGCCTGCGGCGGGAAGTCGCGCTTCGCGCCAGGGGTCCGCCTCCGGCGCGAGGCGGCGCGCCGAGCCCGAGGTCCGCCTGCGGCGGGAAGCAGTGCTTCGCGCCAGGCCCCGCCTCCGGCGGGGTGATGCGCTTCGCGCCAGGGGTCCGCCTCCGGCGGGGTGATGCGCTTCGCGCCAGGGGTCCGCCTGCGGCGGGGTGATGCGCTTCGCGCCAGGGGTCCGCCTGCGGCGGGGAGTCGCGCTTCGCCTGCCGCCGCGCTACCGCGCGCAAAGGCCCTCGCTGACGCTCGGCCTGTTCTTCCCCAAGTCGGGCTCCGCCCGACGCTGGCGCCCCCAGCCGATCACCCACACCCCAAATCCACCGGCAACGCCCCCGACAGGCAGAAACCATAGAAGTGGATCACCGACAAACCCCGACATCACAACACCGCAGGTCGGCTGTATTGTGGCTGTTCACCAAGGGTGCTCCCCACGAGTGTGGGGGTGAACCGCATGAGCGGGGAGAGAGCTACCCCCACGTGCAGTGCTCCCCACGAGTGTGGGGGTGAACCTCACTGACCGCCGGGCCCCTACGACTCCTATGGGCGCGCGGCCGGTCCGGCGATCCGGAGTACGGGATGCGCCGTACCCTCCTACGCAACTGCGAAGACCTGCACCCTGATCGGTTCACTGTGATGTGAACACCTACCTCGACGCCGATCCGTACGGTCACTATGTCATCGCCCGCTTAGATCGCCAAAGAAGGACTGAGTCGGTATTCACCGCCACCAGCCTGGGCCGGGTCCCCCGCTGGCTGTTCCGCTCCCCTTCTTTGTGCGCCACTTACGATCACATTCCCGGGCTGGTCACTCTCGCCGAAACCGTCAGACGGGGGCGTGAGCACATCGCCGCCGCGATCCTGCTGAAGGTCCCCAACGCCAAGAGGGAGGACACCAACTGCGCATCAAGCTCGTCGCCCGGATCGCTTTCGGGTTCCGTACCCCAGCCAGCCCGCGCCGCCGATCCCGCTGCGCCGCAACCCGGATCACTCGACGGTCGCCAACAGCCGATCACGCCCCGTGGCCGACCGAGAAACATAGCCCCGGTCGAATATGAAGACCTGGTAATGACCACCTACGACTCTGCGAATCCACGACTCGCGCGTAAATCGGAGAGAACGAAAAGAGCCCCGCCGGACCGGCTCCGATGGGGCTCGCTCATGGAGCGGTCAGCCGAGTCGGTACCTCAACCACGCGTGTCCGGCCGCCGCGGCCCGGCCCCGGAACTCCCTCATCTCAGCCGGGCCGTGCATGGCCTTGTAGACGCGGAACAACGTCCACAGCGCCACCAGCCCGGTCACGCCGTCGCTGGGCGCGGACCGCCACGCGGGCAGCAGGTTCATCAGCAGTTCTTCGACGCGCTCGGGCGTGTGCCCGGCCTCGATGAGCCGCGGGGCGAGCATCGCTGGCTCGCCCCAGGCCGCCCCCTGGCAGGCGAAGCCCCAGTCCAGGACGAACACCTGGTCGCCCACCACCTTGAGGTTCCCGGTGTGCAGGTCGTAGTGCAGCAGGGTCGTGCCTTCCAGGCTGGCGACGTCCCATTTGTCGAGCGCCGCGACGTACCGGGCCTGATCGGGCAGAGTCCCCCGGTCGAGCAGGTGGCGGCCTTTGGCCAGCAGGGCTGAGGCGTTCCCGGAAACCGGCGGCGCGTCGTCGCCGGGGTATGGCGTGAGGTACGACCCGAGTTCGGCCACCAGCCCGAGCATGGCGGGGACGTCGGGCGAGCCCGGCGACAGGTCCACCGCCCGCCCGTCGATGAACGTGTGGAGCATGGCAATCCACCCGTGCTCGGTACTCGACCAGCGCAAGCGCGGGGTGGGAACCGCAGCGGGCAGGACGTGGCCCGCCCACAGCTCCCGTTCGTACAGCGTGGCCGCCGGGTGATCGGCGGGGCACGCCTTGAGGAACACGCTGCCGCCATTGCCGAGGTACAGCCGGGCGGCCACCCCGGGCATGAGCCCGGTCGCTGCGGTCTCGGCCTTCACCACCGGCCCGGCGTGGTCCTGGATGGCGTCGCGTACGGCCTGGGGGAGGTCTTCCCATTGGAATCGGGTCACGTCAGGTCCTCGGGTCGTCGACGCAGCCCTGGTAGCACTGGCTGCACTCACTGGACGGAACCCACAACTCGCCATCGACCGGCAGCCCGGCCGCGCGCATCGCCTCGACGGTGGCCCCGACCCGGCTGGCACCGGTCTCCGGCTCGCCGGGGTGATGGTGGATGAAACGTCCCGCGATGCGCTGGCAGAACTCGCCATACTCGCGGGTGAACAGCAAGAACGCGTGCCAGCCCTTGTCCACCTCGCCGGACGGGGACAGACCGGCGTGCGGATGGATCGAGCAGGCGATCAGGAACGCGAGCGCCTGTTCCATGATGCGCGTCGCGCGCTCGGCGGGCATCTGGTACTGGTCGGCGATGCGGGCGAACAGGTCCGCTCGGATCGTGTTCCGGGGGGATGCGATGTGGTCCGGCCGGGTGGCCAGGGTGGTCATGTCGGCTCCATGCTGATCGGTGACTACGGCGATGGTGCTTTGAAGTTCAGGCCGCGCCCATGCGGCTGAGGATGCCGAGTTGTCCGGTGAGCGCGGCCACCGGTTCCAGCGGTCCGGGCCGGGCGAACTGGTGCAGTACTCCGGCGGCCTTCTGCGCGGGGGTGGGCGGGGAGTGCTTGGTGGCCCACCAGCAGCGGTTTCGTACGAGGATGCGCCAGCCGGGGAAGGTGGTCTCGATCGCGGCGAGGTGGGCGCCTTCCCACAGGCTCAGGCGGTCCACTGCACGCCCTTTGGTGGAGTGCGCGGGCGGGCGGTTCTGGGTGTGGGGTGCCCGCCCGCGCGGGCACGGGGGCTACCGACTCCCCGTGCGGCGCGGTACGGCCCTGGGCGATGGGAAGGGGGCCGCCGCGCAGACTGTGGAGTGGCGCGGGCGAGGAGAACACCTCGCACCCGCCCGCGCCCGGCGGGCCCGCGCCGGCCCGCCGTACGGCACGGCGACGCGCAAGCCCTCGCCACGCCGCCGTACCCGCTCAAGGGGTGTCCTCCCACGCGTCCCCGGCGATGGAGGCGGTCACGCCGTCCGCCCGGTGCGCGGTGATGAGGGTCGTGCCGTATCGGTAGTCGTAGACGGCGCGGGGCGCCGGGGCGAGCCGCGCGTACCGGACCCGGCCGCGCCCGTGCCGGAAGGTTGCGAGAGCACGCAGCATGTCCTTCTCGGCGGTGGCCTCATCCTTGGTCACGCCGCTCTTGCCGTCGCCGCCGGCTTGCACCTCCCAGACGAGGAACAGGCCGTCGTCTTGGGCGGTGAATCCGACCATGCCCCCTTTGGGCACTACGTGCGGTCTATCATCGCTCACGGGTCGCACCTCCATTGTGCGATCAAGGAACCCGTCGAGCGTTGCGACCGTCTCGGCGGGTTCCGCCTTTGCGGCGGGGGTGAGCCCTAGGAAAACCCATCTCGCCTGCGCACTTCCACCCCCGAGCCGTAGTCTCGCCGTAGTCTCGCCGATACCGAGCGTTGGGACGCCTCATGACTGCTGCTCCGCTCCTCGCGCATCCGTTGACGTCCATCCGCACCCAGCACGGGTGGACTCTCGGCGAAGTCGCCGAGATTGTCGCTCGCCGTTCTGGCGTCAATATGGCCCAAGGCAAGCAGAAAGTGTGGAGATGGGAACATAGGCGGGCCGTGCCGGAGATGGCCGCGCAGCTCGCTTTGGCCGCCGAACTGAAGATCCCGCCCTGTCACGTCCAAAAGTGGTCATGGCCCGACTGGCTCCACATCGCCTACGGTGTTGAGCTGGAACGGCCATGGGATATGCACTGGGCGTTGATGGCGCTGATGGGGAGCGTGGATGCAGCGATGGACAGACGGCGTTTTCTGACGCTGTCCCAGGAGTCGGCGTGTGCTCTCGCAGGGGCGTGGGCCATTGCCCCTGAACAGATCGTCCGGGGAGCGTTCGGCAGGCGCGTAGATCCGGAGGTCGCGGACTGGATAGAAACCCGAATCGCCGAGCTGTGGCATCTTGACGACCTGGTCGGAGGCGAGTGCTGCCTCGATCTCGCCGTATCCGAGTTGCGCCTTGCTATCCGGCTCCTATCGCGCGGTCTGTACTCGGGGGAGGTTGAACGACGGTTGTACATCTCGGCTGCCGAGCTGTGCCGTTTCGCCGGGTGGGCCGCGTTTGATGCAGGGCGCCATGCAGCAGCCGAACGATACTGGCATGCTGGGCTACGCGCGGCAGCGACGGCGGCTGAGCCGGGAGTGGGAGCGTACATTCTGAGCCAGATGGCGATGCAACGCACCTATGCCGGGGATGGGCATGGCTCGGTAAGGCTGCTGAAAACCGCCCGGGAAAAGGTAGGCCCCGGCTACTCCCGCACGGTCCACGCAATGTTGGACGCATGGCAGGTACGGGCACACGCGGTGGCAGGGGAGGCTCGCGAAGCCGCTCGCGTCCTGCTCCAAGCGGATGGCCATTGGGGCAGGCGCCATCCGGAGGAGGACCCTCCGTGGATCTACTGGATGCGGCGGCCTAGTACGACCATTGAGGTGGGGATGGCTTTCGCAAGGCTGGGGCAGCCGGAGACAGCCGAGGAGCTGATCAGCGACGGAATGGCGGAGCGCACCAGCGACTACGAGCGCGATCGTGTGCTGGGGTGGACAGCGATCGCTCTCGCACGTCTTGATCAAGGAGAAGTTGACGGTGCGCTGACGGCGGGGCGGCAGGCGGCAGCGGCAGCGGCGTCGATTGACTCCAGTCGAGTCCTGGACGAGATGGACGCGTTCACGTCGCGACTCCCCGGAAAGGAGCGTGAAGTGTTCAAGGCAGAGATCGACGCGATTATGAAGCCATCGCCGACCGATGCGGAATAACCTTTGGACACGCTGCAAGATCGGCCCCCGCCCTAACAAGGCAAGGGCCGATATTCCGGGTTTCCTCCTTCAAATGGGGGCCGATTTCCTACATACAACAATGGCTCCGCCCCCGACTACTGGAGAGATTGTTGGCGAAGTAGGTCAAAGGGAAGTAGCCCCGTGATCACAAATGTAACCACGAGGCCGCTATCGCCGTTCCTGCTCGCGGGTGGAGTCATGGGTGTCGCTGCGTTCCGGCTGTAGTTGCTGATCGGCCTGTTCGGGCTCGCAGTGCCGGCGGCGGTCATCGTGAACAAGGCGATAAGCCTGGTCGCTTCATAGACGCCATGACCGCCGAATCCATCGTCGGCGCTGTGCTGGGTGGCCTCCTACTCGGCATCATCCCTGACCTCGTCGTCATCCCCGTTCTCGCGGGCGTCCTGCTGGTCTCAGCGGTCAAGCTCGCTCGACACGGACTTCCTAACACATAAAACGCCCCATGATAACATTTGTGATAACGGGGCTACTTCCGCTCGATCTACTTCACCAACAGTCTCTCCGCTCAAGAAAATTGGGAGCCGTGGCGACGCGGGCATTGAGTAGATCGTTTGGGGGCTGGAGGGTATATCAAAGGCACCCGCTGGAACGGGGGGCCAGCCACCTGGACCAGTAGACGGCGCGATCACAGACTACCGGCGGCGAGGATTCCCGGCCGGGATGCGCATCCGAGCCGGGGGCCTCACCCAGGACTACCCCCGCGCGTGTGGGGAGCACGGTGACCAGGTGTCGGGTCACCACCGGACACCAGGACCATCCCCGCGCGTGTGGGGAGCACCGGCGCGGGCGGGACACCGTACGGGTGGCGGCCGGACCATCCCCGCGCGTGTGGGGAGCACGCCTTGGGGGCCACGCCGAGCTGCCGACGCCCCGGACCATCCCCGCGCGTGTGGGGAGCACACTTGCGTCCTCGGCCTCAAGCCGTGCGAACCCGGACCATCCCCGCGCGTGTGGGGAGCACGCCGATCTGGGGCCCGACGTCGGACATGGTCAGGGACCATCCCCGCGCGTGTGGGGAGCACACTTGTTGACCTGCGGGCTTTCCTGGCGCTGGCCGCGATTTCATTTAGTTCGAAAACGATCACACCACTGACTGGTCTCAGAGCATCGCGGTTCGGCGAGGATGATCTCCTCTTCGGCGGTGGGGATGCGGGTGGAAACACAGGAACGATATCTCGCGAGGGCATACGGGCCGGATGGCTTGCCTGAAGTTGGTGAGGGCTCATGGTCATTGAGGCCGGGGTCTAGCTACTACGAAGCCTTCCTGTCGGGTAGGCGGTGAACCAAGAGCGGTCAGGAGTGAGGAAGCGGCCGAGGCGGAGGCCGGAGTCTGCCAGCGCGGCGGCCAAATCCTTTTCGCTGAGCGCCCTGTCGGTGAAGGACTGCGTCCACACGCGGCCGCCTGTCTCGTAGCGCATAACGGCGGCGAGCAGGCCGGGACCGATCGGGGTGACTTCGGCGAGTGTGATCGTTACTTCACCTGCCGTACGGGTGAGTCCTGGGGACCATGCGGCCCGGGCTTGCGGGGTGACCCATTGGATCAGGACCTGTCCGCCAGGCGCTACATGGCGACGGCAGCAGTCGAGCAACCCGCGCCTGACCGCATCATCAGGGGTATTGATGAGCTGGGAGGCCAGTAGCACCGCATCGAAGGTGCGGTCCATGGCTAGGTCTTCAATGCGCGACCGGACCGTCTGGGCGCCACGGATCTGCTTCAGCATGTCGGCGCATTCGTCGACTGCCACAACGTCGAAGCCGAGGTCCAGCAGTGGACGGGTGATCCGCCCTGCCCCAGAGCCCAGCTCAAGGATCGAACCGCCCGCAGGGACGACGGCGCGGATAACCTCAGGTTCGCCCGTGGGGGGAAGCGCGGCGTAGAACTCGACTGGAGAGCCGTCCCGGGCGATGGGACCGGGACCTGTACCGGTGTTCATGGCTTCACGCTATGGCTGTGAACGGCATATCGGTATCGAACGTGGGTGTGGCTCGTTCTCAGGAACTGTATTGATCAGGCTGGGGGGTGTATCCGTCGGTTGTCCAGCGCTGAAAATGCCGACGAAGTAGGCACTGACCGACGATCTACGACAACAACACCCTGTCGCTGGGGTGCAGGTTGTTGATCGCTCGGGGATAGCCGTGCGCGGTCGTGTGGATCGGCGAAGGTCTCGATCGTGGTTGGTGGCTGTGGTGGGTTGAGGCGGGTATCGGTGTGCTGGTGGCGGTAGCGCCGGGCGGAGCCCGGCCTTGGGAAAGCAGGCCGAGCGTCAGCGAGGGCGATTGTGCGCGTTAGCGCGTACTGAGGTGGCGCGCGGAAGCGCGCTTGCCTGCCGGAGGTCGGGGGAGCGCCCCGGAGGACGGGATGGTGTCCCGTTGAGCGGTGTTATCGGGAACGCTCAAAGCGGACATTGCGCAGGTCGGCTACAGTAGTCGGCTCTGGAAAACAGACCGAGCGAAGCGAGGGCGATTGCGCGCGGTAGCGCGCGTTGCGACGACGCTCGGTAGCGCGGTGGCGCCGGAAAAAGCGCAGGCCGAGCGAAGCGAGGTCCAAGGTCTCGATCGACCCGAACGTGCGGCTGCTGCGGCTTGCCGTCGGCCGCCGCCCGGTTGGCCTGAGCCCCCGCACAATTCGATCCACTCGATGCGGGAATCGTGCGTTGGAAGGTAACAATCTGACGGGCGGAGGGCCGTTGCGGCTCGCCCGGTCGACGGATTCTTCGCCATCCCGGGAGTATTATGACAGCCGATTTGCTGCCGGGAATCGTCGGTGACCACGTTTTGCGGCGTGACTTTACGGCTCGTGGTTTTGGCAGCTCACCGATATTCGCCAAAGTCGGTGCCGATGTGCCGTCCCCTCTTGCCTGTGGCGAGGATATCCTCCATTATTTCCCCGGTAAGGCGGAAATATCCTACTATGTAAGGGAGTGTCGCCTATGAGACGCTTTTCGGTAATCACGGCGGTCGCACTGGCAGTGACGACCGCGGCGACCGGAGCGGCGAGCGCGAGCGCGAGCGGGCCCCCGGGTGCGTCTGAGGGGCAGGACCGGCTGGTCAGGCCGGGATCCCACGCTCTATGGGCCGCCGCCGGAGCAGCCGTAGGAGGCGTGAAGACCGTCACGCTCATCACCGGCGACAAGGTCACGGTCTCCCCCTCCGGCCATTCGATCCGGCCGGGCAAGGGCCGTAAGGTGCAATTCTCCGCGATACGGAAGAAGGATCATCTGGTGGTCCTCCCGTCCGACGCGGCTCCGCTGGTCGCGCGGGGGCTACTGGATGAGCGGCTGTTCGATGTCACGCAGCTCATCGAGTGGAAATACGACGACGCGCACCGCAAGGACGTCCCGGTCATGGCCCGGACGACCGGTGCGGCGGCGGCGACGTTCCGGTTATCCGGCGCGCCCGCGCCCACCTGGCGCAGTGGGGCCCTGGGGCTGGCGGCTGTCAAGGTGCCCAAGAAGGACGCGACGACGGCGTGGCAGGCGCTGAGCGGTGGCGCGGGTGCGCGGTCGCTGGCGGGCGGGGTCGGGCGGCTGTGGCTGGACGGCAGGCGGATGCCGTCTCTGGACACGAGCGTGCCGCAGGTCGGCGCGCCGGAGGCGTGGAAGAGCGGGTACACCGGCAAGGGTGTGACCGTGGCCGTTCTGGACAGCGGCTATGACCCGGCCCACCCTGACCTCCAGGGCGTGGTCACGCACAGCAAGAGCTTCAGTTCGCTGGAGCCGGACGTCAACGACCGCGACGGTCACGGCACCCATGTGGCCTCCACGATCGCGGGGACGGGCGCGGCCTCCGGCGGGAAGTACCGCGGTGTGGCACCGGATGCGAAACTCGCGGTCGGCAAGGTGCTCGGCGAGTTCGGCGGATTTGAGTCGGAGATCGCCGCCGGTATGGAGTGGGCGGCCAACGAGGTCAAGGCCAAGGTCGTCAACATGAGCCTCGGCGGGACGGACAGCCGCACGCTCGATCCGCTCGAAGAGGCGGTGAACGTCCTCAGCGAGCAGACGGGCACGTTGTTCGTGATCGCGGCCGGTAACTCCGGTCCGGGAGAGGGCACGATGGACAGTCCGGGCAGCGCGGATGCGGCGCTGACCGTGGGCGCGGTGGACAAGCAGGACCAGCTCGCGGATTTCTCCAGCCGTGGCCCGCGGATCGGTGACGGCGCGATCAAGCCGGAGATCACCGCGCCGGGGGTGGGGATCACGGCTGCGGTGCCGGGGACCGCCGAAGGCGGTTATGCGGCGTATTCGGGTACCTCGATGGCGACGCCGCACGTCGCGGGCGCGGCGGCGATCCTGGCCCAGCGGCGGCCGGACTGGCGGGCGGATCGGCTGAAGTCGGCGCTGATCAGCAGCGCCACCCCCAAGACCGACGCCAACGCGTTCGAGCAGGGGGCGGGACGCCTGGAGGCGGCCAAGGCGCTCACCCAGACCGTCGTGGCCCTCCCGGGCAATGTGTCCTCGGAGCTCAGATGGCCGCACGAGAAGGGCCAGCAGACCACCAAGACCATCACCTACGCCAACACCGGCGATGCGCCGGTCACCTTGGCGCTGGCCATCGCGCCCGTCGGTAGCGGGCCGCTCCCGGCGGGGGTGCTCGGCCTGTCGGCCGACCGGCTCACCGTGCCCGCCAAGGGTGAGGCGTCGGTCACCGTCACGGCGGCGGCCGATGGGGTCGAACCCGGCGCGTACGCCGGAGTGGTCACCGCGACCGCGGGCGACACGGTGGTGCGCACCCTGGCCGGCGCGTACATCGAACCGGAGTCCTACGACCTGACCGTCACCACGAAGGGCGGGGAGCCCGGCCAGTCGGGATACGTGGTCGCCTTCAGCCTCGAAACGGGGTGGGTGGAGCTCTTCGAGCTTCGTGACGGCGCCGGCACGGTCCGGCTGCCCGCGGGCGAATGGTACTTGCGCGCCCTGGTCTCCGAAGGAGATGACAAGGTGACCCTCGCCCAGCCGCCGCCGGTCCGGCTCAGTGAGCAGACCAGGTATCCGACGATCGACCTCGGCGCGGGCAAGGAGATCGTCCAATCCATCGACGATCCGACCGTCCGGCGGGCCGCCCATAGCATCTCGGCCGTTCAGCGCAGCGGGGACGCATGGAAAGACTTCTACCTGCTGGCCCCCACGGGCAAGGTTTTCGTTGTGCCGTCGCAGGTGCCCGGTCTGTCGTTCATGGCACAATCGACGCTGGTCAAGGCGGATGCGACGCCCAGCCCCTACCGGTACGACCTGATCAACACCGCCGAGGGCGGCCTTCCCGGCGACCCGGTGTACAAGGCCGCGAAAGCCGACCTCGCCAAGGTCACGGTGAACTACCGGGGCGCGGGCGTACCGGCGAACGGCGGCGCGCGGGTCGGCCCGGACGGCGGCTGGCTCTTGGACGCCCCCGTGCGCGTGCCTGCCACGGTCGTCCACTACCGGTCCGTCATCAAGGGCTTCAAGTGGGGATCCCAGCTCTCGCTGCACGAGGAGAGCGGCGGGCAGACGCTTGTGGACTCGGGCAGGGAGGTGACCCGCAAACCGGGCACCGAGCTGTGGAACACCGCCGTGTTCGGCGCGGCGCCGTCCCCCTGGTCCATCCGTGAGCGGGATCTCCTCCAGCTCGACAGCACCCTGTTCTCCGACTCCGGGGCCGGACGCGCCGGCCGGGAGGACAACTCGTCGGTCACTCTCAGCCTGGCCAAGGACGGCAAGGAACTCGCCAGGGAAGCGTGCGAGCCTCCGAATGGAGGATCATGCTTCATCGGCACGGAGGTACCCGCCGGCGAATCTGTCTACACGGCGACGATGTCCGGACGGCGGCAGGTGCCGTACGCCGCGCTGTCCACCGCCGTGGACGCCAGGTGGACCTTCCGCTCCGGCACCACGGCGGAGATCACGCCACTGTCCATGCTCCACGTGCGGGCGGCCCCCCAGGGCCTCGACGAGCTGAACCGGGCCAGGCGCTCCGCGCTCACCCCGATCCGGCTCCTGGTCGAGCAGCCGGGGGCGGACTCGGACGGGATCCGGCCCAAGGCCGAGGCGTCGTTCGATGAGGGCAAGACGTGGGGGCCCGCCCCGGTGGCCCGTGTTCACGGCCAGTGGACGGCGCTGGTCCGCAACCCGGCGGCGGGCGACTTCGTGTCGCTGCGCGTGTCGGCGGGCTCGGGTGACACCACCTTCGCCCAGACCGTCATCAGGGCCTACGGGCTGACCTCGTAAGCCTCAACCGAGGGTTCGCGGGCGCGCGTCACGGCGAGCGCGCCCGCGAACGACCCTAGGTCAGCCGGTGGGCCACCGCCCGGAAGGAGGCGCGGGAGACGCCATGGGTGGCGATGTGGACGGCTCCGACAGGCGGCCCCGGGATGCCGGTTTCGATGACGATGAGGTCGGGGCGCAGGCGTACCGCCTCGGCGGTCAGGTCGGCGACCCACGCGTGGCGTACCGCGTCGTGCGCCACGAGGACCACCGGGCCCGGCGCGCTGAGGTCGGGCAATCGTGGGTCGGCGGCGGTGACGGTGTGGGAACGGGTGCCCGGCAGGGCCTCGGACAGTGCGCCCGCCAGCCCGGACGGTACGTCGTGATCGACGGCGAGCGTCATACGCGGGGCGAGGTCCACGACCAGCGGCGGCGTGGAGAGGACCGGATCGGGCAGCGGGCCGGAGGCGGTGACGCGCAGCGCGGCCCGGGCCGCCGCGAGGCCGAGTTCGTGGTCGGGCGCGCCGGTGTCGGGGGTCGCCTCGGCGTGCCAGCGGGCCAGGGCGAGCACCCGGGAGGCGGCCTGCGCGAGCCGGGACTCGGCCAGCCTGCCCGCGTGGACCGCCTCGACGATCGCGTCGCGCAGCGCGAGGACGCTCTCCCCATCGGGTGAGGTGACGCCCGCGCAGATCGCGTCGGCCCCTGCGGCGAGCGCCCTGACCGCGATCTCGCCGGGGGAGTGCAGGGCGGCCACCGCGCGCATCTCGATCGCGTCGGTGACCAGCAGGCCGGTGAAGCCGAGTTCGTCGCGCAGCAGCTCGGTCAGCATCCGGTGGCTGAAGGTGGCGGGGTGTTCGGGGTCCAGCGCGGGCACCAGCAGGTGCCCGCACATCAGCGCGCGCACCCCCGCGGCGACCGCCGCGCGGAACGGCGGCAGGTCCCGCTCGTGCAGCAGGGCGAGCGGCGCGTGTACGGCCGGCAGGCCGTGGTGGGAGTCGGTGACGGTGTCGCCGTGCCCGGGGAAGTGCTTGGCGCACGCCGCCACCCCGGTGCTCTGCAACCCGGCCACCCAGGCCGCGGTGTGCGCGGCCACCGGCCCCGGCTCCGCGCCGAAGGAGCGGATGCCGATCACCGGGTTGGCCGGGTTCGCGTTCACGTCGGCCACCGGGGCGTAGTCGAGTGTGATCCCGGCCCTGGCCAGCATGCGCCCGATCTGGCGGGCCACCCCCTCGGTGCGGCCGGTGTCGCCGCCCACGCCGAGCGCCAGGTTGCCCGGCCAGGAACTGCCCGTCCGGGCCTCCATCCGGGTGACGACGCCGCCCTCCTCGTCCACCGCGACGACGACTTCGGGATTGTCGGCGCGTAGCGCGGCGACCAGCTCGGCGGCCTGGTCCGCGTCCGTGATGTTCCTGGCGAACAGCACCGCACCGCCCAGCCCGGCACCGAGCGCCCGGCGCAGCCAGGTGGGCGGGGTGGTGCCATGGAAGCCCGGCTGTAGCACGGTCATGGCCAGCCTGCCGAGGTCAGGGCTGCGGTGCATTCAACTCCCCCGCCGTGTAGGAAATCTACGCGGACTTTACCGTGATGAAAACGCCCGCCGTGGGGGAATCCGGCGAGCGCGCGCCCGCCGGCCGTCGCGCGAGGCGAGGGCCGGCGGACGCGCAGGTGCTCAGTCGCCGGTGTAGAGGATGGCGTCGATCTCGATGTCGAAGCCGTTGAGCGCCACCGGCAGGGTGGTCCTGACCGGCGGGTCGGGGTGGCCGAAGTACTCGGCGTAGATCTCGTTCATCTCCGCGAAGTCGGCGAAGTCGCGCAGGTACACGCCGACCCGTACGGCCTGCGTCAGGTCCGCGCCCGCCGCCTCCGCGACGCGCGCCAGGTTGTTGAACGCCGCCCTGGCCTGGTCGGCGAACGGCCCGCGCACCCAGGTGCCGTCGGGCAGCACGGGGCAGGCGCCGGCCAGGTACACGTGGTCGCCGGCGACGACCGCCTGGGAGTACGGGCCTCCCGGAGGAGCCGCCTTGTCCGTGCTGATGGCCTTCTTGGGCATGAATCGTTCACCTTTCTCTTGTGATGGACGGGCGCGGGGCGGAGTCGAGCCGCCTTCCGGTGCGCCGGTCGAACCAGGAGGCGCCGGCCAGGTCGGGCCGTACGCGGCAGGGGTCGCCGGGGGCGAAGGGGGCGTCGCCGGGCATCCGGGCATGGTGGAGATCGCCGGGCCGGCCCGGCGGGCCGAGCCGGAAGGCGACCACGGTCTCCGCGCCCCGCCGTTCGACCCCGGCCACGCGCGCGGGCACGCCTTCGCCGTCCGGCGGGCCGAGGGTCACCTTCTCGGCGCGTACGCCGATCAGGACGTCGTCCCCCGCCCCGTCGAACACCGGGGCGAGCGCCGGGCCGGGCAGCAGGTTCATCGGCGGGCTGCCGACGAACCGGGCCACGAACGTGTTCGCCGGGGTCTCGTAGACCTCGCCGGGCGTGCCGTACTGCTGGATCATGCCGTCGTTGAGCACGATGACGCGCGTGGCCATGCTCATCGCCTCGTCCTGGTCATGGGTGACGTAGACGAAGCTCGTGCGCGTGGCGTGGTGGAGCGCGCCGATCTCGGCGCGCAACTGCGTGCGCAGCGGGCCGTCCAGGCCGGCCAGCGGCTCGTCCAGCAGGTAGAGCGACGGCTCGCGGATCAGCTCGCGGGCGAGGGCCACCCGGCGGCGCTGGCCGCCGGACAACGCCCGGGGGCGGCGGTCCAGGAACTCGGTGACCCGCATCGACGCGGCCGCCCGCTCGATCCGCCGGTTGACGTCGGCGTCGCGCAGGAAGGCCCGGTGCAGCGCGCGACCGGCCACCGGCAGGTGGTGGTACCAGCGGAAGCGGCCGACCAGCAGCGGGAAGGCGATGTTCGCCCGGACCGACAGGTGCGGATAGAGGGTGGCGGACTGGAAGACGAAGGCGACGTCGCGCTGGTCGGGGGCCAGGTCGTTCACCTTCCTTCCGTCGAACTCCAGGGTCCCGCCGGTGAGGCCGGTCAGCCCGGCGATCATCCTGAGCATGGTGGACTTGCCGCTGCCGGACGGGCCGAGGAGCACCAGGAACTCCCGGTCGGGGATCTCCGCGTCGAACCGTTTGATGACCGTGACGTCTCCGAACGACTTGGTGACCCCCGCGAAGCGAATCCTCGGCATCGCCGCGACCTCTATCCGTTGGATCGTTGGCTAGTGTGTTCAATCGATTGACAACTCGTCAATGGGGTTAACAGAATTTCTTCCAACGGATGTGAGGCCGGACGGTGAACCTGCCACACTGACCACAGGCGGCCGCTGGAGCCGCCGCCCCGGTCCGCAGAAGGAGTCGCGATGCCTGCCGAGCGTGCCCCCGGGCGCACCGCCGCCACCGGGCTCGATGACCTCGCGCCGATCCTGCGCCCGGTGATGAAGGCGGTCGCCGCCGCGGTGGGCCCGCACTGCGAGGTCGTGCTGCACGACCTGACCGGCCACGAGATGGAGAGCACCATCGCCGCGATCGAGAACGGCCACGTCACCGGCCGCTCGGTGGGCGGCCCGTCCACCAACCTCGGCCTTGAGACGCTGCGCACCGAGGAGGAGGACCACGACGAGTACGGCTACCGCGCCCGCACCGCCGACGGCCGCGACCTGCGATCGTCGTCGGTCTTCATCCGTGACGCCGACGGCCGGGTCATCGCGTCGCTGTGCGTCAACGTGGACATGACGCCTTTCCAGGCCGCCAGGGCGGGCATCGACGAGATCCTCGGGTCCGCCGACGCTCCCGCCCGCGAGGAGATCTTCGCCCAGGACATCTCCGAGGTGCTGGACAACCTCATCGAGTCGGCGATCGCCGCCACCGGCAAGACGGTGGCCCTGATGGGCCGCGAGGACAAGATCGCGGTCCTGCGCTTCCTCGACGACAAGGGCGCCTTCTTCGTCAAACGCTCGGTGGACCGCGTCGCCCGCCGGCTGGGCGTCTCCCGCGTCACCGCCTACAACTACCTCGACCAGATCCGCGCCAGGACGCCGTGACCGGCCACGACCACGCTCGGCCCGGCCCGAACAACAGGTCGGCGACGCTGCCGGGATCGTCGCTGAGGTAGAACTCACGGGCCGGCCTCCACAGTTCGGCGCGGCCGATCAGCCCGTCGCCGTCGCCGTGGCGATCGAACGTCCGCTCCGCCCCCGCCGCCTAGATCCCGAACGACGTGAGCGCCACGATGTACTCCGCGTACTTCGCCCTGGGCACCCGGCCGTCACCGTCCAGGCCGATCAGGCCGAAGACGGCGTCCACGACCGGGCCTGGCGCGGCGGCGAACCGCTCCCGGTCGATCGGCTCCGGTCCGCCCAGCGGCCCGGCCACCGGCTTCCAGAAGCGGATGCGCGAGCCCGGCCGGCTGTGGGGGGTCCGCCGGACGAGGGCCCGGCCGTCTCACACCGGGCTGGTGGACGGGCTCGCCGTCCGGCCGGCCACGGGGTCGATCCTGGTGAGCAGGTCGAGCATATGGTCGATCTGCGCGGACAGCCCCTGGCTGAGCTTGCGGGCCTGCTCGACCGTCGCGGGGTTGGCCCCGGTCGAGACCTCGGTGTTGGACATCTGCACGCCGTCGTCGTGGTGGGCGATCAGCATCTGCAGGAAGTCCCGGTCGAACTCGCCGGGGGGCGCCTTGCGCAGCTTGGCGATCGCCTTCTTGGCGATCTCCGGCATTCCGCCGTGTGCGGCGTGGGCGTCCTTGCCCACGGTGAGCGGCTGGTTCCAGCCGTACAGGCGCTCGCTCATGGCGAAGACCTCGGCCGCCTGGGTGACCGCGATGGCCTCGGCCATGGTCTTGACCGCCGGGTCGGCGGCCTGCTTGCCGGCCAGTCTGGCGATCTCGATGCTCTGCCGGTGATGCGGGATCATCATCTGCAGGAACATCACGTCGGCGGCGTTGACCGGGCCGGTGGCCTCCGCGCCGGACGTGGGCGCGGTGGGCTGCGCGGGCGAACCGGCCACCGCGCCGCCCGCACACCCGGCGAGCAGCAGTGTAGTGGCGGCGCTCAGCGCCGTGACCAGGCGCTTCATACAGGCTCCCGGGGGGTGGGGGCGGTGGGTCCCGGTCGGAGCGTCCGGGCGGGCGGGGAGGGGATCCGCCCGCCCGGACGGGTCAGAGGCGCTGCCAGAGGGTGGCGGCGTTCGGCGGTTCCCAGCCCACGAGGGCGGTGTGCGCCAGGCGGCACTGGTAGGTGAGCCCGCCATAGGTGACGCGGTCGCCCGACCGGTAGGCCGTGCCCGCCGCCCATGAGCCGCCCGGGTCGGTGACCGTCGGCGTGGGGGTGGGCGTGCTCGTCGGGGTGGGCGTCGGAGTCGGGGTCGGGGTGGGCGTCGGGGTCGGCGTGGGAGTGGGCTGCGCGCCACCGCCGAAGTCGACGTCCGAGCAGGTGTAGAACGCCTCCTGGCTGCCGAGGACGCGCTGCCAGATCGAGTAGACCAGGTGGCGGCCGGTGCGCTGCGGGAGGTTGATCGTCCAGTTGGTGAAGGTGGTCGGGTTCTGGTTGTTGAAGTTCTTGATGGGCACCAGGTCGGACCACCGCAGCGGCATCGTCGGGTTCCAGCCCTCACGGGTGATGTAGAACTCGAAGTTGCTGTTGGCGTGCGGCGCGGTCGCGTGGTAGGTGATCGTCAGCGGGCCGGGGGAGACGCGGGTGGCCGGCCAGTCGGCGCGGTTCAGGTCGAGCCCACGGTACTTCTCCCGCCCCGCACTGCACAGCTTCCCGTCCGGGATCAGCTCGCGGTGCCTGCCGCCGGCGGTGAGCAGGGAGACCTCGTGCCAGTCATAGAACGCCTGGGTGCCGCCCGCGGCGCGGGCGGCCTTGCACGCGTCCGACTTGGGGGTCTCCGGGCCCTCGGTCTTGCACACGTAGGCGCGGCTGGGAGGATTGGACATCGAGCCGTGCGCGGCGGCCGGGGTCGCCGGCAGCGCGACGGCGACGGCCACCAGGGGGACGGTGGTCGCCAGCGCGGTCTTCAGACGGACGTGCAATGGAGCTCCTGCGTGAATGGGGGGTGTGGAGCGCAGGTTATTAAAAGGAAACCTTACTAAGAATTAAACTAAACACAGCGGCCCGCCCTAGCGCAAGCGGTTCGGCGGGGTTGGCGGCGGTCGTCGTCCGATCGCGGGGCGCAGAGCCGCCCATCCGGGTGTCCAACCGGACAATCAGGACATCGCGCCACCACGCCGACTCCCGGGAACGGCCGATCGGCCCGAGGTACGGGACAGGACGGTGGAAAGACGGCAGACTGGTGCCATGGCTACCGGAGTTGTCGGGGTGACGGGCGCGAGCGGACAGCTCGGCGGGAGGATCGCCAGGAGACTGGCCGAGCGCGGCGAATCCACGCGGCTGGTGGTCAGGGACCCGGCGCGGGCCCCTTCGCTGCCGGGCGCCGAGGTGGCCGTCGCCTCCTACCAGGACCCGGCGGCGCTGCGCACGGCGCTGGACGGGGTGGGCACGCTGCTGCTGGTCTCGGCGACCGAGGCCGCCGACCGGCGCGAGCAGCACGTGGCCGCGGTGGACGCCGCCGTGGCGGCGGGTGTGACACGGATCGTCTACACCTCGTTCACCGGAGCCGCCCCCGACGCCACGTTCACCTTCGCCCGCGACCACTGGCACACCGAGGGCCACATCCGCGAGACCGGCGTCGGCTTCACGTTCCTGCGCGACAACCTCTACCTGGACGTGCTGCCCGCGTTCGCCGGTGAGGACGGCGTGATCCGCGGACCGGCCGGCCAGGGCCGGGCGGGCGTGGTGGCCAGGGACGACATCGCCGACGCGGCGGTGGCGGTGCTGCTCGGCGAGGGGCACGACGGCGAGACCTACGACCTCACCGGCCCGCAGGCGCTGACCATGGGCGAGGTGGCCGCCGAGATCACCCGCGTCACCGGCAGGAAGGTCACCTACCAGGCCGAGACCCTGGAGGAGGCGTACGCCTCGCGGGCGGGCTACGGCGCCCCCCAGTGGGAGGTGGACGGCTGGGTGACCTCCTACTCGGCCATCGCCGAAGGCGAGCTCGACCTGGTCACCGACGCGGTGGCCACGCTCACCGGGCACCCGCCGATCTCGCTGGCCGACCACCTCGCCGCGCACCGGGGTTAGCCCGCGCCGAGCGCGGCTCACACCGAGGCGGGGCGCTTGCCGTTGACCTCCATGGCGTGCTTGACCAGCGTGATCAGCACTTCCTTGCCCGACTCGCGGCGGCGCGCGTCGCACAGCAGGATCGGCAGCGGGGCCGGCAGCCCCAGGGCCAGCCTGACCTCGTCCACCTCGTACTGCCGCGCGCCGTCGAAGCAGTTGACCGCCACGATGAACGGCGTGCCCCGCCGCTCGAAGTAGTCCACGGCGGGGAAGCAGTCGGCCAGCCGCCTGGTGTCGGCCAGGATGACCGCGCCCAGCGCGCCCGCCGACAGCTCGTCCCACATGAACCAGAACCGCTCCTGGCCCGGCGTGCCGAAGAGGTAGAGCACGTAGTCCTCGCCGACGCTGATCCGGCCGAAGTCCATGGCGACCGTGGTGGTGTTCTTGGCCTCCACCCCCGCCACGTCGTCGATGCCGAGGCTCCGGTCGGTCAGCAGCTCCTCGGTCCGCAGCGGCCTGATCTCCGACACCGCACTGACAAGCGTCGTCTTGCCGACCCCGAAGCCCCCGGCGACCAGCAGTTTGATCGCGGTCGGGAGCTTCTTGGCGGATCGGCCGCGATCAGAGCGCTCGTAGTCCATCCAGCACCGCCTCGTACATTCTCCGGTCGCGCATGTCGACCTCGGGTTGTGGGTCCTGCACCGTGACGTAGCCCCGGTCCAGCAGGTCGCCGAGCAGCACCCTGATGGTGCCCGCGGGCAGGTCCAGGTGCGCCGCCACCTCCGCCACCGAGAGCGGTTCCTGGCAGAGCCGCACGATGGCCAGATGCTCGGGGTTGAGGCCGACCTCCTTGGCCCCGACCGGCCGGATCGAGGCGATCAGCGAGATCAGGTCGAAGTCGCCCCTGATCGGCTCGGTGCGTCCCCGCGTCATCACGTACGGGCGGACGATCGGCCCCGCCTGGTCGTCCAGCCAGGACTCCTCCGGCAGCTCGTCGTTGAAGTTCATCGTGAAGCGTCACCCCTGGCGGCGTCGCCGTTGCGCGCGGGGGAGACGAGGTACTGCCCGACGCGGGTCACCATCATCGCCATCTCGTAGGCGACCACGCCCACGTCGGCGTCCTGGCCGCACAGCACGGCCAGGCAGGTGCCCTGCCCGGCCACGGTGACCAGCAGGTACGCCTGGCGCATCTCGATGATGGTCTGCCGCACCGACCCGCCGCCGAACCGCTCGGCGACCCCCTTGGCCAGGCTCTGGATCCCGGCGGCCACCGCGGACAGGTGCTCGGCGTCGACCTGGCCCAGGTCGCGTGAGCAGGCCATCAGCAGGCCGTCGTTGGACAGCACGATTCCGTGTCTGGCCTCTCTGGTCCGATCCACCAGATCGTCGAGCAACCAGGCCAGGTCGGCGGGTGAAGCGGTCTTCTGGGACACTCGTCGTCCTCTTTCTGCTGGCTCGTGCGTTCCGCGGGTGCCGCGGCCGGTGGGGTTCGGGGATGAGGGGCTGGGTTCAGGGGGCGGGTCAGCGGGGATCGCCGGGGTCGCGTCCGTGCCGGGGGGCGCGGCCGGGATCCTCCACGTGGGCCTGTTCGGCGGCCATCCGGCCGCGCATGGTGCCCGCCTGGTAGGAGCCCATGATGCGGCGGATCTCCTCGGGCGAGCGCAGGTCCTCCTCCGGCTCCTCGGCGGGCTCGGGGGCCGGCTGCTCGGCGCGCAGCGCCGGGGCCAGGCTCGCCTGCGGCACCCGGAACGGCAGGCCGCCGGGGGTGAAGCCGGCCTCGTCGGGGAGCTCCTCCCGCACCGGGCCCGCGGCGAGCGGATCGTAACCGCGCGTGGGCGGGTCATCCTGGGGCAGCGCCCGCCGGCTCGCCGGCCGGCCGTTCACGTCCGGTACGGCGAGCGCGCCGTTCCTGCGCGGAAGAGGGGGGAGGCCGTTCGTGCCCGGCTCGGGCAGGGTGCCGCCACCGGTGGTCGCCGTCAGGGCGGGCTTCGCCGATGACTCCGACATGCTGCTTGTCTCTCCCAATACGGCCGCGGTCCTGCGTGCGATCTCCGGATCACCGCCCCACGGCTCGGCGGTGATGGCCGGCATCGGCCCGGATTCGATCTCCCGCCTGGCGGGGCCGTCCTCTTCGGCCAGCACGATGTCCGGCGGAAGCAGGATGACCGCGGTGGTGCCGCCGTAGGGGGAGCCCTTCAGCGACACCTTGATGCCGTGCCGTTCGGCGAGCCGGCTGACCACGAACAGGCCGAGCCGGGAGGTGTCCCTGAGGTCGAACTCGGGCGGGTCGACGATCCGGTCGTTGGCCGCGGCGAGGTCGGCGGCGCTCATGCCGAGGCCGCGGTCCTCGATCTCGATCACGTAGCCGTTGGCCACGATCTGACCGTGGACCTCCGCGGTGGTGTAGGGCGGGGAGTAGGAGACGGCGTTCTCGATCAGCTCGGCGAGCAGGTGGATGACGTCACCGACGGCCCGGCCGACCAGCGCGACCTCGCCCATCGGCGGGACGCTCACCCGCGTGTAGTCCTCCACCTCGGCCAGCGCGCCGCGCACCACGTCGATCATCGGGACCGGCCGCCGCCAGGACCGGGCGGGCGACGAGCCGGACAGCACGATCAGGTTCTCCGCGTTGCGGCGCATGCGGGTGGCGAGGTGGTCGACCCGGAACAGGTCCTTCAGGTCCGATGGGTCGCTCTCCCGGCGCTCCATGGTGTCCAGCAGCGCGAGCTGGCGGTGTACCAGCGACTGGGTGCGCCTGGCCAGGCTCAGCAGGATCTCCCTGATGCTGCGGCGCAGCTCCGCCTGCTCGACGGCGACGCGGATCGCGGTCTCCTGCACCTCGTTGAACGCCTGGCCGACCTGGCCGATCTGGTCGTCGCCGAACCGCAGCGGCGGCGCCTCGGTGGCGACGTCCACCTTCTCGCCGTGGCCGAGCCGTTCCACCACTCCGGGCAGCCGCTCCCTGGCGAGTTCGGTGGCCGAGGTCCGCAACCGGTCGAGCTGGCGCACGAGGTCGCGGGCGGTGGTGATGGACAGCACGATCGACGCGATGACCGCGAGCAGGCCGAGGCCGCCGGCCAGGGCCAGGCGGATGATGACTCCGGTCGCGATCGGCGTGGCCTGCTCGACGATCCGGTCGCCCGCGGCGTTGACCGTCTGCTCCAGCTCGGCCAGCGCCGGAGTCGTGGCCGAGCGCCACTGGTCTCCGCTGACCGGGAACGGCCGGGCGCCGTTGTTGGCGATGACGACGTCCTCCACCGTCTGGAGGCGGACGAGCGCCCCACTGTCGCTGAGGCTGTCGAAGGCGACCGGGTCCACCTCGCGCACCTCGGTGAGGGAGTTGCCCATCAGGTGCCGCCGGGCCCCGACGAGCTGGACGAGGGCGTCGCGCCGGTCGGGGTCGATGCGGCCTCCGGCGAGCATGCCCCCGAGCATCGCGTCCTCGCGGGCCAGCAGTTCACGCGCCCGGTTGAGGTTGATGATCGCCCAGGTCTTCTTCGCGAAGCCCTCGTCGTCGAGCGTCGCCATGGCGTCGTACATGCGAAACAGCGAGTCGATGACCTCTGAGTACATCCCCGCGGCGGTGTTCTGGTCGGTCATCCCGTCGCGGGCCGTCTTGCGCGACTTCTTCAGCGACTCCAGCCTGCGGAACGCCTCGTCGAGCCGGGCGAGCAGCGTGTCGCTGGCCGCCCAGCGGACGGTCGTGCTCCGGGCCTCCGTCTCGAACGCGGCGATCGCCGCGTCGGTGCGGGCCTGCTGGATGGTCAGCGCCTCGCGCTGGCGAGCGCCGGGCGCGCCCAGCCGGACGAGCGTGAGCCGCCGCTCGCGTTGCAACTCGGCGAGCAAGGGCTCGCTGGGCGCGGCGATGGCCTGGTCGAGCCGCGTCACCCACAGCAGGTTCAGGCCGTCGCGCATGGTCACCCAGGCGGCGAAGGCCCACAGTGCGGAGAGGGAGACCAACA
Organism: Spongiactinospora sp. 9N601; assembly: GCF_044326295.1. Classification (NCBI taxonomy): domain Bacteria; kingdom Bacillati; phylum Actinomycetota; class Actinomycetes; order Streptosporangiales; family Streptosporangiaceae; genus Spongiactinospora; species Spongiactinospora sp. 9N601. Next base: position 235,612 of record NZ_JBIRBB010000011.1, read on the forward strand.
GGGCGACGACCTTGGTGCCCAACCGGGTTTTGCGCAAACGCATACGTAGCCATTCTGCGGAGGACGGGCGGAAACCCGCAGCTCAGATCACGGTGATGCGAAATCACCGAAGGACCGGTCGAACGAGCACACGGCAGGCAGCCGACACCGGCCTCAGGAACCTTAGCAATCACGCTAAAGCTACTCAAGTCAACATTGCAGATGGCGGCTAATGTCCATTTATGTCGTTTTGCAGAAACCTTGGGTGGTAAGTCCCTTTACTGGGGGTTTGACGGTGAGTTGCGCCCGGAGCATGGAGGGCGGCCAGCGCCGCCGCGCGTATGATCGCGGGCGGCGCGTACAGGTCCTTGTCGTGCCACAGCGGAGTGTCGTCCGGCGAGTCCAGCCGCGCCCGGATGTACTCCCGCCCGCGCGCGGCGGCCACGGAGCCGCGGGCGTCCGGCACCGGACCGGTCATGGCCAGGGTCAGAACGGCGTAGGCGGTCTCCTCCACCGTCCCCGACCACCTGCCCCACGAGCCGTCGGGCCGCTGGGTCGCCATGACCCAGTCCGTCGCACGCCGTACCGCCCCGGCCGACCGCGCCCCGCCGAACCCGGCCAGGGCCAGGGCGCAACAGGCCGTCGCATAGTAGGGCGAGGCATGCCACCGGTCGGACCAGGCCCCTTCCGGACTCTGCTGTTCGCGCAGCCAGTTCGACACTTTCTCGATCGCGGCCCGGTATCGGCCGTGCGGTTCCGCCCTGCCTGTGACGTACGTGCCGAACGCGTCAAGGACATGCGCGTTAACGGTGGGCGAATCTCCCTCCTCGCCCTGCCAGGTACAGAAATGCGTGTCCGTCTCGTAGGCCCAAAGACCCGCCGGTTCATAGGACATGCCGAGCAGGGACAGCGAGTAGAGCGCGACGGCCGTGGTGTCGGCGTCGGCGGGCAGTCCCGGTCCCGCGGCGGTGCCGGCGTGCCCGCTGGCCGCGCCCAGGCTCCACAGCACCTCCTCCGGGATCTGTGGCCTGATCCCCGCCCGGACCAGGGAACTCAGCACCCATCCCCGCTCGAAGACGGTCACCGGCATCCCGCAGGGCACCGGCCCTCCGTGCCTGCGCACGACCGACTCCAGGTGCCGCCGGGCGGTGTCGCTGGGCTCGATGACGGGCTGCGCCGACAGCCAGGCGGCCGTCGCCGCCGGAGAGGCCCCGACCGACCCGATCGACGTGGGCCGCACGCCGAGGCCGCCCGCCGCCTCGCCCGCCACCTCCAGCGCGTGCAGCAGTTTCTCCGGCAGCGCGGGCCGCCCGGCCAGCGAATCGCGGAAGCGGGCGAGCCGGGCCAGGCTCGCCCGCGCGGGCGGGGCCAGGCTCGCTCCCCGCCAGCGCGCCAGGGGCGCTTCCGGACCGCCGCCCAGCCCGCTCAGGTGGCGGTCGAGACGTTCGACCAGCGAGGCCACGATCAGCTCGATCGCGGGCATGTCCGGGATCGGGAACGGATAGGAGGCGGCCGACCAGGCGAAGAGCAGCCGCAGCCCGCGGTCGATCGCCTCGGCCAGACGGCCGCCGCTGCCCCACCGCCCGGCCTCGGTCAGCAGCGCCTCGGTGGCGCCCAGCGTCGGCACGAGCGCGTAACCGCCGGGACCGCCCCACCCGCCGTCGGCCCGCTGGACCTCCAGCAGGTAGTCCACCCGTTCGGCGTGCCCGATCAGCCAGGGCGCGAGGGTCACCAGCCGGCTGGTCTCGTACACCGACGGCGAGACGCGGCCCCAGGGTTGGGTGACGAGTTCGGTGACGAGCTTGCCCGCCTCCGCGGCGAGGTCCATCCGGGGCGTCAAAGTCGCCCCCAGTAGTCGGCGAGCCGGTAGAACCCGGCGCAGAAGTCCATCTGGCGTTCCAGGTAGTCCGCCAGGTCGGGGCGGCAGGCCCGTACCGGGACCAGCAGTTCCCGGGCCCGGGCGGCCAGCTCGGCGGAAAGGGCCAGCACCTGCTCCCGGTCGCGGCCGAGCATCAGCGCGTTGAGGTCGCCCCAACTGGTGTCCCGCTCCTGGCTGCCCAGGTCGTTGAGGAGCCGGATGACCCGCTGCACGGCGGCGCTCGCCGTCCGCACGGCCTCGATCTCCGCCTGTGAGGGCGTGGCCGAAGGCGTGGTGGCGATCCAGTGCGTGGTGAAGACGAAGGAGAAGCCCAGATTGTCGGCATTGTCGAGATATTGGGGGAAGTCCGGGACGACGCCCTCGGTCTTCCAGGTGAGTTCCAAGGTCATCGCGTCGAGCATGTGCCGCAGGTCCTCGCGCCACACGTGATCGAGGGCGGCGAAGGCGGGCAGGCCCGTGAGTTCCGCCCGGATCCCGGCCAGGAAGCGGGCGAGGTCGTCGCCCGCGCCGGGCGGCGCCCCCTCCGCGACGGCCAGGCAGCGCCGCGTCGTCTCGCGGCCCTCCTCCGGCCCGGTGGCCAGGTAGTCCATCAGCCAGTCCAGCGCGAAGCACCACAGGCACGCCCGGTTGGCCATGCGCAGGTCGGCCGCCTGCGACCATGGGCCGCTGAACGCCGAGGCGAGGGTCAGCGTGCTGTACAGGGCCGCGTCGAACGGCTTGGCGGAGAACAGGCCGGGGTACTCCTCCGACCACGCGCGCATCTCGCGCTGGAGCATCCCGGCGACCGCGCACACCCGCCCGATCTCGGCGGAGTCCAGAGGGGCCGCCTGGAGGGCGCCAACGGCCTGCCCGCCCACCGGGGCGCTCACCGGGCCGCCCGCCGGGCGCCGTCCCGCCGGTGCAGGGTCATCCACACGCGCCCGCGGGTGCGCAGGGACGCGGCGGCGCGCGGGGTCACCCGATCCCCCTCCCGCAGCCGGGGGCGGAAACGGCTCAGCAGGCCGGCAACGATGAGCTGCGCCTCGATCTCGAAGACGTGCGTGCCCAGGCACTGGTGCGGGCCGCCGCCGAAGGGGAAGTACGCGTAGCGGTGCCGGGTCCCGGCGTGCGCCTCGGCGAACCGCTCGGGATCGAACCTCAGCGGGTCCTCCCAGAACTCCCCGAGCCGATGGGTGAGATAGGGGCTGATGAGCACGTTCGCCCCGGCCTGCAGGCGCACCCCGTCCATGACGTCGTCGGCCACCACCATCCGCGGGAGCAGCCAGCCGACCGGATACAGCCTCAGCAGTTCCTGCACGACCATCCGTGTGTAGCGCAGGGCGGGCAGGTGGTCCGGGGTCACGCGCTCGCCGCCGACCACCTCGTCGATCTCCTCGTGGAGCCGGGCGGCGATCTGCGGGTTCTCGGCGAGGACCGGCCACAACCAGGTCAGGGCGACGGAGGTGGTCTCCGTCCCGGCCGCGAACATCGCGACCATGTTGTCGCGAACCCACTGGTCGCCCAGTTCGCCGCCGCTCGCGTCCCGCGCCCGGCACAGTACGGCGAGGATGTCGTGACCCTCCGGCGGCGCGTCCGGGTGCCGGGCGACGAGCGGGCGCATCACGCTGTCGAACGTCCGCACCGCCTGGTGGAACGCCCGGTCACCGGGCAGCGGCACCTGGTGCGGCACCAGCGGCAGCAGCAGCCGCGAGACGATGGACAGAGCGATCTTGTCGTGCGCCGGGATGAGCCGGGTGCTCTCCTCGTCGGTGATCCTGCGGTCGAAGAAGGCCGCGATGACGGTCCGGTTGACCAGGTGCGCCATGAAGTCGCCCGCGTCGATCGTGGCGGGGGAGGCGGGGACCAGCTCGTCGATCGCCTCGGCCACCGTCGTGGCCATGAGCCCGGTGAGGGAGTCCACGTTGCGCGCGGTGAAGACGGGTTGCAGGACCTTCCTGCTGGTGTGCCACGCCGGGCCGTCGGACAGGACGCCGTTGCCGAACAGCCGGTGCAGTGGCCGCCAGAAGACCCCCTCGCGTGTGTAGTTCATCGCGTTTCCCCGGAAGACCTGCTGCACGTGGTCGGGATGGGTGACCAGATAGGGCCGGAACGTTCCGAGATCCAGCCGCACTATCTCGCCTGCCGCCTCGGCGGACATCGCTTCAAGGGCGGCGATCGGGTCGCGGACGAGGCGTGGCACGATGCGATGGAAGGGGAGCGTCCGGGCCGGGCGAGCGGGCCGCGTGGCAGAGGTCGGCATAGTCGGGAGTCCCTCACCTGGTGCGATTACGTGGCGTGCGAATATGGGCGCGCTTTGTGACTGAACCTGTGCGTGGAAATGCCGAAGAGGTGCTCGGGAGGCGGGGGTGGCAGGCGGCGGATGGGGCCGGGTCGTCCAGACCCTCACCCTCGACTGGTAGTTCACGGTTGTTTGCGTGAAGTATCACATGATCTACCAAAGTTAAACAAGATCTACCAAGCTGGTGTTCTGAGGCTAATAATCGGGATTAGGGTCTTTGATAACTGTGTGTAGCTATATGGCCACGCGCGCATATGCGGGGTACGTTGGGGATCTTCGGTAGCAGAGCGCACGTCGAACGTGAGGTTGCTTCGTGGCACTAGACGCCTCTCCGGCCTTTCCCGGGTCAGTCGCCCGAACCCAGGCCCTGGTGCGGCCGGCGCTGCGCGAGGCGGTACGCACTCTGCACCCGTGGCAGGCGGAGATCGCCTCCTACGCCTTCGGCTGGTCGGGCGAGGCGGAAGGACGGACCGGATCGGGCGGGAAGGGGCTGCGGCCCGCGCTCGTGGTGCTGTGCGCGCAGGGCGTCGGCGTGCCCGCGGCCACGGCCGTCCCCGCGGCGGTGGCCGTCGAACTGGTGCACGCCTTCTCGCTGATCCACGACGACATCATCGACGGCGACGAGCGCAGGCGGCACCGCGAGACGGTGTGGAAGGTGTACGGCGTCGGCCCCGCGCTGCTGGTGGGGGACGGCCTGCTGGCGCTGGCGATGCGGACCCTCGCGATGGCGCCCGGGTCCGAGCGGGCCACCCGCCACCTGTCCGCCGCGCTCATGGAGATCGTCCACGGGCAGGCCGACGACGTGCTGTTCGAGGAGCGCGCCTGGACCGGCGGGGAGGCGGTCAGCGTCGAGGAGTACGCCCGGATGGCGGGCAGCAAGTCCGGCGCCCTGTTCGCGTGCGCCGCGGCCCTGGGCGCGGTGCTCGGCGGCGTGCGGCCCGCCGTGGTGGAGCGGCTGACCGCGATGGGCCGGCATCTGGGCATCGCGCTGCAGATCGTGGACGACCTGCTCGGCATCTGGGGCGAGCAGGAGGTGCTGGGCAAGCCGGTGCTCAGCGACCTGCGGCGGCGTAAGAAGACCTTGCCGGTCGTGGCGGCGCTGACCGCGCCGGGCGCGCCCGCGCGGCGGCTCGCGGGCCTGCTGGACGACGCGCCGCGTGAGGGCGGTCAGGAAGCGCTGCGCGCCGCGGCGCGCCTGATCGAGCAGGCGGGCGGCAGGAGGCTGGCGGAACGGCAGGCCGACGAGCACGTCAGCGCCGCACTGCGGATCGCGGGCGAGGTGCTGAACCCCTCCGTGGCGGCCGACCTGCGAGCATACGCCGCGTACCTGGTACGTCGCGATAGGTAACGCAGCGTACAGGATTTCGGACATTTCACCCATCGCCGTCACTATGAGTAAATTCGGCAGTTTGTCCGGCTAGAAGTGTTTCCGCAGATCAGACAGAACTTCGTCAAGTTTTGTACGGACCCATGTGGTCATGGTTTATGATCCATCACTTATTGCGGCATTAGCCGCCGCGCCCGCAGCCTTACGAGGGGGGAGTGCGAGTGGGGCACGACACGCGAACGGACGACTGCAACCTGCCCGGATCACACGGAGAGCACGTGCTGCAGTCCTTGTTCGCCACCGGGGAACGGGCCGAGAACTTCTACCGCCGCCAGTTCACCGAGCGCCTGACGCACGAGATGCGGGAGTTCATCGCCCGCCAGGAGATGGCTTTCGTCGGCACCTCCGACGCGGCCGGCAACTGCGACACCACCTTCCGATCGGGCCCGGCCGGCTTCGTGCGGGTGCTCGACGACAGCACGCTCGTCTACCCCGAGTTCCGCGGCAACGGAGTGCTGGCCAGCCTCGGCAACATCCTGGAGAACCCGCACATCAGCCTGCTTTTCATCGACTTCTTCGACGACCTCGCCGGCCTGCACGTGAACGGCAGGGCCACCATCACCACCGCGCTGGACGCCGCCCGCCGCTACGGCCTCGCCGACGACGACCGCACCTCGCCGGGCCGCCGCGTCGAACGCTGGGTCAAGGTGGACGTGGAGGAGGCCTACATCCACTGCTCCAAACACATCCCCCGGCTGGCCAGGAAGGACCGCAAGGACGGCCCCCGGCCCGCGGCGGGCGACCACTTCGGAGTGGCGAGGGCGCGCGCCGGGGCGTCGCCGCGCGACGGAAACGGGCCGCACTGACGCCATGGCCATCGACACCGCCCTGATCCGCCGTAGCTGGTCCCTGGTCGAACCGCGCTCGGGCAAGGTCGCCGCCGACTTCTACGCCCTGCTGTTCTCCCGCTATCCGCAGGTCAGGGGCATGTTCCCGGCCGCGATGGACCTTCAGCGCGATCGTCTGCTGCACGCGCTCACCCGCGTGGTGCTGAGCCTCGGCGAGATCGAGGGGCTGACCACCTACCTGGGGCAACTCGGCCGCGATCATCGCAAGTACGGTGTGGTGCCCGAGCACTATCCGCTGCTCGGCGCCTGCCTGATCACCGCCATGCGGGTGAACGCGCAAGGGGTGTGGCTGCCCGCCTACGACCAGGCGTGGGCGGCGGCCTACGACCTCATCGCCCGGGTGATGAGCGAGGCGGCGGAGCGGGACTCGCACGCGTCCCCGCCGTACTGGACGGCGACCGTGGTCGGGCACGAGCTGCGCTCCCACGACCTCGCGGTGATCGTGCTGCGGCCGAGCCACCCGTACCTCTTCCAGGCCGGGCAGTACACCACCGTGCAGACCAGGCAGTGGCCCAGGGTGTGGCGGCCCTACTCGATCGCGAACCCGCCCCGCGAGGACAACCTGATCTCCCTGCACGTGCGGGTGGTCCCCGGCGGCTGGGTCAGCACCGCGCTCGCCCACCGCACCGCCGTGGGCGACACCGTGTTCCTCGGAGCGCCGCGCGGCTCGATGGTGCTCAGCAGGTCCACCGCCTCCCACCTGGTCTTCATCGCGGGCGGCACCGGCCTCGCGCCGCTCAAGGCGATCATCGAGGAGACCGCGTGGATGCACGAGCGGCCCTCGGTGGACCTCTTCCACGGCGTACGGCTGCGCAGCCAGGCGTACGACCTGCCCGACCTGCTGCGGCTGCGCGAGCAGCACGGCCGGATGAGGTTCGTGCTCGCGGTCTCCGACGATCCGGCCCACCCGCCGAGGGAGAGCGTCGCCGACACCGTGGCCAGGCACCGCCTCCCGGCCGACAGCGAGGTCTTCATCTGTGGTTCCCCCGGTATGGTCCAGGCGTGCACCGCGCGGCTGCTGCGCATGGGCGTATCGGGGCATAACGTGCATATGGAGGCTGTGGATGAGGGCGGGCTCGCGCTGCCCTGGGCCGCGCCGTCGGTCGGCCGCTAACGCACAGGTGCAGTTAACCCTCCGGTAACCGGCGCTTTCTACTCTGCATGGCCATGAGCTGGAAGCGTAAGGTCAACGCGACCCTGGAAGGGATCACCGGTTACAACCTCACGAGGGCCGAGCGCCTGGCGCGCAAGCCGCCGCCCGTCCCGCGGGTTCCCCGGTCGGCCCTGCTGCCGCCGCGGATGGCCGGCGACGAGGTGCGCGGACCGGCCGACGCCGCCGACCGGCTGATCCCCGACCCGGTGTTCGTGCTCTCCGCGGTCAGGTCCGGCTCGACCTTGCTGCGCGTCATGCTGAACAGCCACTCCCAGATCCACGCGCCGCACGAGATGCACGTGCGGCGGATCACCGTGAACCTCCCCACCGAGCCGGTCCAGCAGGCCATGCGCGCGCTCGGGCACACCCACAGCGACGTGGAGCACCTGGTCTGGGACCGCATGCTGCACCGCGAGCTGGCCAAGAGCGGCAAGCGCATCCTGGTGGAGAAGACGCCGAGCAACGTGTTCGCCTACCGGCGGCTGGCCGCCGCCTGGCCCGAGGCGAAGTTCATCTTCCTGCTGCGCCACCCGCTGTCCATCGCCACCTCCTGGCACGAGGCCGACCCGGAGGCCCGGCCGATGCCCGAGGCCGTCCGGCACACCTACCAGTACATGAAGTACCTGGAGGAGGCCATGGCCGAACTCCCCGGCCTGCGCCTGACCTACGAGCAGCTGACCGGCGACCCCGCGACCCACACCAGGCGCATCTGCGCCTTCCTCGGGGTGGAGTGGGAGCAGGGCATGCTGCACTACGGCGACCACACGCACGGCGACTTCGTCAAGGGCATCGGCGACTGGCGGGACAAGATCCGCAGCGGGACCGTGCAGCCGGGCCGCCCGCTGCCCGCCGAGGACGAGATCCCGCCCGAACTGATCGATGTGTGCCGGAGCTGGGGGTATCTCTCCGCGTAGCGGGAAATCGGGGTTACCCAGGCAACGCTCAGGATCCGTTGTTAACCTCCCCGTTCATGAATTGGAAGCGCAAGGTCAACGAAACCGTCGGTGGACTGACCGGTTTCCGCTTCAGCCGCGTCCAGGGCACGGCCGCGGCCGTCCCTGAGCACGCGGCGGCGACCCTGCCCGCACGGCCCGCCGCCGCGGCGGACGAGCTCGTGCGCCCGCCCGCCGATCCCGAGCACGACCGCCTGGTCGCGCCGGTGTTCGTGCTGTCGCCGGTCCGGTCGGGATCGACGCTGCTGCGGGTGATCCTGAACGCGCACACCCGGATTCACGCCCCGCACGAGCTGCACGTGCGGCGGCTGACCGTGGGGTTCGGCACCTCGCTCGCGGAGAAGGCCATGGACGCCCTCGGGCACAACCAGGCCGACCTGGAGCACCTGCTCTGGGACCGGCTGCTGCACCGCGAGCTGGTGCGCTCGGGCAAGAGCATCATCGTGGACAAGACCCCGGCCAACGCCTTCGCCTACAAGCGGCTGCGCGCCTGCTGGCCCGGGGCCCGGTTCATCTTCCTGCTGCGCCACCCGGTGTCCATCGCCACCTCCTGGCACGAGGCCGCCCCCGACCGGCGGGACATGGACGCCGCGATCGCCGATGCACTGCGCTACATGAAGGCGGTGCAGCGCGCCCGCACCGCGCTGACCGGCCTGACCGTGCGTTATGAGGACCTGACCGAGGACCCCGCGCGGGAGACCCGGCGCATCTGCGAGTTCCTGGACGTCGAATGGGAGGCCGGGATGCTCGAATACGGCGGGGAGACCCGGTTCGTCAAGGGCCTCGGCGACTGGAAGGACAAGATCCGCTCGGGCGCCGTGCAACCCGGGCGGGAGCTTCCCCGGCGGGAGGACGTCCCCGCCGCGCTGAAGGAGATCTGCCTCGCCTGGGGTTACGCCGCATGACCGAGCGCATGACCGAAGGGGACGAGCAGCCGGCCCCGCACGCCGAGGTGGAGCAGGTCTGGCCCGAGGACGGCGAGATCCGCGTGCTGGGCCACCTGCACGGACTGACCGCCGCCGCCCCGCAGCAGGGCTGGCTGGTGCAGTGCGCGCTGCGCGGGCCGCGCGGCCTGTCCCTGGAACACCCGGCGTCGGTGTCGGGGGAGACGTTCGAGGCCGTCGTGCCCATCGCCGCCCTGGCCCCGCCCGAGGCCCCCGGCAAGGGCGTCTGGGACCTCTACCTCGTCCACGGCGGCGAACGGCTGCGCGTGGGACGCCGGCTGGACGACATCCGCGCCAAGAACACGATCATGATCTACCCCGCGCAGACCTTCCCCGCGGACGGCGGGCGGGTCGAGGTGCGCCCCCGCTACACGGTGCACGAGAACCTGTCGGTCGACTATGAGCGGGTGACGGAGACCGCATGAAGATCCGATACCTGCTGCTGCACGCCTACGGGATGGGCGGCACCATCCGCACGGTGATCACCCAGGCCAACGCGATGGCCGCGGCCGGGCACGACGTCGAGGTGGTCAGCGTCGTACGGCGGCGCGAGGAGCCCCAGTTCGCGATCGACCCGCGGGTCCGGCTGGCGGCCCTGGTCGACCAGCGCGCGGGGGTGCGGGAGCCGAGCCTGGCCGCCCGGCTCGCGCGCAGGCTCCGTGGCGGGGCCGTGCCGAGGGGCGAGTTCGCCGCCCACTACTTCACCCCGGCCGTCGAACGTGCGGTCGCGTCCTATATCGCCGGGCTCACCGGCGGTGTGCTGGTCACCACCCGCCCGGCGCTCAACCTACTGTCGGCCAGGCACGCCGGCCGCGGCGTGGTACGGGTCGCCCAGGAGCACATGAACCTCTCCACGCACCGGCCCGCCGTACGGGACGCGGTGCTGCGCAACTACGCGAAGTTCGACGCGGTCGTGGTGCTCACCGAAGGCGACCGCAGGGAGTACCAGGAGGCCATCCCCGGCGCGCGGGTGGAGCGCATCCCCAACTCGGTGCACTCCCTGGAGCAGCCCTTCTCCGACCAGAGCGGCAAGATCGTGCTGGCCGCCGGCCGACTGTACCCGCAGAAGGGCTTCGACATGCTGCTGCCCGCCTGGGCCGAGGTCGTGCGCGACCACCCGGACTGGCAGTTGCGGATCTACGGCACCGGCCCGCGCAAGGACCGGCTGCGCGGCCAGATCGAGCAGCTCCGGCTCTACAACCACGCCTTCCTGATGGGCCGCTCGGAGCACTTCCACGACGAGTTGACCAAGGCGTCGGTGTTCGTGCTCAGCTCCCGGTTCGAGGGGCTGCCGATGGTGATGATCGAGGCCATGTCGCACGCGCTGCCGATCGTCAGCTTCGACTGCCCGACCGGCCCCGCCGACGTCGTCACCCACGGCGAGGAGGGCCTGCTGGTGCCGCCCAAGGACGTGCCCGGCCTGGCCGCGGCGCTGAAGACGGTGATCGGCGACCGGGCGCTGCGCGAGCGGATGGGCGCGCGCGCCGCCAAGACGGTCGCGGCTTACGCCCCGGCCTCGGTCATGCCACGCTGGGAGGCGTTGTTCTCCGAGCTGAGCGCGGCGCGATCCGGGCGGTGACCGCCGCGCCCCGGCCGTCACGGGGGTAGGTGCGCATGCTGACCGGCATCGACGTTTCCGACTGGCAGAGCGCGGTGGACTGGGCCGCGCACACGCGGGCGGGCGTCGCCTTCGCGTTCGCCCGGGCGAGCGAGGGCGCCGCCGTCACCGACAGGCGGTTCGCGGTCGAGTGGGCGGCGATGCGCGAGCACGGCCTGGTGCGCGGGGCCTACCACGTCGCCCGGCCCGATGCCGATCCGGCGGCCCAGGCCGGGCACTTCCTCGGCGTCGTGGCGGCGGCCGGCGGAGCGGCGCGAGGCGACCTGCTCGCCCTCGTCGTGGACCGCGCCGGCGGCGTCGAGCCCGCCGGGGTGTCCGCCTTCGCCCTGGAGTGGTGCCGCGCGGTGGAACGCGAGTGCGGCGTGCGTCCTTTCGTCCACACCCACGCCGCCTTCGCCAAGGAGGGCAACTGCGCCGGGCTCGGCGGCCACCCGCTGTGGATCTCCTCGCCCGGCAGGCCGCCGGGCGATCCGGAGGTCCCCGCGCCCTGGCGGGAGTGGCGGATCCACCAGTACGCGCACAGCCCGGTGGACCTGAACGTGTTCGCCGGTACCACGGACGACCTGACCGCGCTGGGTCTTCGCCACCGGTAACATGCGGTGTACTCAGTCGTCTCGAAGCGATCTAGGAGAAACCGTGTCTGCCGTGGCGCACCTTCGCATCACCCTCGCCGGAGCCGAGCGTGCGGTGGCGGCGGGCACGACGTACGGCGAGGCGCTGTCGGCCGACGGGACGACGGTGATCGCCGCCCGCGCCGACGGCGAGCTGAAGGACCTCGCCGCCGAGGTCGGTGACGGCGAGACCGTCGAGCCGGTGGAGATCGGCAGCGACGACGGCAGGGCGATCCTGCGCCACTCCACGGCGCACGTCATGGCCCAGGCCGTGCAAGACCTGTTCCCGCACGCCAGGCTGGGCATCGGCCCGCCGGTGGAAAACGGGTTCTACTACGACTTCGACGTCGAGCAGCCGTTCACCCCCGACGACCTCAAGCGCATCGAGAAGCGGATGCGCGAGATCGTCAAGCAGGGCCAGGCGTTCTCCCGGCGGCCGGTGACCGACGGCGACGCGCGCGAGGAACTGGCCGCCGAGCCGTACAAGCTGGAGCTCATCGGGCTCAAGGGCGGCGCGGCCGACGCGGGCGAGGGCGCGAGCGTGGAGGTCGGCGCGGGCGAGCTGACGATCTACGACAACCTCGACCCGAAGACCGGCGAGCGCCGCTGGCGCGACCTGTGCCGCGGCCCGCACCTGCCGACCACCCGGGTCATCCCCGCCTTCAAGCTGATGCGCACCGGCGGCGCCTACTGGCGCGGCAGCGAGAAGAACCCGCAGCTCCAGCGCATCTACGGCACCGCCTGGGAGTCCCGCGAGGCGCAGGACGCCTACCTGACCATGCTGGCCGAGGCCGAAAGGCGCGACCACCGCAAGCTGGGCACCGAGCTCGACCTGTTCAGCTTCCCCGCCGAGATCGGCGGCGGCCTGGCCGTGTGGCACCCCAAGGGCGGCCGGGTGCGGCGGGTGATGGAGGAATACTCCAGGGTGCGGCACGAGGAGGCGGGTTACGAGTTCGTGGTCACCCCGCACCTCACCAAGTCCTCGCTGTTCGAGACCTCCGGCCACCTGGAGTGGTACGCCGACGGGATGTACCCGCCCATGGAGATGGAGGGCGCGAAGTACTACCCCAAGCCGATGAACTGCCCGTTCCACATCACGATCTTCAAGGCCCGCGGGCGGTCCTACCGTGAGCTGCCGCTGCGGATGTTCGAGCTGGGCACCGTCTACCGCTTCGAGAAGTCCGGCGTGCTGCACGGCCTGACCAGGGCGCGCGGCTTCACCCAGGACGACGCGCACATCTTCGTCACCCCCGACCAGCTCGCCGACGAGCTGGCCTCGCTGCTGCAGTTCGTCATCGACCTGCTGCGCGACTACGGCCTGACCGAGTTCGAGGCGGAGCTGGCCACCCGGCCGGAGAAGTTCGTCGGCGACCCCGCCGAGTGGGACGAGGCGACCGCCGCGCTGCGGCACGCGCTGGACAAGTCCGGCGTGCCGTACATCGTGGCGGAGGGCGAGGGCGCGTTCTACGCACCCAAGATCGACGTCCACATCCGCGACGCCATCGGCCGCCGCTGGCAACTGTCCACCCTTCAGGTCGACTTCCAGCTCCCGCAGCGCTTCGACATGGAATACCAGGCCGCCGACGGCACCCGCAGGCGGCCCTACATGATCCACCGGGCGCTGTTCGGGTCGGTGGAGCGGTTCTTCGCGATCCTGCTGGAGCACTACGCGGGCGCGATGCCGCCGTGGCTGGCCCCCGTCCAGGTCGTCGGCATCCCCATCGCCGACGCCCACGTCCCGCACCTCAAGGCGGTCGCCGAGCAGCTCGCGGCCCGGGGCATCCGGGTCGAGGTCGACGAGGGCGACGAGCGCATGCAGAAGAAGATCCGCAACGCCCAGAAGGCCAAGGTCCCGTTCATGTTGCTGGCCGGTGACGACGACATCGCCGCGGGCGCGGTGTCCTTCCGCTACCGCAGCGGCGAGCAGAAGAACGGCGTGCCCGTGGACGAGGCGATCGAGGAGATCACCGACGCCGTGGCCCGGCGCGTCCAGGTCTGACACCCTCCCGGCCCGAGCCCCCGCCGGCACGCCCTATGCTGCTTGGCATGCACGACAGCGACCCGATCGAACAGGCGGGCGCGGGCGCCCCGGACGCCTTCCAGCGGCTGTGGACCCCGCACCGCATGGCCTATATCAAGGGCGAGGGCAAACCCGCGGGCACCGGGCCCGGCGACGGATGCCCGTTCTGCGAGATCCCCAAGCTGGACGACGCCGAGGGGCTCATCATCGCCCGCGGCGGGTCGGTGTTCGCGGTGCTCAACCTCTATCCGTACAACTCCGGCCACCTGATGGTCTGCCCCTACCGGCATGTCTCCGACTACGCCGACCTCGATGACCAGGAGACCGCCGAGCTGGCCGGCTTCACCAAGAACGCGCTGGTCGCGCTGCGCCGGGCGAGCGGCGCGCAGGGCTTCAACGTGGGCATGAACCTCGGCGGCGTGGCCGGCGCGGGGATCGCCGCCCACCTGCACCAGCACATGGTGCCCCGCTGGGGCGGCGACACCAACTTCATGCCGGTCGTCGGCCACACCAGGGTGCTGCCGCAACTCCTGGCCGACACGCGCGACATGCTGGCCCGGGCCTGGCCCACCGACGACGAGGGGGTCTGAGGCCCCCCGGGGCGCCCCAGACCGTCAGGGCCCGGCGACGGTACGGCATGATGGCCGCCCGGAGCGCAATCCCGGTGGCGGGACGGCCTTACGGCCGTCCGGAGCGCGACTCCCGGCGACGGTACGGCGTGATGGTCGCCCCGAGTGCGATCCCGGTGGCGGGGCGGCGTGGTGGTCGCCTGGAGCGCAATCCCGGTGGCGGGACGGCCTTACGGCCGCCTGGAGCGCGACCCCCGGCGGGCTGGGCGGCGTGATGGCCGCCCCGGAGCGCGACTCCCGGTGGCTGGGCGGCGTGATGGCCGCCCCGGAGCGCGACTCCCGGTGGGCTGGGCGTCGGGGGCCGCCCGGGTTTCAGGGGCCCGGCGGGGGCGGGTGCTAGGCCGGTTTGGGGGTGACGGGCGGCGTGGCCGGAAGTAGCGGGCCGGTGGTCTCCCGGCCGCCCGAGGGCAGCGCGGCCACCCCGGCGGCGATCACCAGTGGCACGGCCAGCGCCAGGGCCATCGACAGCACCGCCGCCCCCGAGTCGTTGACCAGCATGCCCACCACGCCGCTGACCAGCGTGCCCACCAGCCCGGCGCGCAGCGCGGGGGAGTGCTCGAAGGCGGCCGGCACCACGCCCGCGCTGGCCTGCCCCGGGTGGCGGACCGCGTACACCAGGAAGACCGCGGCGGCGATCAGGATCGGCATCAGGATCGGGTTGGCCATGGTGCCGATCATCGCGGCCAGCTTGCGCAGGATCACCTCGATCGCCTCGCCGGTCAGCACCTGGCCGACGAACCTGCCGAGGTGCGTCTGCGACGCGGGCGGGCGCAGGTAGTCCAGGAACGCGATGGCCATCACCACGACCCCGCCGATGACGCAGAACACCGCCAGCTTGACCAGCGAGACCCGGCGGCCGGCGATCATGAGCGCGGTCACCGCGATGCCCGGAATGAACGCGATCACCCCGCCGAAGTCGCTGCCGATGCCCGGCCAGCCGCCCAGGATCATCGCGATGCCGCCGAGCACCGCCACCGCCGCCACGGCCGCCGTCCGCCGGCCGCGCTCCAGCAGCCGGTGCGCCACCACGGTCGAGGTCAGCAGCACACCGGTGGCCAGCAGCGCGAACGGGATGTTGCCCAGGCCGTAGTAGCGCGAACCGACCACGGCGGTGTAGCCCATCACGCTGTTGAGCTGCAGGGAGGTGCCGGTGAGCAGGTCGGCGGCCAGGGCGCAGCCGGTGATCCCGGCCACCACCGCGAGCGGGCCGAGCGGGCTGCGCCGCCACGGGCCGGCCAGCGCGACCGCGGCGATCAGCGCGGCGATGGCGACGATCACGCCGACGTGCGCCAGCAGCGGGCTGCCCGCCGCCGACCAGGGAACGAGGTTCACCAGCAGGCTGGCCACCGGCACCGAGGACAGCGCGACCGCCGCGGTGCGGACCCGGCCGAGGGCCTTCCTGCGCCGCATCAGCACGAACGCCGCCAGGTAGAACGCCACCTGCAACACGGCCAGGCCGAAGAAGAAGCCGGTCAGCATGTTCCTGATGGTCTGCCCCGCCGCGTCGTCGTCCTCGAAGGCACCGGCGGCCTGCTGGACCGGCCCGGTGCCGTCCTGGCCGGGCGCCCAGGGGGTGCCCACCACGTTGGGCGGCGCGGCGACGCCCGCGGCGTGCAGCAGGGTGGCGGTGATGTCGGGGATGATCGTGACGTCGTCGAGCCGCGTGGAGGTCGTGCCCAGGGTGTGGCCCGCGGCCCCGGGAGCGCGCAGCATGGCGGCGCGCAGGTGGGGTACCGAGCCGTGGTCGGACAGGCCCGCCACCAGCACGGTGGCGCCGGGCGGCAGCGCGGCCAGCACGGCCCCGGCCTTGGCGTCGGCGGCCCGGACCGCGGCGGCGCGCGCCTCGGGCGCGACGGGCTCCGCCTCGCGCGGGATGTAGCCGCCCGCCATGTACGGCCGGGCGATGTCGTCGATGTCGGCGGCCACCACGGGACACCCGCCCAGCGAGGCGGTGGTGAGCCCGTCGGCCGACGGCAGGTAGACGTCCACCGCGCCGGAGCGGTCGGCGAGGGCCAGCGCCCCGCCGGGGCCGATCGCGGCGGTGCACCGCCCGGCCGCCCGCAGTGCCTCGCCCAGCGCGCCCGCATGCCGCTGCCCGGCGACGGCGTGCAGGTAGCCGTAGTCGGGGATGACCGCGCCCGCGCCGCGCCGCTCGGGCACCGGCGGCAGCCCGCACCGGTAGCCGACCGCCGAGCGGATGCCCGCCGAGACCGTCAGCCACCCGTCGTAGGGGCAGGTGACCGGGCCGACCGTGCGGATCGACAGCGATCCGAGCGCGCTTTCGGCGGCCACCTTCCAAAGATTCGGCGTCTCCCGCGCGCTCAGGTCGCTCCAGCGCAGCCCCGGAACCCCGAGCAACGCCACGACGCCCTGCGCCCCTTCGGCGGCGCTCTGGGCACCCGTGGCACCCGCATCGGTGGCCTGCGTGTCGGTGGCCGCCCATGCGGGAGCGGCCGTGCCCAAGACGAGCGACGCCAACAACGCGAGCAGTGTCCGCCTCACCAGAACCTCCCCCTTGCCGCACAACATTCTGCCGGGTCTGATCCGCGGCACTGTACGCTGACGGGCACGGTAGGGGAGGCTGGGGCCGCGCGTCCAGGATTCACCGGATTCTGTGGAAAACCCCGGCCCCGCAGTAGTTCATCGGTGGCTCAGTGTTGCCTCAGTGGTAGCTCAGACCTTGATCCGGGCGGCCTCGGACTCGTTGTGCAGGCGGTCCAGCGCGGTGACCAGGTAGGTGCCGGGCGTCTTGGCCGCGATGGCGTTGCCGTCGGAGACGACCGCGACGAGGTTGGTCGCGTCGGCCGTGGCGCAGCGGCCCGGTTCGCCGTCCACCCGGTAGACCGCGTACGCTCTGGCCCCCTGCGACGGCTTCCAGGTCAGCTCACCGCCGGAGACGCGCAGATCGGCCGGCACGGGCGGGGCCTCGCCGCCGCGGTCCTTGATCAATGGAAGCAGCGCCGGGCGCGTATAGTGCTCTGAGCCCAGCCGGCCGAGCACCCCGAGCGGGTCGGCCAGCAGTGACTTGGCGCTGAAGTAGACATCGCCGCTGATCTGCTTGTGCTTGCGGCCGAGCGTCAGGTGCGCGGGGAGCTCGCCCGGCTTGCGCCAGGCCCCCGTGGTGCCGACCTGGTAGAGCGCCTGCCCGATGTACAGGTGGACGCCGCTGCCCTTGACCTCCTCGGCCCACCACGGGGCGAGCGCCGAGTAGTCGGCGTTGGCCTGCCCGCGCGGCCAGTAGAGCTGCGGGATGATGTAGTCGACCGTGCCGTTCTTGATCCAGTGGCGGGAGTCGGCGAAGATCTGGTCGTAGGCCGACATGCCGCTGGTGCGCGACCCCGAGGCGTCCTGGGCCTTGTTGCGCCAGATGCCGAACGGGCTGATCCCGAACTTCACCTCGGGCCGCGCCTCGTGCACGGCGGCGTCGACCTCGGCGACCAGCTTGTTGACGTTGTCCCGCCGCCAGGCGGCCAGGCTCTTGCCCTTGCCGTACTTCCGGAACGCCGCCTCGTCGGCGAACCTCGTGCCCTGCCCCGGATAGGGGTAGAAGTAGTCGTCGAAGTGCACGCCGTCCACGTCGTAGCGGGTGGTGACGTCGGTGACGACCTTCACCACGTGCTCGCGGACCTGGGGCAGGCCGGGGTTGTAGTAGAGCCGGCCCTCGTGCCTGACCACCCAGTCGGGGTGCCGCCTGGCCGGGTGCGCGGCGGGCAGCTTGCCGCCCTTGTCGTCGGCCGCGCGGTAGGGGTTGAACCACGCATGGAACTCCAGGCCGCGCCTGTGCGCCTCGGAGATCAGGAAGGGCAGCGGGTCCCAGCCCGGGTCCTTGCCGGGGGTGCCGGTGAGGAAGCGCGACCACGGCTCGTGGGGCGACTTGTAGATCGCGTCGGAGGCGGGGCGGACCTGCACGAAGACCGCGTTGAACCGGCGCTTGGCGGCGTTGTCCAGGATGCGGGTGTACTCGGCCTTTTGCCGCTGCTGCGACAGGCCGCTCTTGGAGGGCCAGTCGAGGTTGTTGACGGTGGCGATCCACACCCCGCGAAGCTGGCGCTTGGGCCGGGCCTTGTCGACCTTGCAGTCGGGGGCGGAGGTCACGGCGTGCGCCTGACGGCCGGTCTCGCCCGTGGCGACGGACTCGGTGCCGGACCCTGGGCCGGATTTGACGGCGGTGCGTGCCTCGCCCGCCCGCTTGTCCCGCTGCCCGGCCTCCGCGTCGGGGCCGAACGCGTAGGCGGTGGCGGTGGCGGCCACGGCGACGACCGCTGAGGCGAGAAGCGCCTTCCGCATGACGCTGGTCTCCTGGTGTCCGGTACGCATGGTTCCCCAGTCTTACATCGTGGGCGGAATGCTTTGACCGGAAGAAAGAAATCGTTTCGTGATGCTTGTGTGATGAAAGTGAACCCCCGGGGCGGCGTCCGGGCGGGGCGCCGCCTGAGGGCGTTCGGGCCGGTGCGACGGGTGGTGCGGGAGTCAATCGTCGTGCTGGGCGGACACCACCTTGTCGGCGAGGTGCCCGGGCAGCGGCTCGTAGCGCAGGAAGGTGCGCTGGAAGGCGCCGGTGCCGTGGGACATCGACCTCAGGTCGATCGCGTAGCGGGTGATCTCCAGTTCCGGTACCTCGGCCCGGACGAGCGTGCGGCCGGCACCGACCGGCTCGGTGCCGAGCACCCGGCCGCGCCGCGAGGAGAGGTCGGACATCACCGACCCCACGTAGTCGTCGTCCACCAGCACGGAGATCTCATCGACGGGTTCCAGGAGCAGGGTGGCGACCTTGCCCGCGGCCTCCTTCAGCGCCAGCGAACCGGCGATCTGGAAGGCCATGTCGGAGGAGTCCACCGAGTGGGCCTTGCCGTCGTACAGGGTGACCTTGACGTCGACCATCGGGTATCCGGCGAGCACCCCGCGTTCCATCTGGGTGCGCACGCCCTTTTCCACCGACGGGATGAACTGCCGGGGCACGACGCCACCGACGATCTTGTCCACGAACTCGAACCCGCCGCCCGAGGGCAGCGGCTCCACCTCCAGGTGGCAGATGGCGTACTGGCCGTGCCCGCCGGTCTGCTTGACGTTGCGGCCCATGGCCTGGCACCGGCCGCCGAAGGTCTCGCGCAGCGGCACCCGAAGGTCCACCCGCTCGACCTCCACGCCGTACCGTTTGGCCAGACGGTCCAGCAGCACGTCGGCGTGCGCCTCGCCCATGCACCAAAGGACGAGCTGGCGGGTCTCGGCGTTGTTCTCCAGGCGCAGCGTCGGGTCCTCGGCGACCAGCCGGGCGAGGGCCTGGCTCAGCTTGTCCTCGTCGGCCTTGGATTTGGCGCGGATCGCCACCGGCAGCAGCGGGTCGGGCATCGTCCAGGACCGCATCAGCAGCGGGCGCTCCTTGTCGGACAGCGTGTCGCCGGTCTCGGCCCGGGACAGCTTGGCCACGGCGGTGATGTCGCCGGCCACGCACTTGCCGGCGAACCGCTGGGTCTTGCCGAGCGGGGAGGACAGCGTGCCGATCCGCTCGTCCACGTCGTGGTCCTCGTGACCGCGGTCGGCCAGCCCGTGCCCGGAGACGTGCACGGTCATGTCCGGCCGCAGTGTGCCGGAGAAGACCCGCACCAGGCTGATCCGGCCCACGTAGGGGTCGCTGGTGGTCTTGACCACCTCGGCCACGAGCGGGCCGTCGGGGTCGCAGG
The DNA here is from genome assembly GCF_044326295.1 of Spongiactinospora sp. 9N601. Taxonomy (NCBI): domain Bacteria; kingdom Bacillati; phylum Actinomycetota; class Actinomycetes; order Streptosporangiales; family Streptosporangiaceae; genus Spongiactinospora; species Spongiactinospora sp. 9N601. The sequence continues at coordinate 255,592 of NZ_JBIRBB010000011.1, forward strand.
CGAGGTCGCGCACCGGCCCGCCGTCGATCGTGGTGACCTCGGGCAGCGGGTGCTCCGGCGGGGACGGGAACCCCTGTGTGATGATCTCCAGCAGCTCCTGCGCGCCGATCCCGGTGCCCGAGGCCAGCACGGGGTAGAAGCCGCCCCTGGCCACCGCCTTCTCAAGGTCCTCGATGAGGACCTTGGGGTCGATCTCCTCGCCCGACAGGTAGCGGTCCATCAGGGACTCGTCCTCGGATTCCTGGATGATCCCCTCGATGAGCATGCCGCGGTACTGCTCGATCGTGTCGAGCGTGTCGGGCGACGGGTCGCATACGGCGGGCGTGCCGCCGGAGTAGTCGATGAACCGCTGCGAGAGCAGCGCGATGAGCCCGCCGTCGTGCGGGAGGTACAGCGGCGCCACCCCGTCGCCGAAGGCGCTCTGGCAGGAGGTGAGCACCGCGTCGAAGTCGGCCCGCTGATGGTCGATCTTGGTGATCACCACGGCCCTGGGCATGCTCACCGACGCGCACTCCTCCCACAGCAGCTTGGTGAGGCCGTCGATGCCCTCGGTGGCGGAGACGACGAACAGCGCCGCGTCGGCGGCGCGCAGCCCCGCCCGCAGGTCGCCCACGAAGTCGGCGTAGCCGGGGGTGTCCAGGAGGTTGATCTTGATGCCGTTGTGCACCAGCGGGGCGAGGGTCAGGTTGACCGAGCGCTGCTGGCGCACCTCGACCTCGTCGAAGTCGCTGACGGTCGTCCCGTCCTCGACGCGTCCGGTGCGGGAGATGGTGCCGGTCGCCGCGAGCAGGGCCTCGACGAGCGTCGTCTTGCCCGCTCCGGAATGGCCGACCAGCACCACGTTGCGCACCATCTCAGGCAGGTCGGCCGCCGGTGCCCTGCCCGCGGCTCCCGCGGTCGCGCCGGCCGTCTTGTCAGCCATTTCGCCTCCAGCGTCGTCTCGTCCACCGCGGCGCAGGGCCGCGTCCGGTCCGCCACCGCGTTCTGACGCGCCGTTGTGCCGAACTTGCTGGGTCACCGACAAGACGCGGTGTGTTCACCAAATACCTAGACGCTAGACCAAAAGCCACCTGAAGGCCATGCAGGTGAACGACCTGCGAGCAAGACTGCCTCCCAAGATCATCAAGGCCGACGGATGACCTGCACGATCAAGCGCGCCGCCCGCGGCGGTGAGGACCGCTGGACCGGCAACTGGTACTTACCCCGGATCAGGACCGTTGAGCGTGCCGGACCCCTGGCCGCCCTCTCATCAGTAAGAGGGGTTCTTGCGAAGCAGGTGGCGGTGGTCGATGATCTCCGGCTGGTACACCAGCTCGTGCCACGACTGCGCCGGCACCGGCTCCAGCGCGATGGAGACCGCCCCTTCGTCGACTCCGAAGGCGCTGGTCACCGCGTCGGTGACCCTGGCGAGCAGCGTGTCCTCCTGCTCCTGGGTGAGGTCGGCGGGGAAGTGCTTGATGGAGATGTGCGGCATGGGAGACCTCCTGGAGATTCATGCGTTGGTGTGGTGGGGCTGGGCGAGTGCCGGATCGCGCAGTACCAGCCCGTCCATGAACCACGCCTCGACCTGGCGCAGCCGGGCGACGCAGGTCGCCCGGTCGGGCCCCGACACCAGCGTGGTGAGCAGGAAGTCCGCTGAGAAGGTGGCCGCGCGCATGGTCTGTCCCGGCTGGACGAAGACCTGGTACTTCTCGATCCACGGGAACGGCGGCGGGCCATCGGGCACCGAGACCACCCTGCCGGGCCGCTTCATCAGCACCAACTGCCCGGTCATCCGGGCGGGCCGGGGCCGTCCTGAGCCGGTCCCGGTGAGCGCCGCGGGCAGCGGGAGGCCGAGCTGCGCCCGTACCCAGGACTCGGTCGGATCGACACCGAACAGGATCCGGATGACGTCGCGGACCGAGGCGCCGCCGGTCCGGCAGGCGATCTCGCACAGCACCAGTTCGTCGCCGGGCGTGTGGAAGATCTCGGCGTGGAAGGCGAAGTCCCGGGGGCCGGGCAGAGCCTGGAGCGCCCGCTCGGTCAGCTCGACCAGGCGGCCGGTGAGCGGGTCGTCCACGTCGAGCGTGACATCCATCCTGCCGCCCCGATCCTCACGGAAGGACGACAGGGAGTAGAGATACTGCGACGGCCAGGCCAGCACCACCCGGCCGCCCACCACGAGCCCGTCCACATGGCACATCGGCCCCGGCACGAACCGCTCGGCGATCAGGTTGGGCGGATGCTCGCCGTACAGGTCCAGCTCGTCGGCCAGGTACGTCTCCAGCTCGCCCGCGGAGCGCAGGATCCGCAGCCCCACCGAGCCGGCGCTGTCGCGGGGCTTGACCACCACCGGGAAGCCGTGCTCCCCGGCGAAGGCGAGCAGGTCCGCGGCGCACTCGATCTCCCGGTACGGAGCCACCGGCAGGCCCGCGGCGATGAACCGCTCCTTCATGAGGACCTTGTCGCGGAACGGCAGCACGCCGTCCAGCCGCTGGCCGGGCAACCCGAGGATCTCCCGAAGCTGGGCGGCCCGCTCCAGATCCCGCTCCTGACAGGCCACGACGTGCCGGACGCCGTGCTCGCGGGCCAGGTCGAGGCAGAGGGCCTCGACCCGGCCGCCGGTCTCGTAGCCGGGCACCGCCGCCGCGTGCCGGTAGCCGGCGGCGGCCGGGGTGAGATTCTCCTCCTCGGCGGTGAGCAGCAGGACGTCGCCGCCGTACTCGGCGACCCACCGGTCATAGGGTGTCGCGGCGATCGAACCGCGGTAGTGCAGAACCAGGACGCTCATCGTGCGGCCTCCTGCGCGACGGCGGGCAGGGCCGCCTGGGCGCGTACCGCGGCCCGGGTGGACGCGCCGCGGGGATCGTAGTGGACGGTGTCGATCAGCCAGTCGCCGGTCGCGGTGCGTACCGCCTCGACGGCGCGCGGATGGCCCGGGGTGTCGGGTAGCAGGGCGAGGGCGGCGTCGGTCACGGCGATGCCGGGGCCGCGATGCCGCGCCCCGCCCACCGGGGACTCCACGGTCAGGTCGGGCACCAGGGAGGGGTCCTCCGGCAGCCGTCCTGCGGCGAAGGCGCGCAGCCCCGGCTCGTCGCGCAGTTCGGCGACGACCGGCCTGCCCGGCGCGCGGCGTCGCCGGACGAGCAGCGGGTAGCCCCAGCGATGGGCGTACCAGTACAGGTCGCACACCCGGCGCACCCCCGCCCGCCGTACGACGGGAATGCCGGCCCGCCGCAGCAGCGCCCGCGCCGCCACCGGGTCCGCCAGCGGCAGCGCCGCGTCCCGGGACTGACCCGGCAGGCCGAGCAGGTCGCGCAGGCCGCCCGCCCTGACCTGGTCGGCGGGATCGACCGCGACGATGGCCGTGATCTGGCCGCGTGCGGCCAGGTCGCGCACCGCCGTTTCCGCCGCGGCGAATCCGAGCCCGGTCAGGTACCGCAGGCCGCCGTAACCCGTGCCGTCCACGGACGACTCCGGCCGGCCGGTCAGCAGCACCGGCGCCGCGTCCAGCCACTGCGGATAGGGGAGCAGCGGCCGGCCGGGCCGGTCCAGGATGACGATGCTCACCGGTCGCCCTCCATCCTGACGGTCACCGTCTCGATCAGCTCCTCGCACAGCCGCACGGCCTTGTCGGTGTCAGAGGCGGCGACCGCGACCAGGCCCAGCCGGTCCCAGTTGTCGCGCATCCGGCGCACCACCGCCCCCGGCCGGGCGCTCACATCGACGGCGAGCACGTCCGGGTGCGCCCGCAGTTCCTCGACGCCCTCGACGGCGGCGATCCGGCCCGGCCTGCCGACCAGCCCGCGGGCGCACGCGGCGCCGATCGGCTCCGGCGGCCCCGGCAATGCGCTGACCAGGCCGAACGGCCAGGCGAGCGTGTAATGGGTCAGGTCGATGCCGTAGGCCGCCCGCACCAGTGCCCCGATGCGGCCTCCGCCGATCCGGTTGTGGGACTCGATGACAAGCGGGCCGCGCGGCGAGATCCGCAGCTCGGTGTGGGCCGGTCCGTCCGCGACCCCGATCACGTCAAGGAACTCGGCCGTCGCGGCCGTGATCGCGGCGGCGGTGCCGGCGTCCACCCGGGCGGGCATGGCGTGGCCGAGTTCGGCGAAGTGCGCCGCGCCGACCAGCTTCTCGGTGATCGCCACGACCACGTGCCGCCCGGCGAAGCTGAAGCTCTCCACGCTGTACTCGGGCCCGGAGATGTACTCCTCCATCAGGTAGTCCTGGACCTCGTACAGCGTGGTGCCCCGGTCCACCCCGTCCGCGCGCGTCTCCCGCACCCGCTCCCACACCGGTCCGGCGTCCTGCGGTCCGCGGACCAGCGAGATGCCGAAGCCGGCCGTCAGATCGGTGGGCTTGACCACGAAGGGGTAGCCGTGCCGGTCGCCGAACGCGCGCAGGTCCTCCCGCTCCCGCAGCGGCTCCGCGGCGACCGTGGGCGCGCCCGCCGCGGCCAGGTGCCGGCGCATGGCCAGCTTGTCGCGCAGCAGGTGGGCGGCCCGGTGGCCGGTGCCGCCGAGCCCGAACAGGTCGTTGATCCGGCCGGCGGGTTCCAGCCCGGGCTCGGTCAGCGACAGCGCGGCGGAGAAGTTCCAGATCCGGTGCGCCGCCTCGGCGAGCGGCCGGAGCACCGCCCAGTCGGTGTAGTCGGCGATCAGCGTGACGTCGGCCAGCTCGGCCTGCTCGGGCTGGAACTTGTCCTTGTGCTGGATGAGGATCACGTTCAGGCCCAGCGACTTGGCCAGCCGGATCGGCTCGGTGAGGTGGCCGATCAGCAGCAGGGTACGGGCCGGATCCGGCGTCGCCGCCGCGATCCGCCGCACCGCGTTGACCGGCGTGCCCTCGGGTTCCACCCACAGCAGCGCCTTGGCCTCGGCCGCCCGGTCGCGCGCCGCCTCGGGGGTCGGCCCCTCGGTGACGACGTAGCCGTGCCGGCTGCGCGAGTGCCGGGTGACCGGGAGCACGTCACCGGGCCCGAAGCGGAACTTCACCTCGCGCACGAAGGGCAGCGCGGCGATCTGCTCCACCCCGCCGGCCGCCGCGATCGGGCCGGGCGGCAACTGGAAGAAGGACACGCAGCCCGTCGCGCGCGCCGGTCCGGGCAGGGCCGGCCGCCCGGCGAGCGCCTCGAAGACGGCCGCCTCGATGTCGAACCCGGTGGCGATCCTGATCAGCGATGGGATGCGGTCGCCGCCCAGCCGGGCCTGCGACTCGACGATCCGGGGGCCGTCGCCGGTGAGGATGACCTCGGTGTGCGCGGGGCCGAAGGTGAGTCCGGCCGCGTCCAGGAAGGCGGTCACCAGGCCGGCGATGGCCGCCGCGTCCGCCTCCGGCAGCGGCGCCGGGAACACGTGCCCGGTCTCCACGAACAGCGGCGGCGGCATCGTCTCCTTGGCGGTGATGCCGATCACCTGGTGACGCCCGCCCGCGGACAGCGTCTCCACGCTGAACTCCGGGCCGCGCAGGTACTCCTCGGCCAGCACCGGGCCGTGGTAGCCGAGGGCGGCCAGTTCAGCGGTCCAGTCGGCCAGCTCGCCGGCGGCGTGCACCAGCCGTACCCCGGCGCTGCCCTGGAGGCCGCAGGGCTTGACGATCACCGGCAGGTCGAAGCCGGTCAGCAACGGGGCCAGCTCGCCGGGCGCGCCGGCCCGGACGGACCGCACCGGCGACAGGCCGTGCCCGGCCAGCAGCTCGCGGGTCGCGGCCTTGTCGTTGAGCGCGCGGATCGCCGCCGGGGTGTTGGGCGCGAGGCCGAGGGCGTGCGCCTCCTCGGCGACCGGCAGCATGGTCTGCTCCTTGCCCAGGTGCAGCACATGGGCCACGTCGCGGGCGACCGCCGTCTCGCGGACCAGCCGCCGCAGCTCCGCCACGTCGGAGAAGTCGGTCAGCAGCAGCTCGGCGGAGTGCTCGGCCACGTCCCGCAGGTACTCGGGGGTCTCCAGCGCGGGATCCCAGATGGAGTACACGGTGAAGCCGGCGGCGACCGCCTTCTGCACCAGCTGGCTGTACGGCTGCACCATCAGCAGCCTGTTGTCGTCAGTCACGGGACCGTGCTCCTTCCAGCAGTGCCGTGCGGTCGCCCAGGTCCCGGAAGAGCGATCGGTACAACTGGATGGCGGTGGCCCCGAAGACCACGTAGAGCGCGGCCATCCCCCAGGAGGGCAGCACCGACCCGAGCGACACGCACACCGAACCGACCACCAGGCCGAGCCGGATGGCCAGGCCGTACGCGGCCATGTACTTGGTGCGATCGGACGCGGGCACCAGGTTGGCCAGCAGGGTCTGCTTGACCGGCGCGTTCATCAGCTCGCCGACGGTGACCACCACGGCCGCCCCGATCAGCACCCAGACGTCCCCGCTCACCGCCCACACCGCGTATCCGGCGGTGAACACCACGATGCCGGCCATCAGCCGCCGCTCCTCGCTCAGCCGCCCGAACAGCCGGCCCGCGAACAGGCCCAGGCAGACGACCAGGAAGGTGTTGACGGCACGCAGGATGCCCAGCGTGTTGACGCCGTCCACGGTGAGGTGCCACGGGCCGATGTCCAGCAGCCGCTGCGGGGTGAAGTCGCTGCTCAGCCGTACCGCGATGTAGGTGGAGATCTGCACCTCGATCGCCCGGACCAGCAGCGCGGCCAGCACCAGCCGCAGGAAGATCCGGTCGCGGGCCACCGAGACGTAGCCGGCCAGCATGGCGGTCAGGCCACTGGCGGTGCCGCCGGGTGAGGTCTCGCCGATCGCGAGCAAGGTCACCAGGAAGATGCCCAGGTTCACCAGCGCCCCGGCCAGCAGCAGGTGGAAGAAGAAGCCGGTGTAGAGGAAACCGCCGGTCAGCGAGCCGAGCATGAAGGCCACGTTGATCGACCAGTACTTGAGCGTGTAGACCGTGGTCCGGTTCTCCGGGGTGGAGACGTCCACGATCATCGCCTCACCGGCCGGGAGGGCGATCGCCGCGCAGCCGGCCGCGCCCAGGTACAGCAGGTACGTGAGCACGCCCGAGCCGCCGCCCAGCGGCGAGTTCACCAGAGCCAGCCCGGCGAAGCAGAGCACGCCGCCGAGTTCCCCGAGCAGGAGTATCGGGCGGCGCCCGTGGACGTCCGCCAGATGGCCGCCGGCCAGGGTGCCGCCGATCGCGACGACCGCGGTCCCCAGGGTCATCAGGCCGGCCAGGGCCGCACCGTACAGGCCGGAGAAGTGGATGACCATCAGCGGGACCAGCATGATGTCCAGGAAGCGCTGGCAGAAGCCCACGCCCAGGCGCAGCTTGACGGTGCGGTGCAGTTCCCGGTAGCCCATCAGACCGGCCACCAGCTCAGGTACCGCTCACCGCTGTCCGGGAAGATCGTCACGACGGTCCGGCCCGACAGGTCGTGGCGGCGGGCGAGTTCGGCGCAGCCGTGCGCGGCGGCTCCCGAGGAGATGCCCACCAGCAGCCCGGTACGGGCGGCGATGGCCCGGGTCATCTGCGCCGCGGCCTCGTCCGGCACCGTGATCACCTCGTCGATGCAGCTGATATCGGTGACGGGGCTGGTGAAGCCGCCGTTCAGGCCCGGGATCCGGTGGGGTCCAGGAGAGCCGCCGGACAGCAGCGGCGAGCCCGCGGGCTCCACCGCCACGATCCGCAGGTCCGGGTTGCGCTCACGCAGGTAGCGGCCCGTGCCGGTGAGGGTGCCACCGGTGCCGACCCCGCACACCAGCACGTCCACCGTGCCACCGGTGTCCGCCCAGATCTCCGGGCCGGTGGTCGCGTAGTGCGCCCGTACGTTGTCCGGGTTCTCGTGCTGGCGGGCGTACCACGAGCCGGGGATGGCGGCGTGCAGTTCCTCCGCCCGTTCCACGCACCCCAGGAAGCCCAGGGCGTGATCGGTCAGCTCGACCCTGGCGCCCAGCATGCGCAGGGTGAGCACCCGCTCCCGCGACGCGTTGTCCGGCAGCACGATCACGCAGGGATGGCCACGGGCGGCTGCCAGCGAAGCCAGCGCGATGCCGGTGTTGCCCGAGGTGGACTCGACCACGGTGGCGCCGGGCGCCAGCGCCCCGGACTCCTCGGCCGCCCGCAGCATGTACGCCGCGGCGCGGTCCTTGACGCTGGACAGAGGGTTGGCCGCTTCCAGCTTGGCGAGCACGGTGGCGGCCGGCGGCACGCCATCGAGCCTGAGGCGGAGCAGCGGGGTCCCGCCGATGAGGTCCTCGACCGTCTCGACGCCGCCGGACCGGGCCGGCGGCGGAGCGGGGGGCGTGATGGGGAAATGCTCGACTGAGGTGTTCGGCATCGGAGGCCTCTCGGGGGATCTATGCGTTGGCGTGGGCAGGCTGGGCGAGTCGTGGACGGCGGACGGCGGGTAGGTCAGGACACCGCCGCCGACCGCCGGACCGGCGAAGGTCCACAGCGCGGCACGGGCCCCACGGGCCGATCAGCGGTCCCGGCAGAGCCACGGCGACTCATGCGACGAAGGAGCCGGACGTGCGGATGGGCGAATCCGCATGGGAAGGCCAATGGCGTACCTGGATGATCCGGCTTCGGGACCGGCCGGTGCAGCCGTTTCCCGGCGTGCCGCAGTGCTCAGGTGACACGCGGGTATTCGGCCCTACCGCCTCGGCTCGCCCGGCGCGGTTCGACGAACACCGCCCCCGGAGAGCCGGCGGCGCGTCGCCGCGGCTCGATTCGGGCGCAGGAGTTCCACGCGGAAAGAGTGACACTTTATTCATATGAGGGTCAACCCTTTTGCCGTATTTTTCGGGAGATATTCGTGCGGCCCGGGAAATGCAGGAAGCCCGCTCGACTTCAACGTCGATCGGGCGCACCCGGCATCGCCGGACTAACGTCTCATTGGCGTTCCGGGCGACGTCACGGTCGAGCCGCGAACGGAGACCGAGCCGGACTTCGTGGCCGGACCGTCCCAATCTTCGACCGAAGGGCTTTCTTCTCTCTTCTCGTTCGCTTTCCGATGGCGAGAAGCATGCGAGAAGCGGCGCCGTCGATATCCGCTTGCCCTTTGAGCCTGGATCGCTTTCGCGTTCTGAGTCAGGCCCGCCACGAAGCCCACGTCCATATGACCGGACCGGCGGGCCGCGCGGATGATCTCGGATGGGGGAGGGTAAAGCTCGGCTCACGTGCGTTCCAGGGCGGTCTTGGCGCCACGTGTCCTACGATCGGACCGCGATGCTCAAACTTCTGCGCCCCGCAGTCACCCGGATCCTGACCCCGCTGGGCACGGCGCTGGCCCGCCGTGGCGTCAGTCCGAACACGGTGACCGCCCTGGGCACCCTCGGCACGGCGGCCTCGGCCCTGTTCTTCTTCCCGCAAGGGATGCTCTTCCCCGGCACCCTGGTGATCACCTTCTTCGTGCTCGCCGACCTGCTCGACGGCGTGCTGGCCCGGCTGGGCGGCACCGGGGGCAGTACCTGGGGCGCTTTCCTGGACTCCACGCTGGACCGGGTCGGCGACGCGTCGATCTTCGCGGGCCTGACCTTCTGGTGCGTGCTCAGCGGCCAGATGGTGCTCGCGTGCGTGGCGATGTTCTGCCTCGTCGCCGGCGCGATGGTGTCCTACGTCAAGGCGCGGGCCGAAGGTCTCGGCCTGTCCTGCGACGTCGGGCTGGTCGAGCGGCCGGAGCGGCTGCTGATCGCACTGGTCGCCGCCGGGCTGTCCGGCCTCGGCGTGCCGTACATTCTGGGCGTGGGCCTGTGGCTGCTCGCGCTGGGCAGTGCGGTGACCGTGGTCCAGCGCGTGCTGCATGTCCACCGCCAGACCACAGCGGACGGCGTGCCCGCCGGTTCCGCGGCAGACCGGGAGAGCGATGAGCGCTGAGCGCGACAAGGCGAGCCTGACCGAGCGCCTGGTGGCGGCCGGCTTCGCGGCGGGCTGGACCCTGCTGCCCAGGCTGCCCGAGCGGCTGACGTCGGCCGCCTTCCGCATGGTGGCCGACCAGGTGTGGCGCCGCCGCGGCAAGGGCGTGCTGCGCCTTGAGGCCAATCTGGCCAGGGTCACCGGGATGGCCCCGGGCAGCCCCCAGATGCGTGAGCTGAGCAGGGCGGGGATGCGGTCCTACCTGCGTTACTTCCACGAGATCTTCCGGTTGCCCGCGATGTCCCCGGACGAGGTGGTCGCGCGCAGCCACGTCATCGGCCTGGAACACGTACAGGCCGCGGCGGAGGCCGGGCGCGGCGCGGTGCTCGCGCTGCCGCACATGGGCAACTGGGACCAGGCGGGCGCGTGGCTGGCCGCGGTGGGCCACCCGTTCACGACGGTGGCCGAGCGGCTGCGTCCCGAGTCGCTGTACCTGCGCTACACGCGGTTCCGCGAGGGCCTCGGCATGGAGGTGCTGCCGCTGACCGGCGGCGACGGGCACAGCTACGCCACGCTGGCCCAGCGGGTACGGCGGGGCGGCGTGGTGTGCCTGCCCGCCGAACGCGACCTCACCGCCAAGGGCGTGGAGGTGCGGTTCTACGGCGAGGCCAGCCGGGTGCCCGCCGGGCCGCCGCTGCTCGCGGTGCAGACCCGCTGCGCGCTGCTGCCGGTGATCTTGTGGTTCGAGGGCGACGACTGGGGGATCCACATCCACCCGGAGGTCCCCGTCCCGCAGGAGGGCACCCGGCAGGAGAAGGTCGCCGCGGTGGCGCAGAGCCTGGTGGACGTCTTCGAGAAGGGCATCGCCGAGCATCCCCAGGACTGGCATATGTTGCAGCGGATGTGGCTTTCCGACCTGGAGCCGCGGCATGGGTGACGGGTGTGGTCCATGAGGGTCGGCCTGGTCTGTCCCTACGCCTGGGACGTGCCCGGCGGAGTGATGGCGCACGTCCGCGACCTGGCCGAGGCGCTGATCGCCGACGGGCACCACGTCTCGGTGATCGCCCCGGCCTCCGATGACGCGGCCGTCCCCGGGTACGTGGTGCCCGCGGGGCGGGCGGTGCCCGTGCCCTACAACGGCTCGGTGGCGCGGATGGCGTTCGGCTTCCTGTCGGCGGCCCGGGTGCGGCGCTGGATCCGCGAGGGGCGCTTCGACGTGCTGCACATCCACGAGCCGCTGGTGCCCAGCCTGGGCGTACTGGCCTGCTGGGCGGCCAGGGGGCCGATCGTGGCGACGTTCCACGCCTCCTGGGTGCGCTCGCGGGCCATCGCGGTCGCCGAGCCGATGCTGCGCAGCGCGCTGGAGAAGATCAGCGGCCGGATCGCGGTCTCCGACGCGGCCAGGAAGAGCCTGGTGGAGCAGTTCGGCGGGGACACCGTGCTGATCCCCAACGGCGTGACCGTGGGCCGCTACGCCGAGGGCGAGCCACTGGACGGCTGGGGCCCGGACGGCCACACGCTGGGCTTCCTCGGCCGGATGGACGAGCCGCGCAAGGGCCTGCCGATCCTGCTGGACGCGTTCGCCGCGCTGGCCGCCGAGCGCCCGCGGACGCGGCTGCTGATCGCGGGTCCCGGCGACGCCGGCGACGTCTACGAGCGGGTGCCCGCCGAGTTCCGCGACCGGGTCACGCTGCTCGGCATGGTGAGCGAGGAGGAGAAGGTCCGCGCCTACCACTCGGTGGACGTCTTCTGCGCCCCCAACACCGGCGGGGAGAGCTTCGGCATCGTGCTCGCCGAGGCGATGTCGGCCGGGGCCACCGTGCTGGCCAGCGACATCCCGGCGTTTCGCCGGGTGCTGGGCGACGGGGAGGCGGGCGCGCTGTTCCGCAACGGCGACGCCGGGTCGCTGGCGCGGGAGGCCGGGCGGCTGCTCGACGACCCCGGGCGCAGGTCCCGGCTGGCGGAGGAGGCACGGCGCGCGGTGCGCAAGTACGACTGGTCCACGGTGGCGCGTGACGTGGTGCGGGTGTACGAGACGGTGACCCAGCACCAGGCAGGGGTCGTCGAGGACAGGTCGGACGCCCCATGACGTCCACGGTGGTCATCTTGGTGGTGGGCGTGGTGCTGGTGCTCACCGCCGTCTACATCTCCTGGCGGGCCGGTCGGCTGGACCGCCTGCACATCCGCCTGGAACTGGCCAGGGAGGCGCTGGACGCGGCCCTGGTGCGGCGCGCCGCCGTGTGCCTGGAACTGGCCGCCTCGCGGATCTTGGACCCGGCCACGTCGCTGGTCCTCGCCTCGGCCGCCCACGAGGCCCGTACCGCGGGTCCCGACGAACGCGAGCACGCCGAGAGCGACCTGTCCGGCACCCTGCGGGCGGCGGTGGAGCAGGAGCGCTTCCGGGAGAAGCTGGCCGAGGCCCCCGGCGGGGCCGGGCTGCTGGAGGAACTGGACGAGGCCGTGGCCAAGGTGGTCTACGCCCGCCGGTTCTACAACAACGCGGTCGGGGTCACCCGTACCGCCCAGCGCCGCTGGCTGGCCCGCACGCTGCGGCTGGCCGGCCGTACCGAGTACCCGAGCTTCTTCGAGATCGACGACACCCCGCCCGCGTCGATGGCGGCCGAGTGAGGTGTCGTGATCCGAGCTGTATGGTGCGAAGTGGGGGTTTGTTGACCTTCGTTACCCGTTTTTGAGCTTCTTCGCAGGTCGCATCGGTAAGCTCTTCCCGATTCACGGCAAAACCGAAGGGGATGACTCGTGCGGGCATATCGGGTGATGACGGTCGCGCTGGCCGGAGTGGCCGTTCTGGTTCCGAGCGTGGCCTGCTCCTCGGGCGGCGGTGGCGGATCGCCGGCCGGTCAGCAGAGCGCCGCGCCCCCCTCGGCCACGCCCACACCGACCCCCCAGCCCGAGCACCCCTTCACCGGCCGGCCGTCCCCCCAGCGCAAGCCGGTGCTGGCCGTGAAGATCGAGAACACCGCCGCGGGCAAGCCGCAGATCGGGGTGAGCAGCGCGGACATCGTCTACGTCGAGCAGGTCGAGGGCGGCCTGACCCGGCTGATGGCGGTCTTCTCCTCCAAGCTGCCGTCGAAGGTCGGCCCGGTCCGCTCGGCGAGGATCTCCGACCTGCACATCCTGCCGCAGTTCGGCAAGCCGGCGCTGGCCTACTCCGGCGTCCAGAGCAAGATGGTGCCCTACGTCCAGCAGGCGTCGCTGTTCGACGTGTCCGACAGCGCGGCCGGGTCGGCCTACACCCGGGAGCCGGGGCGGTCCGCGCCGTACAACCTGGTGGCCAGCCCGCGCAAGCTGCTCGCCCAGGCCCCCAAGGCGACCAAGGCCAAGGACGTCGGCTTCACCTTCGCCGACGAGGCTCCGCAGGGCGGCGCCGACCGGAAGACCTTCCGGGTGCGCTATCCGGCCGCGAACTTCGAGTTCAAGTGGTCGCCGACGCAGAAGCGGTGGCTGGTCTGGCAGGACGGCGAGAAGGACATGGGCGCGGAGGGCCGCCAGCTCGGCGCGCCGACGATCGTCGTCCAGTACGCCAAGACCACCCGCTCCCAGTTTCACGACTTCACCGGCAGCTACACGCCGCTGATCCACACGACCGGCAAGGGCAAGGCCGTGGTGCTGCGCGACGGCAAGGCGTACAAGGCCAGGTGGGAGCGTGAGTCGGAGGAGGAGGGCACGGCATTCACCACCGAGGCGGGAGAGCCGCTGCCGTTCGCCAGGGGCCAGGTCTGGGTGGTCATCGCCGCGCCCAAGCCGGTGCAACCCTGACGCGGTGTCCAGCGAGGTCAGGTGCCCTGCTCCGAATTGGCGTGCCACCTTGAGTTCGGTGCTTTGGGGTCAGGACCTATCCTTGAGTGGATAGATACGCCCGCCTTGTGAGGTATGCACCCGTGTCGAGCAGCACTCCTGAAGTAACCGAATCCCCCGCCACCGGCACCGCCAGGGTCAAGCGCGGCATGGCCGAGATGCTCAAGGGCGGCGTCATCATGGACGTGGTGACCCCCGAGCAGGCCAAGATCGCCGAGGACGCCGGGGCGGTCGCCGTCATGGCCCTCGAGCGGGTTCCCGCCGACATCAGGGCCCAGGGCGGCGTGTCCCGGATGAGCGACCCCGACATGATCGAGGGCATCATCTCCACGGTCTCCATCCCGGTCATGGCCAAGGCCCGCATCGGCCACTTCGTCGAAGCGCAGGTGTTGCAGGCGCTCGGTGTGGACTACGTGGACGAGTCGGAGGTGCTGACCCCGGCCGACTACGCCAACCACATCGACAAGTGGAAGTTCACCGTGCCGTTCGTGTGCGGCGCGACCAACCTGGGCGAGGCGCTGCGCCGGATCACCGAGGGCGCGGCGATGATCCGCTCCAAGGGCGAGGCCGGCACCGGCGACGTCTCCAACGCCACCACGCACATGCGGCAGATCAGGGCCGAGCTCAAGCGGCTGACCAACCTGCCCGAAGACGAGCTGTACGTCGCGGCCAAGGAGCTTCAGGCGCCCTACGAGCTGGTCGCCGAGGTCGCCAAGCTGGGCAAGCTGCCGGTGGTGCTGTTCACCGCGGGCGGCATCGCCACCCCGGCGGACGCGGCGATGATGATGCAGCTCGGCGCCGAGGGCGTGTTCGTCGGGTCGGGCATCTTCAAGTCCGGCGACCCGGCCAAGCGCGCGGCGGCCATCGTCAAGGCCACCACCTTCTACGACGACCCCGACGTCATCGCCAAGGTCTCGCGCGGGCTGGGCGAGCCGATGGTGGGCATCAACGTCGACGAGATCCCGCAGCCGCACCGCCTGGCCGAGCGCGGCTGGTGATCGCGAGCCCTGACCGGCGGACCGCGGTCGGTCCGCCGGAGGCTTCGCGCGTCGTCTGCCCGAACGGTTACCGTCGGGTCAAGTTGGGTCAATAGCCACCGTAATTGCACCTTCAAGACATCGGGTTTCGTCAAGCTGCGGACGTCCCTGAGCTTGATCGCTCCTCCCGATCGTCTTGGAGGTCCCCCCATGTCCCCGTTCACCAGGCGGTCCTTTCTGGTGACCTCCCTCGCCGCGGGAGCCGTCGCCGGCGCCTCCGAGGCCGCCTCCGCCGAGCCCGCGCCCGAGCCGGCCGTGCCGTCTCCCGGCGAGCTGCGCTCCGACCCCTTCACCCTCGGCGTGGCCTCAGGCGACCCGGCCCACGACGGTTTCGTGATCTGGACCAGGCTCGCGGTGCAGCCCATGGCCGAGGACGGCATGGGCGGGATGCCCGCCCGGCCGGTGCCGGTGCAGTGGCAGGTCGCCACCGACGAGCGGTTCCGCAGGATCGTGCGGCGCGGCACCTCGGTCGCGACGCCGGAATGGGGGCACAGCGTCCACGTCGAACTGGACGACATGCTCTCCGACCGGGAGTACTGGTACCGCTTCAAGGCCGGCCGGTACGTCTCCCCGGTGGGCCGGGCCCGTACCGCGCCCCACCCGCTGTCCTACGGCGGCGCGCTCGCCATGGCGTTCGTGTCGTGCTCGCAGTACGAACACGGCTACTTCACCGCCTACCGCCGCCTCGCCGAAGAGGCCCCCGACCTGATCCTGCACCTGGGCGACTACCAGTACGAGTACAAGCGCGACACCTACACCATCCCCGGCGGCAACGTCCGTCACCACGAGGGGCCGGAGACCGAGACGCTGGCCGGCTACCGCCAGCGGCACGCCCAGTACAAGACCGACCCCGACCTGCGCGCCGCGCACGCCATCACCACCTGGGCGGTGGTCTGGGACGACCACGAGCTGGACAACAACTGGGCCGATGAGGTGCCCGAGCGGCCCGACATCCCGCAGCCGAACTTCCGCGCCCGGCGCGAGGCCGCCTTCCGGGCCTACTACGAGAACATGCCGCTGCGCCGCTCGTCCGTCCCGCGCGGCATCGACATGCAGCTCTACCGGCGCATCAGGTGGGGCCGCCTCGCCACGTTCCACATGCTGGACACCCGGCAGTACCGTGACGACCAGGGGTGCGGCGACGGCTACCGCAACTGCCCCGACGCGGTGGACCCGGCTCGTTCCATCACCGGCTCGGCGCAGGAGGAGTGGCTGCTGCGCGGCTTCCACCACTCCCGGGCGCACTGGGACATCCTCGGCCAGCAGGTGTTCTTCGCCCAGCGCGACAACAACGCCGGCCCGCTCAAGGTGACCAGCCAGGACGCCTGGGACGGCTACGTGGCCTCCCGCGAGCGGATCACCCGGGGCTGGATCGACGCCAAGGTGCGAAACCCGGTGGTGCTCACCGGCGACGTGCACGCGCACTGGGCGAGCGACCTCAAGCTCGACTACGACGACCCCACCTCGGCGACCGTGGGCTCGGAACTGGTCGCCTCCTCCATCACCTCCGGCGGCGACGGGGCCGACTCCGACCCGGCCACCCACCCGTTCCTCAAGATCAACCCGCATCTGCGCTTCTTCAACAACCAGCGCGGATACGTGACCACGAAGATCACCAAGTCGGAGATCAGCGCCGACTTCCAGGTGCTGCCCGCGGTGAGCGTCCCGGACGCGCCCGCGCACACCAAGGCGAGCTTCGTCATCGAGGACCGGGTGCCCGGCCCGCGCCTGACGTACCTGCGGCCGGTGGACCCGGCGGCCAGGCGCGACGGCGGGGACCCCGTCCAGGAGACCATCGACCGGGAGACCAAGCGACCCTGACCTCGTAAAAGGGGGGGCGGTGGCCTGAGCCACCGCCCCCCTTTTCTTTTGTCGGCTCCTTTGTCGGCTCACACGGGTCGCGCAGGAGGGGATGCGCCGGGTCCGGCATGATCTGGGAAGATTGATAACCATCCAGGCGTTCAGTCGAGATGCCGTCCTGCGACCCGAAGGAAGTCCTGTGACCAATGCGCCCGTCATCGGTGTGCTCGCACTACAGGGAGACGTCCGCGAGCACCTGAAAGCCTTGCGCGAGGCCGGCGCCGACGCCCGTGCGGTACGGCGTCCCGCCGAGCTGGACGAGGTCGGCGCACTGGTCATCCCCGGCGGGGAGTCCACGACCATGTGGAAGCTCGCCGAGACCTTCGAGATCCTTGACCCGCTGCGCCTGCGGATCAAGGAGGGGATGCCCGCCTACGGATCCTGCGCCGGCATGATCATGCTGGCCGACCGCATCGAGGGCGGCGTGACCGGGCAGCAGACCATCGGCGGTATCGATATGGTGGTGCGCCGCAACGCCTTCGGGCGTCAGGTCGACTCCTTCGAGTCCGACATCGAGTTCGCCGGGCGGGGAGACCTGCGCGCGGTGTTCATCCGGGCGCCGTGGGTGGAGTCGGTGGGTGATCGGGTCGAAGTGCTGGGCCGTACGCACGCGGGGGATAGGATCGTCGCGGTCCGCCAGGGCCCGCTGCTCGCGACGTCCTTCCATCCCGAGCTGACCGGTGACGGCCGCGTGCACGCGTACTTTGTCGAGATGGTTCGTAGAGACACTAGGGAGCGCTAGGCGATGTCCGGCCACTCCAAATGGGCGACGACCAAGCACAAGAAGGCCGCGCTGGATGCCAAGCGGGGCAAGCTGTTCGCCAAGCTCATCAAGAACATCGAGGTCGCGGCGAGGACGGGCGGCCCCGACCCGGACGGCAACCCCACGCTCTTCGACGCCATCCAGAAGGCCAGGAAGAACTCGGTTCCGCTGGACAACATCGAGCGCGCCAGGAAACGCGGCGGCGGGCTTGAGGCCGGCGGCGCCGACTGGCAGACCATCATGTACGAGGGCTACGCCCCCGGCGGCGTCGCCGTGCTGGTGGAGTGCCTCACCGACAACCGCAACCGCGCGGCCTCCGAGGTCAGGGTGGCGGTGACCCGCAACGGCGGCTCGATGGCCGACCCGGGCTCGGTCTCCTACATGTTCAACCGCAAGGGCGTCGTGATCGTGCCCAAGGCCGGCGACCTGTCCGAGGACGACGTGCTCACGGCCGTGCTCGACGCGGGCGCCGAGGAGGTCAACGACCTCGGCGAGTCCTTCGAGGTGGTCTCGGAGGCCGGTGACCTGGTGGAGGTCCGCAAGGCGCTGCAGGCCGCGGGCATCGACTACGAGTCCGCCGAGCAGTCCTTCCTGCCCTCGGTGAGCATCGCCCTGGACGAGGACGGCGCGCGGAAGGTGTTCCGCCTGATGGAGGCCCTGGAGGACAGCGACGACGTGCAGAACGTCTGGGCCAACTTCGACGTCTCCGACGAGATCATGGCCAAGCTGGACTAAATGGGTTCGCGCGCGCCCGGGAATAATGCGTAGTTTTGGTCCTTATGGACATTCGTGACCTTACGGCAGACGACCTGGACGCCGTGCTCGACAACCGCAAGCGCTCGTTCGGCCCGGTGCCGCAGGGCGACGTGGAGTCCTGGCGGGAGGGCATGCTCGCGCAGATCCCGCAGGGCCGCTGCCTCGGTGTGTTCGACGGGCCGAGGCTGGTCGCCTCCGCCCGGATCGGCGACTTCCGGCAGTGGTGGCACGGCCGCCCCGTCTCGATGGGCGGCGTGGGCGGCGTGGCCGTCATGCCCGAAGAGCGTGGCCGCGGTGTCGGCGGCATGCTCATGCGCGCCGTGATCGAGCGCTGCGCCGAACTGGGTCACTCGACCTCCGTGCTCTTCCCCGCCACCACCCCGGTCTACCGGGCCGCCGGCTACGAGCACGCCGGTGGCCACTACGTCGCGACCTTGCAGTCGGAGGCGCTGCGCACGCTCGGCGCGCCCCGCGAGCCGGTCAAGCTGCGCAGGCTCGGCCCCGACGACGCCCCCGAGGTGATGGCCATCTTGGACCGCGCCTACGCGGCGGGCCGGGCGAGCGGCCCCGTCTGCTGGAACGAGCAGGTCTGGCGCCACTGGCTGGGCGAGGAGGACGACCTCATCTACGGCGCTGAAGACGGCTTCGTGATCTACCGCTGGGCCGGTGACGACATCGACGTGGACAACCTCGTCGCGGGCTCGGAGGCCACCGCACGGGCGCTGTGGTCCCTGGTGGGCACCGCCTCCTCCGTCGCCAAGTCCGTCCGCGCGTGCATCGCGCCGGACGACCCGGTGCTGTGGATGCTGCGCGAGCGGTCGCGAGAGGACTGGCGGCACATCCGCTGGATGCTGCGGCTGATCGACGCGCCGGCCGCCGTGGCCGGGCGCGGGTTCCCCGCGAGCGTCGCGCTCGACACCCTCCTCACCGTGGACGACCCCCAGCGCCCCGCCAACTCCGGCACCTGGCGGCTTCGCGTCGAAGGCGGCGAGGGCGCCTTGACCCGGGCGGCCTCGGGGGAGGGGCCGCGCCTTTCGATCGGGGCCCTGTCGGCCCTGTTCGCGGGGGTGCCGGCGGTGGTGCTGCGGCGTTCGGGCCTGATGACGGGCGGCGACCCCAGCGCGGACGAGGCACTGGAATCGGCCTTCGCCGGCGCGGCGTACATGGTGGACTACTTCTGAGCGGACCGTGCCAACGCGGGGTGTCACGGATGCGCGCCGGGGCCGGGACGCGATAGAGTCGCCCCGAACTGGTGTTCGGCCATAGGGGAGGGGTGCCCGTGCGCGTGCCCGGCCTGCGGGTGCTCGGCATCGATCCCGGGCTGACCCGATGTGGGGTCGGCGTGGTCGAAGGGCGTCCGGGGGCACCTCTGTCGCTGGTGGCCGTCGGAGTCGTCCGCACTCCCGCCGACGACGACATCGGCTCCCGGCTGGTCGCCATCGAGGCCGGGATCGAGCACTGGCTCGACGAGGTCAAACCCGACTCCGTCGCCGTGGAGCGGGTGTTCGCCCAGCACAACACCCGCACCGTGATGGGCACCGCCCAGGCGTCCGCGGTGGCGATCGTCTGCGCCGCGCGGCGCGGCCTGCCGGTCGCCCTGCACACGCCGAGCGAGGTCAAGGCCGCCATCACCGGCAGCGGCACGGCCGACAAGAAGCAGATCGGGGCCATGGTCACCCGCCTGTTGCGGCTGTCCGCCACGCCCAAGCCGGCCGACGCCGCCGACGCGCTGGCCCTGGCCATCTGCCACGTGTGGCGCTCCGGCGCCCAGAACCGCATGGCCGAGGCGCTGGCCAGGGCGCGGGCCGGGAAGGGAGCAGGCCGATGATCGCTTCGGTGTCCGGGCGCACGTCCGCGATCGGGCCGGGCACGGCCGTGGTCGAGGTGGGCGGCGTCGGCGTGCTGGTGCACTGCACGCCGGGCACGCTGGCCGCGCTGCGGCTGGGCGAGCCCGCCCGTCTGGCCACGTCCCTGGTGGTGCGCGAAGAGTCGCTCACGCTTTTCGGGTTCGCCGACACCGAGGAGCGCGACGTGTTCGAGGCGGTCCAGAAGGTCGCCGGGGTCGGGCCGAAGCTGGCCCTGGCCATGCTGGCCGTCCACGCTCCGGGGCAGTTGCGGCTGGCCGTCGCGAGTGGCGACGTCAAGGCGCTCACCATGGTCCCCGGCATCGGCCCCAAGGTCGCCCAGCGGGTCATCCTGGAGCTGAAGGACAAGCTCATGCCGGGCGCCGCGCCCGACGCCGTGCCCGGGGTGCCCGGACTCGCGCCCCCGTGGCGCGAGCAGGTGCACACCGGCCTGGTCGGGCTGGGCTACTCCACGCGCGACGCCGACGAGGCGGTCGCCACCGTGGCCCCGCAGGCCGACGCCGAGCTGGCCGCCGGACGGGTGCCACAGGTCGCCGCGCTGCTGAAGGCCGCGCTACGCGCGCTGAGCGTTCGTTAGGTTGGGGCGGTGTCTTCCGAGGTTCCCGAGTTCCCCGAGTTCCCCGAGTTCCCCGATCCCCCCGGCCTGGACCGCGAGCTGGTCTCACCCGACGCCGACATCGACGAACACGTCGTCGAGGCGGCCCTGCGTCCCCGGCGGCTGGGCGAGTTCATCGGCCAGACACGCGTGTGCGAGCAGCTCTCCCTGGTCCTGGAGAGCGCGCGACGGCGCGGCAAGGCCCCCGACCACGTGCTGATGAGCGGCGCCCCCGGGCTCGGCAAGACCAGCCTGGCCATGATCATCGCCGCCGAGCTGGCCGCGCCGCTGCGGCTCACCTCCGGCCCGGCGCTGGAGCGCGCGGGCGACCTCGCGGCGATCCTGTCCACGCTCGCCGAGGGCGAGGTGCTGTTCATCGACGAGATCCACCGCATGGCCAGGCCCGCCGAGGAGATGCTCTACCTCGCGATGGAGGACTTCCGGGTCGACATCGTGGTCGGCAAGGGGCCGGGCGCGACCGCGATCCCGCTCGAAATCGCCCCCTTCACCATGGTCGGGGCCACCACCAGGGCCGGGCTGCTGCCCGCGCCGCTGCGCGACAGGTTCGGCTTCGTCGCGCACATGGACTTCTACGACGCGGCGGAGCTGGAGCTGGTCCTGTTCCGCTCGGCCCGGCTGCTCGGCGTGGCACTGCCGGAAGACGCCGCGCGCGAGATCGCCCGCCGCTCCCGGGGCACCCCCCGCATCGCCAACCGCCTGCTGCGCAGGGTCCGTGACTTCGCGGAGGTCCGCGCCGACGGAGTGGTCTCCGCCGACATCGCCGCCGCCGCGCTCAACCTGTACGAGGTCGACGGCGAGGGCCTGGACCGCCTGGACCGCGCGGTCCTCGGTGCGCTGCTGCGCAAGTTCGGCGGCGGCCCGGTGGGCCTTTCCACGCTGGCCGTGGCCGTGGGGGAGGAGCCGGAGACGGTCGAGGTCGTGGCCGAGCCGTTCCTGGTGCGCCAGGGGCTGCTGGCCCGCACCCCGCGCGGCCGGGTGGCCACCGCGGCGGCCTGGATCCACCTGGGCCTCACCCCGCCGCCCGACGCCTTCGGCGCGACGGCCTCCACACCGCCCGCCGCCCCCTGACCGCCGGCGAACGCGCAGGACCATAACGCGCAATAGGGCATGGCGTGCGCTTTGTTCTGATCACAGATCGGTGACAACGATCTCGAAGTGGGAACTTTCCCGCGCGCCGCCTCGTGGGTTCGTTGCCGGGCCTCTCAACGCTCGCCTACACTCCCTGGCTTGTCCGGCTGTGTAGGCTGACGTGCTGAGCGGCGAGGCCGCACACATCGCACGACACGGCCGGCCGTGCGCCGGTCTCATTCACAGGGAAGGTGGCCCATCGTGGGCGGCAGCAACCTGACTTCTTTCATACCGCTGATCCTGCTGGTGGTGGTCTTCTACTTCCTGCTGATCAGGCCGCAGCGCAAGCGCCAGCAAGAGCAGCTCCGCATGCAGAACTCCTTGGCGCCCGGGTCGCGCGTGATGACCACGGCGGGCATGTTCGCCACGGTGGTCGCGATCGACGACGAGGACGTGATCCTGGAGATCGCCCCCGGCGTCGAGGGCCGGTTCGTGAAGGCCGCGATCGGCCGCGTGATCACCCCGGTGACCGAGGAGCACGACGAGAAGGACGTTGACGGGGAGGACGAAGACGGCCGGGAGAGGGCGGCCGACGACGTGGAGCCCGTGAACGGCGACGAGAAGGGCTCCAGTACCGGCAGGCCCTGACTAGGCTACGAGAAACCCTTTACCCGAAGGAAACAGGCGACCAGTGGCCCGACGACCGACCAGCAGCCACAGCAGGCCGGGGCGCATGCTCCTGCTGCTCGTGGCCCTCATCCTCGCCCTGGGCGGGACCATGTTCCTGCAGCGGGCGTTCGCCCCCCTCTTCGGCCTCGACCTGGCCGGCGGCACCATCGTGACGCTGTCCCCGGTGACGTCGAACAACAAGGCGCCTTCACAAGAGAGCCTCGATCTCGCGGTCAACATCATCCGTGACCGCGTCAACGGCACAGGGATCTCCGACGCCGAGGTCACCAAATCCGGTGACAACATCGTGATCTCCGTGCCCGGCGTAGGCCAGGAAGACGTCGTGAAGCTGGTCGGCACCACCGCGGAGCTGCGTTTCCGCCAGGTGCTCGGGGTCGCCGCGGCGGCCCCGCCGATGCCCACGGCCGCGCCGACACCGAGCGCGTCGCCCGGCGACGCCTCCACTCCGCCCACCGCCACCCCGGCGGCCACGCCCTCGCAGAGCGCGGGCACGCCCGGCCCCGGGAGCACGCCCGCGGCCCAGGGCGGGGTCACGGTCGGCAAGCGCGCCTTCAGCACGCTGACCAACCCGTCCCCGGCCCCCACGCCCACCGGCACCGGCAAGGAGCCGGGAAAGGGCGACAGGGGCGACAAGGACGGTGAGGAAAAATCCGGCGACAAAGCGGGCGACGACAAATCGGGCGACAAAGCCGGTGACAAGCCCGGCGACAAGGGCAAGGGCACGCCCGAGCCGTCCGTGCCGCCCACCGCGCCCCCCAGTGACGACCCGCTGGCCGGCATCGACCCGAACGGCATAGACCCCGCGGTCCTGGAGCAGTTCAAGAACCTCGACTGCACGAAGGCCAACCGCGGCCAGGGCGCACAGGACGACCCGGCCAAGCAGATCGCGGTCTGCGACGCCGACGGCGCGGCCCGCTACATCCTGGACAAGGCCGCGGTGGTCGGCACCGAGATCTCCAGCGCCGACTCCGGCGTGGCCCAGGACACCGGCGAGTGGCTGGTCCAGCTCAGCTTCAAGAGCAAGGGCGCGCAGGAGTGGGGCCAGGTCACCACGACCGCCTTCAACTCCCAGGCGCCGCGCAACCAGGTCGCGATGGTCCTCGACGGCGTGGTGATCTCCGCGCCGGTCATCCAGGAGCCGATCACCGGCGGCCGGGCCCAGATCTCCGGCACCTTCAACCAGGAATCCGCCAACGAGCTGGCCAACCAGCTCAAGTACGGCGCCCTGCCGCTGAAGTTCGTGCGCAGCTCGATCTCCGAGATCTCCTCCACTCTGGGCGCCGACCAGCTTCGGGGCGGCCTCATCGCGGGCGGCATCGGCCTGGCCCTGGTCGTGATCTACTCGCTGCTCTACTACCGGGGGCTGGGCGTCGTGTCGGTGCTGAGCCTCACGGTGGCCACCATCTTGACGTACCAGTCGGTGGTGGTGCTCGGCGCGGGCGCCGGTTTCCGCCTGTCGCTGCCGCACATCATCGGCCTGGTCGTCTCCATCGGTATCACCGCAGACTCCTTCATCGTCTACTTCGAGCGCATCCGAGACGAGATGAAGGAGGGCAGGCGGTCGCTCCGCGCGGCCGTGGAGGTGGCGTGGGTGCGCGCCCGCCGTACGATCCTGATCGCCGACGCGGTCATGTTCATCGCCGCGGTGGTGCTCTACTTCCTGGCGGTGGGCGGTGTGGCCGGCTTCGCCTTCGCGATGGGCCTGACCACCCTGATCGACATCGTCGTGGTGTTCATGTTCACCAAGCCGTTCGTGGCGCTGCTGGCCAGGCTGAAGTTCTTCGCCAAGGGCCACAAGCTCTCCGGCCTGGACGCCGAGCGCATGAGCGCCGACCCCGTCCGCACGACCGCCCCGCGGGAGGCCTGACATGGCTGGTTTCGGTTCCGGGCTCGCCCGACGCCTCTACCGGGGCGAGGTCAACGTCGACTTCGTCGGCAAGCAGAAGCTCTGGTACAGCCTGTCGGCCCTGCTCCTGCTGCTGTCGATCGCCGGCCTGGTCGTCAAGGGCGGGCTCAACCTCGGGGTGGAGTTCACCGGAGGGTCGGTGTTCTCCTTCCAGGCGCCGAAGGCGGGCATCGAGGAGGTCCGCGGCACCTTCCTCGAAGAGGATGTGCACCAGGTCATCCCGCAGACCGCGGGCGACTACTGGCGGGTCACGACCGAGCCGCTGTCCGAGGGCAAGGTCACCCAGCTCCAGAAGGCCATCGCCGAGGAGTACGACCTGGCCCAGAACGAGGTCAACGTCGACCTGATCGGCGCGACCTGGGGCGGCCAGGTCTCGGAGAAGGCGATGATCGGCCTGGCGGTGTTCATGCTGGCGATCATCCTCTATCTGACCATGGCCTTCGAGTGGAAGATGGCGCTGGCGGCGATCGTCGCCCTCCTCCACGACCTGATAATCACGGCCGGTGTCTACGCCTGGACGGGCTTCGAGGTGACCCCGGCGACCGTGCTGGGCTTCCTCACCATCCTCGGTTACTCGCTGTACGACGCCGTCGTGGTCTTCGACATGATCAAGGAGGTCACCGCCAAGCTCGGCCTGGGCTCCAAGGTGACCTATGCGCAGGCCGCCAACGACGCGCTGAACCACACGCTGATCCGGTCGCTCAACACCACGCTGGTGGCGATCCTGCCGGTCGCGGCGATCCTGTTCATCGGCACCACGCTGCTCGGCGCGGGCACGCTGAAGGACCTGTCGCTGGCGCTGTTCGTGGGCATGCTCGTCGGCACCTACTCCTCGCTGTGCGTGGCCACGCCGATGCTGGTCACGATGAAGGAGCGGGAGCCGAAGTATCAGCAGCTCGCCAAGCGGCTGGGCGCTCGCGGCGGGCAGTCCAAGGAGCCGCGCGACGCGCCCGCCGACAAGCGCGAGCCGGTCAGCGCCAACGCCGCGACGACCACCAAGCGGCGCAAGAAGTAGCATCCGGATGCGCGCCTCCGCCACGGCAGGGCCGGGCGGGGGCGCGTACGGCTGTCCAGGCCGTTCCACCGCCCCCGGCACCCCCGCTTTTCCGATCTCCCCTGCGACGACGGGCCGATAATGAGCGAGCTGAGCGAGCTGATCCTGCGACGGATCCGCGACGTCCCCGACTACCCGCGGCCGGGTGTGGTGTTCAAGGACATCACCCCGTTGCTCGCCGACCACACGGCCTTCGGCGCGGTCGTGGACGAGCTGGCCGGGCTGTGCGAGGGGATCGACAAGGTCGTCGGCATCGAGGCGCGCGGCTTCATCCTGGCCGCGCCGGTGGCCTACCGGGCGGGCGCGGGCTTCGTGCCGGTACGGAAAAAGGGCAAACTGCCCGCCGAAACCCTGCAGAGGTCCTACGATCTGGAGTACGGCTCCGCAATCGTGGAAGTGCATCGAGACGCCTTCGAGCCCGGTGAACGGGTTCTCATCGTCGATGACGTACTCGCCACCGGCGGGACCGCGCGGGCGACCGTGGACCTGGTCCGCGAGGCCGGAGCCGAGGTCGTCGGCGCGGCCGTGCTGATGGAACTCGCCTTCCTGGCCGGCCGCGACCAGCTCGCCGGTCTCGACCTGCGATCTCTTGTGATCGTCTGATCCCCCGGGGACGCCACCTCGGTGAACCGCGTGGATACACTGAGGGATCTAGACTCGAACGTGAGGAGTCTGCGTGCCCCGTGACGTGGTGGTGCCAGAGTCGACCGCAGGCGGTGCGGCCCCCGGGCCCGCCGCCCCGCCAGGCGGTCCCGGTGGCGGTGCGCCGGAGGCCGGGCAGGAGCGCCCCGCGGCACCGCCGCGGCGCGGCAGGCTCTCGCGGTTTGGGGGAGGGGCCATGAACCCGGTGCTCGAACCTCTGTTCCGCACCGTGAAGGCGACGCACCCGAAGGCCGACCTGCGGCTCATCGAACGCGCCTACGAGGTCGCCGCCCACCACCACCGCGACCAGAAGCGCAAGAGCGGCGACCCCTACATCACCCACCCGCTCGCGGTCGCGACCATCCTGGCCGAGCTGGGCACCGACGACGAGACCCTGTGCGCCGCGCTGCTGCACGACACCGTCGAGGACACCGCCTACAGCCTGGAGGAGCTGCGCCGCGACTTCGGCGACAGCGTCGGGCTGCTGGTGGACGGCGTGACCAAGCTGGACAAGGTGAAGTTCGGCGACGCCGCCCAGGCCGAGACCGTGCGCAAGATGGTCGTGGCCATGTCGCGCGACATCCGCGTGCTGGTCATCAAGCTCGCCGACCGCCTGCACAACATGCGCACGATGCGTTACCTGCCGCCGCACAAGCGCGAGCAGAAGTCCCGCGAGACGCTGGAGATCTTCGCCCCGCTGGCCCACCGCCTGGGCATGAACACCATCAAGTGGGAGCTGGAGGACCTCGCGTTCGCGCTGCTCTACCCCAAGCGCTACGACGAGATCGCCAGGATGGTCTCCGAGCGCGCGCCGCGCCGCGACCTGTTCCTCCAGGAAGTGATCGAGAAGGTGGCGGTCGACCTGCGGGACGCCAAGATCCGCGCCACCGTGAAGGGCCGCCCCAAGCACTACTACTCGATCTACCAGAAGATGATCGCCAGAGATGTCGCCTTCGACGACATCTACGACCTGGTGGGCATCCGGGTGCTCGTCGACACGGTTCGCGACTGCTATGCCGCCCTCGGAACGATCCACGCCAGGTGGAACCCGGTTCCCGGGCGGTTCAAGGACTACATCGCGATGCCCAAGTTCAACATGTACCAGTCGTTGCACACGACGGTCATCGGGCCCGAGGGCAAGACGGTCGAGCTGCAGATCCGCACACACGCGATGCACCACAGGGCCGAGTACGGCGTGGCCGCGCACTGGAAGTACAAGGAAGACCTGACCGCCACCGGACCGGGCGGGGCCAAGGTCAAGCCCGGCAGCGACATGGCCTGGCTGCGGCAGCTCCTGGACTGGCAGAAGGAGACCTCCGACCCCGGGGAGTTCCTGGAGTCGCTGCGCTTCGACCTTTCGGTCTCGGAGGTCTACGTCTTCACGCCGCGCGGCCAGGTGATCGCGCTGCCCGAGGGGGCGACCCCGGTCGACTTCGCCTACGCGGTCCACACCGAGGTCGGCCACCGCTGCATCGGCGCGCGGGTCAACGGCCGCCTGGTGCCGCTGGAGTCGCGGCTGGGCAACGGCGACACGGTGGAGATCTTCACCTCCAAGTCACAGGACGCCGGGCCGTCGCGCGACTGGCTGAAGTTCGTCAAGAGCGGCCGGGCCCGCAACAAGATCCGTCAGTGGTTCTCCAAGGAGCGCCGCGAGACCGCGATCGAGGCGGGCAAGGAGGCCATCGGCCGGGCGATGCGCAAGCAGGGGCTGCCGCTGCAACGGCTGATGTCGGGGGAGGCCCTGCTCGCCCTGGCCCGCGACCTGCGCTACCCCGACGTGTCCGCGCTGTACGCGGCGGTCGGCGAGGGCCACGTCTCGGCCCAGTCCGTGGTCGGCAAGCTGGTCGAGTCGATCGGCGGCGTGGACAGCGCCCAGGAGGACATCGCCGAGGCGTCCGTCCCGACCCGGCTGCGCGGGCGGCCGCGCACCGGCGCCAACGCAGGTGTGATCGTGGCCGGCGACCAGGACGTCTGGGTACGGCTGTCGCGCTGCTGCACGCCGGTCCCGGGCGATGACATCCTCGGGTTCGTCACCCGCGGCCACGGCGTCTCGGTCCACCAGGTGAACTGCCCCAACGTGGAGCAGCTGCGCGCCCAGCAAGATCGCCTGGTCGACGTGAGCTGGTCGCCCGGCGACGACTCGGTCTTCCTGGTGGCCATCCAGGTCGAGGCCCTGGACCGGCCGCGGCTGCTGTCCGACGTCACCCGCACGCTGTCGGACCACCACGTCAACATCCTGTCGGCGTCCGTGGCGACCTCCCGCGACCGGGTCGCGGTGAGCAGGTTCACCTTCGAGATGGGCGACCCCAAGCACCTCGGGCACGTCCTCAAGGGGGTGCGCAACGTGCAGGGGGTCTACGACGTCTACCGGGTGAACAACTGACGCCCTCTGGCGGTCCGTACGGCGCGCGAAGCCGCCACCCGTGTTCGGGGTGGCGGGTGGCGCGCCGGACCGGCACAGGCCCTTCCGGGGGCTCGGAGAGGCCCGCTGGGCGGGCCGGGGCGCCACCGGCGCACGCCGGGCCCTTCAGGAGAACTCCCCGAGCGTGCGCTCGGCCTCCTCCAGCCAGGACCTACGGGCGGTCAGCGCGTCCTCGTGCTCCCTGACGTCCTTCTCCCGGCCCGCGGCGCGCGCCTGGGACAGGCGGGCCTCAAGCTGGTCGATGGAGCGGCGCAACTGGTTGACCGTGTCCTGTGCCCGGGCGCGGGCCTCGGGGTTGGAGCGCTTCCACTCCGCCTCCTCGGCCTTGCGCACCGCATCGTCCACCCGGCGCAGCCCGCCTTCGAGGCGGTCGCGCAGCTCGCGGGGCACCGGCCCGGCCGCCTCCCAGCGCTCCAGCAGGTGTCGCAGGGCGGCGCGGGCGGTGCGCGCGTCGGTCACCGGCAGGATCTTCTCGGCCTCGGCCAGCAACTGCTCCTTGACCTCGGCGTTCTCCCGCAGGGACGCGTCACGCTCGGCGAAGACCGCCGACCGCGCCTGGAAGAACTGGTCCTGGGCGCCCTTGAAGCGCGTCCACAGCTCCTCCTCGACCTCGCGGGAGGCCCGGCCGGCCGCCTTCCACTGGCGCATCAGCTCGCGGTAGGCGGCCGCGGTCGCCCCCCAGTCGGTGGAGCCGGCCAGGGCCTCGGCCTCGGCCACGATGCGGTCCTTCTCCGCGCGGATGCCCTCGCGCTGCTCGTCGAGCCCGGCGAAGTACACCTTGCGCCGCTTGGCGAACGCCGTGCGGGCCGCCGACAGCCGCTTCCACAGCGCCGCCTCGGTGACGCGGTCGATGCGGTCGGCGGCCTTCCACTCCTCGACGAGCTGGCGCAGCCGTTCGCCGCCGGACTTCCAGTGGGTGGTCTCGGTGGCGATCCGCTCGGCCTCGCCGACGATGCGCTCCTTGACCGACCGCGCCTCCGCGCGGGCCTGGTCGCGGGCCGCCTTGACCTCCTCGCGCCGCTTGGCCACCAGGTCGGTCAGGGTGTCCAGACGGGTCAGGAGGGTGTCGAGGTCGCCCACGGCGTGGGCGTCCGTGATCGCCTCGCGCAGCTTCGTGATGCCCGCCTCGGCCTGCGCGGGGGGCAGGTCGGTGCCACGTAGCCGCTGTTCGAGCAGCTCGACCTGGGTGGCGAGCTCCTCGAACTTGCGATGGAAGTAGGCCAGTGCCTCTTCGGGCTCACCGGCCTGCCAGGACCCGACGGCTCGCTCTCCCTCAGCCGTACGCACGTAGACGGTGCCGTCGTCGTCTACCCGGCCCCACGGGTCGGTGCTCACCGTGTCCTCCACTTGATAGTCCCTGACCTATGTGGCTATTACGTCAGCTCTTGCCAGAGATTGTCACGTCTTTGATTTGGACTTTCACCTTCGGGGCGGTGTTGTCCGCCAGGAACCCACCTTTGGCCACCTTGTCGAGGATGTCCATTCCCTTGCTGACGGTACCGAATGGGGTGTACTTCGGGGGGAGAGACTTGGTCTCGTCCCCGAAGATGAGGAAGAACTGGCTGCCGTTGGTGTTCTCGCCGCTGTTGGCCATCGCCACGACGCCCCTGCCGTAGGGCATGCCGCCCAGGTTCTCGTCGGCGAAGCTGTAGCCGGGACCGCCCTGGCCGTCCGTCGTCCCCTTGCCGTCGGCCGTGGCCTTCGGGTCGCCGCACTGCAGGATCGCCAGGCCGCCGGTCTCCGGGGTGACCAGCCGGTGGCAACTGGTGCCGTCGAAGTAGTCCTTGCTCGCCAGGAAGGCGAAGGAGTTGACCGTGCAGGGCGCCTTCATCGGCAGCATGTCCACGACGATCTCACCCTGGCTGGTGTTGAGAGCCATCTGGGTCGCGGTCAGATCGGGCTTGCTCGGGGGAGTGCCGACTTTCTTGGTCACCCCCTTGGCGTCCTCCGGATAGGAGCAGCTCACCTTCGTCGCGTCGAAGGGAGAGGGAGAGGGGCTGGACGCCGCCTGAGGCCGGGAATCGCCTCCGCCTATCAGCGTGACCGCGGCCACCACGCCCCCGATCACCACCACGACGCCGATCGTGGAGCCGATGACCGCGTTGCGCTTGGTCTTGGCCTGACGCTCGATCCGCCGTTGCATCTGACGCTCGTAGTGCTCACGCGCGAGCTGTCGCTGCCGCTCCTTGCCGGTTGCCACTGCCGTCCACCCTTCGAGTGTCACGCCGATGAACTAACTGAGGTGGGCGAATCGTATCGGCCAACACCTAATGGTTCGCAGCCCGGCGACCGGCACCGGTACCCTTCGGTTACATTCCCATCCGCATTCTTGACGAGATCAACTGAGGCAGATGCTGATCGCCGGCTTTCCCGCAGGGGCCTTCCAGGCCAACTGTTACGTCGTCGCTCCCGCCGCGGGCGAGGAGTGCGTGGTCATCGACCCTGGCCAGGACGCCGTCGGCGCCCTCGACGACGTCCTGCGCGAGCATCGGCTCAAGCCGGTCGCGGTGCTGCTCACCCACGGTCACATCGACCACGTGTGGTCGGTGGCGCCGGTGTGCGGGGCGCGTGACATTCCCGCCTGGATCCACCCCGAAGACCGCGAGCTGCTCAGCGACCCCGGCAAGGGCTTCTCGGCCGCCTCCGCGCAGATCTTCGGCGGGCTCACCCTGAGCGAGCCCGACGACGTGCGGGAGCTGGCCGACGGCGCGGTGATGGAACTGGCCGGCCTGTCGGTCACCGTCGACCACGCTCCGGGCCACACCCCGGGATCGGTCTGCTTCAGGCTCGCGGGGGAGCAGGTGATGTTCTCCGGCGACCTGCTGTTCCAAGGATCCATCGGCCGTACCGACCTGCCCGGCGGCGACTACCGGCAGATCCTGGCCAGCCTCGCCGGCAAGTGCCTCCCCCTGCCCGATGAGACGGTGGTCCTGCCCGGCCACGGACCACAGACCACGATCGGCCGGGAGCGCGCCGCCAACCCGTATCTGGCGGAGGCGGTGTCCCTCGCCGGTCCCACCAGGGGGATCTGAATGGCCTTCCAATCGCCCAAGGGCACCTTCGACTGGCTGCCGCCGCGCTCGGAGCGCGCGCTGCGGGTCCGCGAGGCCGTGTCCGCGCCCGCCCGCCGGGCCGGCTACGGCTACATCGAGACGCCGACCTTCGAGGACACCGCGCTGTTCGCCCGGGGGGTGGGCGAGTCCACCGACATCGTGTCCAAGGAGATGTACACCTTCGACGACAAGGGCGGCAGATCCATCACGCTGCGCCCGGAGGGCACCGCGCCGGTCGTGCGCGCGGTGCTCCAGCACGGCCTGCACAACGGCAGGCTGCCGGTCAAGCTGTGGTACTCGGGCAACAACTTCCGCTACGAGCGCGCCCAGCGCGGCCGCTACCGCCACTTCTCGCAGGTCGGCATCGAGGCCCTGGGCGCCGATGACCCGGTGCTCGACGCCGAGGTGATCCTGCTCGCCGCCGAGGGCTACGCCGCGCTCGGCCTGACCGGCGTCACCCTGCTGCTCAACACCCTGGGCTGCAAGGAGTGCCGCCCCGCCTACCGGGCGGCGCTGCAGGGCTTCCTGGCCGGCCTGGACCTGGACGAGCCGACCCGGCGGCGGGCCGAGATCAACCCGCTGCGCGTGCTCGACGACGGCCGGCCGGAGCTCCAGGCCAGGCTCGCCGCCGCACCGCTGGTCACCGACCACCTGTGCGAGACGTGCAAGGCCTACCACGAGGAGGTCCGCTCGCTGCTGTCGGCCATGGGGGTGGCCTACACCGACCAGCCCCGCCTGGTCCGCGGGCTCGACTACTACATGCGCACCACGTTCGAGTTCGTCCACGACGGGCTCGGCTCACAGTCGGCCGTCGGCGGCGGCGGCCGCTACGACGGGCTGAGCGAGATGATCGGCGGGCCGCCGCTGCCCGGGGTCGGCTGGGCCATCGGGGTCGACCGCACGGTCCTCGCCATGGAGGCCGAGGGGCTGTTCGGCGGCGAAGACCCGGCCGGGGGCGTCCCGGTCCAGGTGTACGGCGTGCCGCTCGGCGAGGAGGCGCGCCGCCGGATGTTCCGGCTGCTGGCCGAGATCCGCGCGGCCGGGCTGGTCGCCGACATGGCCTTCGGCGGCAAGGGCCTGAAGGGCGCCATGAAGGGCGCCGACCGCTCGGGCGCGCGGTTCGCGCTCATCCTGGGCGAGCGCGACCTGGCGGCGCAGGCCGTACAGGTGAAGGACCTGACCACCGCGGAGCAGACCGAGGTGCCGCTGGCCCAGGTCGTCCACGTCTTGAAAGGGAAGATTCAGTGATCCGCACGCATACGGCCGGCTCGCTCCGCAGGGAGCACGCGGGCCGGCAGGTGACGCTGGCCGGATGGGTGGCCCGTCGCCGTGACCACGGCGGCGTCGTCTTCATCGACCTGCGCGACGCCTCGGGCAGCGCCCAGGTCGTGTTCAGGGAAGACGAGGTCGCCCACGACCTGCGCTCCGAATACTGCCTGCGGGTGGTCGGTCAGGTGCGCGTGCGGCCCGAGGGCAACGAGAACCCCGACCTGCCCACCGGCGAGGTCGAGGTCGTGGCCGACGAGGTGGTGGTGCTCAGCGAGGCGGCGCCGCTGCCCTTCCCCATCGAGGGCGGCACGGGGGTCTCTGAGGAGGCCCGGCTGAAGTACCGCTACCTCGACATCCGCCGCCCGCAGGTGGCCGAGGCGCTGCGCATCCGCTCCAAGGCCACCTACCTGGCCCACCAGGTGATGGACGAGCACGGGTTCGTCTACGTCGAGACGCCCTCGCTCACCCGTTCCACGCCCGAGGGCGCCCGCGACTTCCTGGTGCCGGTCCGCCTGCAGCCCGGCCACTGGTACGCGCTGCCGCAGTCCCCGCAGCTCTTCAAGCAGCTTCTGATGGTCTCCGGGCTGGAGCGCTACTACCAGCTCGCCAAGTGCTACCGCGACGAGGACCTGCGCGCCGACCGGCAGCCCGAGTTCACCCAGATCGACGTGGAGATGTCCTTCGTCGACCAGGACGACGTGATCGCGCTGGGCGAGGCGCTGGTCGGGCGGCTGTGGAAGGAGATCGCCGGTCACGAGCTGCCCACGCCGCTGCCCCGGATGACCTACGCCGACGCCATGGCCCGCTACGGCTCCGACAAGCCCGACCTGCGCTTCGGCTGCGAGCTGGTGGACATGACCGGATACTTCTCCGGCACCTCCTTCCGGGTCTTCCAGGCCCCCTACGTCGGCGCCGTGGTGATGCCGGGCGGGGCCGGGCAGACCCGCCGGGAGCTGGACGCCTGGCAGGACTGGGCCAAGGCCCGCGGCGCCAGGGGCCTCGCCTACGTGCTCGTGCAGCAGGACGGCACCCTGAGCGGGCCGGTGGCCAAGAACCTCTCAGAGGCCGAGCTGGCGGGCCTGGCGGGCCAGACCGGGGCACGGCCGGGCGACGCCGTCTTCTTCGCGGCGGGCAAGCCCTCCGATTCGCGTGAGCTGCTCGGCGCGGCCCGCCTGGAGATCGGCCGTCGCTGCGGGCTGATCGACGAGTCGCAGTGGTCGTTCCTGTGGGTCGTGGACGCCCCCATGTTCGAAGACGACGGCGAGGGCGGCTGGACGGCCGTCCACCACCCCTTCACCGGCCCCAAGCCCGAGTGGGCCGACAACTTCCAAGACCACCCGGCCGAGGCCCTGGCCTACGCCTACGACATGGTCTGCAACGGCATGGAGATCGGCGGCGGCTCCATCCGTATCCACCGGGCCGAGATGCAGCAGCGGGTCTTCGACGTGCTGGGCATCTCCAAGGAGGAGGCGGAGAGCAAGTTCGGGTTCCTGCTGGAGGCGTTCAAGTACGGCCCGCCGCCGCACGGCGGCATCGCCTACGGCTGGGACCGCATCTGCATGCTGCTGGCCGGCGGCGAGTCGATCCGGGACGTGATCGCCTTCCCCAAGACCGCCTCCGGCTTCGACCCGCTGACCGGCGCGCCCACCCCGATCACCGCCGACCAGCGCAAGGAGGCCGGCGTGGACGCCCGCCCGCGCGAGGAGGAGGGCGCCGCGACCGCGTGACGGCCCGCGGCCCCCGCTGACGACGGAAGGCCGCCGCCCCTCACCGGGGCGGCGGCCTTCCGCATCGCGTCCGCTACCTGGCCAGGCGCAGGTCCTTCACGATGACCGGGAGTTTGGGGGCGTGCGAGCCGCCCTCGTCCCGGGCGTCCCCCTCGTTGGTGATCCAGCCACCCCTGACGATCTTGTCGATCACGTCCATCCCCTTGCTGACCTTGCCGAACGGCGTGTAGGCCGGCTGGGCGTCGAGAGCCGTCGTGTCATTGGCGTAGGAGATGGCGAACTGGCTGCCGTTGGAGTTGGCGTCCTCGGCGCCCTGCGCCATGAACACCGTGCCCCGGTCGTAGGACATCCCGCCGAGGTTCTCGTCGTTGAAGAGGTAGCCGCTGCCGCCCGCGCCGTCCGTCTTGGACTTGCCGTCCCCCTTGGCGAACGGGTCGCCGCACTGGAGCAGCGCCAGGCCGGTGGTGGCGGGCGCGGCCAGCCGGTGACACCGGGTGCCGTCGAAGAAGTTCTTCTTGGCCAGGTGGGCGAAGGAGTTGACCGTGCAGGGCGCCTTGTCGGTTACCAGATCGATGACGATGTCGCCCTGGTTGGTCTCGATCGTCATGGTCTTCCACTTCAGGTTGGGCTTGCTCGGCGGCCTGCCCACGTCCTTGGCCGGGCTCCCGCTGTCGTCCTTGCGGTATTCGCAGGTGCCCGGCTTGCCGCCGGCGGTCGGGCCGATGGACGGAGTGGTCACCGGCGTCGAGGGCGATGGGGACTTCGCGGCGGTGGTCGCCGCCTTGCCCGCGTCGCCCCCGCCGAGCAGCGTCATGGCGGCGATGACCCCGCCCGCCACGACCACGACTCCGATCCCCGCCCCGACGGTGACGTTCCGCTTCGCCCTCGCGCTCGCCCTGCGCTCCTCGGCGGCCCGCTGAGCCTGCCGCTGTTTGTGCTGCTGCGCCAGCTCGCTCTGACGGTCGTCGCCGCTCACCGCTGTTTCCTCCAGGATGGATTGCTTGACGTACAACTCGGCGAATCGTACCGGCCCTGAGATGTGGAATACGTAAGAGCCGCAATTTGCCCGATGTGCCGGAGAGATCCGGGAGACCGGGAACCGATGGCGGCCCTGCATCCGTATTGCTGGAAACGGCCTGTACACCACGGCGCACTCACCGTGTCCCCGCTCGCACCAGGAGCAGTCGCATGTTCGAACAGCTTTTCGGCCTCCCGGCCCACCCCCTGATCATCCACGCCGCGGTCGTCCTGGCCCCGCTGGCCGCGCTCCTCAGCGCCGCCTACGCGCTGGTCACCGCCTGGCGCCCGCGGCTCGGCTGGGCCGTGGTGGCGCTGTCCATCGCCGCCCCCGCGTCCGTGTTCGCCGCCAGGCAGAGCGGCCTGGCGCTGAAGGACCACCTGTTCCCCGACGGCGTCCCCGGCCCGATGGCCGCGACCATCGGCGACCACGAGGGCTTCGCCACACCGCTGCTGTGGACCACCACGGGGCTCGGCCTGGCCGGGCTGCTGATGGTCCTCGCCGGGCCGCGGCTGGGCAAGGTCCCCGCGGCGGCGCTGTCCGGCGTGACCGTGCTGCTCGCCCTGGCGGCCGGCTTCTACGTGATCCGCGCCGGTCACACGGGCGCGATCGCCGTCTGGGGCTGACCGCGAGGAGCGCGGACGCCGGTAGGCTGCTGCCAGTGGACAGTCTGTTCGATTCGGCGGCAGAGGAGGCGCATCGCGGGCAGGAGCCGCTCGCGGTGCGCATGCGTCCGCGCACCCTCGACGAGGTGCTGGGCCAGCGTCATCTGCTCGGCCAGGGCACCCCCCTGCGCCGGCTGGTGGAGAGCGAGGCGCCCATGTCGCTCTTCCTGTGGGGGCCGCCGGGCACCGGCAAGACCACCCTCGCCTACGTCGTCGCGGGCGTCACCAAGCGCCGCTTCATCGAGGTCTCCGCCGTCTCGGCCGGGGTCAAGGACGTACGCGCCGCCATCGACTCGGCGCGGCGCGAGCTGGGCATGACCGGGCGGCAGACGGTCCTGTTCGTCGATGAGGTCCACCGCTTCAACAAGGCCCAGCAGGACGCCCTGCTGCCCGCGGTGGAGAACCGATGGGTCACCTTCATCGGCGCCACCACCGAAAACCCGTTCTTCTCCGTCATCTCGCCGCTGCTGTCCCGCTCGCTGCTGCTCACCTTGGAGTCGCTGTCCGACGACGACGTGCGCGCGGTGCTGGAGCGTGCCGTCGGCGACCCGCGCGGCCTCGACGGCCGGGCCCGCCTCGCGCCCGAGGCGCTGGACCAGCTCGTACGGCTGGCCGGCGGCGACGCCCGCCGCTCCCTCACCTACCTTGAGGCCGCCGCCCTGCTGGCCGACGACATCACCGTCGAGGTCGTCGAACGCGCGGTGGACAAGGCGGCGGTCCGCTACGACCGCCAGGGCGACCAGCACTACGACGTGATCAGCGCCTTCATCAAGTCGATGCGCGGCTCCGACGCCGACGCCGCGCTGCACTACCTGGCCCGCATGGTGGAGGCCGGGGAGGACCCGCGGTTCATCGCCAGGCGCATCGTCATCTTCGCCTCCGAAGACGTCGGCATGGCCGACCCCACCTGCTTGCAGGTCGCGGTTGCCGCGGCGCAGGCGGTGGAGTTCATCGGCCTGCCCGAGGGCCGGCTCAACCTGGCCCAGGCGGTGATCCACTGCGCGCTCGCGCCGAAGTCCAACGCCGTGATCAAGGCCATCGGCGAAGCCTGCGCGGACGTCTCGCGGGGGTCGATCGGCCAGGTCCCCGTCCACCTGCGCGACGCGCACTACCCGGGGGCCGGCAAGCTCGGCCACGGGCAGGGCTACAAGTACCCGCACGACTTCGAGCACGGCCTGGTCCGCCAGGACTACGCCCCCGCCGAGCTGCGCGACCGCCGCTACTACGAGCCGACCTCCCACGGCGCCGAGGCCGGGTTCGCCGACCGCTGGGCCAGGATCCGCGCCTTCCTGCGGGGTGGCGGTCAGGGGTGATCCGGCCGGAGCCGTACCATCGACGGATAGGCGCCGGGGTGTCGTCCCGGCACGATAGGGTCTTTCCACTCCGCTCGACAGTGAGCCGGGTCGCCAACGAGGGGATCTGAACCACAGATGCTTACCGCGGGAGAGGTCGCGGGCCTGGTGGTCGCCATGTTCTGGGCGATCCTGGTCTGCTTTCTTGCCATGGTGCTCGTCAAGGTCGCCCGGTTGCTGAACGAGACCACCAAGATGGTCTCCGAGCTGGGCGACCGGGTCGCGCCGCTGCTCGACGACGTCACGGCCACCGTCGGCGAGGCCAACCGGCGGCTCGTCGCCGTCGAGGCCATCTCCACCGACGTCAAGCAGGTCAGCGGTCACCTCGCGCGGCTCAGCGCCATCGCCTCCACACTGGTCACCGGCCCGCTGATCAAGGTCTCCGCGCTCGGCCACGGGGTGCGCCGCGCCGCCGCCGCGCGCCGCGATCCGCACCGGCGGCCCCTGGAGGCAGGGCGGCGGCGGCGATGATCCGCAGGCTGTTCTACCTCTCCCTGGGCGCGCTCGCCGCCGTCTGGGTGATGCGCAGGCTGCGCGCCCTGCAACCCGACCACATCGCGCACCGCGCCGCCGGCCGGGTCACCGGTGCCATGGCCGGGCTGCGCGACTTCGCCGGCGACGCCATGGAGGCGGCGGCCAAGCGCGAGATCGAGCTTCGGGCCGAATACGGCCTGGACACGGGCATCGACCCGACCCTCCCTGCAAACCACTACCTGAAGGACGGCCGCTGACATGGAGTCGGCAGAGATCGCCCGCCGCTTCCTGCGCTTCTTCGAGGAGCGTGGGCACACCATCGTGCCCTCGGCCGGCCTGGTCGCCGAGGACCCGACGCTGCTGCTCGTCAACGCGGGCATGGTGCCGTTCAAGCCCTACTTCCTCGGCCAGCGCAAGCCCCCCGCCAACCGGCTCACCACCGCCCAGAAGTGCGTCCGCACCCCCGACATCGACGAGGTCGGCAAGACCACCAGGCACGCCACCTTCTTCCAGATGCTCGGCAACTTCTCCTTCGGCGACTACTTCAAGGACGGGGCCATCCCGTTCGCCTGGGAGCTGCTGACCCGCTCGGAGTCCGACGGCGGCTTCGCCTTCCCCGAAGAGCGGCTGTGGGTCACCGTCTACGAAGACGACGACGAGGCCGTCGCGCTGTGGCACGGCAAGGTCGGCGTCCCGATGGAGCGCATCCAGCGCCGCGGGCTGGCCGACAACTACTGGCACATGGGCGTTCCCGGCCCGGGTGGTCCCTGCTCGGAGATCTACTACGACCGCGGCCCCGAGTACGGCCGTGAGGGCGGCCCGGTCGCCGACGAGAACCGCTACCTCGAAGTGTGGAACCTCGTCTTCATGCAGGCGCAGCTCTCCGAGGTGCGCACCAAGATCGACTTCGACGTACAGGGCGAACTGCCGGCCAAGAACATCGACACCGGCATGGGCCTTGAGCGCATGGCGGCGATCCTGCAGGGCGTCGACAACATCTACGAGATCGACACCACCTACAAGATCCTGGACCGCGCGGCCGACCTCACCCGCACCCGCTACGGCCGCGACCCGCGCGCCGACGTCAGCCTGCGCGTGGTCGCCGACCATGTCCGCACCGGCACGATGCTGGTCGCCGACGGGGTGATGCCGGGCAACGAGGGCCGCGGCTACGTGCTGCGCCGCATCCTGCGCCGCTCGATCCGCAACCTGCGGCTGCTCGGCTCCGGCGACGAGCGCTACATGCACGAGCTGACCGCGGTCGCGATCGACGTCATGGGGCGCCAGTACCCCGAGCTGGTGGCCGACGCCCCGCAGATCCACGGCGTGATCGACGCCGAGGAGGCGTCCTTCCTGGGCACGCTGCGCACCGGCACCGCGATCTTCGACGTGGCGGTGGAGGAGACCAAGCGCAAGGGCGGCCAGGTGCTGGCCGGCACTCAGGCGTTCCAGCTCCACGACACCTACGGCTTCCCGATCGACCTCACCTTGGAGATGGCCGCCGAGCAGGGCCTGAAGGTGGATGAGGAGGGCTTCCGCCGGCTGATGCGCGAGCAGCGGGAGCGGGCCAAGGCCGACGCCGCCGCGAAGAAGACCGGCAACGCCGACATCTCCGTGCTCGGCCGGCTCCTGGAGCGCGCGGGCCAGGTCGAGTTCCTGGGCTATGACCAGACGGTGGCCGAGAGCGAGGTCGCCGGCATCATGATCGACGGTGCCGCGGTGCCGGCCGCGGGCGCCGGCACGACCGTCGAGATCGTGCTGAGCCGCACCCCGTTCTACGCCGAGGGCGGTGGCCAGCTCGCCGACCAGGGCGTCATCCGCACCGCCGGGGCCGAGGTCGACATCGTGGACGTGCAGTCCCCGCTCGCCGGGCTGATCGTGCACCGGGGCAAGGTGCGCACCGGCGAGGTCCGGGTGGGCGACCAGGCCCAGGCCGAGATCGACGTCGAGCGCCGCCGCGCCATCTCGCGCAGCCACACCGCCACCCACCTGGTGCACCGCGGCTTCCGCAACGCGCTCGGCGAGTCGGCCGCGCAGGCCGGGTCGGAAAACTCCCCTGGCCGCTTCCGGTTCGACTTCACCGCGGCGGGCGCGGTGCCGCCCAGCGTGCTGCGCGACGTCGAGGACGAGGTCAACGCCGTCCTGATCAACGACCTGGCGGTCAACGCGTTCTACACCACCCAGCGCGAGGCGCGGGCGATGGGCGCGCTGGCGCTGTTCGGCGAGAAGTACGGCGACGAGGTGCGCATCGTCGAGGTCGGCGACTACTCCCGCGAGCTGTGCGGCGGCACCCACGTGGCCAGTTCCGGCCACCTCGGGCTGGTCAAGGTGCTCGGCGAGTCGTCCATCGGCGCGGGTGTGCGCCGGGTGGAGGCCCTGGTGGGGCTGGACGCCTTCCGTTTCCTGGCCCGCGAGAGCGTGCTGGTCGCCCAGCTCAGCGAGCAGCTCAAGGCCCGCAGGGAAGAGCTGCCCGAGCGGGTCGAGGGCATCGTCGGGCGGCTGCGCGCCGCGGAGAAGGAGCTTGAGCGCCTGCGCTCGGCGCAGGTGCTCGCGGTGGCGGGTGAGCTGGCCGCGGGGGCGGCCGACGTCAGCGGCGCGTCCGTGGTGACCCACCGGGCGCCCGACGGCACC
Source organism: Spongiactinospora sp. 9N601 (assembly GCF_044326295.1). NCBI lineage: Bacteria > Bacillati > Actinomycetota > Actinomycetes > Streptosporangiales > Streptosporangiaceae > Spongiactinospora > Spongiactinospora sp. 9N601. The sequence continues at coordinate 296,051 of NZ_JBIRBB010000011.1, forward strand.
TCCGCCGACGACCTGCGCAAGCTGACGCTGGACGTGCGGGGCAGGTTCCCCGCCGACCGCGCCGCCGTCGTGGTGATCGCGGGCGTGCCCGCCGAGCGTCCGGTGGTGGTGGCCGCGGTCAACGAGCAGGGCCGCGCGCTCGGCCTGTCCGCGGGCCGCCTGGTCGGCGTGGCCGCCAAGGAGCTCGGCGGCGGGGGCGGCGGCAAGGACGACGTGGCCCAGGGCGGCGGAGCCCGCCCCGAGTCCATCGGCGACGCCCTCCACGCGGTGCGCTCCGCGGTGGCCCAGCGACTCGCGTGAGCGAAAGCAGGCGCGCCGTGTGCCACGATCCGGCGGCCGGGGGGCCGGAGGCACACGGTGCGTCCGTCTACGGACGGGGATCTTTCACCTGTGCCTGTGGCACGCGGCCCTGCACACGGGGCGCTTTCCCTCGTACGCACGCCACACGGCCCTGCACGCGGCGGGGTCCCACCCGTACACGCGGTACGCGGCCTGGCGCGCGGGGGAGTTGCGCCTGCGTGTGCGGTGTGTGGGCTTGTGAGGGTGTCGTGCGGGGGGCGCGATGAGGCGCGGTGTACGGCTGGGTGTCGACGTGGGGGCGGTCCGGGTCGGGGTGGCGCGGAGTGATCCCTCCGGGTTGCTGGCCACTCCGGTGGAGACCGTGCGTGCGGGCAAGGGCGACCTGGCCCGCATCGCGGAGATCGCCGCCGAGTACGAGGCCATCGAGATCGTGGTGGGGTTGCCCACCTCGCTGTCCGGCCGGGCCGGTAAGGCGGCAGAGCTGGCGACGGCCTTCGCCCGGCGGCTCGCCGTACGTCTGGCGCCGCTGCCGGTGCGGTTGTTCGACGAGCGGCTGACCACGGTGACCGCGCAGCGCGACCTGCGCGCGAGTGGAGTGCGCGCCAAGAGCCAGCGCGAGGTGGTGGATCAGGCCGCCGCCGTCGTGCTGTTGCAGGCCGCCCTGGACGCCGAGCGGGCCGCGGGCCGGCCGCCCGGCAGGCCCGTCGAGACGAGGTCCGGAGGCGCCCCTCGTTGACGCTATCCATCGTCCATAACACTTTTCCGAACTATGGACTATCGGCGGTTCCTGCGGGAAATTTCCCGGGGAAGGCACCTTCGTGACGGCCTCGGATCCAGACAAGGGTGTTCGGCAGGGGGTACGGGCATGGCCCAGCCAGGCTAGAATCACGAAATTTCCTGACAAAGAGAGCGAGTCTGTGAGATACCGGGAAGAGTCGCAGAATTACCTCGGGACGAATTGATGTCCGGTGGGATACCCCCCATCCCGTCGGGGCAGCCGAGCGTACCCGGCACTCCGGGACACCGTTCCGGCCGGCTCGGCCTCGCTACCGGTTCGGCTGATCTGCTTGACGCCGGGCCGTCCGTACCGGGAGATTGGCCAGCGCACCTATGAACGATCTCGATATGGACTTCCTGCTCGGCACCGATGACGACGACGAGCGGTCGCGACGCCGCGGCCGATCCTCCTCAGGGCGTGGGCGCAGGCGCGGCCGGCGTCGCCGGCGTCGCCGTAACCGCGGCGGCTTCCTGGCGCCGATGCTGGCAGTGATCATCTTGCTCGGCATCATCGGCGGCGGTGGCTACTACGGCTACCAGTGGCTGAACGACGTAATGGTGCCCGACGACTTCGTCGGCAAGGGCACCGGCGAAATCGTGGTGGAGGTGCGCCAGGGCGCGAGCGCCGCCGAGATCGCCGATCTCCTGGAGAAGCAGGGCATCGTGGCCAGCGCGCGGGCGTTCACCAACGCCGCCGACGCGGCCGGCAAGAGCGGCTCCCTGCAGCCCGGTGAGTACAAGATGCGCAAGCGCATGGCCGCCGCGGAGGCGGTCACGCTGCTCGACCCCTCCAAGCGGCTGCTGGCCAAGATCACCATCAGGGAGGGCCTGCGCGTCTCCCAGATCCTCGACGAGCTGTCCAAGCGGACGAAGATCCCGGTGGAGGAGTTCGAGGCCGCCGCCAAGACGCTCGAGCTGCCGCGCGCCGCGAAGGGCAAGCTGGAGGGCTACGCGTTCCCGGCGACCTACGAGATCACGCCGAAGACGACGCCGACCGAGATCCTTTCGGCGATGGTGGACCGCTACGGGGCCGCCGCCGAGCAGGCCGGCATGCAGGAGGCGGCCAAGGAGCTCAGGCTGACCCAGCACCAACTGCTCACCATCGCCAGCATCGTGCAGGCCGAGTCCGGACGGGCGTCCGACATGCCGAAGGTCGCCAAGGTGATCTACAACCGGCTGGCCCAGAAGATGCCCCTGCAGATGGACAGCACCACCATGTACGGCCTGAACAAGTACGGCATCGCCGCCAGCAACGCCGACCTGAAGAGCAAGTCGCCCTACAACACCTACCAGATCAACGGTCTGCCGCCCGGGCCGATCAGCAACCCCGGCGACCACGCCATCCAGGCGGCGCTCAACCCGGCGGACGGCGACTGGCTCTACTTCGTCACCACCGACCCCAAGCAGGGCATCACCAAGTTCACCACGAACTACGATGAGTTCCTGCGGTTCAAGAGCGAATTCGAGAAGAACTACCAGGGCGGATGACACAGGCACCCGGTACGGCGAGGGCGGCGGTGCTCGGCTCCCCGATCGCCCATTCGCTCTCGCCCGTCCTGCACCGGGCGGCCTACGCGGCGCTCGGCCTGTCCGGCTGGAGCTACCAGGCGATCGAGTGCGATGAGGCGGAGCTGCCCGGCCTGCTGGCGGGGCTCGGCCCGGAGTGGGCGGGGTTGTCGCTGACCATGCCGCTCAAGCGGGCCGTCCTGCCGCTCCTGGACTCGGTCTCCGAGCTGGCCGTCGAGGTGGGCGGGGTGAACACCGTCCTGTTCGACGGGGGCGGGGGCAGGCACGGCGACAACACCGACGTCCACGGCATCGTGGCGGCATTGGGGGAGGCGGGCGTGCGCGCCCCCGGTTCGGCGGCGGTCCTCGGCGGCGGGGCCACCGCGGCCTCCGCGCTGGCCGCCCTGCGCGACCTCGGGCTGGACACCGCCACGCTGGTGGTCCGTGACCCCGGCCGCGCGGCGGACACGCTGCGGGTCGCCGAACGGCTCGGCGTCAAGCTGTCGGTGCGGGGCTTCGACGCGCTGCCCGACGCCGCCGCGACCGACCTGGTGATCAGCACGCTGCCCTCCGGGGCGGCCGACCGGATGGCCGGCGCGCTGGCCGGGGTGCCGGCGCTGCTCGACGTGGCCTACTCCCCGTGGCCGACCGCGGCGGCGGAGACGGTGGCCGCCAAGGGCGGCACCGTGGTGAGCGGCTTCGCCATGCTGCTCCACCAGGCGGTGCGCCAGGTGGAGCTGATGACGGGCCGTGGCGACGTGCCCGTTGCGGCGATGCGCGCCGCGGGCGAGGCGGAGCTGGCGCGCCGCGCCGCGGGATGATTCTGCGGCCCGCGCGCGTTGTGATAACGTAAGTACTCGATCGGTCCGGCATGCCTGCCGGATGCGCAAGCGGAGGTCTTCCTCCCACCTGACCGGCCATACGGCCAGCGGGTCAAGGATCACACCGGATTCGAGTTCCGGAGGGCCTAGCAGGCCCGGTGGCCCCGCATGCGCGACGTGCGGGGCATTTCGTATCGCCAGCGAATGGCGCCACGGTATGGACCCCGGCACGATCGAGCACGTGGCGGCCGCCCGGAGGCGGCCGAGGATCGTAAACCTAGGAGGTCCCATCAGCGCCGAACCCCGCATCAACGAGCGTATCCGCGTACCCGAGGTCCGCCTCGTCGGTCCCAACGGTGAGCAGGTCGGCATCGTCTCCATCCACGATGCGCTGAAGCTGGCCCAGGAGGCCGACCTGGATCTGGTGGAGGTCGCGGCTACCGCTCGGCCGCCTGTGTGCAAGCTCATGGACTACGGAAAGTTCAAGTACGAGTCCGCGATGAAGGCGCGCGAGGCGCGCCGCAACCAGGCGCACACGATCATCAAGGAGATCAAGCTCCGGCCGAAGATCGACCCGCACGACTACGAGACCAAGAAGGGTCACGTCGTGCGCTTCCTCAAGGCGGGGGACAAGGTCAAGGTCACGATCATGTTCAGGGGCCGTGAGCAGTCCCGGCCCGAGCTCGGCTCCCGGCTGCTGCGGCGGCTGGCGGAGGACGTGACGGAGCTGGGCTTCGTCGAGTCGCAGCCGAAGCAGGACGGCCGTAACATGATCATGGTGATCGGGCCGCACAAGAAGAAGGCCGAGGCCAAGGCCGAAAAGGCCGCCGCCAAGGCCCGACGCGGCGATGACGCGGCGAACGAGGCTGTCGAGGAAGGTTAGCCGCCGGTAGGCCCCTTCGCAGGGGCCTCGGCCGCCGACCAAGCCGAGACCGGTACGGTCTCGATGTCAGGCATGCCCTTGACTCGGGTGACCGGCCCGGGGCATCGGCACGAGGAACGAGGGAGAGACGGCTGCCATGCCGAAGATGAAGACGCACAGCGGTGCCAAGAAGCGGTTCCGGATGACCGGATCCGGCAAGATCATCCGTCGCCGGGCCAACCGCGCGCACTACAACGAGCACAAGCCGTCCACCCTGACCCGGCGTCTCGCTCCCGACGTGGTCATGTCCGCCGCGGACACCAAGAAGATCAAGAAGCTGCTCGCCAAGTAAGCGATTCCCGGGGAGATAGATACAGATGGCACGCGTGAAGCGGGCGCTCAACGCCAAGAAGAAGCGCCGGGTCGTTCTCGAACGGGCGAGCGGTTACCGGGGTCAGCGGTCGCGCCTGTACCGCAAGGCCAAGGAGCAGATGCTCCACTCGATGACCTACGCCTACCGCGACCGCAAGGATCGCAAGGGCCAGTTCCGGCGGCTGTGGATCCAGCGGATCAACGCCGCGGCCCGGCAGAACGGCATCACCTACAATCGGTTCATCCAGGGCCTGAAGCTCGCGGGCATCGAGGTCGACCGCAAGATCCTCGCGGATCTCGCCGTCACCGACGCCCAGACCTTCGCGACGCTGGTCGAGGCCGCGCGCAAGGCGCTGCCCGCCGACGTCAACGCGCCGGTCGCCTGACGGCGCCACCGTCCGCCGTGATCGCGCGGCTCCGCGCGGACCCCGATCCGAGGGTTCGCGCGGCCGTGAGGTCACGGCGGTTTCGTATGTACCGACCTGTTCGTCCCAGTGGCGGGAGAGCGCGATGGCCACGTCCGAGCTGACCAGCATCAGGTCACAGAAGGTGAAGGCGGCCAGGCGACTGGCCAAACGGGCCTTCCGCGACCGCGACCGGGCGTTCCTGGCCGAGGGACCGCAGGCGGTGCGCGAGGCGCTGCGCCTGCCCGGCGTCACCATCGAGCTGTTCGCCACGGCCGACGCCGGGTCCAGGCACCCGGAGATCATGGCCGACGCCGCGGCGGCGGGCGTACCGGTCCACCTGGCCAGCGGCGAGGTCATGGCCGAGCTGGCCCAGACGGTGACCCCGCAGGGCGTGCTCGCGGTGTGCCGGCTGCTGCACGTGCCGCTGACCGAGGCCGTGCGTTCGGACGCCCGGCTGGTCGCCGTGCTGGCGCACGTCCGCGACCCCGGCAACGCGGGCACCGTGCTGCGCACGGCCGACGCCGCGGGGGCCGACGCGGTGGTGTTCACCGACGCCTCGGTGGACCCCTACAACGGCAAGTGCGTCCGGGCCAGCGCGGGCAGCCTGTTCCATCTGCCGGTCGTCACCGGCGAGCCGTTCGCGCGCGCCGTGGCCCGGCTTCGCGAGAGCGGGCTGCGGGTGCTCGCCGCGGACGGCGCGGGCGAGCGCACGCTCGACGACGTGGACCTGTCCGGGCCGACCGCGTGGGTCTTCGGGAACGAGGCGTGGGGCCTGCCCGAAGAGATCCTCGCCGAGGCCGACGAGGTGGTCCGCGTGCCCATCTACGGGGGTGCGGAAAGTCTCAATCTCGCGACCGCCGCAGCGGTGTGTTTGTACGCATCTGCCCGGGCTCAGCGGGAAAAGTGAGGCTGCCGTAGGGGGCCGGAAACCCGCTATTGTCGCCTTGTAGGTCGAGGAGGCGGGGTCGTTGCAGGGCGAGAACACCGATACGCCGCACCCTGGTGCCGCATGCCCGGTCAGCGCCGACGAGCTGCCCGACGGCCTGATCGTCATCGACCACGAGGGCCTGATCCTGCTGGTCAACCGGGCGGCGGCGCGGCTCACCGGCGTGCGGCCCGAGGCGGCGGTCGGCAGCGACATCCGCGACATGTTCCCCTTCAAAGACCCCGACGGGCGCGAGTGGTGGAAGTGGCTCGACCCCGCGGGCGGGCTGCGCACCCGCACCCGCCAGCCCGAGTGCTACGTCCAGGTCCCCGGCGGCCAGGAGCTGCTGCTCGCCGCCCGGCTGGTACGCGAGCCCGAGCGCGGCGGCGAGGTCGTCCGGGTGGTGGTGACCCTGCGCGACGCGGGCGCCCGCGCCCGCCTGGAGCGCAGCAGGGCCGACCTGGTCTCGACCGTGGCCCACGAGCTGCGCTCCCCGCTGACCAGCGTGAAGGGGTTCACCGCCACGCTGCTGGCCAAATGGTCCCGCTTCACCGACGACCAGAAGCGCGTCATGCTGGAGACCGTCAACTCCGACGCCGACCGGGTCACCCGGCTGATCACCGAGCTGCTCGACGTGTCCCGCATCGAGTCCGGCCGGCTTCAGTTGCACCGGCAGGTGGTGGACATCCCGGCGCGGGTCCGGCGGCTGATCGCCGGGCGGGTGGCGGCCGGTGAGCGGGACGGCCGGTTCCGGCTGCACGTGGAGGGCGAGCTCCCCGAGACCTGGCTCGACCAGGACAAGATCGATCAAATCCTGGCGAACCTGCTGGAAAACGCCGTGCGGCACGGACGCGGTACGGTGACAATAGTCGTGGAACCGATCGAGTGGGGAGTGGCCGTGTCCGTCCGGGACGAAGGCGAGGGCATCGCGCCCGAGCTGGCCACGCGCGTGTTCCGGCAGTTCTGGCGGGGGCAGGGCCGCCGCCGCGGCGGCACCGGGCTCGGCCTGTTCATCGTCAAGGGTCTCGTGGAGGCGCACGGCGGCACGATCACCGTGCAGCGTGCCCCGGAGGGTGGCGCGGATTTCCGATTTACCGTGCCCACCGGCAGGCCCGACTTCGCCTGACCGAACCCGCGGTCGTCCTCCCGGTGGGCTCCAGCGCGGAAAGCACTAGACTCGTGCCGCTCAAGCCCTGAATCGGAGCTCTGTCTTGTCAAACTACGACCCGGTCGAGGTAACCCCGCTGCACGCCGATGAGGTGGCGCGCATGCGGGACGATGCCCTGGCCGCCATCAAGGCGGCCGGCGACCTCGACGAACTCAAGAAGGTACGGCTGGCGCACGCCGGCGACCGGTCCCTGATCGCCCTCGCCAACCGGGAGATCGGCGCGCTGCCCCCACAGGCGCGCGCCGAGGCGGGCAAGCGCGTGGGCGTGGCCCGCAAGGCGGTCGCCGAGGCGCTCGCCGCCCGCCAGGCCGAGCTCACCGACGAGCGCGACGAGCGCGTCCTGGTCGAGGAGGCCGTTGACGTCACCCTGCCGTGGGACCGCCTGCCACGCGGCGCCAGGCACCCGCTGACCACGCTGCAAGAGCGGGTCGCCGACGTCTTCGTGGCCATGGGCTACGAGGTCGCCGAGGGGCCGGAGCTGGAGGGCGAGTGGTTCAACTTCGACGCCCTCAACATCGCGCCCGACCACCCCGCGCGCTCCGACCACGACACCTTCTTCGTGGAATCGGTCGACTCGGGCAAGGTGTTGCGCACGCAGACCTCGCCGATGCAGGTCAGGGCGCTGCTCGCGCGCGGTGTGCCGTGCTACGTGATCTCGCCGGGCAAGGTGTTCCGCACCGACGAGCTCGACGTCACGCACACCCCGGTGTTCCACCAGATCGAGGGGATCGCCGTGGACGAGGGCCTGACGATGGGCCACCTGAAGGGCACCCTCGACCGGTTCGCCGAGGTGATGTTCGGCGAGGGCATGACGACCCGGTTCCGGCCCAACTACTTCCCCTTCACCGAGCCGTCCGCCGAGATGGACCTCAAGTGTTTCGTGTGCCGGGGCGCCTCCGCGGTCCCGGGCGGCCCGCCGTGCCGCACCTGCAAGTCCGAGGGCTGGATCGAGTGGGGCGGCTGCGGCATGGTCAACCCGCGGGTGCTGGTCGCCTGCGGCGTCGACCCCAAGCGCTACTCCGGGTTCGCGTTCGGCATGGGCGTCGAGCGCACCCTGATGTTCCGGCACAACGCCGAGGACATGCGTGACATGGTCGAGGGAGACGTGCGGTTCACGCTCCCGTTCGGGATGGAGGTCTGATGAGGGTCCCGCTCTCCTGGCTGCGGGAGTTCGTCGACCTGCCCGCGGTCACCGCGCACGAGATCGCCGACCGGCTCACCGCCGCCGGGCTGAAGCTGGAGTCGATCACCGCCTACGGCCACGAGATCAAGAACGTCGTGGTCGGCGAGGTCCTCGACATCGAGGAGCTGACCGGGTTCAACAAGCCGGTGCGCTACTGCCAGGTCGAGGTGGGTGAGGCCGCGCCGCGCGGCATCATCTGCGGCGCGTCCAACTTCTCGGTCGGTGACCGGGTTCCGGTGGCGCTGCCGGGCGCGGTGCTGCCCGGCGGGTTCGAGATCGGCGCGCGCAAGACGTACGGCAGGCTCTCCGACGGCATGATCTGCTCGGAGCAGGAGCTGGCCATCGCCGAGACCTCCGCGGGCATCCTGGTCCTGTCGCCCGGCTCGCCGATCGGCGCCGACGTGGTGGAACTGCTGTCCCTGCGCGATGAGGTCATTGAGCTGGAGGTCACCCCCGACCGCGGATACGCCCTGTCCATCCGGGGCGTGGCGCGCGAGGCGGCGACCGCCTTCGGCGTGCCGTTCCGCGACCCGGCCGACCTCGACCTGCCGGCCTCGGCGGATTCCGGTTACCCGGCCTCCATCGCCGACCCCACCGCCTGCGACCGGTTCGTGCTGCGCGAGGTCGGCGGCTTCGACCCGGCCGCGCCCAGCCCGCTGTGGATGCGCATCCGGCTGCTGCGAGCCGGCATGCGCCCGGTGTCGCTGGCCGTCGATGTCACCAACTACGTGATGCTGGAGCTCGGCCAGCCGCTGCACGCCTTCGACCGCACCCGGCTGACCGGCGAGATCGTGGTACGCCGGGCCCGCGAGGGCGAGACGCTGGAGACGCTCGACCACGTCGTGCGCAAGCTGCACACCGACGACATCCTGATCACTGACGAGTCGGGCGCGATCTCGATGGCCGGCACCATGGGCGGCCTGGAGACGGAGATCTCCGACGGTTCCACCGAGCTGGTGATCGAGGCGGCGCACTTCTCGGCCACCGGTACCGCCCGCATGTCCCGCAGGCACGGCCTGGTCAGCGAGGCGTCCCGGCGCTTCGAGCGCGGCGTGGACCGCGAGCTGCCGCTGTACGCCTCCTGGCGTGCCGTCCGGCTGCTGGTCGAGCTGGGCGGCGGTACGGCGGGCCCTGGTGTGACCCACGCCTCGATCGACGTCGAGCCGGTCAGGATCACCATCCCGGCCTCCTACCCGGGGCGGGTGGCCGGTCTGAGCTACCCGCGCGAGGCCGTCATCCGGCGGCTGGAGCAGGTCGGCTGCACCGTCGCCGAGGGCGCCGACCCGCAGGGCGGCGGCGGGCCGGTGACCGGTACCGGCACCGTGACCGGCGGCGACCTGCGCGAGCAGCTCGACGTGAGCGGCACGGAGACCGACCTGCTGACGGTCACCCCGCCCACCTGGCGGCTGGACCTCACCGACCCCAACGACCTGGCCGAAGAGGTCATCCGGCTGGAGGGCTACCAGCGCCTGGACTCCGTGCTCCCGGCCGCCCCGGCGGGCGGCGGGCTCACCGAGGGGCAGCGGCTGCGCCGCCGCGCCGGGCGGGCGCTGGCCGCGGCCGGATACGTCGAGGTGCTGGCCTACCCGTTCATGGGCCAGCGCGACCTCGACAACCTGCGGCTGGCCGCCGACGACCCACGCCGGTCGGCGGTGCGGCTGGCCAACCCGCTCAGCGAGGACGAGCCGCTGCTGCGCACCACGCTGCTGCCCGGCCTGCTGAAGACGCTGGTCCGCAATGCCGGCAGGGGAGCGGGCGATGTGACGCTGTTCGAGAACGGGCTGGTCTACCGGCCCGCTCCCGGCGCGCCCGCCACCGCTCCGGTCCTCGGCGTGGACCGCAGGCCCACCGCCGATGAGCTGGCCAGGATCGAGGCGGCGCTGCCCGCGCAGCCCTACCGCGTCGCCGCCGTGCTGGCCGGCGAGTTCGAGCGGTCCGGCTGGTGGGGGCCCGGCCGCCCGGCGACCTGGGCCGACGCCATCGAGGCGGCGCGGATCGTGGTGCGCGAGGCCGGGTTCGAGCCGGTGGTGGCCGCCGCCACGCACGAGCCGTGGCACCCGGGCCGCTGCGCGTCCGTCCACGTCGGCGACGTGCTGATCGGGCACGCCGGCGAGCTGCACCCGAGGGTCGCCGAGGCGTACGGCCTGCCGCCGCGCACCTGCGCCATGGAACTGGAGCTGAGCCGCCTGGAGAGCGCGATGAGCGGCCTGGCCCAGGCTCCCACGGTGTCGTCCTACCCGGTCGCCACCCAGGACGTCGCGCTCATCGTGCCCGCCGCCACCCCGGTGGCGGACGTGGAGGCGGTGCTCCGCGAGGGGGCGGGGGAGCTGCTGGAGTCCATCCGGCTGTTCGACGTCTACACCGGGGCCCAGGTCGGCGAGGGCGGCAAGTCGCTCGCGTACGCCCTGCGCTTCCGGGCCCCCGACCGCACCCTGACCGTCGAGGAGACCAGCGCGGCCCGCGACGCCGCTGTTGCGCTGGCCGCCGAGCGGCTCGGGGCCCGGCTGCGAGGTTCGTGAGCCCTGAAGGGCCGAGCAGGGGCCGGTGCGAAGGACTCGCACCGGCCCTTTCGCATGCCGCCGTGCTAGGTGGCCGCGGCCTCGCGGCGGGCGCGTTCGGTCAGCGCGTGCTCGTCGGTGCGCGCGTCGTACCTGCGGAACTTCGGCAGCGCCGCCGCCATCGCCGCCACCGCGCCCACGCACAGCAGGCCGCCCGCGCCCAGGGAGAAGCGGGTGCCGCCGAGGTCGGCCATCAGCCCGGCCCTGCCGTTGCCGAGCATCGGCCCCGAGGAGTAGGACAGCAGCTCGATCCCGGCCAGCCGGCCGCGCAGCTCGTCGGGGATGGTCTGGTTCCAGATCGTGGAGCGGAAGATACCGCTGATCATGTCGGCTCCGCCCGCGATGGCCAGGCAGGCGAACACCAGCCACAGGCTGGGCGCGAACGCCGCGGCCAGCACGGCGAGCCCCCACACCCCCGCCGCCAGGATCACGCCCATGCCGTGCCGGTGCACGCTTCTGGTCCAGCCGGAGGTGACCGAGGCGAGCAGCGCCCCGACGGCCGCCGCGGAGTAGAGCAGGCCCACCGCGTGCGGCGCGCGCAGCTCGTCGGCCAGGAACGGGTACAGCGCGTTGGCCATGGCGAAGAACATCGCGGCCATGTCCACCAGGTAGGTGCCCATCAGGTCGGGCCGGCGCACCGCGTAACGGACGCCCTCGGCCAGGCTGCGCAGGGTCGCCGGCGGGGCGTCCTCGCGCGGCGGCGTGGCCCGCACCCGCCACAGCAACAGCAGCGACAGCAGGTAGGTCAGCACGTCGATGCCGTAGGTCACGGCAGGTCCGGCGGCGGCCACGATCAGCCCGGCCAGGGCGGGCCCGGCGATGGCGCCGAGGTTCCAGCGGAAGCTGATCAGGGCCGCGGCGGCGGTGAGCTGGTCGTGCCGTACCACGCGCGGCACCATGGCGTCCAGGCTGGGGCGCTGCAGACTGTCCAGCGCCGCCAGCAGCGGGGCCAGCACGAACAGCACCCACACCTGCGGGTCGGGCAGCAGCGCGTTGAGCGTCAGCAGGGCCGCGACCAGCGCCAGGCCCGCCTCGCAGATGAGCACGATCCTGCGCCGGTCGAGCGCGTCGGCGATGGCCCCGCCCCACAGGCCGAACACCACCATCGGCACGAACTCGGCCAGGCTGATCAGGCCGACCGCCACATAGGACCCGGTGAGCTGCTTCATCTGCAACGGCACCGTGACGTACGTCAGGAAGCTGCCGAACATCGTGATGAGCCCGGAGCCCATGAGAAACCGGAAATCGCGGGACTCGCGCAGCGGGCCGAGGTCCATCCGCAGATGGCGGATCAGCGCGCGCAATGACCGTTCCGAATCAGGCACGAATGAAGATTGTCACCGCGCCACGCCGCGCGAAGCAAACCGTTTTCCGCCCGGCCCGCCCGCGCGGCCGGTCAGGTGGCGCCCAGGATCTCCCGGCGCAGGAGATCCTTCACGATCTTGCCGCCGGGGTTGCGGGGCAGCTCGCCCTGCCGGAACCAGTAGTGGGCCGGGATCTTGAAGGGGGCGATCCTGCCCGTGAGGAAGCCGGTGAGGTCGCCCGCCGCGAGCGGCGCGCCGGGCGCGGTACGGATCACCGCGCCCACCTCCTCGCCCAGCTCGTCGTGCGGAACGCCGATCACGGCCGCGTCGCGCACCGCCGGATGCTCGAACAGCGCGGCCTCGACCTCGGCGCAGTAGACGTTCTCGCCGCCGCGGATGACCATGTCCTTGACCCGGTCCACGATGTAGACCAGGCCGTCCTCGTCCACGCGGGCCAGGTCGCCGGTGCGGAACCAGCCGCCGGCGAAGGACTCGGCGGTGGCCTCGGGCCGGTTCCAGTAGCCGCCGACCACCGGGGCGCCGCGCACGCACAGCTCGCCCACCTCGCCGGGCCGGGCGTTCGCGCCCCCAGGGGCGATGATCCGCACGTCCACGACCGGGACGGGCCTGCCCACGCTGTCCGGGCGGTCGGAGTAGGCCCCGCCGCTGTTGTCGATGATCAGTGCGCTGGTCTCGGTCATGCCGTACACGTTGGACGGCGCGCGGCCGGGCAGCCGGTCACGGATGCGGGCGAGCAGCCTCGGCGGGGCCGGGGCGCCGCCGTAGAAGAGCGTGCCGAGGCTCGCGACGTCGTGGTCGCCGAAGCCGGGGTGGGCCATGAGCTGCCAGGCGTTGGTGGGGGTGCCGGTGACCCCGGTGATCCGCTCCCGCTCGATCAGCCGGAGCGCCTGCCCGGCGTCCCACTTGTACATGAGCACGACCGTCGTGCCGCCGAACATGGCCGAGAGCATGGTGCCGAAGCAGCCGGTGACGTGGAAGAGCGGCACGGTCAGCAGGGTGACCCGGCGGCGTCCGGCTCGCCGCGGGTCGTGGCCCCGCATGGCCGCGCCGCGCGACAGCGAGTAGCCGACGGTCAGCGGGGCCTGCCCGAGGTTGCGGTGGCTGCCCAGCGCGCCCTTGGGCCGTCCGGTGGTGCCGGAGGTGTAGAAGATGGTGGCCGGGTCGTCCGGCGTCAGGTCCACCTCGGGGAGGGCCACCTCGGCGGTGGGCTCTCCGATCAGGTCGGTAAGGACGGCGGCGCCCGGCGGCGGGCTCCCGTCCGGCCGGGTGACGATGATCCGTACGTCCGCGCCCGCCATCAGCCGGGCCCGCTCCCCGTCGGCGATCAGCACCGCCGCCCCCGAGTCGGCCAGCCCGAAGGCCAGCTCCCGCCTGGTCCACCAGGCGTTCAGCGGCACCGCCACCGCCCCGGCGGCCAGGATCGCGGAGAATGCGACCACCCATTCGGGGTAGTTGCGCATGGCGATGGCGACGCGGTCGCCCTTGGCCACGCCGTACTCCCCGGCCAGCCGCCCGGCCAGCGCGGCGGCGCGGCGGAAGTGGTCTTCAAAGGTGACCCGCTCGTCCTCGTAGCGCAGGAACACCCGCTCGCCGTGCCTGCGGCTGGCCGTCAGCAGCGCGCGGAAGTGCGCGGGAGCGTTCTTCCAGGTGCGGATCCGGTGCCCGCCGGCCTCGGCCTCGGTCATCTCGAACAGCCGCCCCGGCGCGGTGAGCAGCGCCTCCACCTCGTCATGGGTCAACGTGATCTCCTCGGCATGGGCGGCGGGAACCGGCGGGCCAGCGCAAGGATACCGACCGGTATGTGCGCGGGGGCAGCCGAAGGTGGCCGTCCCGGGCGTTCGGAAGTGCGCTTGCATGGGCATGCCTGCTGATGCATACTCTTTAGCAAGCTCATGCAAGGTGATGCATGAATATGCGAACAGCAGAGGAGCTGAGTCGAATTGGGAGCGCGCGCGGCCGTCGCCGGAGCGAGCGGATACGCGGGGGGTGAGCTGCTGCGCCTGCTGCTGGGCCATCCCGAGCTGGAGATCGGCGCGCTGACCGCCGGGTCCAACTCCGGCGCCCTCCTCGGCGACCACCAGCCCCACCTCGCCGAGCTCGCCGACCGCAGACTGCTGGACACCACCCCCGAGACCCTGGACGGCCACGACGTCGTCTTCCTGGCGCTGCCGCACGGCAAGTCCGCCGCGCTGGCCGCGAGCCTCGGCTCGGCGACCCTGGTGGTCGACTGCGGCGCCGACCACCGCCTGACCGACCCCGCCGCCTGGGAGCACTTCTACGGCGGCCCGCACGCGGGCGCCTGGCCGTACGGCCTGCCCGAGCTGCCCGGGCAGCGCGAGCGCCTGCGCGCCACCCGCAGGATCGCCGTCCCCGGCTGCTACCCGACCGCCGTGACCCTCGCGCTCACGCCCGCCTTCGCCGCCGGCATGGCGGGCCCCGACGTGGTGGTGGTCGCGGCCAGCGGCACCAGCGGCGCGGGACGATCGCTGAAGCCCCACCTGCTCGGCAGCGAGGTGATGGGCTCGGTCAGCGCCTACGGTGTGGGCGGCGTCCACCGCCACACCCCCGAAATGGAACAGAACCTCACCGCCGTGGCGGGCGGCGCCGTGCGGGTCTCCTTCACCCCGACCCTCGCCCCGATGAGCCGCGGCATCCTCGCCACCTGCACCGCCCCGGCCGCTCCCGGCGTCACGGCGGGCGCGCTGCGCGAGGCGTACCACGCGGCGACCGCCGCCGAGCCGTTCGTGCGCCTGCTGCCCGAAGGCACCTGGCCCGCCACCGCGATGACGACCGGATCCAACACCGCGGCCCTCCAGGTGGCCCTGGACGAGCGGGCGGGCAGGATCATCGCCGTGATCGCCATCGACAACCTCACCAAAGGCACCGCCGGAGGCGCGATCCAAAGCGCCAACCTCGCTCTCGGCCTGCCGGAAGAAGCCGGCCTTCCCCGCAACGGAGTCGCTCCATGAGCGTTACCGCACCACTCGGATTCAGGGCGGCGGGCGTCGTCGCCGGGCTCAAGTCGGGCGACCAGCGCGACCTCGCGCTCGTGGTCAACGACGGGCCCTCCCACGCCGCCGCGGGGGTCTTCACCGCCAACCGGGTCCAGGCGGCCCCGGTGCTGTGGTCCCGCCAGGTGCTCGCGGGCGGGCGGGTCACGGCGGTCGTCCTCAACTCCGGCGGGGCCAACGCCTGCACCGGCCCCGAAGGCTTCCAGGACACCCACGCCACCGCCGAGAAGGCGGCCGGGCTGCTCGGCGAGTCCGCCGGGGAGATCGCGGTGTGCTCCACCGGGCTGATCGGCGAGCGGCTGCCCATGGACGCGCTGCTGGCGGGCGTCGAGTCCGCCGCCGGGCAGCTCAGCAGGGACGGCGGGCTCCCCGCCGCCGACGCGATCCGCACCACCGACACGGTCTCCAAGATCTCCTTCCGCCGCGGCGACGGATACATGGTGGGCGGCATGGCCAAGGGCGCGGGCATGCTCGCCCCCGGCCTGGCCACCATGCTGTGCGTGATCACCACCGACGCCGACGTGCCCGCAGACCGCCTCGACGCGGTGCTGCGCGCGGCCACCGCGGTCACCTTCGACCGCCTCGACACCGACGGCTGCATGTCCACCAACGACACCGTGCTGCTGCTGGCCAGCGGCGCCGCGGGGGTCACCCCGGACGAGGCCGAGTTCGCCGAGAAGGTCACCGAGGTCTGCGCCGATCTGGCCAGGCAGCTCCTGGTCGACGCCGAGGGCGCCACCAAGGCGGTCGCCATCGAGGTCATCGGCGCGGCCACCGTGTCCGACGCGGTCACCGTGGGCCGGGCCGTGGCCCGCAGCAACCTGTTCAAGTGCGCCGTGCACGGCGAAGACCCCAACTGGGGCCGGGTCCTTTCCGCGGTCGGCACCACCGACGCGGTGTTCGAGCCCGAGCGGGTCAACGTGGCGATCAACGGCATCTGGATCTGCCGCGGCGGCGCGGCCGGCGACGACCGGAGCAAGGTGGACCTGCGTCCCCGCGACGTCACGGTCACCATCGACCTGTCGGCCGGCAGCGAGTCCGCCACGATCCACACCACCGACCTGACCGCCGCCTACGTCCACGAGAACTCGGCGTACTCCACATGAGCGACCTCACCGCCGCCACGAAGGCCACGACGCTGATCGAGGCGCTGCCGTGGCTGGCCGAGTTCCACGGCGCCACCGTCGTCGTCAAGTACGGCGGCAACGCCATGACCGACGACGCCCTCAAGGCCGCGTTCGCCGAAGACGTGGTGTTCCTGCGCTACGCGGGCCTGCGGCCGGTGGTCGTACACGGCGGCGGCCCGCAGATCAGCGCCCACCTCGACCGGCTCGGCATCGAGTCCAGCTTCACCGCAGGGCTGCGGGTCACCAGCCCCGAGGCCATGGAAGTGGTCAGGATGGTGCTGGTCGGCCAGGTCAACCGGGATGTCGTGGGGTTGATCAACGACCACGGCCCGTTCGCCGTCGGCATGTCCGGAGAAGACGCCCACCTGTTCACCGCCGCCCGCAAGTACGCCGTCGTAGACGGCGAGCAGGTCGACATCGGGCAGGTCGGCGACATCGTCAAGGTGGAGGCCGGGGCCGTGCGCGCGCTGCTGGACAACGGGCGCATCCCGGTGATCAGCAGCATCGCCAGAAGCGACGACGGCACCGTCTACAACGTCAACGCCGACACCGCCGCCGCCGAGCTCGCGGTCGCGCTCGGCGCGCAGAAACTGGTGGTGCTCACCGACGTCGAGGGCCTGTACGCCGACTGGCCCGCGAGCGACGACATCATCGGCAGCATCACCGACGACGAGCTGGCGGAGCTGCTCCCGTCCCTGTCCAGCGGCATGCTGCCCAAGATGGGGGCCTGCCTCACCGCGGTGCGCGGCGGAGTGCCGCAGGCGCACGTACTGGACGGGCGGGTGCCGCACGCCCTGCTCCTGGAGATCTTCACCGACGAGGGCGTGGGCACCATGGTGGTCCCCGCCGGAAAGACCGGCCGCCCCCAAGACACAGACGACACAGACGACACAACAGACCCCGCCGACAAGGAGGCCCGAGCGTGAGCCCGCACGGCGACGCCGCATCCGCCGATTCCCTGGACCTGAAGGGACGCTTCGAGGCGGCATTCATGCCCAACTACGGGGTACCGCCCGTCGTGCTGGCCCGCGGCCTGGGCTGCCGCGTCTGGGACGTGGACGGGCGCGAGTACCTCGACCTGATCGGCGGCATCGCGGTCAGCTCCCTCGGCCACGCCCACCCCGCCCTGGTCCAGGCCGTCTCCGACCAGGTCGCGACGCTGGCGCACACCTCCAACCTGTTCGTGCACAAGCCCGAGGTGCTGCTCGCCGAGCGGCTGCTCGACCTCCTCGACGCGCCGGGCAGGGTGTTCCTCGCCAACTCCGGCACCGAGGCCAACGAGTGCGCGCTGAAGCTGGTGCTCAAGTACGGCAAGGCCAGGGGCCGCAACTACGTGGTGGCCGCGGAGAACGGCTTCCACGGCCGCACGCTCGGCGCGCTGTCCCTCACCGGCAAGGCGTCCATCCGCGACCAGTTCGGGCCCTTCCCGCTGGATGTCCGCTTCGTGCCCTACGGCGACGCCGACGCGCTCAAGAACGCCGTCACCGACCAGTGCGCCGGCATCTTCCTTGAGCCGACCCAGGGCGAGGCGGGCGTCCTCACGCCGCCGGACGGCTACTTCGCCGCCGCCAGGGAGATCTGCGACGCCACCGGCGCGCTGCTGGTCGCCGACGAGATCCAGTCGGGCATCGGCCGCACCGGCTACTGGTTCGCCCACCAGGCCGAAGGCCCGCTGCCCGACATCCTCACCCTGGCCAAGGGCCTCGGCGGGGGCATGCCGATCGGCGCGTGCATCGGGCTCGGCGACGCGGGCACGCTGTTCGCCCAGGGCGACCACGGCTCGACGTTCGGCGGCAACCCGGTCTCGTGCGCGGCGGCCCTGGCCGTGCTGGACACGATCGAACGCGAGGGCCTGCTGGAGCAGGCGTACTCGGCCGGGCTGGCGCTGGCCCGCGGCATCGCCGCGATCCGTCACCCGCTGCTCGCCGGAGTCCGCGGGCGCGGCCTGTGGCTCGGCGTCCTGCTCACCGCCGACCTCGCCTCCCAGGTCCAGGCCGCCGCCCTGCGCGCCGGATTCCTCGTCAACGCGGTACAACCCGGTGCGCTCCGGCTGGCCCCGCCATTGGTGATCACCGAGGCCGAGATCGCCTCCTTCGTCGCCACACTGCCCGCGATCTTGTCGGAGGCGCAGCCATGACCAGGCATTTCCTACAGGATGACGACCTGTCGCCGGCCGAACAGGCCCAGGTCCTCGACCTGGCCGACGCGATGAAGAAGGACCGCTTCGGCCACCGGCCGCTGGCCGGTCCGCAGACGGTCGCCGTGCTGTTCGACAAGCACTCCACCCGGACACGCGTCTCCTTCGCCACCGGCATCGCCGATCTCGGCGGTCACCCGCTGATCATCGACGCGGGCAGCTCCCAGATGGGCCGGGGCGAGCCGATCGAGGACACCGCGCGGGTGCTGTCCCGCCAGGTCGCGGCCGTGGTGTGGCGCACCTACGGCCAGGAGCGCATCGAGGCCATGGCCGCGGCCGCCACCGTGCCGGTGGTCAACGCCCTCACCGACGCCTTCCACCCCTGCCAGGTCCTCGCCGACCTGCAGACCATCCGGGAGCGGACCGGCACACTGGCCGGGCTCAGCCTCGCCTACCTGGGCGACGGCGCCAACAACATGGCCCACTCCTACCTGCTCGGCGGCGCCACCGCCGGGATGCACGTGCGGATCGGCGCGCCTCCCGGCTACCAGCCGGACGCGTTGATCCTCGACAGGGCCGCCACCATCGCGGCCGGTACCGGCGGGTCCGTCGTGGCCCTCTCCGACCCGGCCGCGGCCGTGCGCGGCGCGCACGTCATCGCCACCGACACCTGGGTGTCGATGGGCCAGGGCGACAAGGACGAGCGGATCGCCGCGCTGATGCCCTTCCAGGTCTGCGCGGAGCTGCTGGGGTACGCCGCCCCCGACGCCGTCGTACTGCACTGCCTGCCCGCCTACCGCGGCCTGGAGATCACCGCCGAGGTCATCGACGGACCGCACAGCGCCGTCTGGGACCAGGCCGAAAACCGGTTGCACGCGCAGAAGGCGCTGCTCGCGTTCTTACTGGGGAGCGCGTCATGACCATCCCGGCGACCAAGGCGGCCAGGCAGGCCCGCATCACCGAGCTCCTGCGGCGCGAGGCCGTCCGCTCCCAGCCCGAACTGGCCAGGATGCTCGCCGAGAGCGGCGTGGAGGTCACCCAGGCGACCCTTTCGCGCGACCTGGACGAACTGGGCGCACTGCGGCTGCGCGCCGAGGACGGCTCGCTGGTCTACGCGCTGCCCGGCGAGGGCGGCGCGCGCATCCAGCCGCGCCGCCTGGGCGCGGGGGAGAGCCCCGCCGCCCGGTTGCGCCGCATCGCCGAGGAGCTGCTGGTCTCCGCCGAGGCGTCGGCCAACCTGGTGATCGCCCGCACCCCGCCCGGGGCCGCGCAGTTCCTCGCCTCGGCGATCGACCACGCCGACTGGGAGACCATCCTCGGCACCGTCGCGGGAGACGACACGATCCTCGTCATCAGCCGGGACCCACAGGGCGGCCAGGCGGTCGCCGAGGCCCTGCTGAAGGCGGCCGATCGACGTACCTGGCCCGCGTCTTCCTGACGCGGGCCCACCCGACCGCCCATCCGGAAGTTCTGACATCGGGAAGCTGATTCGCCATGAACGACCGCGTCGTACTCGCCTACTCCGGTGGCCTGGACACCTCCGTCGCCATTCCGTTCCTCGCCGAGAAGATGGGGGCCGACGTGCTCGCCGTGGCGGTGGACGTCGGTCAGGGCGGCGAGGACATGGAGGTCATCAGGCGGCGGGCCGTCGACTGCGGCGCCGTGGAGTCCATCGTCGTCGACGCCCGCGAGGAGTTCGCGGCCGGGTACTGCGTGTACGCGCTCCAGGCCAACGCCCTCTACATGGACCGCTACCCGCTGCTGTCCGCGCTGTCGCGGCCGCTGATCGTCAAGCACCTGGTGGCCGCGGCCAGGGAGTTCGGCGGCACCCATGTCTCGCACGGCTGCACCGGCAAGGGCAACGACCAGGTCCGCTTCGAGGCCGGCCTCGCCGCGCTGGCCCCCGAGCTGCAGGTGATCGCCCCGGCCCGCGACCACGCCTGGACCCGCGACAAGGCCATCGCCTTCGCCGAGGAGAAGGGCCTGCCGATCGACGTCACCAAGAAGTCCCCGTACTCCATCGACCAGAACATCTGGGGCAGGGCCATCGAGACCGGCTTCCTTGAGGACATCTGGAACGGCCCGTCCGAGGAGGTCTACGCCTACACCGCCGACCCGGCGCGGCCCCGCGAGCCCGACGAGGTCGTGATCGCCTTCGACCGCGGCGTGCCGGTGGCCCTCGACGGCAGGGCGCTGACGCCGTTCGAGATCATCGCTGAGCTGAACGACCGCGCGGGCACGCACGGCGTCGGCCGCATCGACCTGGTCGAGGACCGCCTGGTGGGCATCAAGTCGCGGGAGATCTACGAGGCGCCGGGCGCGATCACGCTGATCACCGCCCACATGGAGCTGGAGAACGTCACCGTCGAGCGCGACCTCGCCAGGTTCAAGCGCGGCGTCGACCAGCGCTGGACCGAACTCGTCTACGACGGGCTGTGGTTCTCCCCGCTGAAGAGGGCCCTGGACGCCTTCATCGCGGAGGCCCAGCGCCACGTCACCGGCGAGGTCAGAATGATCCTGCACGGAGGCAGGGCGGTCGTCACCGGACGCCGCTCAGAAGCCTCCCTGTACGACTTCGGCCTCGCCACGTACGACACCGGCGACACATTCGACCAGTCGTCGGCCAAGGGCTTCGTGGAATTGTGGGGCCTGCCATCGAAGATCGCCGCGGCCCGCGACACCCGCCGGTGAACCACCTCGCCGCGCCGGTCACCTCGGCTGGTGACCGGCGCGTCGCATGGACGCGCTCAAGTGGTGCGCGGGTCGGAGTAAGGTCGCGGAAGGAAAAGGGAGGGAGACACGGTGAGTGACGGTGGCAAGCCGATGCGGTTGTGGGGCGGCCGGTTCGAGGGGGGTCCCGCCGACGCGCTGACACGCCTGTCGGTGAGTGTTCAATTCGACTGGCGGCTCGCGCCGTACGACCTGCTGGCCTCCCGGGCGCACGCCCGGGTCCTGAACCGGGCGGGGCTGCTGGACGACGACGAGCTGAGCCGCATGATCGGCGCGCTCGACGACCTGGAGCGCGCCTGCGTGTCCGGGGACTTCCGCCCCACCGTGGCCGACGAGGACGTGCACACGGCGCTGGAGCGCGGGCTGCTGGAACGGCTCGGCGCGCTCGGCGGCAAGCTGCGGGCCGGCCGCAGCCGCAACGACCAGGTGGCCACCGACCTACGGCTCTACCTGCGCGACCACGTCAGGCACATCGTCTCCAGGCTGGTCGAGCTGGAGACGGCGCTGATGAGCCAGGCCGAGAAGCACACCGAGACCGCCGCGCCGGGCATGACCCACCTGCAGCACGCCCAGCCGGTCGCCTTCGGCCACCAGCTCCTCGCGCACGTCCACGCCTTCGCCCGCGACATCGACCGGCTGCGCGACTGGGACCGCCGCGCCGCGGTCTCCCCGCTCGGCGCCGGCGCCCTCGCCGGGTCCTCCCTGCCGCTCGACCCGCAGACCGTGGCCGAGGAGCTGGGCTTCGGCTCGGCCGCGCCCAACTCGATGGACGCCGTCGCCGACCGCGACTTCGCCGCGGAGTTCCTGTTCTGCGCCGCGATGATCGGCGTCCACCTGTCCCGGCTGGGCGAGGAGATCGTCCTGTGGGCCTCCCAGGAGTTCCGCTGGATCGAGATGGACGACGCCTACTCGACCGGCTCCTCGATCATGCCGCAGAAGAAGAACCCCGACGTCGCCGAGCTGGCCAGGGGCAAGTCCGGGCGGCTGATCGGCGCACTGACCACACTGCTCACCGTGCTGAAGGGCCTCCCGCTCACCTACAACCGCGACCTGCAAGAGGACAAGGAGCCGGTGTTCGACGCCGTCGACACCCTGCTGCTGGTGCTGCCCGCGGTCGCCGGGCTGGTCGCCACCATGCGGGTCAACACCGCCCGGCTGACCGCCAGCGCCCCCGACGGCTTCGCGCTCGCCACCGACCTGGCCGAGCTGCTGGTCCGCAAGGGCGTGCCGTTCCGCGACGCGCACGAGGCGGTCGGGCACCTGGTGGTGTGGTGCCAGGTCCACGACAAGACCCTCGACGAGATCACCGACGAGGAGCTGGCCAAGGTCTCCCCGCACTTCACCCCCGACTCGCGCGACGTCCTCAACGTGCCGGGCGCCCTGGCCGCCCGCAAGGCCCACGGCGGCACGGCCCCCGACCGGGTCCGCGACCAGCTCATCTCGCTGCGCGAGGTCGTGGACGCCCAGGCGGCCTGGGCCGCGGGCGCGTAGGGTGCCCGCCGTACCGGGCCTCGGCCGCGGCTTCTTCGCCCGTCCCGCCGAGGAGGTCGCGCCCGACCTGCTCGGCAAGGTGCTCGTCCACGGGCCGGTGGCGCTCCGCCTGACCGAGGTCGAGGCGTACGGCCTGCCGGGCGAAGATCCCGCCTCCCACACCTACCGGGGGATGACCCGGCGCAACGCGGTGATGTTCGGGCCGCCCGGCCACCTGTACGTCTACTTCACCTACGGGATGCACTTCTGCGCCAACCTCGTCTGCCGCGGCGAGGGGGAGGGCTCGGCGGTGCTGTTGCGCGCCGGTGAGATCATCGAGGGCGCGGCCGAGGCACGCGAGCGGCGCGGCCCCGCCGTACGCGACCGCGACCTCGCCCGCGGCCCCGCGCGGCTGGCCACCGCGCTCGGCTTCGGCCGCGAGCACAACGGCCTGGACGCCTGCGACGGCGGCCCGCTGAGCGTCCGCCCCGGCGGGGCGGACGAACTCGTGGTGCTCTCCGGCCCGCGCACGGGCATCTCCACGGGGGTGGACACGCCGTGGCGCTTCTGGATCGACAAGGACCCGACGGTCTCGCCGTACCGGGCGCATGTGCCCCGCCGCCGCGCGGCGGTCGCCCCGCGCGGGTGAGGGTTTCGAGTGGCGGACCGGGCGCCCGATCGGGCAGGCTTTGCCGTACCGGGTCATGCGCGTGGATGCGCATCGGCTTCGTATCAGTGACCGAACGACGAAAGTCAGGAACGTGACGGACATCCTCGATGAGCTCGAATGGCGCGACGTGCTCGCGCAGACCACCGACGCCGACGCCCTGCGCGCGGCGCTGGCCGAGGGTCCGATCACGGTCTATATCGGCTTCGACCCGACCGCGCCCTCGCTCCACCTGGGCAATCTCGCCACGCTGCTGATCCTCACCCGCTTCCAGCGGGCCGGCCACCGCCCGATCGGCCTGGTCGGCGGGGCCACCGGCCTGATCGGCGACCCCAGCGGGCGCAGTACCGAACGCGCGCTCAACTCATCCGACCTCGTCGCGGAGTGGGTCGCCCGGATCCGCGTGCAGGTGGAGAAGTTCCTGTCCTTCGAGCCCGGGCCGACCTCGGCCGAGCTGGTCAGTAACCTGGACTGGACGGCCGGCCTGTCGGCCATCGACTTCCTGCGCGGCGTGGGCAAGCACTTCCCGATCAACCGGATGCTCGCCCGTGAGTCGGTCTCGGCGCGGCTGGCCGGCGAGGGGCTCAGCTACACCGAGTTCAGCTACCAGATCCTGCAGGCCAACGACTACCTGGAGCTGTACCGCAGGTTCGGCTGCGCGTTGCAGGTGGGCGGCAGCGACCAGTGGGGCAACATCACCGCGGGCGTCGACCTCATCCGCCGGGTCGAGGGCGCGCACGTACACGCCCTGACCGGCAAGCTCATCACCAAGGCCGACGGCACCAAGTTCGGCAAGACGGCCGGCGGGGCGGTGTGGCTGGACCCGGAGCTGACCTCGCCGTACGCGTTCTACCAGTTCTGGCTGAACGCCGACGACCGCGACGTGGTGCGCTTCCTGAAGGTGTTCACCTTCCGCGGCCGTGAGGAGATCGAGGCGCTGGAGAAGGCCGTCGCCGACCGGCCGGCCGCCCGTGAGGCCCAGCGGACCCTCGCAGAGGACGTGACGGCGATGGTCCACGGCGCGGACGAGCTGGCCCGCGTGGTCGCCGCCTCCAAGGCGTTGTTCGGCCAGGGCTCCCTGTCCGAGCTGGACGAACGCACCCTCGGCTCGGCCCTGGCCGAGGTGCCCCACGCCACGGTCCCGGCCCTGGGCGCCGCCTACGTCGACCTGCTCGCCGAGAGCGGCCTGGTCGAGTCGAAGTCGGCGGCGCGGCGCGCGGTCAAGGAGGGCGGGGCCTACCTCAACAACACCAAGGTGACCGACGAGGCGTACGTGCCCGCCGGCGACGACCTCCTGCACGGCCGCTACCTGGTCCTGCGCCGGGGTAAGCGATCGATCGGCGGGGTCGAGGTCACCGGAGCCTGATCCGGGCTCGTCGTCCCGATGTCCCGGGGCCTTGGGCACTTCCCAGGGTTCCCGGGGCGTTGTCCGAGGTCGCGGCGGGTGTGGTGGGTGTTGCCGTTGGGTCGCGATGTGTTCGGCGCAATGTAACGTTCCGGTCGCAAAGGCGGGCGCCCGTGGCGGGCAGGTCGTTGACCTGCACATCCGCCAGAGCCGCGATTTGACTGGCCCCGGAGCGCCGCCTAATCTTCATTGCACCCGGGAGCGAACCGGACGCCGATCGCGGCGGACGGGCCCCAGGGTGAGCTTCTTGACTCGGTCGCCTGCAGCGGCATCTGTCAAGATCGCAAGTGGTGTTGAACTCTCGGTGATCCGGTCGAGTTCAACGCGCTGCGGATTGCACGGTAAGTTCACGGGGCCACCCTGGAGACAGGGTGTCCCAAAGATCTCTGCTTGATCGTCGGATACGGCGCTTGACGCGGTTCTGGCAAACTGGTAGAGTCTGGACTGAAGAGGTATGCCCCGGAGGGCTGGATCGGTTCGACTGGTCTGGTTCGACGGTGTACGCGCCCGTTTCTTGAGAACTCAACAGTGTGCTAAAAGCCAGTGCATGTACAACATGTATGACCCCGTCACCCCGCCTATCGGGCTGGGGTGGTGGATTCCTTTGA
>NZ_JBIRBB010000012.1:0-309888 GCF_044326295.1 Spongiactinospora sp. 9N601
CCAGCCCGATGGGCGGGGTGACGGGGTCATACATGTTGTACATGCACTGGCTTTTAGCACACTGTTGAGTTCTCAAGAAACGGGCGCGTACACCGTCGAACCAGACCAGCCGAACCGATCCAGCCCTTCGGGGCTTGAAGACCATTTCTTTTTGCTTGCTTCAATCTTATGCGTTTTCCGATCAGCGTCAAATCCGCCGGACTCGCACAGGATTTTGCAAACGCCCCGACCCACAGGGCGACGCCCGCCTAGCTTGATCAGGTGGGGTGCCCCGAGGACCCTCGGGCTCCGTGAAGATTACGTGTGCCGCCACAGCGCGTCAAATCGACGCCAGGGCCGCGCGGATCCGGCTCTCCCAGTTCGGCAGACCGGCCCTGGTGCAGCGGTCGAGGGCGTCCCTGAGGAAGACGCGAGCCTCGTTGTCACGGCGGCATAGGAGGGCGAGCCGGCCCAGGTGGTAGCCGACCGGTCCGGCGGGGAGGAGGCCATGGCCGGTGGCGAGGCGGTCGGCGTACGGCACGAGGGTGGTCAAGGTGAGCGTGGCGGCCTCGGCGTCACCTGCGGCGACGTGGGACTGCGCTTCCAGGCAGGTCAGGCTCAGCCACGCCCAGCCGGTGGGGCGTGTGGAGGCGGGCGGCGGTTCAGGGTGATCGGCGAGGGCGTCGGCGAGTGGGGGCGCCTGCGGGAGTATCCGGCGGCGGATGCTCGCGAGCGCGGGATCGCTCCGGCCGTCGCGATGGTAGGCGGCGAGGTCCGCGTGCGCGCCTTCCAAATCGCCGAACACATCGCCGATCGTGTCGCCGATCGTGTCGCGATAGAGGTCACCACGAGGCTGGACCTCCCAGCCGTGGGTGCGACTATTCACGCTGCCCACCACGTCGGCGAGCACGTCGCCCACGGCGTACGCCCCACCCTCACGGCCCGCGCTGGGAGTCGGCGCGGGCCCAGCGGGTCGCCCGGACGTCGGTAGTGTGCGGTCTGCCAGGGCGCTGCCTGTGCGTGCCCGGCCGCCCTCATCCACCGGACGGCCCGCCAGCATCGCCCGGGTGGAGTGCCACAGCGCGTGGAGGCGGCCCGCGCCCGGGAGGGTGACCCGGGTGAGCAGCGCCTCGCATTCGGCGGCCACGCGATCGGCCTCGGCGAGTTCGTAGCGCTCGGCGAGCAGCGGTACGACCGCGAGGCGGGCGGCCAGGCCGTAGCCGAGCAGGCGCCCGGCGTCGGCGAGGCCGATCAGCTCGTGCGCCAGCCGTTCCGCCGTCACCGCGTCGCCGCTCTGGGCGGCCGAGTGCAGCCGGTCCTGGAGCACCGAGGCCGTCAGGCGGGGCCTGCCGATCCGGCGGGCCATCTCGGCCGCCTCGTGGGCGAGCGATTCGCAGCGGTCCGGCCGGGCCACGCCGTGCAGTTCCCTGGCCAGGCCGGAGTACATCCGGCAGCGGATCGGCGAGTCCCCGTACGGCAGCGCCGCCAGCGTCTGTTCCAGCCGGTTCACCAGCCTGGGCTCGACCTCCCGGTACGGCAGGCGCGTCCACACCGCCGGCGCGTCCAGCGCGGTGAGCAGCCGGGCCTTCAGCAGCGGATCGTCTCGCACCGAGGGGTCGCGTTCGATCCGGTCAAGCGCGTCGGCGCGGGTACGGCGGGCCCCTTCGACGTCGCCCGCGTCGAGCCGGGCCGCGATCTGGCCCAGCCACAGTCCGGTCAGCTCGCGCACCGGTCCGCGGTACGCGTCGGCGGCCCGCGACCACCAGCGCACCGCGTCATCGGACGCCAGCCGCGCCGAGGACTCCCTGGCCGCCGCAACCGCCCAGCGGACCGCCGCCGAGCGCGCGCCGGAGTCCACCACCGTGACGAACCGCCGGGAGTGCCTGGTGGTGCTCTCCAGCGCGGCGAACGCGTGCTGGGCCGCCACGGCCGAGCAGGTGCCGGGGCGGGCTGCCAGGGTGTTCAGGGCGCAGCGGTGCAGCCGGGCGCGTTCGGTGTCGGTGAGGCCGGCCCGCAGGACGTCGCGGACGATCTCGTGGGCGAACCGCAGCCCGAGGTCGGGCCCGCGGGTGAGTACGCCGAGCACGAAGGCGAGGTCCAGCGCCTCGTCCACCTGCTCCTGGGACCGGCCGCCGACCTCGGCGACCAGCCCGGGGTCGAGGTCGGCGCCGATGACCGCGGCGGCGGCCAGGGTGTCGCGGACCGGGGCGGGCAGGCGGGCCAGGCCGTGCCGTACCACTCCGGCCGTCCCGCCCTCCAGGGCGGCCCGCGCCGCCTCGGCCTCGTCCGGCGCGTACGCGGCGCAGCGCAGGACCTCCCTGGCGAAGTAGGGATTGCCGCCGGTGCCCTTGGCGATCTCTTTGACGGTCTCCCTGGCGACGGGGAGGCCGATGGCCAGGGCCATGGCCTCGATCTCGGCGGCGTCGAGGCCGTCGGGGGCGATCTGGGTCGTCCCGAACGCGCGGGAGGTCGAGGCGGCGGCCAGCACCACGGTGTGCGCGGGGCGCGCGGCGGGCAGCGCCGCGGCGACGTACGCGAGCAGGTCGAGGGTGGTCTGGTCGGCGTGCTGGAGGTCGTCGATGGCCAGCAGCAGCGGGCGTTCCTCGGCCAGGCCCGCGACGTGTTCGGTGACGGCGGCGAACATCGCGTGCCGCGCGTCGTCACATGGCCGGCCCGGTTCGGTGTCGGCCCCATCCCAGGGACCGGCCCCATCCCAGAGGCCGATGCCGTCCCAGGGGCCGGGCACGCCGCCGGGCGGCGGGGGTTCGGAGCCGTCCGCCGGGTACGGCGGCGCGGGGTGGGCCGCGGTGCCGGTGGTCATCGGGGTCGCGCCGTCGGCGAACAGCCGGCGGACGGCCTCGGGGAGCCGATCCGGCGTGTCGCGGGACAGGATCTGCCGCCAGGCGTGCAGCGCCGCGGTGCCGGGCGTGCAAGAGGTCTCCGCCACCGACCAGCCGCGCCGTCCGAGGGCGTCGCCGAACGCGCCGAGCAGGCGGGTCTTCCCGATGCCCGGCTCCCCCACGATCACCACGGGCCCCACGACGGCGGGCCCGGCGTCCGGTTCGGCAAGGCGCAGCAGGGCGGACAGGTGGCGTTCGCGTCCGATCAGCGGGTCGCGGGGTTCGGGCGCGCGGATGGTGGGGGTGAGTTCCATGCGCATCGCCGACTCGTCGATGCGCGGGGCGTCGATGCCGAGTTCGGCCTCCAGCCGGCGCAGTTCGTGGCCCGGTTCGACGCCGAGTTCGTCGCTGATGACGTCGCAGGCCAGCCGTACCGCGAACAGCGCGTCGGCGGAGCGCCCGGCGCGGTGCAGGGCGATGGCCAGCAGGCACCACAGGGACTCACGGTAGGGGTGGGCGGCGGTCAGCTCGCGAAGCTCGGTGACCGCCTCGGTGGCCGCGCCGTGCCCGAGGAGCAGGCCGAGCCGCTGTTCACGGGCCCGCAGGCGGAGTTCGGTGAGCCGGGCGATCTCGGCCGCCGCCCATGGCCGCGCGGCCAGGTCGGCGTACGGCGAGCCGCGCCAGAGCGCGAGCGCCCGGTCGAAGTCCGGTACCGCGCACGCGGTGCGGACCAGCCGCTCGAACTCCTCCGCGTCCACCGTCGCGGCGCGCAGCGCGTAGCCGGGCGGGAGACTGGCCAGCGTGTTGGGCTCAAGGACGCGGCGCAGCGCGGTGACGCACGACTGGAGCGCGGCCAGCGCGTCGCCCGCGGGCTCGCCGGGGAAGACGTCGGAGATCAGGAGCTGGGCGGGCACCACGGCGCCGCGTGCCGCGAGCAGGCGTGCCAGCACTTCGCGCTGGCGGGGATCATCGAATCGGAAAGGGCCGTTCTCTCCCCGGACCTCGATGGGGCCAAGGACTCCGAACTCCCACATAGGTGGGATTTCACTCGCTCCAGAGCCGCCCCGCAAGCGCCTCGACGAACTGCGGTGAATTATTCCTGAGGGGTAGTACTGCGGTGTGGCCGATCGAGCGGAAACCGGTGGGCGGGACGCACCGCTCACGCGCCCGCGTGCGCTGGTGGTGCTCGGCTGCGCCGCGGGGGCGGTGATCACGCTCGCCGGGATCAAGGCGGTGTCCTCCATCGCCGGGCCGGTATTGCTCGCGCTGGTGCTGGTGATCGCGGTGGCCCCGGTACGCGGGCGGCTGGCCGCCTGGGGCGCGCCGACGTGGGTGCAGGTGGCCGTGCCGCTGCTGGTGGTGCTGCTGGTCCTGCTCGGCATGCTGGCCGTGCTCACGGTGTCGGTGGCCCAGCTCGCGACCCTCATCCCGCAGTACTCCGACGAGTTCACCTCCCTCACCGAGGAGCTGAGACGCCTGGCGGCCCGGTTCGGGTACGGCAACCAGCAGCTCAACCAGGCCGTCCAGTCCTTCGATCCGAGCCAGGTGCTCGGGCTGGTGCAGGGGTTGTTCGCCGGGTTGGTCGGGGTGACGTCGAGCCTGTTCCTGATCGTGGTGCTGGTGCTGACCATGTGCCTGGACGCGGTGGCGTTCGCCCGGATCATGTCCACCGGCAGCGACCGGCTGCCCGGCCTGGCCAGGGCCCTTGCCACGTTCGCCCGCAGGACCCGGCGATATCTGGTGGTCTCCACGGTGTTCGGGCTGTTCAACGCGACGCTCAACGTGATCGCGCTCTCCCTGCTGGAGGTGCCGCTGCCGCTGCTGTGGGGCGTGCTGTCGCTCATCACGATCTACATTCCGAACATCGGGTTCGTCATCGGGCTGGTGCCTCCCGCCTTGCTCGCGCTGCTGGACGGCGGGGTGCGGACGATGCTGGGGGTGATCGTCACCTATGGGGCGATCAACGTGGTCACCCAGTCGTTCATCCTGCCGAAGTTCCTCGGCGACGCGGTGGAACTGTCCACCACGATGACGTTCCTTTCGCTGATCCTTTGGACGTTCGTGCTCGGCCCGCTGGGGGCGATCCTGGCGATTCCGCTGAGCCTGCTGGCCCGCGCGCTGCTGGTGGACAGCGACCCTTCGGCGACCTGGGCCGCCGCGTTCCTCTCCGGCCGGTCACCACCGGACCTCAGGACCAGGGACCCGGCATAACCTGGTGGGATGTACGAGGAACGGCCCCCGCACCCGGCGCTGGCCGGCCGGGTGGCCTGCCTGTGGTCGCGGGTGGCGACCGAGGAGGCGACCCAGCCGGTGGTGCCGGACGGCTGCGTCGACCTGATGTGGGGTCCTTCCGGCCCGCAGGTCGCCGGGCCGGACACGGGGCCGCATCCGGTACGGCTGACGCGCGGCGACGTCTACCACGGGCTGCGGTTCCTGCCCGGCGCGGTGGGCGAGGTGCTGGGCGTGCCCGTCGCCGAGCTGTGCGACCTGCGGGTGTCGCTCGCCGAGCTGCCCGATCTCGGCGTTCGCGGGCCCGGCGACCTGGTGCGGGCCACCGCGGTACGGCTGCGCGCCACGCCCCCGCCCGACCGCGCGGCGCGCCCGATCGCGCGGGCCCTGGCCGATGGCGGGCGCATCGGCGACGTGGCCCGCGAGCTGGGCCTGAGCGAGCGCCAGCTCCACCGGCGCACCCGCTCGGCGTTCGGCTACGGGCCGAAGACGCTCCAGCGCGTGGTGCGCTTCCAGCGCGCGCTGCGGATGGCCAGGGACGGCCGCGCCCTGGCGGAGGTGGCCGCCGCGAGCGGTTACGCCGACCAGGCGCACCTGTCCAACGAGGTGCGCCGGCTGGCCGGGATGCCGCTGGGTCAGTTGCTCAGCCGCCCGTAGGCGCGCAGGGTGGCCAGCCGGGCGACGGTGATGAAGCCGTTCCATTCGGGGCCGACCGCGGGTGTCCACTCCGGCCAGTTGAAGCCCCAGCCGCCGTCGGGCCGCTGCGCGTCGATGAGCGCGTCCAGGTGGCGGTCCAGCACGGCGTCGTCGAACAGCGGGAGCCGGCCGGGCCGGGGCGCGAAGTCGTACGGGAAGTGGACGTCGCCCTGGGCGTCGGGGTCGTAGGTGACGGTGGCCGAGATGGCCTCCCGCAGCCTGGCGAACTCGCGGTCGGCGCGCTCGCGGTCCGTGGCCCGCTCCAGGAAGGCGACGATGGCCCTGGCCTCGTAGGGGGTGGTCTCCGTCACCGCCGCCAGACGCTCCCAGCAGAACGCCGTGGCCGGGCCGAGCCAGGGGTGCTCGACGCCGTGCGCGGCCAGGACGCCCGCGATCGAGGCGGTCGGCACCAGTGAGCCCGGCGGGTCGTCGGGGGTCTGCCACCAGGGGGCGTGCGGCGTGTCGCGGACGCTGGGCAGCACGAACGGCACGCCGCCGTCCGGGGTGGTGACGCTGCTCAGGTAGTCGCAGGCGGCGGGCACCATCGGGTCGTCGAAGGCGTCCAGTTCGTCGAGCGTCCAGAAGGCGACCTCGACCGGCTCGGGCTGGCTGCCGGCGCCGCGCAGGTCGGGTTCGAGGGCGTTGCCGAAGCCTCCGTCGGGGTTTTGGTACAGGCGCAGCGCGGCGAGCACCGGCCCGGCCGTACCGTCACCGAACAGCGCGGCGAAGCGGAGCCGGTCGATGAGCCGCGCGTTGATCATGATGTGGCGCTCGGCCCGTGCGAACGCCTCCTTGGTCAGTACCTTCATACGGCCGACGTTAGCCTGTGCCCCTCCCCGCTCGTCTTGCAAGAATCGGACGCGTGGAACGCCGACGGTGGGACGCCGCCCGCCTAGGGTGTCGCGGCGGCCGACGTGTGCGGGCCTTCCGTCGCGCCGGCGGCCCGCCTGCGCCATGCGTGGCGGCGGGCCCAGGGCATCGCGGCGGCCAGGATCGGCAGCAGCACGATGGAGCTCATCGCCCACGGCGAGTGGCGCAGCGACCATTCGGCGGCGGTCCACTGGGTGAGCCAGGCATAGCCGATGGCCGCCCACAGCGACGCGCCGATGATCGCCGGCCACGCGAACCTCGTGGGCCGGGCGACCAGGAACGGCATGAACCACAGCAGGTACTGGGCGCCGAGCCGGGGGGTGACGACCATGAACGCCAGCAGGATCGCGGTGGTCAGGTCGACCGGGTCGGCCCTGCGCCACAGCAGGCAGACCAGCACCACGGTGACGTAGATCAGATACGTGCCGAACTTGGCGAGCGGCGGGTCGAGGGTCCAGAACCCCTCGTGGATGATCGCGCTGTAGCCCCATTCGCCGACGATCGGCCGGATGTCCTGGATGACGCGGATGACCTCGGGCAGTTGGCTCAGCGAGGTGCCCGCGAAGATCGGCAGAGTGACCAGGAAGAACAACGGCGGGATGCCGGTGCAGATCAGCGCGACGATGCGGGCGCGGACGCCGGGCAGGAGCAGCAGCATGCCGGGGATCAGCCAGATGGGCCAGCTCTTGGCGCACAGCGCCAGGCCCATCAGCAGGCCGGCGTAGACGGCCCTGCGGTTCGCGCCCGGATGCGGGGTCAGCACGATCCGGAGCGAGCCGCCGAGGCCCTTTTCGGCCAGCATGGCCCGGCCGCGGTGGTAGAAGTCGGTGAAGCTCGCGCTCAGGCCCTCGCGGTCGGGGTCGCCCGGCCCGCGGGCGACGACGAACGCGGCCACGCCGAACACCAGCGCGACCGGCTCCACCTGGCCGTGTACCGAGGCGACCAGGATGCCCAGCGGGTTACAGGCGTACTGGAACGCGCGCAGCGACGCCTTCTCCCCGCCCGCCAGCTTGCCCACCAGCGGGATCAGCACGATGTCGGCCACCACGGTGACCAGCCGCCCGGCGAACTCCCACGGGATGCCCAGCCACAGCAGCAGCCCGTAGACGTAGGGGATGGTGGGCAGGAAGTGCCAGCCACCGTTGCTGCCGAGCACCGGGTCCTGGCGGTTGAGCACGGCCTCGCCCGCCGGTTTGAAGCTGTTGACGAAGTCGACCGGCTGCCAGGTGTCGATGGCCGACGTCGCCATGATCAGCACGCGGAAGCCGATGCCGATGGCGAGCACGACGAGCAGCGAGGGCCGCCACTTGCGCCACTGGGCGACGATCGCGAGCACGACCCCGGTGACGAGGACCGCCCCCGTGAGAATTGCGTAGTCCATGACCCTCCATAGCCTGCCGGACCTGACCCCCTGGCAGCCACTTGAGTCGCGAAACAGCGTGGATCGGCGCCGAATTCACAGCCGATGAGCAGGTTCGCGGGTATGGAAGGCCACCCATGTATACGCGAGGGCGACCAGGGCCGTGATCGCCAGCAGCAGGTATCCGATGGTATACGCCCCGGTGGCCGCGAACACCGCTCCCATCACGATCGGCGGAAAGTATCCGCCGAGCCCGCCCGCCGCGCCGACCAGGCCGGTGACGGTGCCGACCTGGCCTGCTCGACGACCTTGGCGACGAGCGCGAAAACGCCGCCGGCGCCGAGCCCGAGGAAGAGCGCCATCAGCACGAAGCTCAGCCCCGCCGGGAACTCCGCGGGCGGCCGGAGGGCCAGCACCAGGGCGAGCACGACGACCCCGGCGAACGCGACGCCGAGCACCTTGACCGGCCCGATCCGGTCCGACAGCATGCCACCGGCCGGGCGGGCGAGCACCGCCGCGACGGAGAAGCCCGCCGTACGCAGTCCCGCGTCGGTCTGCGCGAAGTGGTAGGCGTTCTCCAGCAGCGTCGGCAGATAGGTGGAGAACGCCACGAAGCCGCCGAAGGCCACCGCGTACAGGGCGGCGCACTTCCAGGTCTCCTTGAGCCGGACGGCCTCGCGCAGCGCGGGCATCGCGGGGCCGCTGGACGGGTGCCAGGCCGGTGAGTCGCGGCTTGCGGCCAGCATCACCAGGCCCATCGCGGCCAGCGCGACGGCCATCAGCATGTGCGTCCAGCCGCGGCCGATCCACTCGGTCAGCCGCGGCGTGAGGAAGGCCGACAGCGCGGTGCCGCCCATGCCCGCGCCGAACACGCCGGTGGCGAAGCCGCGGCGCTCCGGGTGGTACCAGGCGTTGACGAAGGGGATGCCGACGGCGAACGACGTGCCGGCCACGCCGAGCAGGAACCCCCACACCAGCAGGGCCGGGAAGGACGCGGACCAGCCGACGAACAGCACGGGCACGATCGAGACGAAGCAGATGGCGGCGAACATCAGCCGCCCGCCGTACCTGTCGGTGAGCACCCCGGCAGGGATGCGGCCGAGCGAGCCGACCAGCACGGGGATGGCGACGAGCGCGGAGAGCTGGGTCGGGCTCAGGCCGAGCCGCCGGCCGTACCCGGCCGACAGCGGGCCGATGAGGTTCCATGCCCAGAAGGTCAGCGCGAAGGCCGCGGTGGCCAGCGCGAGGTTGCGCGCGGCGCCGCGCCGATCCGGCCGCTGCTGCATGGCGATCCCCCCGAAAGGCCCACAAAAGGCCCCTGGAAAGGGGCACTGAAAAGGCCACTGATGTTGCGACATGCCGTCACCCATTACAGCAGATCGTAACGCTATGTGATGAACTGATCGCGCAACGGGGCTATGGGAGGCATGTGTGGCGGATGTCGAGGGAGACCCGAAGGCCGGCCCGATCGAGGAGCTGCTGGTGCGTACCGGGCGGTTCTTCACCAGGGCCACGACGAGCCCCGACCTGCACACCGTCTTCAAGGCCGGCGGGCGGGAGGGCGATGCCTTCTACCGCGACCGGTGGAGCCACGACAAGGTGGTGCGTTCCACCCATGGGGTGAACTGCACCGGTTCGTGCTCGTGGAAGGTCTACGTCAAGGACGGCATCATCACCTGGGAGACCCAGGAGACCGACTATCCGAGCGTCGGCCCGGACCGGCCGGAGTACGAACCGCGCGGCTGCCCGCGCGGCGCGGCCTTCTCCTGGTACACCTACTCCCCCACGCGGGTCCGCTACCCCTACGCCAGGGGCGTGCTGGTGGAGATGTACCGCGAGGCCAAGGCCCGGCTGGGCGACCCCGTGGCGGCCTGGGCGGAGATCACCACAGATCCTGACAAACGCGCCCGATACCAGCGGGCCAGGGGCAAGGGCGGGCTGATCCGCGTCACCTGGGACGAGGCCGTCGAGATCATCGCCGCCGCGCACGTCCACACGATCGCCGCCTACGGCCCCGACCGGATCGCCGGGTTCTCCCCCATCCCCGCGATGTCCATGGTCTCCCAGGCGGTGGGCGCCCGGTTCGTCTCCCTGCTGGGCGGGGCGATGCTGTCCTTCTACGACTGGTACGCCGACCTGCCGGTGGCCTCCCCGCAGGTGTTCGGCGACCAGACCGACGTACCGGAGTCGGCCGACTGGTTCGACGCGGCCTATCTGATGCTGTGGGGCTCCAACGTCCCGGTCACCCGCACCCCCGACGCGCACTTCATGGCCGAGGCCCGCTACCGCGGCCAGAAGGTCGTGGTGATCAGCCCGGACTACTCCGACGCCGTCAAGTTCGCCGACGAGTGGCTGCCCGCGCGCCCGGGCACCGACGGGGCGCTGGGCATGGCGATGGGGCACGTGGTGCTGCGGGAGTTCTTCGTGGACCGGCCGACGCCGCGGTTCGTCGATTACGTCAAGCGGTTCACCGACCTGCCGTTCCTGGTCACGCTGCGCCGGGAGAGCGACGGCTACGTGCCCGGCCGGTTCCTCACCGCGGCCGATCTGGGCGACGGCGGGGAGGGCGCGGCGTGCAAGACGGTGCTGCTGGGCCGGGGCGGGCGGCCGGTGGTGCCGGGCGGCTCGGCCGGTTTCCGCTGGACCGAGTCCGGCAAGGGCCGCTGGAACCTCGACCTGCCCACCGATCCCGTCCTTTCCCTGTACGGCGAGCACGCCCGCACCGCCGAGGTGCTGCTGCCCCGCTTCGACGGCGAGCCCACCGCGCTGCGCCGCGGGATTCCGGTGACCCAGGTCGGCGCGCACACCGTCACCACGGTCTTCGACCTGCTCCTCGCGCAGTACGGCGTGTCCAGGCCGGGGCTTCCGGGGGTGTGGCCGGCGGGGTACGACGACCCCGGCCAGCCCTGCACCCCCGCGTGGCAGGAGGCGATCACCGGGGTGCCGGCCGCGCGGGCCGCGCGGATCGCCAGGGAGTTCGCCGAGACGGCCGAGCGGACCGGCGGTCGCTGCATGATCATTCTGGGCGCGGGGACGTGCCAGTGGTTCCACGGCGACACGATGTACCGGGCGTTCCTGGCGCTGACCATGCTCACCGGCTGCCAGGGCGTCAACGGCGGCGGCTGGGCGCACTACGTGGGGCAGGAGAAGTGCCGGCCGTTCGCGGGGTGGTCGCTGCTGGCGGGCGCACTGGACTGGGGCAGGCCGCCCCGGCAGATCCCCGCCACTCCCTACTTCTACCTGCACACCGACCAGTGGCGCTATGACCTGTTCGACGCCGGGCGGCTCGCCTCGCCGCTGGCGCGCGGGCTGTTCGCCGGGCGGCACACCGCCGAGCTGGTCGGGCGGGCGGTGCGCCGGTCGTGGATGCCGATGGCGCCGATGTTCGACCGCAACCCGCTCGACCTGGGGGCGGCCGACGATCCGGTGGGGTACACCCTGGCGGAGCTGGCCGCCGGGCGGCTGCGCTACGCGTGCGACGACCCCGACGACCCGCGCAACTGGCCGAGGGTGCTCACCGTGTGGCGGGCCAACGTGCTCGGCTCCTCGGGCAAGGGCAACGAGTACTTCCTTGAGCACCTGCTGGGGGCGGGCTCCGGCCTGCCCGAGCCCGACGAGACCGCGCCGCGCGGCAAGCTGGACCTGCTGCTGTCGCTGGACTTCCGGATGACCTCGACGACGCTCTACTCCGACGTCGTGCTGCCCGCCGCCACCTGGTACGAGAAGCACGACCTGTCCTCCACCGACATGCATCCGTTCGTGCACGCGTTCAATCCGGCGATCAGCCCGCCCTGGCAGGCGCGCACCGACTTCGCCGCCTTCCACGCCATCGCGGCGGCGTTCAGTGAGCTGGCCGCCGACCGGCTCGGGGTGCGCAGGGACGTGGTGGCGGTGCCGTACCAGCACGACACGCCCAGCGAACTGGGGGCCTTCAGCGACGGGGAGGAGGGCCGCGGGCGCGGCGGGTTCGCCATCGTGGAGCGCGACTACGGGGCGGTCGCGGCCAAGCTCGCCGCGCTCGGGCCGCTCACCGAGGGGGCCGGGATCCCGGTGAAGGGGGTGACGTTCCAGCCCGGTGAGGAGGTCGCCTGGCTGGGCCGCCGCAACGGGGTCGCGGCCGAGGGGGCGGCGCGCGGGCGTCCGCTGCTCGACACCGAAGCCGCGGCCTGCGAGACGATCCTCGCGCTGTCCGGCACCACCAACGGGCGGCTGGCCGCGCAGGGCTTCGCCCAGCTCAGCGAGCGCACCGGGGCCGACCTGCGCGGGCTGGCCTCCGGCGAGACGCGGGTGACCTTCGCCGACACGCAGGCGCGTCCCGCGCCCGTCGGGGCCAGCCCGGAGTGGTCGGGCAAGGAGGCGCACGACCGGCGGTACGCGCCGTTCACCGTCAACGTCGAGAACGGCAAGCCGTGGCACACGCTCACCGGCCGGATGCACTTCTTCCTCGACCACGAGTGGATGCGGGAGTACGGCGAGGCGCTGCCGGTCTACCGTCCGCCGCTCGACCTGGCCGCGCTCGGCGAGGCGGGCTCGGGCGACGGGCTGCTGGTGCGCTACCTGACCCCGCACTCCAAGTGGTCGATCCACTCCGAATACCAGGACAACCTGCTGATGCTCACGCTGTCCCGGGGCGGGCCGACGATCTGGATGTCACCGGGGGACGCGGCGGCGATCGGGGTGACCGACAACGAGTGGGTGGAGGCGGTCAACCGCAACGGCGTGGTGGTGGCCAGGGCGGTGGTGTCGCTGAAGATGCCGCGCGGCACGGTCTACATGTACCACGTGCAGGAACGCGTGGTGGACGTGCCGCTCAGCGAGACCAACGGCCGGCGCGGCGGCATCCACAACTCCCTGACCAGGCTGCTGGTCAAGCCCACCCACCTGATCGGCGGCCACGCCCAGCTCAGCTTCGGCTTCAACTACTTCGGCCCGACCGGCAACCAGCGCGACGAGATCACCCTGATCCGCCGCCGCTCACAGGAGGTGCGGTACCGATGAGGGTGATGGCGCAGGTCGCCATGGTGATGAACCTCGACAAGTGCATCGGTTGTCACACCTGTTCCGTCACCTGCAAACAGACCTGGACCAACCGGCCGGGGGTCGAGTACGTCTGGTTCAACAACGTGGAGACCCGCCCGGGGCAGGGCTACCCCCGGCGGTATGAGGACCAGCGGCGCTGGCGCGGGGGCTGGGAGCTGGACGCCAAGGGCCGGCTGCGGCCGAAGGCGGGCGGGCGGCTGCGCCGGATGCTGGGCATCTTCGCCAACCCGCTGATGCCCTCCATCCACGACTACTACGAGCCCTGGACCTACGATTACGAGACGCTGACCACCGCGCCGCTGTCGGAGCACAGCCCGGTGGCCGCCCCGCGCTCGCTGCTCACCGGCGAACCGACGCAGGTGCGGTGGGGCGCCAACTGGGACGACAGCCTGGGCGGCGACCCCTCGCCCGATCCGGTGCTCGCCGAGGTGTCGGACCAGGTCCGGCTCTCGTTCGAGCAGGCGTTCATGTTCTTCCTGCCGCGGATCTGCGAGCACTGCCTCAACCCGTCGTGCGTGGCCTCCTGCCCCTCGGGGGCGCTGTACAAGCGGTCGGAGGACGGGATCGTGCTGGTGGACCAGGACCGCTGCCGGGGGTGGCGGATGTGCGTGACCGGCTGCCCGTACAAAAAGATCTATTTCAACCACAAGACCGGCAAGGCGGAGAAGTGCACGTTCTGCTTCCCGCGGGTCGAGGTGGGGCTGCCGACCGTGTGCTCAGAGACGTGCGTGGGGCGGCTGCGCTACCTCGGGGTGCTGCTCTACGACGCCGACCGGGTGGCCGCGGCGGCTGCCGCGCCGCGCGAGCGCGACCTGTACCGGGCGCAGCTCTCGCTGTTCCTGGACCCTTCGGATCCGGAGGTCGCCGCGGCGGCGCGGGAGGCGGGCATCCCGGAGGCGTGGCTGGAGGCGGCGCGGCGGTCGCCGGTCCGCGAGCTGATCGTGCGCTGGAGACTGGCGCTGCCACTGCATCCGGAGTACCGGACGATGCCGATGGTCTGGTACATCCCGCCGCTTTCGCCCGTGGTGGACGCCGTGGCGGGCAGCGGGCACGACGGCGAGGACGGCGGCAACCTGTTCGGCGCGATCGAGGCCCTGCGCATCCCGGTCTCCTACCTGGCGGAGCTGTTCACGGCGGGCGATCCGGAGCCGGTACGGCTGGCGCTGCGCAGGCTGGC
This sequence comes from Spongiactinospora sp. 9N601, assembly GCF_044326295.1. Classification (NCBI taxonomy): domain Bacteria; kingdom Bacillati; phylum Actinomycetota; class Actinomycetes; order Streptosporangiales; family Streptosporangiaceae; genus Spongiactinospora; species Spongiactinospora sp. 9N601. The sequence continues at coordinate 14,192 of NZ_JBIRBB010000012.1, forward strand.
CGCGCTGCGCTCGCACATGCGGGCGGTCAACCTGGGCGAGGAGCCCGATCCGTCGATCGCCGCGGAGTGCGGGCTGACGGCGGGTGACATCGAGGGGATGTACCGGCTGCTGGCCCTGGCCCGCTACGACGAGCGTTACGTGATCCCGACCACCTACGAGGCGCGCGGGCCGGTGGAGGAGGCCGGGTGCAGCCTGGACTACGACGGCGGTCCGGGCATGGGGGCCGGGGCGTTCGGGGAGGCGTCCGGGCGGCCGGTGCCGGTCTCCATCGAGAGCTTCCACGGCCTGCGCCGCCGCCAGACCAGCGAGACCATCGGGCCCGACCCGCTCAACTGGGACGGCAAGGGGGCGGGGTGAGAGGCGAGGTGAACGCCCGGCTGGTGTGGCAGGCGTCGTCGGTGCTGCTCGGCTACCCCGGCGAGGGGTTCGCCGAGCGGGTGCGGGCGCTGCCGCCGCTGTGCCGCCCGCTGCGGCGCTTCGCCCGCCACGCCGCCGGACAACCGCCGCTGGCCCTGGCCGCGCACTACGTGGACACCTTCGACCTGCGCCGCCGCTGCTGCCTGTACCTGACCTACTACGCCGACGGCGACACCCGGCGGCGGGGGGCGTCGCTGGCCCGGCTGAAGGTCCGCTACCGCTCGCGCGGGTGGGAGCTGACCGGCGGCGAGCCGCCCGACTTCCTGCCGGTGGTGCTGGAGTTCGCGGCGCTGGATCCGGCGGGCGGCGAGCCGGTGCTGCGCGAGCACCGGGCGGGCCTGGAACTGCTGCGCACGGCGCTGCGGGACCGCGGCTCGCCGTACGCGTGGGTGGTGGACGCGGTGTGCGCGACCCTGCCGCAGATGACGAAACGCGAGCGGGAGCGGGCCGCGGAGCTGCGCGCGAGCGGCCCGCCCGCCGAGCGGGTGGGGGTGACGTCGTGAGCGGCTGGGCCGAGACGGCGCTGTGGATCGTGACGCCGTACTTGACGCTGCTGATCTTCGCGCTCGGGCTGGTGTGGCGGTTCCGCTATGACCGGTTCGGCTGGACCACGCGCTCGTCGCAGTTGTACGAGCACCAGTTGCTGCGCATCGCCAGCCCCGTGTTCCACTTCGGGCTGCTGTTCGTGATCGTGGGGCACGTGGTGGGGCTGCTGATCCCCGAGCACTGGACGCGCGCGATGGGGATCACCGAGTCGACGTACCACATGTCGGCCCTGGTGATCGGCGCGATCGCGGGCATCTGCACGCTGGCGGGCATCGCGCTGCTGATCTACCGCAGGCGGACGACCGGGCCGGTGTTCATGGCCACCACCGCCAACGACAAGGCGATGTACGTCGTGCTCACCGCCGCCATCCTGGCCGGGCTGCTCACCACGCTGCTGACCAGCGCATTCGGTGAGCACGACTATCGGCACACGGTCTCTCCGTGGTTTCGCGGGATCTTCGTGTTCCAGCCGGACGCGGCGGCGATCACGGCCGCGCCGTGGCCGTACCGGCTGCACACGGCGATCGGCATGCTGCTGTTCGCGATCTTCCCGTTCACCCGGCTGGTACACGCGTTCGCCGCGCCGCTGACCTATCCGTTCCGGCCCTACATCGTCTACCGCTCGCGTTCGGCGACGACGGCCGGGCCGCCGCTGACCCGGCGCGCGCCGCGCGGGTGGTAGCGCTCACGCGGCACCGGGCCGGGGCGGCCGGTGGTGCACCGACCGCGCGGCGGCCCGCTGGCCGGCGGCCTTGACCAGGCCGAAGATCGCCCCCTGGACGGCGGCGGCGATCATCACCTCGCGCCACCGCCGGTCCAGGTCGGCGGCCACCGGGGCGTCGGACTCACCGGCGGTCAGCTTCCACACCTGCTTGAACAGCAGGCCCGAGACCAGGCCGCCGGCCATTCCGGCGAGCGCGGAAAGCAGTCTGCCCATCATGGCGGTGGCCTTTCAGCCGACGGCGGGCGGCCGGCTCCACGGGCCGGTCGTCTGCTGTTCCGGTATCCGGCCGTGCCGGTGCCTGCGGCGGTGGCGTGCGGCGCGGTGCTCGTAGGCCGTCTCCTCGATCGCCGGACCGGCGTCGTACGCGTGACGGCGGCGGCGCAGGCGGCCGATGACGAGCAGCGCGAGCAGGGTCCCGGTGACCGCGGCCGGGAAGCCTCCCCCGCCGCTGCCGGCCCGCTTGCGGGCTTTCCGCCCGAAGGGCCCGGTTCTCCGGGTCCGCCCGAACGGGCTGGTACGGGCGGTCCGCCGCCTGGTCCTGGCCAGGTACCCCGCGCCTCTGGCACGTCCCTTGGCCCCGGCGCCCCTGACCCGTGACATGGTCCCGGTTCCCATCGCCCCCGCCTCCTTCGCGCGTTCCCAGGCGTCGATCCTCCGCGCCCGGCCTGCCTCTCCGGTCCCCTTCATCCGTCCGGTCATACCGGCGCCCTTGGCCTGCCCGACGGCCACGGCCTCCTGCGCGCGGTCCAGCATCCCCTCGCCTCGGGCACGGCCGACGGCGGCGGCCTCCTTGCCACGGCCGATCAGCCTGGCACCACGGGCACGGCCGATGGCGGCGGCCTCCTTGGCCCGGTCCGGCATTCCGGCGCCCCGGGCCCGCCCGAGCGCGCCCATGCCGGTCGCCCCGCCGATCATCGCGGCCTCTCTGGCCCGCCCCGGCATTCCGGTGCCGCGGGCGCGCCCGATGGCCGTGGCCTCCTTGGCGCGGTTCAGCATGCCGGTGCCTCGGGCGCGGCCGATCCCCGTGGCCTCCTTGGCGCGGGAGGCGAGGGTGTGCTTTCGCCCCGCCGTACGGCTCGCGGTGGCGGAAAGGCGGCGGAAGCCGGACAGGGCCCCGCCGCTCTGGCGGCCACGCCACCCGGACGCGCCGGACCCGCGGCGGCGGGCCCACACGATGGCGGCGGCCACCGCCGCGCCCGCCGTGAACGCCAGGATGGGCGTGGCCCGCCGCAGGGGCGTACGCGTGTCGTACGTGCCCGCGACCGGCTCGGTGAGCCCCGTGCCCGCGCCCTCCGACACCGTGTCCTCCGTGGGACGGATGTCCTCTGCGATCTGATCGGCCCGCTGCCGCGTCTTACCGCCCGTCTCCTCCGCGCGGTCCCTGGTGGCGTGCAGCACCCGCTGGGCCTTGGCCGCGGCTCCGGCCTTCACGCGTCCGGCCTTGTCCTTGGCCCTGGACTTGACGTCGGCCTTGGCGGCCAGCGCCGCCACGGTCTCTCCCAGGTTCTCCCGGGCGCGTGCGATCTCGGCGCGCAACTGTTCGGGCGTCTCCGTCCCGCGTGCGCGGTGCGACTTGTCTGAGGTCATCGGTGTGCCCTCGCTTTGATCTCCGCGACATCCTGCCTGGTGGTCCGCATCGCCTGGCTGGGCAGCGGCGGCGACGCCCGGTTCACCCGGTTTCGGCCGAGCAGTCCGAGCACGCCCGCGACGACGAACAGCACCACCGCCACGATCAGCGCCGCGACCCACACCGGCATCACCAGCGCGAGCGCGGCGATCACCGCGGCCAGCAGTGCCGCCCCGCCGTACAGGGCGGCCACGCCCGCGCCGCTGAGCAGCCCGGCGCCGATCCCGGCGCTGCGGCCCTTGTCCTTGATCTCGGCGACCGCCAGCCGCAGCTCCGCGCGCATCAGGTCGGAGACCTGCTGGGCGGCCTGCTTGACCAGCTCGCCGGTCGGCTGCTGCTGCTGCACCGTCGTCATGGCCGATCAACTCCCTGCCGATCCTCACCGGTGGCCCGGACGCCTGGTAACTGCCCGTTCCCCCAGCGTGCGGGCTAAACCCCGGCCCGCCCGCCGGGGGCTTCCTGCGGGCGGGGAGACGGCGGAGAGCCCGGCGAAAAGAAGCCCGCAAAACGAAGAACGCCGGCCCCGCGCCGGGAAGGGAGGCGGCGCGGGGACACGGCGGGACTTCGGCGGCGCGGTTCCACCGGGCCGTGCAGCCGTGGAAGCGCGCCAGGCAGGCCCTACGGGAGGGAGTCGAGGTGCCTGCGGTGGTTCTTGGAGAACTCGAAGTTGTTGTACTTGTCCCAGTTGATCGACCAGGTCATCAGGCCGCGCAGCCCGGGGTACACCCCGCGCGGGCGGTAGGGGCCGCAGTTGGTGCCGCGGGCCAGGCAGTCCACGGCCTTCTGCACCTCGGCGACGGTCGTGTAGCCGTTGCCCGCGTACTGCGCGGCGGGCAGGCCGAAGGCGACCTGGTCCTGACGCAGCGCCGGGAACGTGCCGCCACCACCGGCCACCGGGAACCCGGCGAGCAGCATGTCGGTCATCGCCACGTGGAAGTCGTGGGTGCCCATGGTGTGGTACTGGTTGTCCAGGCCCGTGATCGGCCCGGAGTTGTAGTCCTGGACGTGCAGCAGCGTGAGGGCGTCGCGCATGGCGTAGATGACCGGCAGGTACGACCCGGCCCGGTTGTCGGCGCCGGTCTGGCCGCCGCCGTAGAACTGGTAGCCGAGCTGCACGAAGAACGTCTCGGGGGCCATGGTGAGCACGAACTTCGCGCCGTAGCGGGCCTTGAGGGTCTTCAGCGCCGAGATCAGGTTGACGATCACCGGGGTGGTGGGGTTCTTGAAGTCGGTGTCGCCCCGGTTGAAGTAGAGGGAGTGGCCCTCGAAGTCGATGTCGAGCCCGTCCAGGCCGTACTTGTCGATGATGGCCGAGACCGACTCCACGAACTTGTCGCGGGCGGCGGCGCTGGTGAGCTGGACCTGCCCATTCTGGCCGCCGATGGAGATCAGCACCTTCTTGCCCGCGGCCTGCTTCTCGCGGATTCCCGCGATGAACTCCGCCTCGGGCTCGACGTTGGCGCACTCGGCGACGGGACACTGCCGGAAGCGGATGTCACCGGAGGTCACCGAGGTCGGCTCGCCGAAGGCGAGGTTGATGATGTCCCATTCGGCGGGGACGTCGCGCATGCGCAGGTATCCCGAGCCGTTGGCGAACGACGCGTGCAGGTAGCCGACCAGCACCCGCTTGGGGAGCTGCCCGTCGTTGCCGCCGCCCTCCTTGGTGGTGCCGCTCACCGAGGAGCCGTAGGCCGAGCAGTTGCCCGCGGCGTCGCAGGCACGCACGCGGAAGCCGTAGCTGGTCTTGGCGGCCAGGCCGGTCGCGGTGTAGGAGGTGCCCGCGCCCGCGTCGGCCGGGGCGCCGTTGTCCCGCGACACCTCGTAGCGGGCGACGGAGCCGGAGTTGTCGGTGGAGGCGGTCCAGCTCAGCGCCAGCGAACTCGCGGTCGCGCCGCCGACGCTCAGGCCGCCGGGAACGGTCGGGGGCTCGGTGTCCACCGGGCCGCCGTCGCCGGGCGGGCCGTCGAGCACGATGTCGTCGGCCTGGTAGGCGCCCTGGCCGTACCAGCTGTTGAGGTGGACGGTGACGGAGGTGGTCGAGGCGCCGGTGGTGAAGGTGCGGCTGAGCTGGGTGTAGGCCGAGGACGAGGAGGCCCAGGTGCTCACGTCCGTGGTGCCGGTACCGGTCGCGCCGAGGAAGACGTAACCGCCGCGCACCCATGCCGACAGCGTGTAGGACGAGGACGGCTTGACGCTGATCTTCTGCTCACAGCGGGCCAGGTCGGCTCCGGCGGCGGTGGCCTGAAGCGCCGCCGCGCCGCCGTGGACCGGGGAGGAGACGGCCTGGGCGCCCGAGCCGGCCGAGCAGGTCCAGCCCGCCAGCCCTGACTCGAAGCCGGGGTTGAAGACGATGTTGGCGGCGGCCTGGGCCTGGGCGGGGACGGACGCCACGCCGGCGCCGGCGGCCAGTACGGCGAGCGCGGCCAGGAGACGGGGGAAGCGGAGTCTCGGACTCGACCTCATCGGGAACCTCTTCGCGGGGGGAATGGGTACGGCCCGCGCCCGTTGGGGGGACCGGGCGCGAGCCGTACCGGCTTACGGAGGGCGGCGGAGGGCTACCGCCGCCGGTCGGGCAAGGTCAGACACGCCTCCACAGCGCGGGCACGTTCGGCGGCTCGAAGCCCGGCCACGCCGTGTGCTCCACCACGCACTCATATTCGACACCGCCGTAGACGATCCTGCAGAACGGCGGCTTGTAGTGCTTTCCGGGCGTCCATTCCTCGTAGGAGGCGTGGACCGCCGCGCCCGCGGGGGCGGCGGTCGCGACGTACGCGCCGCCCGCGAGGGCGAGACCCGTGAGCAACGAGATCGCCGTGTGCCGGATCTTCATGGGATGTCTCCTCTATCCCTAGGGCAGGGTTGCGAGGTGCGGCTTTACGGTCTTGGAGAAGTTCCAGTTGTGCGAGGCGTCCCAGTTGATGGACCAGGTCATCGCGCCGCGGATGCCCGGGTACGTGCGCGGCGGCACGAAGCTGCCGCAGTTGGTGCCGCGGGCCAGGCAGGTCAGGGCCTGGTTGACCATCGACGGCGGGACGACCCCGCCGCCGGCCGCGCCCGCGCCCGCCGGCAGGCCGAGGGCGACCTGGTCGGGCCGCAGGCCGTTCTCGAGCTGGATGCAGGCCAGCGCGGTCATGAAGTTGACGGTGCCCTGGCTGTAGGCCGCGTTCTTGTCGCAGCCGAGCATCGAGCCGGAGTTGTAGTACTGCATGTTGACGACCGTGAGGATGTCCTTGATGGACAGCGCGAGCTGGAAGTAGCCCATGCCGGTCGACTGCATGTCGATGGTCTGCGGGGCCATCGTGATGATCAGGTCGCTGCCCGCCTTGGCGTGGAGCTGGCGCAGGGCCTGGGCCATGTAGGTGGCGTTGAGGCCGTTCTCCAGGTCGATGTCCACGCCGTCGAAGCCGTACTCCTGCATCAGGGCGTACGCGCTGTCGGCGAACGCGGTGGCCGCCTGGCCGCTGCCGACCTGGACCCGGCCCAGTTCGCCGCCGACGGACAAGATGACCTTCTTGCCCCTGGCGTGCAGGGCCGCGATGTCGGACTTGAACTCGGCCTCGGTGTAGCCGCCGACCGCGGTGGCGAGCGCGGGGTCGAGCTTGAAGTCGAGCCGTCCCGGGGTCGAGGTCGCCTCGGCGAAGGCCACCGCGATCAGGTCGTACTCGTTGGGCGTGGCCCCGAGCTTCATCTCCACGGCCGGGTTGACGAAGTTGTGCCAGTAGCCGGTGAGGAAGTGCTTGGGCAGCGGGCCGGTGTCGCATCCGCCGGTGACCACGGAGGCGGGGTCGCTGGCCGGGCCTTCACCGCTGTCGTTGTAGGCCCTGACGGTGAAGGAGTGGGTGGCGCAGGCGGTGAGGCCGCTGACGGTGGCGGTGGTGGTGTTGACGGTGGCCTTGAGCGTGCCGCCCTGGTAGACGCGGTACCCGGTGACCGTGCCCGAGGCGGCGGGCCACTTCAGGGTCGCGCTGGTGGAGGTGACGTCGCTCGCGGTGACCGCGCCGACCTTGCCGGGCACGCCGCCGGTGCAGCCGGCGGTGGAGCCGGTGACCGGCTCGCTGGCCGGGGACTCGCCCGCGGAGTTGTACGCCTTGACGGTGTAGGTGTGCGTCTCGCAGGAGCCGAGCGAGCCGATGGTGGCGGTGGTGCCGCTGCCCGTCGCCCTGACCGCCGTGCCCTCATAGACGCGGTAGCCGGTCACGGTCCCGGAGGACGCGCTCCAGGAGAGGGAGATGGAGTCGCCGGTCACACCGCTCACCGTGGGCGCGCCGGGCTTGCCCGGCACGGGCACCTGGGCGTCGCCGCAGGGGTTGCCGTTGAGCGTGCAGTTGGACGGCTCGGCCGAGCCCGGTGTGCCGATGAAGCCGAAGTTGACCGTGGCGCCGGGGGCGAGGTTGCCGTTCCATCCGACGTTCTTGAACACGTACCGCTGCCCGTTCTTGGACATCAGCGTGTCCCAGGAGGAGCTGATCGCGGCGCCCGAGGGCATGTCCAGGGCGATCTCCCACCCGTTGAGGGGGGTGGTACCGCCGTTGGTGATCGTGAACCGGCCCTCGAACCCGGAGCCCCAGCTCGCCGCCTTGGTGAACGTGGCCGTGGCGGCAGCCGCCGCGGCGGCACCCGGCGTGAGCAGCAGGGAGGTCGCGGCCATGAGCACCGCGATGGCGACCGAAATGAGAGTGCGCGTGTTTCGCATGGAGCCTCAGCGTGTGTGTGGAGCGTGCTTGGGGGATGAAGGCAGCATGGTGGGGGGTGCGTGAATGCGCGTGGTGCGCGGAAGCGGGTCGCGTCGAACGGCTCTGTTCTCGCCGACTTCACTGGTCACGGGCTATCTTTTAGGAAAGTTTCCTAAGAGTTAGAGGGATCGTAGCTCTGACTCCCCCGCCTTACAAGGCCCAAAACGGAGCGGAACGCGCGGTGAGACCAGAGGTTACGGACAGTTGGCGCGGTCCACAGAAGCCGTAAATGCCGCGAAGGGTTTACCCTAATCTGGTGTTTCTCGGCATCACCGACATCTGGACCTACGTCGTCGGCGCGTTCCTGATCATCCTGCTTCCCGGCCCCAACTCGGTGTTCGTGCTCACCACCGCCGCCCAGCGCGGCGTGCGGGCCGGCTACCGGGCGGCGTTCGGGGTGTTCCTCGGTGACACGGTGCTGATGGTGCTGGCCGCGGCGGGGGTCGCCTCGCTGCTGAGGTCCAATCCGGTGCTGTTCGCGATCGTGAAGTACGCCGGGGCCGGCTACCTCGCGTGGATCGGGTTCGCGATGGTGCGCGCGGCGTGGGGCGCCTGGCGCGGCCGGCAGGACGACACGGCCTCGGAGCGGCCCGGCCGCGAACCGGCCCACCGGCCGTTCGCCAAGGCGTTCGCGATCAGCCTGCTCAACCCGAAGGCGATCTTGTTCTTCGTGTCGTTCTTCATCCAGTTCGTGGACCCGTCCTACGGCACACCCGCGCTGTCGTTCCTGGTCCTCGGCGCGATCTGCCAGTTCTTCAGCGCGCTCTACCTGTCCACGCTGATCTTCAGCGGGACCTTCCTGTCGGCGCAGTTCCGGCGCAGGCGCAGGCTGGCGGCCGGGCTCACGGCCGGGGTGGGCGCGGTGTTCGTCGCATTCGGCGCACGGCTCGCCACTTCGAGCCTCGGCTAGCCGCCGCGGGGCTCTTGAGCGTGGCCTTGAGCGCCACGCTGACCAGCGCCAGGAACAACTCCGCGTCGGTGCGGTTGGCGATGCGCACGGTGATCCAGCCGTCCCGCTCCCCGGTGCTCACCTGCTCGCATTCGGTGAGCACGGACTCCCAGCGGTCGATCACGGGGGCGGTCAGCCGTAACTCGGCGGTGCGGCCCTTGCTCATCCTGACGATCCGCCTGCCGTTCACCCGGAATTCGAGACCGCGCCAGGTGCGCTTCGGGGTGAGATCGGACCATGCGGTGAGCCGCGCGGCCACCAAGGCCGCGTACTCGGGCGGGGTGCCTTCGGCACGGGCGAGCACGGCCATGAACCGAATGTTCCCGGACTTGCGGCCATCCGGATAGCACCTGTTTCCGAACCGTTATACGGCCGGCGGCCCGGTGCTCTCCACGGACCCATGCGGGTTCGCCGGGACCGGGGGTGCGGCCGGTTCCGGTCAGGTACGGTTGGCCACCGGTGCACTTTTCGCGCAATAACGTTATCCTGCCGTAACCCCGGCGAGATCTTCCGGGGCGCCTGACCGCGGGCTCTCCGGGTAGTCCCCGGGCCCATGCCGCCGCCGCGCATGCCGACCTACGGAGCGACCCTTGACCCACCCCCACGTCACCCTGCCCCGCCTGACCTCCCTGGCGCGGCAGGCCGCGCCCCGGCTCCTGGAAGGCGTCGTCGCCCCGCTGGCCGTCTTCTACGCGGCGCTGGCGCTGCTGGGGTTCACCGGCGCGCTGGCCGCCGCCACGGCGTGGGTGTACGCGGGGGTGGTGTGGCGGCTGATCCGCCGCCGCCGGGTGCCCGCCACGATGATCGTGGCCGCCATCGCGATCACCGGCAGGGCGCTGCTCGCACTGTGGACCGGCAGCCCGGTCGTCTACTTCCTGCAACCCGAGGTCGGCACGATCTGCGTCAGCATGGTCTTCCTGGCCTCGGTCCGCCTGCGCAGGCCGCTGGTGCAGAAGCTCACGCTCGACTACATCCACCTGCCCTCCGCCGTGCTCAGGCACGAGCGGGTCAGGCGGTTCTTCGCCCGGATCACCCTGCTGTGGGCCTTCGTGCTGCTGGCCAACTCCGCCGTGAGCATCTGGCTGCTGGTCAGGGAGCAGTTGCCCGAGCATTCGGTGGCCGACTATCTGCTGGTGCGCACGGCCATCGTCGCGGCGATCAGCGGCACCGCCGTCTGGGTCTCGGTACACGCCTTCCGCCGCCTGCTGCGCCGGCTGCACCACGAGACGCCCGCCAAGGCCGCGATCACCGCCTGACGGGCCAGTTCCGCCACATCATCCAAAAGTCTTAGAGAAGCACGGAAAGCCGCAGACGAAGGGGCGATGCGCGGGCGGGCACGGTTACGTAGCGTCTTCATCGGGGATTCCCTGACCCGATGTCGGGGATGCGGCCCTGGCATTAGGGGGGCGATCCCTGATGCCCCCGGGCACCCCGCCGCGAGAAGGTTCTAGTGGCGCTCGATCCGCCCACGATCCGGAGACCTGCTGACCATGACTGATGCCATCCTCAACTTCCTCCACCAGGTGATGACCTCACCGTGGGTCTATGTCGCCCTGTTCGCCGTGGCGATGATCGACGGCTTCTTCCCCGTGGTGCCGAGTGAGACGGCGATCATCACCGCGGGCGTCTTCGCCGTCTCCGGGGAGCCCAACGTCTTCGGGGTGGCGGTGGCGGCCATGCTGGGCGCGTTCGCCGGAGACCACGTGTCCTACCTGATCGGACGTACCGGGGGCGTACGGCTACGGGCCCGGCTACGGCCGGGGACCGGGCGGGCCAAGGCGTTCGACTGGGCGGAACGGGCCCTGGCCGAGCGGGGCGGGCTGGTGCTCGTGGTGGCCCGCTACATCCCCGGCGGGCGTACCGCGACCACGATCAGCATGGGCACCGTCGGCTACCCGCTGCGCTCGTTCTCCTTCTTCGACACGCTGGCGGCCGGCTCCTGGGCGATCTACTCCGTGCTGATCGGCTACCTGGGCGGCATGGCCTTCGAGAACGACCCCTTCAAGGGCCTGCTGCTCGGCCTGGGGATCGCGCTCACCATCACCGTCGTGGTCGAGGTCACCCGTTACGTCCGCAAGCGCAAGAACTCCGGCAAGGACCTGAAGGGCGAGCCCGAGGCCGAGTTGACGAGGCGGCAGGGCTGATCGCTCCCCCGGCCGCCCGAGATCACCCCTGGGCGGCCCTCAGGGTTTTCCCAGAGGTTTCAGGGTTGTCCCCTATGGCTTGACGCGTGCCGATCCGCGACGCTGAGAGTGAGCGTTTCATCACGGGCGGTGGCGCGTGTGAGCCGGCACGGTGACGGCAAGTCTGCCAAATGTTCGTAACCGGACGCCCATGTGAGGCGTCCCGGCCATCTCGCCATGTCTTCATGCAGGTGAAAGGAGTGCGCATGACCGTGGTCGCCGCTGGCGTTGCCTTGCTCGGCGCCCTGTTCTTCGCACTCGGCGCCGCGCTTCAGCAGGTGGAGGCCGTTCGCACGGCCGACCACGCGCTGCTGCGGCTCGTCCGCCGTCCCCGGTGGCTGCTCGGCGGCCTGTCGATCGTCACCGGAGGCGCGCTGCACATCGTCGCCCTCAGCCTCGGGCCGCTCACCGTGGTCCAGCCGATGGGCGTGGCGAGCCTGCTGTTCGCGCTGCCCATCTCGGCCGCGATGATGGGCCGCAGGCCCGCGGGCGCCGAGATCCTGGCCGCCGCGACGGTGAGCGCCGGGCTGGTCGGCCTGGTGCTCATCGTGCCGCCGACCTGGAACGCCCCGACGCTCAACGGCAGCGAGACCGCGACCTTGCTGACGGTCACCGGGATCGCCGCGCTCCTGCTGTGGGCGGGTTCCAGGGTCGCCGCGCCGTCACTGCGCGCGGGCCTGCTCGCCGCCGGTTCGGGCGTCCTTTACGGCGCGACCGCCACGCTCACCCGGGTCCTGGTGAAGGGCACCTGGGAGATCTGGCTCATCCTGCTGATCCCGGTGCCCGCGCTCGTCGCGCTGATGCTGCTGCAACGCGCCTACGCGGCGGGCCACTTCGGAGTGTCGTTCGCCTCGCTCCAGGTGGCCGACCCGCTGACCGCCGTGGCGTTCGGCGCCCTGCTGCTCGGCGAACCCCTCCCGGTCGGGCCCGGCGGCGTGGCCGTCGCGGTCGGCGCGGCGGGGCTCGCCTGCGTGGGCACCGTCGCACTCGCACGTACCACCCCCCTGTCCCACTGACCTTGGAGAAATGAGATGGCCCTGCCCCTGCCCGCCGACATGAACGCACGGACCGCCGCCCAGTCCGCCTCGGCGCGGCCGCTGCGCGTGCTGATCGCCACCGACACCTACCCGCCCGATGTGAACGGCACCTCCTACTTCACCGGCCGGCTGGCGACCGGCCTGGCCGAGCGGGGCAACGAGGTGCACATCGCGTGCCCGTCCACGGAAGGCCCGGCGGCCAGGCTCGTCGTGGACGGCACCTGCGAGCACCGGCTGCGCTCGGCCCCGCTGCCGGTCCACCCCACGATGCGCGTGTCGCTGCCGCGCCGCCTGGACCGGCTGATCGCCGAACTTCGGCCCGACGTGGTACACGCCCAGGGCCACTTCGTGGTGGGCCGGGCGGCCATCGGGGCGGCCCGGCGCGCCGGGGTGCCCGTGGTCGCCACCAACCACTTCATGCCGGACAACCTCTTCCAGTTCGCGCACATCCCCACGAAGCTGCGCGGCCGGGTGGGCCGGATCGCCTGGCGCGACCTCAACCGGATCTTCTCCCGCGCCGACCGCGTCACCACCCCGACCCGGATCGCCGCCGAGCTGCTGTCCCGGCAGGGCTTTCCCGGGGAGGTGGAGCCGGTCTCCTGTGGCATCGACCTGACCAGGTTCCATCCGTTCGCCGAGCCCAAGTCCTGGGCGCGGAAGTCGATCAGCCTGCCGGAGCGCCCGACGATCCTGTTCGTGGGCCGCCTGGACGAGGAGAAGCGGCTGGACGACCTGGTGCGGGCGCTGCCGTTCGTGCTCAACGAGACCGACGCGCAGATCGCGTTCGTCGGCCGGGGCAACCGGCGCGAGCACCTGGAACGGCTGGCCGCCCGGATCGGGGTCGGCGACCGGGTGCGCTTCCTGGGCTTCGTACCGGACCAGGCGATGCCGCAGACGTTCGCGGCGGCCGACGTCTTCGCCATGCCGAGCATCGCCGAGCTGCAGAGCATCGCGACCCTGGAGGCGATGGCCACCGGGCTGCCGGTGGTGGCCGCCGACGCGATGGCCCTGCCGCACCTGGCGATCCCCGGCCAGAACGGCTTCCTGTTCCAGCCCGGCGACGTGCACGAGCTGGGCGCGCACCTGACCAGCCTGCTCACCGACGACGCGATGCGCGCGGAGATGGGCCGGGCCAGCCGGACGATCGCGATGACCCACGATCATCAGACCTCATTGGCAAGATTCGAGCAGATCTACGCGAGTGTGACCCGTTGAGCGCTTTGCCCACCTCATCCGCTTCTCCCGCACCGCGAAACGTGCGGGACACCCAGCCCACGTCGTCCGCCTCATCGGTCCGTCTGTGGTCGTGGCCGGCCGCCGCCGGACCGGTGCTGGCCCTGGTCGCGATGGTCTACACCCACCTCACGCCGTCGGTGGGCGTCAGCCCGCTCACCGGCCTGATCAGCGACTACGCGCTCAACGACGCCACCAGGGGCACGGTGCTGGCCGGCACCCTCCTGCTGGCGATGAGCTGCCTGTGGGCCACCTACGGGCTCGCCCAGACGGCTCCCGCGCGCAGCGCGGCGACCAGGGTCCTGCTCACGTTCGCCGCCCTCGGCCTGTTGCTCAGCGCCATCTTCCCCACCGACCCCACTCCGGGCGTCAGCTCCATGGCCGGGGAGATCCACCGCTGGTCCTCGGCCGTGGTCTTCACCGGCGTGCCGTGCGCGGCCTGGATGCTGGCCAGGGGCGTCGCGCGGCTGCGCCACCTGCGGGTGGCGGCCATCTGGTGCACCGCCCTGCTCGCGGCGTTCCTGGCCGCGCACCCCGGTTCGTTCGTGTCGGACCTGATCAACGGGCCGGCCTATTACGGCCTGCTCCAGCGGGTGCTGCTGGTCATCGCGATGGCGACCCTCTTCCTGATCGCCACGGCCATCCCGCATCTTGGTGAGCGTCGGTAAGCATCCGGACAGGAGGGGGCAAATCGGAGCCCGCAGAAAGCTACGCTAACGTAGGTTACGTTAGCGTAGATCGCCATAGGGAGCGGGTATGCGTCAGTGGACCCAGACCGAGTTGCTACATGAGCTGGAGCCGGTCGTGGCCGGGGAGCTGAACAGACATCTCAGCGTCGCCAAAGAGTGGTTCCCACACGAATACGTGCCGTGGAGCGAGGGGCGCACGTTCGACGGCGTCCTCGGCGGCGAGGCGTGGACCGAGGCCGACTCCAAACTGCCGGAGGCGGCCAGGATCTCGTTGATCGTCAATCTGCTCACCGAGGACAACCTGCCCAGCTACCACCACGAGATCGCCACCACCTTCGGCAGGGACGGCGCGTGGGGGACCTGGGTGCACCGATGGACGGCCGAGGAAGACCGGCACGGCACCGCGCTGCGCGACTATCTGACCGTCACCAGGGCGGTCGATCCGGTGGCCCTGGAGCGCGAGCGGATGGCGCACATGAACCACGGGTTCACCACCGCGTACGGCACGATGCTCCAGCAGCTCGCGTACGTGTCGTTCCAGGAGCTGGCCACGCGGATCTCGCACCGCAACACCGGCAAGGCGACCGGAGACCCCGTGTGCGAGCGGCTGCTCGCCCGGATCGCCGCCGACGAGAACCTGCACATGCTCTTCTACCGCAACCTGCTGGCCGCCGCGTTCGAGCTGGATCCCGACCAGACCATGCGGGCCGTCACCGACGTCGTCACCACCTTCCAGATGCCGGGCTCCGACCTTTCCGGCTTCGCCCGCAGGGCCATGGTGATCGCCCACGAGGGCATCTACGACCTGCGCCTGCACCACGACGACGTGCTGATGCCGGTGCTGCGCCAGTGGGCGGTGTTCGACAAGAGCGGGCTCGGCGCGGAGGGCGAGAAGGCCCGCGAGGAGCTGGCCGAGTTCCTGGACAAGCTCGACGCCACCGCCTCGCGCTTCGTGGAGCGCCGCGAGGCCAAGCGCGCCGCCGCGGCCGCCAGGGCCGCCGGCCGCCGCTGACCGGTCCCGCCCGGACGCCCATCGCGGCGGACGCCCCGGCACTGACGCCTCCCTTCTCCGAGGGTCACCCCCCACGTCCGCCGCAGCACCCCACCCCCGGCACCACAGGTGACGGTCGGGACCCTCCTGGTATGGGTCGTTGACCATCTCGCCGGCATGCGATCTGCTACCGATCACACCGCCCGTCCGGCGGTGCGACCGGTAGGAGGAACCCCCGTGCGCCTGCGTATCGCGTTGACGATGCTCGCGCTGGCCGGGACGTCGCTGGTGACACCCCCCGCCCTCGCGCACTCCGCTCCGGCATCCGGATGCGACCCCCTGGCGGGCACCGAGTGCCTGCTGCCCTTCCCCAACGACTGGTTCACCACCCCCGCCAAGACGCCGACCGGCCGCAGGGTGGCCTTCGACGCCGCGGCCATGCCGCGCAACACCGCGGGGACCCCGATCGACCCCGCGCTGTGGAACCTGGCCGACGGGTTCTCGCCCGGTTCCATGCTGCTGGCCCATGTGCCGGGGCTCGACCTCGCCGCGACGGGGGCCGCGCCGGTGACCGACGTGGGGCGCTCGCTGCGCCGGGACGCGCCGATCGTGCTCGTGGACACCCGCACCGGTGAGCGCCTGCCGTATTGGGCCGAACTCGACGCCCAGGCCCCAGGGCCGGACCGCCGGGCGCTGATCGTGCGGCCGGCCCGGAACCTGCGGGAGGGGCACCGTTACGCGGTGGCCCTGCGCGGCCTGAGAGACACGGAGGGCCGCGTTCTGCCCGCCCCCGAGGTGTTCACCCGGCTGGCCGGGCCCGGCCTGCCTGCGGGCGATCCGCTGGCCGCGCGGCAGCGGGCGCTGCACCGTACGCTCGCCGACCTGCGCGCGGCGGGCGTCTCCACCCGCGGCCTGTATCTGGCGTGGGACTTCACCGTGGCGAGCGAGCAGGGCGTCGCCGGCCCGGCGCTGCGGATGCGCGATGAGGCGCTGCGCGGGCTGGGCGGCCGGTCGCCGCGGTTCACGGTCACCTCGGTCACCGACCTCACCCCCGAGCAGGACCCGCAGGTGGCGCGTGAGGTCACCGGCGAGGTCCTGGTACCCAACTACCTCGACAAGCCGGGCGGCCCGCCCGGATCGAACCTCAACCGCGGCCCCGACGGACTGCCCCGCCCGCTCGGCGACTCCGTGCGCGCCGGCTTCACCTGCGTGATCCCGAGGTCGGCCGCCGCCCGCCGTCCGGCGCTGCCCGCCCTGTACGGCCACGGCCTGCTCGGCAGGGACGCCGAGGTCCGCGCGGGCCATGTCCGGGCGATGGCGGCCGAGCACCGCATGCTGTTCTGCGCCACCCGGTGGATCGGCATGTCGGAGGAGGACATCCCGCACGTGGCGGCGGTGTTCGGCGATCTCAGTACGTTCGGCACCGTGCCCGACCGGCTCCAGCAGAGCCTGCTCGGCTTCATCGCGCTGGGCAGGGCCATGGTCACCCC
The DNA here is from genome assembly GCF_044326295.1 of Spongiactinospora sp. 9N601. NCBI lineage: Bacteria > Bacillati > Actinomycetota > Actinomycetes > Streptosporangiales > Streptosporangiaceae > Spongiactinospora > Spongiactinospora sp. 9N601. The sequence continues at coordinate 30,812 of NZ_JBIRBB010000012.1, forward strand.
GGACGGCCTCGCCGGGCATCCCGCGTTCCAGGACGAGCGGGGCAGGCCGCTGATCGACCACGGGGCGGCGCTCGCCTACGACGGCAACAGCCAGGGCGGCATCGCCGGGGGCGCGCTGGTCGCGCTCTCCCCCGACGTGCGCAACGCGGTGCTCGGCGTGACCGGGATGAACTACTCCACGCTGCTCGACCGCAGCGTGGCCTTCGCGCCCTTCCGGCCGATGATGGACCGCTCCTACCCGGACCGGCTCACCCAGCAGGTCTGCTTCGCGCTGATGCAGATGCTGTGGGACCGCGCCGAGACCAACGGCTACGCCCACCACCTCGGCGGCGACCCGCTGCCCGGTACGCCCCGCCACCGGGTGCTCATGCACGTGGCCTTCGGCGACCACCAGGTCGCCACGGTGACCGCCGAGGTGGCGGCGCGGACGATGGGGGCCAAGATCCACCGGCCCGCCGTCGCCGCCGGACGCAGCCCGGACGTCGTGCCGTACTGGGGGATCGGGTCGCTGCCGCGCGGGCCGTACCGGGGCTCGGCCCTGGTCGTCTGGGACAGCGGCACCCCCGCGCCGCCGGCCACCAACACCCCGCCGAGCGGCCCCGAGTACGGCCGCGACCCCCATTCGGACCCGCGCAACGATCGCGAGGCGCGGGTCCAGAAGGGTCACTTCCTCAGGCTCGGGGCGGTCGTCGACGTCTGCGGCGGCGAGCCCTGCGCGGCGGACCCGCTCCCCTGATCGCGCCCCCGCTGGGGCAGGCGGTAGGCCCACTGCCAGACCAGCTCCAGCGGGCCCCGGCCCGCGAAGCGCAGCCACAGCGCGGACGAGACCATGAACAGCGCGCAGATCCCGGCCCACGCGCCGACCACCCACCACGGGCGCAGGTCGGCGAACCTGGCGGCCAGGCCGAGCCCCCAGCCGTAGCAGATCACCGAGGCCACCAGGTTCTGGAGCACGTAGCAGGACAGCGCGGTGCGGCCGACGCCGGTCAGGCCCCTCCTGAGCCGCCCGGCCGTACCGCGCATCCGGGAGACGATGGTGATGACCAGCCCGAGCAGCCCGAGGGCGACGAACGGCGGCAGCATGTAGCGGTCCACGAAGAACCAGGCGGGCCCGGCGAACGCGGTGACCGCGTTGAGCGGCAGCGCCACGCCAAGCCCGATGACCATGAGTCGGGCGCGCAGCCGCGAGCCGCGCGCCGAGGTCTCGAAGACGCCCGCCCGGGTGAGCCGCGAACCGGCCAGGAACAGCACCGTGGCCATCGGAATGATGAAGATCGACTCGCTCCGGTAGATCGGCATGAGCTGGAGCCGGGCGATGACCTGGTCGAGCCAGGACCCCTCGGTGTAGAGCGGCGTGACCGGCCCGCCGACCTGGATATCCACGGTGAGCAGGACGTACGTGATCAGCGCCGCCGCGACCGCGTGCAGGGCGCCCAGCGCGATCATCCAGGCTCGTACCGCCCGGTCGCTGCGCCCGATCAGGTAGGCCATCAGGATCGACGTCACCGCGTACCCCATCAGCACGTCGAACTCGAAGATCAGCACATAGTGCAGCAGCCCCTCGGCGAACAGCAACGCCGCCCGCCACAGGTACCAGCCGGGCCAGCGGACACCACGCCGCAGCGCGGAACGGTACTGAAGTTCCAGGCCCACGCCGAACAGCAGGGTGAGCAGCCCGAGGAACTTCCCGTTGGCCAGGAACCGCAGGAAGGTCTCCACGGGTTCCGTGCCGGCCCCGACACCCGCGCCGGGCCCGCCCGGGGCGGTGAACAACCAGATGTTGGTGCCCAGCGTGCCCATGATCGCCACGCCGCGCAGGACGTCGAGTGCCTCGATTCGCCTCATGCCCCAAGCGTCGCCGCGCCATCCGCCCGCCACATCGTCGCGCCGAGCCATTTACGGCCTACACAGATAGATGTACGCCGCGCATCCAAAGTCGGACCGCGCCCGCCACCGAAGTATGTACGACCCGGACGAGAGAAGGGCACCATAACGTTTCCGCTTCTTTCAACGACCCTTCTGGCATTACCGAAGCATCGTGCGATTGTGAGGTGATGAAACTTCCACCGGAGCCGCCCGCCCAGGCGGGGTCGCTGCTGCGGGCGCCGCTGGAGGTGATCCGGCACCTCAGGGGCGAGCCGGTGCTGCTCGCCGGGATGGGCACGGGCATCCTGCTGACGATCATCGCGCTCTTCGTTCCGGAACAGGGCAGGCCCTATGCCTGGACCATCGCGGGAATGATGTTCCTGCTCTGTGTCGTCCGCATGCTCTCCTCGGTGAAAAGGAGACCCCGCGATTCATCGCCGGCGAAATCGGAAAACTCCGGTAAGGGCCGCAACATCGTGGACCTGGGCGGCCGGACGACAATGCGCCGGGCGCGTCTTGAGGCGCTTCATCTCAACGTGCCGAGATCCAGGCGGAAAACCAGAATCGACGAGTTGCACATGGTGGCCGGGGACCTGCCGGATCGGCCGCGGCAGCTCCCTCCAGATGAGGAGACCGGCAAGGGGCGAGCGTCTTCGTCGGCCGCTCCCAGGAGGTCGGCGAGGCGCTGCGGCTGCTCCGATCGGCCGGTGATGGCGTCGTCCTCGATGTCGTCGGCGTGCACGGCAGCGGCAAGACCACGTTCATGGAACACCTCGCCGCCCTGGCCCGGGACGAGCCGGGCACCCAGGTCTTCTCCTTCGACATGGCGCGGTACGACCTGGGCGCCGGGTTCCGCGACGACCACGGGGCGGGCGCCTCCGCGGCCGTGCTGTGGGAGACCTTCATCCGGTCGCGGGAGGTGATGCGGCTGCTGGCCGGTCCGCCGTTCCCGGAGTTCCGGCACTTCACGGAGGTGTGCCGGTTTCAGAGCCAGCTGGCGGAGGAGTTCCTGCTGATCATCGCCGCGGTCCACGAGCCGCGGCTGCGCCAGGTCCTCGACGCCGTCGCCGTGACCAGCACGTTCGACACCCCGCTGCTCGCCACCCTGGTCCGGGCGGCGGGCGGCGCGCAGACCGAGGCGGGCGAGGCCATCGCCCGGCTGGTCGCGCTGCGGCTGCTGCGCAACGCGCCCGAGCGCAAGGCCGGGAGGTTTCGGATGCAGGAGTTCATCCGGCTCTCCCTGGCCGCCCGGCTGCGGACCTACCACCCGGACCGCTGGACGCGGCTGCACCGGGCGGCGGCCGACCACTACTTCGACCGGCTCCGGCGCTGGGAGGACGGCATCTACACGACGTACTCGTCGTGGTACCGCTTCGAGGACCCCGACCGGCAGGAGGACAAGCGCGAGTGGCTGCGCCACTCCGGCCTGCTGACCGATGACCACGCCATCGCTCGGGCGCGGATCACGCTGGTCTTCCTGGAGGCGTTCTGGTGGGCGGGCTGCTACGTCCCCTTCCCGTTCAACCGCAGGCTCCTTGAGGACTGGAGCCGTACCTCCGAGACCTGGGAGTGGACGCACACGGCCCACCAGCAGCGTATCGGCGAAAGCGCCTCGCCCGACGAGCAACTGCTGGACGCCCTGACCTACCTGCTGGACAACTACCCGGTCACCCACCTGAAGCCGCCCGGCGCGCCCTGGGACGGCATCCGCTCGCGGCTGCGGCTGATCCGCCGGATCTGCGGCATCGGCCAGCGGCACACCCGGCCGCTCTCGGCAGCGGAGAAGGAGGGCCTCAAGCGGGCCGACGCGTTCATCACCGTGTTCCTGGCGCACACCCGGCGCTTTCGCGACCCGTCCGACCGCCTGGCCGACGGCTACTACGCGCGGGCCGCCGCGTCGCTCGCGGAGCTGGGCGATGACTGGTCGGTGGCCTGGCTGTGCTTCGAGCGCGCGGACCTGGAACTGGAGCGGGAGGAGCCGGAGCAGGCCCTGGCCATGCTCACGGACGCCGCCCGCCGTACGCGGGAGCTGGCGCTGTCCACCGCCGCGGAGGGCGACGAGCCCGACTGGGACCATGAGCTGCTGGCCAACCTGCACCGGCTGCGCGGCGATCTGCACTGGCGCGCCGGGGAGCGGGAGGCCGCCGCCGCGCAGTACAGCAGGGCGCTCGCGCACGCCTACCTCTACCAGGGCGATCCCAACCCGCCCGACGCCTACTCCCAGCAGTTCTACCTGGAGATGGCCACCCGGGCCGCGGCGCGGATGGCGGAGCGGCCCGAGAGCGAGGCGGTGGCCCTTCTCGCGGTGCTGCGCCGGGCGGGCCAGGCGGGCCCGTCACGCGCGATGTGACGCTGATCCGGCAGCGCCATCTGGCCCGTGGTCCCGCGGCCGATGAACCGGGGTCGGAGGCGACCGCGTTCTTCGAGGAGTGGACCGAGTTCCAGGAGACGATGGCGCCGGACCCGATGGCCGGGCTGGACACGCTGAGCTGAGCCGCAGGCGTCAGCGGCGGTGTACTTCGGGCGCGCGGGACAGCGGCCACAGCGGGATGTCCGCGCCGAATGCCGTCGCCTGACCGCGCAGCGCCAGGAACTCCGGGTCCGTCCGCACGGTCTCCGCGCCCTCGCAGCCGGTCATGTAGGCGTCGAGGAACGCGGCGACGGCCGGGGCGGGGACGGTGCCCCCCGGTGGGGCGAGGCAGATCAGGAGCATCCCCCGCACCCGGGGCAGGCCGGGCGCGAGCGCCGGCTGGAAGTAGGCCAGCGGAAGCAGCGACCATCCGGTCCTTTCGTACATCCGCAGCCGGGCGACCGGGTCGCCGAACGGCGTCACCGGGTGCAGTCCAGGGTCCTCGACCTCGGCGAGCACGGCCACGGGCCGCTTCCTGGGGACCCAGTTCCGGCGGATGTGGGCGATCAGCGCGGAGCCCAGCCCCCTGCCCCGCGCCTGCGCGCGGGTGGCGAGGTAGTCCAGTAGCAAGATGCCGCTCGCTCGGTGGTGGCTGCCCAGCGCGCCGGCCGCGGGCTCGCCCTCCACCAGCGCGATGGTGCCGAGACCGCCGGAGGCGGGGGCGCGGTAGTAGGACAGAGCCGCGTCCAGGCCGACCAGCTCGGCGGGCGGGAACGACGGGGCCAGCACGGTCTCGTAGAAGCGGCGGAACAACTCCTCGCCGGTGTCCGCGCACTCCACCAGCACCGGCCCGTTCTCCACTGGCCCGCTCTCAGCGGTCATGCGGCCATCATCACGGCCCGGCCCCGCCCGCCACAAGCACCGCCGGGGGCGGGTCACTCCCCGATGAAGTGCATGACGTGCTTGACGCGGGTGTAGTCGTGCAGCCCGAAGACCGAAAGGTCCTTGCCGTAGCCGGAGTGCTTGAAGCCGCCGTGCGGCATCTCCGAGACGAACGAGATGTGCGTGTTGACCCAGACCACGCCGAAATCGAGGCGGTTGGACACCCGCATGGCGCGCCCGTGGTCGGACGTCCACACCGAACTGGCCAGGCCGTACCGGACGCCGTTGGCCTTGGCGAGGGCGTCGGCCTCGTCGGTGAAGGTCTGGACGGTGATGACCGGTCCGAAGATCTCGTTCTGGATCATCTCGTCGTCCTGGCGCAGGCCGTCCACGACGGTGGGGGCGAAGAAGTAGCCGGTGTCGCCGATCCGCTCGCCGCCGGCGACGACCTCGGCGTGCGCGGGGACCCGGCTGATGAAGCCCGTAACGCGGGCGAGCTGGCCGGCGTTGTTGAGCGGCCCGTACAGGGCGTCCTCGTCGGCGAGGTCGCCGGTACGGGTGGCCGCCGCGGCGGCGGCCAGCGCGGCGGTGAACTCCTCGTGGGCACTCTCCTGCACCAGCACCCGGCAGGCGGCCGTGCAGTCCTGGCCCGCGTTGTAGAAACCGGCCTCGGCGATGGCGGCGGCGGTGGCCTTGATGTCCTTGACGTCGTCGAACACGATCACCGGGGCCTTGCCGCCCAGTTCCAGGTGGACCCGCTTGAGGTCGTCGGCGGCGGACTTGGCCACCTGCACGCCCGCGCCCACCGACCCTGTGATGGCGACCATCTGCGCGGCCGGGTGCCCGACCACCAGCGCGCCGGTCTCCCGGTCGCCCGCGACCACGTTGAACACGCCGGGCGGCAGGATCTCGCCACAGATCCCGGCCAGCTTCAGCGTGGCGGCCGGGGTGGTGTCGGACGGCTTGAGCACGATCGTGTTGCCCGCGGCCAGCGCGGGCGCGATCTTCCACACCGCCATCATCAGCGGGTAGTTCCAGGGCGTCACCTGGCCGACGACGCCGATCGGCTCGTGCCGGACGATCGAGGTGTGGCCGGCCAGGAACTCCCCGGAGGTCGGGCCGGCGAGGGTCCGTGCGGCCCCGGCGAAGAAGCGGAAGTGATCGGCGGCCGGGGGGATCTCGTCCTCGGCCATCCGGGCGCGCGGCTTGCCGGTGTTGCGGCACTCGGCCTCCACCAGCTCATCGGCCCTGGCCTCGATCGCGTCGGCGATCCGCAGCAGCAGCGCGGCCCGCTCGCCGGGGGTGGTCCGGCCCCAGGTCTCGAACGCCGCGACGGCCGCCGCGTAGGCGGCGTCCACGTCGGCGGCCCCGGAGATCGGCGCCCTGAGGTAGACCTCGCCGGTGCAGGGGTCGATCACGTCGGAGTACCGGCCGCTCGCGGCCTCGACGAACACGCCGTCGATGAAGTTGTGCAGCGGCTGCGGGCGGATGGCCACGGGCCGACCTCCTCTGATCTGCGGTTTTGCCGGAAGGCTGTCCGAACAAAGGGTACTCGACGCGGGATTTCGTGGCGAAAACCGGCAACCGCCACGGATTCGCTTGACACGCCCGGCGTACCTGACAGCATGGCGCAGCAGGGGCGCGACGTTCCGCGCACCCGCAGGACCCACCCCCGCAGGAAGGGAGCAGGCCCCGCATGGCGACGCCGCCCAAGGCCATCGTCCTCGACGACATCTCCAAGCAGATCATCGAGGAGCTGCAGCGGGACGGCCGCAAGCCGTACGCGGCGATCGCCAAGGCGGTGGGCCTGTCGGAGGCCGCGGTACGCCAGCGCGTGCAGCGCCTCCTGGACGCGGGCGTGATGCAGATCGTCGCCGTCACCGACCCCCTCACCCTCGGCTTCCCCCGCCGCGCCATGATCGGCGTCAACTGCGAGGGCGACCTGACCGCCGTGGCCGACGAGCTGGCGGCCATCGAGGAGATCAACTATGTGGTGCTGACCGCGGGGTCGCTGGACCTGATGGCCGAGGTGGTCTGCGGCAGCGACCAGCACCTGCTGGACATTCTCGGCAAGATCAGGGCGATCACCGCGGTGCGCGCCACCGAGACCTTCGTCTACCTCAAGCTGCACAAGCAGACCTACTCCTGGGGCACGCACTGAGGAGTATCACCCGCGCGCCGCGGGGAACAGTCATGGGGTGACCAGCGACGGCGGCGAGACACGAGACCCCCGGGAGGGCCGCGAGCCACAGGACGCGGGCGGCGAGCCCGCCCGGCCCCCCAAGCCTCCGGCCGAGCCGGCCCCGGCCGTGCAGGCCACGCACGAGCCCGGCGACGGCGGCGGCCTGCGCAGGGCCGGGAGGGCCGCCTGGTACCTGGCCGGCCTGGGCCTGCTGGCCTGGGCGACCCTCTACATCGTCGGGCTGATCCGCACGGTCGTGCTGGCCGTGATCGTCGCGGTGTTCATCACCGCGCTGCTCTACCCGGCCGCGCAACGGCTCCGCAGGCACGGAATGAACCGCGCGGTGTCCACCACGGTGGTGTGGGTGGGCGGCCTGGCGCTGTTCGCCGCGCTGGTCGCGCTGCTCGTGCCGCCCACCGCCGACGGCCTCACCGAGCTGGGTTCGAGCTTCGGCAAGGTCGTCGACGACCTGCACCGCACGGCGGGCTCGCTCGGCCTGGACGACGCGCGCCTGAAGCAGTTGACCACCGAGGCGCAGCAGTACCTCAACGAGCAGTGGTCCCGGATCGCCACCGGCGCCATCGCCGGGGCGCGCACCCTCGGTGAGATCGTGGTCGGCCTGGTCCTGGCGATGATCCTGTCGATCTACTTCGTGCACGGCGGCGACCGGTTGTTCCGCTGGCTGGTGGACCTGTGCCCGTCGGGTGTGCGGGCCCGGGTGCTGGACACGGGCAACACGACGTTCGACGTCATCGGCCGCTATGTGCGGGGCATCGCGATCGTGGGCGCGGTGGACGCGTTCTTCATCGGCCTGGCGCTGTGGATTCTCGGCGTGCCGATCGCGCTGCCGCTGGCCGTGCTGACCTTCGTAGGCGCGTTCCTGCCGGTCGTCGGCGCGTTCGCGGCCGGGCTGCTGGCCGCCGTGGTGGCGTTCGTGGCCAAGGGCTGGCTGGTGGCGCTCATCGTGGTGGCCGTCACCGTGCTCGTCCAGCAGGTCGAGGGGCACGTACTGGCCCCGCAGATCTACGGCCGCGCCCTTGACCTGCCCGGCGCGATCATCCTGGTCGCCATCGCGATCGGCAGCGTGGTCGCCGGGATCGCCGGGGCGTTCCTCGCCGCCCCGGTGACCGCGGTCCTCGTCACGCTGATGCGCAGGCGGGCCGCCCGGCCACGGCCGGGCTGACCCCTCCCGCTCAGGTCTGGGCGGGGATCACCGCGCCGTCGCCGAAGGTGTCCTTGATGTACTTCGCGACCTCCGGCCCGGCCAGCAGCCCGGCGAGCTTCTTGAGGTCGGCGTCGTCCTTCTGGTCGGTGCGCACGACCAGGCCGTTGGCGTACGGGTTGCCCTCGGCCTTCTCCAGCGCGAGGCCGTCACCGGCCGGCTTCAGCCCGGCCTCCAGGGCGTAGTTGCCGTTGATCACCGCGGCGTCCACGTCCTGGAGCGAGCGCGGCAACTGGGCCGCCTCCAGCGGCTTGAACGTGAACTTCTTGGGGTTGCCCGCCACGTCGCGCTCGGTGGCCGCGGTGCCCGCGCCCTCCTTGAGCGTGATCAGCCCGTTGTCCTGGAGCAGCTTGAGCGCGCGGCCCAGGTTGGTGGCGTCGTTCGGCACGGCGATGCTCGCGCCGGCGGGCAGCGCGCCGAGCGACTTCACGCTGCGGGAGTACAGCCCGAGCGGCTCCAGGTGCACAGGCTGCAGGTACGTCAGCGCCGCGCCGCCCTTGGAGGCGACGAAGTCGTCGAGGTAGGGCTTGTGCTGGAAGTAGTTGGCGTCCAGCTTGCCCTCCTGCAACTGGGTGTTGGGCTGGACGTAGTCGGTGAACTCCACGATCTCCAGCTTGAGCCCGGCGGCGGTGGCCAGCTTGTCGCGCACGAACGTGAGGATCTGCGCATGCGGCGTGGGACTGGCCCCGATCTTGACGGTGCCGTCGGCCGCCGGAGCCGCGGGCTCCCCCGATCCGCCCCCGCACGCGGCGAGCACCAGTGTCAGTACCGCGACCGCCGCGCCCCCGAGAAACCTACGCACGCCGATTACTCCTTTGCCGATCTCCGATGGCCGGGCCTGTCCCGGCCACCGGTCATTTCCTGTCGAGCCTGCGGGCGACGAGGTCACCCAGGCTCTGGACGAACTGCACGATCACGATGAGCAGCACCACCGTGATGATCATGACGGCGGTGTCGAACCGCTGGTAGCCGTACCGCACCGCCAGGTCGCCGAGCCCGCCCCCGCCGATCGCCCCGGCCATCGCCGAGTAGCCGATCAGCGCCACGATGGTCACGGTCAGCCCGGCGACCAGGCCGGGCAGCGACTCCGGCAGCAGCACCTTGCCCACGATGGCGAGCCGCCGCGCGCCCATCGCCTGGGCCGCCTCGACGACCTCGCGGTCCACACCGCGCAGCGCGGTCTCCACCAGCCGGGCGAAGAACGGCACCGCGCCCAGCGTGAGCGGGACGACCGCGGCGACGGTGCCGATGGTGGTGCCGGTGACCAGCCGGGTGAACGGGATGACCGCGACCATCAGCACGATGAACGGCAGGGACCTGCCGATGTTCACCACCGCGCCGAGCACCGCCTTGAACCCCGGCGCCGGGGTCAGCCCGCCCCGGTCTGCGGTGACCAGCAGCACGCCGAGCGGCAGCCCGAACACCGCGGTGAGCAGCGTGGCCATGGCGACCATCTGGAGGGTCTCGCCGGTGGACTGCACCAGGATGGGAAGCAGTTCCTCGAAGTTCACGCCACCTCCACGAGCAGGCCGAGTCCGGTGAGGTAGCCGAGCGCGTCCGCCGCGCCCTTGCCCTCGATGCGCACCCGAAGGCGCCCGACCGGCGCGCCGCGCAGTTCCTCCAGGGAGCCGCCGAGCACGTTGACGTCGACGTCGAACTTCCGCACCAGCGATGACATGACCGGCTCGTCCGCCTGCCCGGCGAACGTGACGGTCACGGTGCCGGGCGGGGCGGGCTCGGGCAGCGGGAAGATCTCCCTGGTGAGCGCCGCGCCGGGGGTGGCGATCAGGTCGGTGATCCGGCCCGCCTCCTCGATCCGGCCGTCGCTCATGATCGCGACGGAGTCGCAGATGCTCTTGACCACCTGCATCTCGTGCGTGATGAGCAGGATGGTGAGGCCCAGTTCGGTGTTCAGCTCGCGCAGCAGGGCGAGGATCGACTGGGTGGTGGCCGGGTCGAGTGCGCTGGTGGCCTCGTCGGACAGCAGCACGCTGGGGCCGGCGGCCAGGGCGCGGGCGATGCCGACGCGCTGCTTCTGCCCGCCGGAAAGCTGGGCCGGTACGGCGGCGGCCTTGTCGGCCAGTCCCACCAGTTCAAGGAGCTCGCGCACCCGCGCCGCGCGCTGGTCGCGCGGCACTCCGGCGATCTCCAGCGGGAAGGCCACGTTGCCCGAGACCGTGCGGGAGGACAGCAGCGCGAAGTGCTGGTGGATCATCCCGATCCGCTGCCTGGCCGCGCGCAGCTCGCCGCGCCCGAGGGCGGACAGCTCGCGGCCGTCCACGGTGACGGTGCCCGAGGTGGGCCGCTCCAGCAGGTTCACGCAGCGCAGCAGCGTGCTCTTGCCCGCGCCGCTGCGGCCGAGCACGCCGAAGATCTCGCCTTCGCGCACGCTCAGATCGACGCCGTCGAGGGCGACGACGCCATTGGCGTACACCTTGCGCAGTTGGCGAAGCTCGATCACGGGACCTCATCGCGGGGGGATTTCCGAACTTGTGGCTGAACCAGCCGACGCGGTCGAGAATTCCCGATCGGCATTGTGAGATATGCCACTGCCGATCAGTTGAGATAGGTTTCCGCGAGCATGCGTCCGTCTGCCCAGCGGCGGGATCGCCCTGGTGTCGGTACTGCTGTGCGCGCAGGCGTTCGCCGACCTGCGCTCGGCCGCCCCGCAACAGGGCATGTACGGCGCGAACGCCGCGGTCAGCGGGTCCGTCGTACCCCGCCTGGTGCCCGCCGAACTGCTGACCGCCGCCCACGCCCTTGGACGCCATGCGGGGCCGGTTGCAGGGCGCGGACATCGTGGTGGCCGCAGCTGGCCAGCTTCGCCCACGGTACGGTGGGCGCCGTCGCCTGCGCCACCTGGACGATCACGGGCGGCGGCCTGCTGGCGATGATCGTCACGCTGGTCACCGTGACGGCCTTCCCGGTGCTGTGGCGCTACCGCGCGGGCGAGCCCACGGCTGAGGAGATCACAGACCCACCGCGGCGGCCAGCAGATCCACCTGGGCCGGATCGGGATCGTTGCCCATGAAGATCAGCTCATCGCAGCCGATCCGGGCGAATTCGGCCACCGCCGCGGCGATGTCCTCCTCGCGGGTGTAGGCGATGGACACCCCGTACCGGGCGTACTCCTCGCCGGCGAAGGCGTAGTACGAGCCGATGGCCCGCTCCACCGCGTCGTGCGCGCCGGGGCCGAGGGCGTACATCACCGAGGCGATGACGGTGGGCGAGCCTGGTCTGCCCGACTCCTCCCACGCGGCGCGCAGGCGCGGGGCGAAGCCCTGGACGTCCTCGACGGTGGCGTCACCGGCGATCCAGCCGGTGCCGTGCGTCGTGATCCGGCGCAGTGCCGCCGCCGACCCGCCGCCGAACAGCAGCGGGGGGCCGCCGGCGGTGGCGGGCGGCGGGCCGACCGGATCGCCTCCCGAGACCACGGCGGCCAGCCGGTCCAGCAGCCGGTCGAACTCCCTCCCCCGGGCCTGGTAGTCCACCTCGCCGTGGGCGAAGTCGTCGTCGCGCAGGCCGGGGGCCAGCCCGAGGCGCAGCCGGCCAGGCCCGGCGAGCTGGTCGAGGGTGGTGACCGCCTTGGCGAACAGCGCGTGATTCGCCCGCAGCGGCCCGATCAGCACGCTGGTGAGGAGCCGGATGCGGGAGGTCGCGCCCGCCGCCGCGGCCAGTGCGATCAAAGGTTCCGGCGTGTTCCACACGAGCCGGTCGCTGACGCTGAGCGTCGAGAAGCCGCGCGCCTCCGCGCGCCGCGCCCACTCGACCAGTGTCCTGCCGTCGGTCCAGGGAGCGTGGCCGGGCAGGCCGATCCCGATATCCATGATCGCCGCCGATCTGTTGAGGTGACGTGCAGGCCCATGCTGCAACCTCAAGCGCGCTTGAGGGCAACTGCGCGGCCTGCTTCGTGACCTACAGCCGGGCGACCGCCCGGATCGGCGCGCCGTCGGCGCCCGCGATGCGGATCGGCAGCAGGGACACCTCGATCGGGCGGACCGGGCGGGCGTCCAGCAGCACGTCGAGGTTGCGCAGGTTCTCCGCGATCACCGCGTGCGCCCCGCACAGCACGCGGTGCGCGGGCAGCGGATCGGCCGAATCGGTCTCGGGCATCGGCGTGGGATCGACGCTGAGGGCGTCGATGGCGACCGTGCGGACGCCCGAGTCGACGATGAGCGCGGCGGCGTCCGGGGTCAGGTAGGGGTGGGCCAGGTAGCGCTCGGTGCCCCAGTGGGCCGCCCAGCCGGTGGCGATGAGCAGGATGAGGCCGGGGCGCAGCGCCGGGGCCAGCGCGTCGGGGCCGATCGGCGCGCGCGGCGGCAGGCCGCGCACGTCGGCGATGGTGGCCCGGCCCATGAACCGATCCAGCGGCAGCACATCGAGGTCGGGCAGCGCGTCGTCGATGTGGTAGGGCGCGTCGACATGGGTGCCGGACTGCGAGCCGAGATGCAGCCCGAGGACGTTGACGCCCTCCTCTCCCACGGTGAGCGCCGGGGAGACCTTGACCTCCGGGTCGCCCGGATAGACCGGCATGCCGGTATGAATCGGCACCGAGAGATCAACGATCATACGGTCGTCCTCACACGGGGGCGGGCTGCTCCGCTGTCGCGGTTCCGGGCCCGATGATAGGCGGTACCGGGGTGTCCGCGGCACGTACGAATCGCGGACCCTCCGGCCCGTACACGGCGCGCGGCTCCGGGAAGACGGTGAGCAGCAGCAGATAGAGCACCGCGGCGACGCCGAGGCCGAGCGGCAGCGAGATGTCCACGCCCCCGGCGAGGCCGCCGAGCGGCCCGACGAACTGGCCGGGGATGTTGGTGAAGGCGATGGCCAGGGCGGCCGAGACCATCCAGGCGGCCATGCCGCGCCAGTTCCAGCCGTGGGTGAACCAGTAGCGCCCGCCGCGCTGGCGCCGGTTGAAGACCTGCAACGCCTCGGGGTCGTACCAGCCCCTGCGGGTCAGGTAGCCGGTCATCATGATGACCATCCAGGGCGCGGTGCAGGTGATGATCAGTGTGGCGAACGTCGAGATGCTCTGGGTGAGGTTCAGGGCGAAGCGGCCCAGGAAGATGAAGACGATCGACAGCGCCCCGATCAGCACGGTGGCCTGGACGCGGCTGAAGCGCGGGAAGACGCTGGAGAAGTCCAGGCCGGTGCCGTACAGCGAGGTAGTGCCGGTGGACATGCCACCGATCAGCGCGATCAGGCAGACCGGCAGGAAGTACCAGCCGGGCGAGACGGCCAGCAGCCCGCCGACGTAGTTGGGCGCGGCCACGTCCATGTACGGCGCGGCCTTGACCGCGATCACCGACGCCGTGGCCAGGCCGAACCCGAACGGCAGGATCGTCGCCGCCTGGGCCAGGAAGGCCGCGCCCATGACCCGGCGGCGCGGCGTGTCCGCGGGAATGTACCTGGACCAGTCGCCCAGGAACGCCCCGAACGACACCGGGTTGGACAGCACGATCAGGGCCGCCCCGATGAAGGACGGCCAGAACAGCGGATCGCCCGCGGATGCGAATGTGCCCGGATAGGCCGCGTCGAAGTCGCCCGCGAAGGCGAAGACGCCGAGCACGAACAGCAGCGAGGCCCCGGCCACCGCGATCTTGTTCACGAACAGCATGAAGCGGAAGCCGTACACGCACACGACCAGCACCAGCCCGGCGAAGAGCGCGTAGGCGATCCCGTACGCCAGGGCGGTCCGGGGCAGGCCCGCGAGCCGGGCGGCCCCGCCGACCAGGGCGTCGCCGGACGACCACACCGAGATCGAGAAGAACGCGATCGCGGTGAGCAGCGACAGGAACGAGCCGACCACGCGCCCGTGGACGCCCAGGTGGGCCGAGGAGGACACCGCGTTGTTGGTGCCGTTGAGCGGGCCGAACACGGCCAGCGGCGCAAGGATCAGCGCCCCGGTGACCAGGCCGAGCACGGTCGCCGCGAGCCCCTGCCAGAACGACAGCCCGAACAGGATGGGAAAGGCGCCGAGCACGCAGGTGGCGAAGGTGTTGGCGCCGCCGAAGGAGACCCGGAAGAGGTCGAACGGGCGAGCCGTGCGGTCCGCGTCGGGGATGCGTTCGACCCCGAAGGTCTCTATCTCCGTTATGGGCGGCGGCGCAGTCGTCATGGTCATTCCCGGTAGGCGAGGAGACTGATCAGGTCGTAGGCGACGTGGGAGGCGGCGATCGAGGTGATCTCCGCATGGTCGTACGCGGGAGCGACCTCCACCACGTCCGCGCCGACCAGCCGGCAGCCGGCCAGCCCGCGCAGGATCTCCAGAAGCTCCCTGCTGGTCATCCCGCCGGCCTCCGGGGTGCCGGTGCCGGGGGCGTGAGCCGGGTCGAGGACGTCGATGTCCACCGACACGTAGAGCGGACGGTCGCCGATCCGCTGCCGCAGCGCGTCGACCGTCTCGTCGATTCCGCGCCGCATCACGTCGGCGCTGGTGACCACGCCGAAACCGAGGCGCTTGTCATCGTCGAGGTCGCTCTTGCCGTACAGCGGGCCGCGCGTGCCCACATGACCGAGCGCCTCGGTGTCGAGGATACCTTCCTCGACCGCGCGGCGGAATGGAGTGCCGTGGGTGTACTCGGCCCCGAAGTAGGTGTCCCAGGTGTCCAGATGCGCGTCGAAGTGGAGCAGGGCCAGCGGGCCGTGCCGCCGGGCGGCGGCGCGCAGCAGCGGCAGCGCGATCGTGTGGTCCCCGCCCACGGTGACCAGGCGGGCGCCGTCGGCGGTCAACGCGTCGGCGGCCTCCTCGATGGTCTCCACGGCCTGGCCGATGTCGAAGGGGTTGCAGGCGATGTCGCCGGCGTCGGCGACCTGCCGCGCGCTGAACGGCGAGATGTCCAGCCCGGGGTGGTAGGGCCGGAGCAGCCGGCTCGCCTCGCGCACCGCGGCCGGTCCGAACCGCGCCCCCGGCCGGTAGGAGACGCCGGTGTCGAACGGCACTCCCACGACCGCGATGTCGGCGCGGCCCACCTCGTCCAGGCGAGGCAGCCGGGCGAACGTCGCCGGTCCGGCGAAACGCGGCACTCGGGAGGAATCGACTGGCCCTCGGGGCACGGTCATCGGGAGGTGTTCCTTCCGCTCAGGGTCGGGGGGCGTACGGGGGGCGTGGCGTCCGCCAGGGACAGGTGACCATGTGGTCGCGCCGCACCCGGGCAGGAAACCGCGCGACCACATGCCCATTTGGGGGATTGTTAGGGGAATCGGGGGGTCGTGCGGTTCGACCTGCAGAGGGACCAGCTCGCCGCCGCACCTGTTTGTCAGTTTCGGCAATGGTGGCGGGGCGCGGCAATTGGTGTGCTCACAAAGAGTTACGGTGGGTCTTGTGGCGGATCACAAGCCCGACCGGGGCGGGCTGACCGTTGAGGAGCTGGTCCGGTTCCCGCAGTTGCGGCTGCGCGTGGTGGCCGGCGAGTCCGGTTTGTCCAGGTCGGTGTCCTGGGCGCACGTCAGCGAGCTGGAGGACCCGACGCCCTGGCTGCTGGGCGCCGAGCTGATCATGACGACCGGGATGGCGATCCCCCGCCAGGCCGCCGGGCAGGGGGCCTACCTGCGGCGGCTCGACGACGCGGGGGTCTCCGCCCTCGCCCTGTCGGAGCAGTTGCACGTGCCGCCGCTGCACCAGGAGTTCTTCGCGACCGCCGAGGCGCGCGGGATGCCGGTGCTGGAGGTGCCGCTCGCCGTGCCGTTCATCGCGATCGCGCAGGAGGTGGCCGCCGCCGTACAGGAGGACCCGCGCCAGCGCCTCGGCGCGCAGCTCCAGGTCTTCGGCGCGCTGCGCTGGATGGCCTCGGAAGACCTCGACACGGCGACGCTGTTTCGCAGGCTGGAGCGGCTGTCGGGCTACCAGGTGCATCTCTGCACGCCGCAGGGCCGTCCGCTGCTGCCCGGCGTGCCCGTGCCGCCCGATCCGGCGGTGCTGCCCGCCTCGCCGGACGCGCCGCCGACCATCCCGGGCGGCTTCGTGCTGCCGGTGCCCGCGCCGGGCGGGCCCGCCGGGTTCCTGGTCGCGTTCGAGCGCGAGGGCGCGCGGCCGGCCGGGCTGGCGGTGGTCCAGCACATCGCGACCGTCGCCGCGCTGCGGCTGGCCATGGCCCGCCACGAGCACGAGGCGCAGCGCCGCGAGGGCGCGGAGACCCTGGCCGAGATGCTCCAGGACGTGCTCGATCCCTCGGCCGTACGACGGCGCCTGCGCCGGCTCGGCCTGCCCGCCGACCCCGACGACGAGCACGGGATGCTGCTCTTGCTGGTCGTGCGCCAGGCCCGCGACGACACACTGGACCGGGCGCTGGCCGACCACCCGCGGCTGATCCTGCGCCGCCTCGACGACCTGTACGTGCTGGCCGCCGACTCCCCCGCGGTGCGCGAGACGCTGGGCGCGCTGCCAGGGGCCGCGACCGGGGCCAGCCGGCCGTTCCCGCCGGGCGCCTCGCTCAAGGTGCCGCAGCGCGAGGCGGCCTGGGCGGCGGCGCGGGCCGCCGAGTCCGGGCAGGGCTTCGTGCCCTACGGCGACGACACGGCCGGGCGCTGGCTGCCCGACGACCCCGCGGTGCTGGCCGGGCTGGTGGATCACGTGCTCGGCGAGGTGCTGCGGTACGACGCGGGCCACGAGACCCGGCTGCTGGACTCGGTCCGCACCTGGATGGAACGCGACCGCAGGCTCGACGACGCCGCCAAGGCGCTGCACGTCCACCAGAACACGCTGTCCTACCGGCTGCGCAGGTTCGCCGAGCTGACCGGGCGCGACCTCACGGCGAGCGCCGACTTCGCCGAGGTGTGGCTGGCGATCAGGGCGGCGCGGCAGATCGGCGTGATCGACTGAGGGGGGCATCGGCCGTTTTGTCCGGGTAGCTAGTGATCTATCGGATACCCTTTGGGGTCTATGCGCCTCTCCACCGTCTCCTTTCGGTACACCCGGCGCGGGCCCTGGATTCTTCGCGACGTGGACCTCGACGTCCAGCCCGGTGAAGTGCTGGAGGTGACCGGGCGCAACGGCGCGGGCAAGTCCACGTTCCTGCGGCTGCTGGCCGGAGTGCTGCGGCCAACCGCGGGCTCGATCACCGGCCGTCCCGCGCGGGTCGGCTTCGCGCCGGAGACCTTCCCCGCCGGCCAGCCGTTCACGGCCGCGGCCTACCTTGCCGCGATGGCACGCGTACGCCGGGTCTCCGGGCACGGCGACTGGGCGGACCGGCTGGGCCTCACCCCGCTGCTGGACCGGCCGCTCGGCGAGCTGTCCAAGGGCAGCGCGCACAAGGTCGGGCTCCTCCAGGCGCTGCTCGGCCCGGCGGAGGACCGGCTGCTGATCCTCGACGAGCCGTTCGCCGGGCTGGACGAGCGGGCCAGGGGCGAGCTGGCGATGATCGTCGCCGAGGTGGCGGCGGCCGGGGGCGTCGTGGTGGTCAGCGACCACCAGGGCGACCTGCGCGAGGTGACCGCCCGCCGTACGCTCACCGTGGCCGACACGATGGTCACCGCGGGAGCGGCGGGCGAGCCGGAGGAACCGCTCGCGGTGGTGGAGGTGGTCGCCGCGGCCACGGCCGCCGCCGAACTGGCGGCCCGGCTGCGCGCCGACGGTCACCAGGTCCGCGTGCGGCCCGCGACCGCGGCCCTTCCCGAGGCGGCCGAGACCAAGGAGGGCCCGCGGGTATGACGGTCGCGCTGATCCGGTTCAAGCTGGCCGCCTACACGCGCTCGCACCGGCTGCTGCAGCCCCTCTTCGTCCTCGTCCTGATGCTGATGATCTTCTACGCGGTACGCGCGCCCGCCGACGATGCGGCCGGCAGCTACGCCAACTCCGCCGGGCTGCTGATCGTGGTGTTCGCCTGGGCCGCGCGTGGACTGCTGGACACCGAACCGGACGCACAGCGGGTCGTCTCGATGGCCGCGGCGGGCGGTCCCCGGCGGGAGATCGCCGCCGGGCTCGGCGCGTGCGCCGCGGTGAACGCCGGCCTGGCCGCGCTCGCCATGATCGTCCCGCTGCTGATCGGCTTCCAGGGCGTCCCGCCGGCCGCCATGATCGCGCAGGGCGTGCTGCTGCACCTGCTCGCCGTCGCCACCGGCATCGCCCTCGGCGCGCTGACCAGCCGGCCGATCATGCCGTCGCCCGCCGCGTCGATGCTGGCGCTGTTCGGCGGGTTCGCCGGGCTGCTGCTGGTGAGCTACACCCCGGTGGGGGCCGTGCTCATACCGATCATGCGCTGGATGCGCGCCGCCAACGACGGCACGCTCGGCGCGGACCTGCCGTTGCTCGCGCTGCCCACGCTGCTGTGGTCGGCCGCCGGGCTGGTCGCGTACGCGCTGCTGCGCCGTACCCGGCCCTAGCCGGCGTCTACTCGGCGGGGGTCGCGGCGGCGAGCTGGCCGCAGGCCCCGTCGATCTCCCTGCCCCGGGTGTCGCGCACGGTCACCGGGACGCCGTGCTCTTCCAGGCGGCGGACGAACGCCCGCTCGTCCTGCGGGCGCGAGGCCGTCCACTTCGACCCCGGCGTGGGGTTGAGCGGGATCAGGTTGACGTGCACCAGGTGGTTCTTGATCAGCCGGCCCAGCAGGTCGGCCCGCCACTCCTGGTCGTTGACGTCCTTGATCAGCGCGTACTCGATGGAGACCCGCCGCTTGGTCACCCTGGCGTACTCCCAGGCCGCCTCCAGCACCTCGGCGACCTTCCAGCGGGTGTTGATCGGGACCAGCGTGTCGCGCAGCTCGTCGTCCGGGGCGTGCAGGGACAGCGCGAGCGTGAGCGGCAGCCCCTCGGCCGCCAGCTTGGCGATCGCGGGCACCAGGCCGACCGTGGAGACCGTGATGTTGCGCGCCGAGATGCCGAGGCCGTGCGGGGAGGGATCGGTCATCCGGCGTACCGCCCCGATCACCGCCTTGTAGTTGGCCATCGGCTCGCCCATGCCCATGAACACGATGTTGCTGACCCTGCCGGGACCGCCGGGGACCTCCCCCGCGGCCAGCGCCCGCGCCCCCGCCACGACCTGCTCCACGATCTCGGCGGTGGACATGTTGCGGGTCAGCCCCGCCTGGCCGGTGGCGCAGAACGGGCAGTTCATCCCGCAGCCCGCCTGCGAGGACACGCACATGGTGACCCGCTCGGGGTAGCGCATCAGCACCGACTCGACCATCGCGCCGTCGAACAGCCGCCACAGGGTCTTCCTGGTCATGCCGTCGTCGCAGGTGATCTCCCTGACCGAGGTGAGCAGCGTCGGCAGCAGCTCGGTGGCCAGCCGTTCGCGCGCGGCGGCGGGCAGGTCGGTCATCGCGGCGGGGTCGTGCGTGAGCCGCTCGAAGTAGTGCCGGGAGAGCTGGTCCGCCCGAAACGCCTGCTCGCCCAGCTCGGCCACCGCCGTACGCCGCTCGGCCATCGACAGGTCGGCCAGATGACGGGCGGGCTTGGCGCGGCGCGGGGCGACGAAGGTCAGCCGGGGACGCTCCGGGCTCGCCGTGGCGGATTCGTGCTGCTTTGACGACGTGGATGACGTGGACGACGTGGAGGGCACCGTCTGGACGCTCGCTTTCGACACTGAATTGTCCCGACTTTGTGCCGACATCCCGTGGCCCGGGGCCGGCGTTGATCTAAAGTGCGGTTGTATGGCGACATCCCGTCCGGCAGGCTCCGCGGGCGACCACGGCGGCAGCCGGCGCCGCGCCGTACCGGACGGCGCGGAGGTCCTGCTCACCGACGCCAACCCGTACGGCAGCCGCACGCTGGTGGTCGAACGCGACGAGATCTCCTCAGTAGCTTACCTGTGCGCCCCGGGCGGCGAGGTCCACGGAGCCGTCTGGCTGGCCAACCACCTGCCCGCCCCCGCCGCCGTGGACGCCTCCCGGCTCGACGCGGGCCTGCCGCCGCTGATGCCGCGGGCCAACACCCGCCACCCGGCGGGGCGCCGGCCGCTCGGCGAGTTGTCCGTGCTGTGGTTCGAGGAGGGCGACGGGGCCGCGCTCTACGAGGACGGCGAGCTGCTGGCCGTCATCCCCGGGTGGGCCGACATGGCGCGCGGCATGCCGGGCTACTCGCGTGAGGCCCTCGGCGAGACCTCGTTCGCCTGGGCGCTGGAGGAGGCGATGGAGGGCCTTGCCCCGCGGGTCGCCAAGGCGGCCTCGTACTGGGAGTGGCGCAGGTCGGAGGGCGCGTGGCCGTCGTTCCAGCAGTTCGTGCTCGGACACCTGGACGGACGGGCCGGTACGGCGGGGCGCTACTGGGACGCGAGCGGCGGGCGCCTGCCCACGGTGGGCATCAGCGAACGCCCTCCGGAGCACGGGCGCGACCACACGATCCTGTCCACCGTGGGGATGAGCTGCCAGCGGATGCCCACGGTCGAGCAGTACATCGACCATCCGGAGACCTACGCCCGGATCGAGCTGGCCCTTGCCACCAGGGGCGATCCCAGGGAGGCGGCCAGGCTCTTCCTGTGGCTCGGGCAGTACCCCTGGCACTCGGTCACCTGGCTGGGCCACGGGCACACCGCCAGGTGGTACCACGAACCGGCCACGTTCCCGCTCGGGTCGGACTATCGCGGGGTGATCATGCGTGCTGATCCGCCGGGGATGCCCGATCTGTCGGGGTTCGCCTTCGGTGGCGAGGCCGTGCGCTGGCTCTGGCTCGCCCCGGTGACCGAGGCCGAACTCCACGAGGACGTACGGCTGCCGCCGTCCCGCTTCATCGCTGGATGAACAGCTCCAGCAGCACCCATACCGGGATGAGCGTGACCACCAGCGAGTCGAGGCGGTCCATCATCCCGCCGTGGCCGGGCAGCAGCCTGCCGAGGTCCTTGAGCTGAAGGTCGCGCTTGATGACGGATTCCACCAGATCGCCCGCCGTGGCGAACACGACCACCACCGCGCCGAGCAGCGCGCCCTGCCAGATCGCGCCGGAAAGCAGCCACGACACCAGCCACGCGCCGACGAGCACACAGGCCAGCGCCGAACCGGCGAAGCCCTCCCAGGTCTTCTTCGGGCTGATCTCGGGGGCCATCTTGTGCCGCCCGAACAGCACCCCGGCCGCATAGCCGCCGATGTCGCTGGCGACCGTCACCGCCACGAAGACGACCACGCGGTGCGCGCCGTCCGGGGGTTCCAGCAGGAGTCCCACGAAGCCGGCGAGGAACGCCGGGTAGGCGGCGATGAGGACGCTCGCGGACGCGTCTCTGACGTAGCCGTCGCTCGCGTGCTCGGTGCCGGCGTTCTTGCGGATCATCCGCCAGGCGAGCAACGCGAAGATCGTCACCGCGTAGGCGCCGACCAGGTACGCGGGGCCGCCCCAGTACGCGCCCGCGACCATCGCGGCCAGGCCCGTGAGCACCGGCACCAGCGGCACCTGAATGCCGCGCGTCGCGAACGCCCTTACCAGCTCGATGACCCCGATGCCGACCGCCACGCCGGCGACGAGCAGGAACAACGCCTTGATCGTATAGAGCGAGCCGATGACCAGTGCGGCGAGGACCAGCCCTACGGCGATCGCCGCCGGCAGGTCGCGCCCGCTTCGCCCGGTCACCCTGCCTGCCGTCTCCCCCGCGGCCTGACCGGCCTCCCCGTGGGGTCGCCCCGTCTCGGCGCGGGCATCGGCGGACAGGTCGGCGGGCCGGGTCGCGTCGCCGGAGTCGCCGGCGGGCCGGGTCGCCTTGTCGCCGTCGGCGGCGCCGGGGGTTCTGGAGCCGTCGGCGGCAGATTCCACGCGCGTCTCACTCTCTTACGCACTTCTTCATGGCAGCACCCGGGCCAGGCCGGACCACCGGCGGCCTGCCGGTGTCCGGATCGAGCCGACCGCGTCCGGGCCGGATTCCCCCATCCGGACCAGGCCGTCCGCATCCAAGCCCGGTCAAGGCCGGACATCCGGGCCGGGCCAGGTCATCCACAGCAGACCTGCCCACCGGCCAGATGTCCGTATTGCAGGTTATTGTCCATCCACCAGCCTAGTGTCTGGACAATGCCGGATATCCCGGGGCACCGCCCCCGGCTCCTCCGGCCGTGCATTCACCTCAACAGCCACGAACAACCCGAATGCGTCGTTTCGCCAGAATCGCCACTCCACACCACTGGAACCCCACCGCTCGGCATGCGAAGCCGCCTCACCCGCACCTGCCCAGGCGGGCTGTTCAGCGGGCTCGCCGCTCAGACTATGAGCAGTTCGGATTCCTTGTGCTTGAGCAGCTCGTCGATCTGCGCGACGTGCTTCTGGGTGAGGTCGTCGAGCTCCTTCTCCGCACGCCGTACCTCGTCCTCCCCGGTCTCGCCGTCCTTGACGAGCTTGTCCAGGGCCTCCTTGGCGTGCCGGCGGATGTTGCGCACCGCGACCCGCGCCGCCTCGGCCTTCGACCGGGCGACCTTGATGTACTCCTTGCGGCGCTCCTCGGACAACTCGGGGAAGACCACGCGAATGATCTGTCCGTCGTTGCCCGGGTTCACCCCGAGGTCACTGTCCCGGATCGCCTTCTCGATCGCGCTCATCGCGCCCTTGTCGTAAGGCTGGATGATGACCATCCGGGCCTCCGGCACGTGGAACGACGCCAACTGCTGGACCGGGGTCGGCGTGCCATAGTAGTCGGCGTTGATCTTGTTGAACATCGAGGGCGCGACCCGGCCGGTACGGATGCTCGCGAAGTCCTCCTTCGCGACGGTCACGGCCTTGTCCATTTTTTCCTCGGCTTCGAGGAGAGATTCGTCGATCACAGCGGCTCCCTATTTCGCTGCCCACGAGGGGTGTCGTCCCCGTCTGCGAAGAACCGACCTCCGCGGACCGCGGGCTTGACTTACCTTGCCGGACTCACCAGCGTGCCGATCTTCTCACCGCGGACCGCCCGGAGCACGTTGCCATCCCCCAGCAGGTCGAAGACGACGATGGGCAGTCCGTTGTCCATGCACAGGCTGATCGCGGTGGCGTCCATGACCCCGAGCCCTCTGGTGAGGACCTCCCCGTACTCCAGGTGGTCGAAGCGTACGGCATCGGGATTCTTCCGCGGGTCGGAGTCGTAGACGCCGTCGACCTGCGTGCCCTTCAGCAGCGCCTCGGCCCCGATCTCCAGCGCGCGCTGCGCGGCGCAGGTGTCGGTCGAGAAGAACGGCGAGCCCAGACCCGCACCGAAGATCACCACTCGGCCCTTCTCCAGGTGGCGGATCGCCCTCCTGGGCAGGAAGGGCTCGGCGACCTGCTGCATGGTGATGGCGGTCTGCACGCGGGTCTCCACCCCGCGCTTCTCCAGGAAGTCCTGTAGGGCGAGGCAGTTGATGACCGTGCCCAGCATGCCCATGTAGTCGGCACGGGCACGGTCCATCCCCTGCTGGGAGAGCGTGGCGCCGCGGAACATGTTGCCGCCGCCGACCACCACGGACACCTGTACGCCCTCGCGCACCACCTCGGCGATCGCGTCGGCCAGATGGCCGACCACCACCCCGTCGATGCCCAGCGGCTCCCGGCCGGCGAACGCCTCGCCGGAAAGTTTGAGCATCACACGCTTCCAGCGCAATGGCCCGGAATGCGATGAAACCGCCGACGTAGCGGGTTCGGGGTTCTCCTGCACGACGGCGGCCTCCTCGACTGGGCTGTTCGGGCTGCTAGTAAGACTAAGCCTGTCCCACCTTGTACCGGACGAAGCTCAGCACCTTCACGCCCGCCTCTTCGGCGATCTTGCCGACGCTCTTCTTGCCGTCCTTGACGAACACCTGCTGGAGCAGGGTGAAGTCGCGGTACCAGCCGTTGATCCGGCCGTCCACGATCTTGGGCAGCGCCGCCTCCGGCTTGCCCTCCTCGCGGGTCATCTGCTCGAAGACCGCGCGCTCCTTCTCGATGACGTCGGCCGGCACGCTCTCGGCGTCCAGGTACTTCGGCGCCATCGCCGCGGTGTGCTGCGCGATCTCCTTGGCGACCTCGGCGTTCTGCACGTCGAGCTGGACCAGCACGCCGAGGGTCGGCGGGAGCTGGGGGTCGGTCTTGTGCATGTAGCTGCCGACGTAACCGCCTTCGAGCACGGCGAAGCGGCGGATCTCGATCTTCTCGCCGAGCGCGGCGTTGGTCTCGTCCAGCAGTTCCTTGACCGACTTGCCGCCGACCTGAGAGTCGAGCAGGGCCGGTACGTCGGCCGGCTTGGCGTTGGCGATGTGGTCGACGACCGTGGCCGCGACCTCCTGGAACCGCTCGGACTTGGCCACGAAGTCGGTCTCGCAGTTGAGCTCCAGCAGCGCGGCCAGCGAGTCGCCGACGTGCTTGACGGCGATCAGGCCGTTGGAGGCGGTACGCGCCTCGCGCTTGCCGACGTCCTTGGCGCCCTTGATGCGCAGCAGGTCGACGGCCTTGTCGAAGTCGCCGCCGGCCTCCTCCAGCGCCTTCTTACAGGCCATCATGCCGGCGGCGGTCGCGTCACGGAGCCGCTTGACGTCGGCCATGTTCACAGAAGCCATTGTCTTTCCCTCGTGGGAGTCGTCTGGGAGTCGTCGTGGGACCGGGTGGGCGGCCCCGGCGGCCCGCCCACCCGGGGAGATCCGTTGCCCGGTACGGCCCCGTGCGGGCCGTACCGGAGGGCTCAGCGGAAGGCTCAGCCCTGCTGCTGCTCGGCCTCGCCGGACTCGGCCTGCGCCTCGGTCTGCGGGGCCTCGGCCTGCACTTCGGCCTGCGGAGCCTCGGCCTGCGGGGCCTCGGCCTCGGCGGCGGGAGCCTCCTCCGCGGGGACCTCCTCCGCGGGGGCCTCGGCCTGCGGGGCCGCCTCCGCGCCCTCGGCGGTCGCCGGGGCCTCGTCCTTGGCGGCTTCGCCCTCGGCGCGCTCCAGCAGTTCCCGCTCCCACTCGGCCAGCGGCTCGGCCTGGGCCTGACCGGCCGGCTTCTCGTCGCCGCGACCGGCGCCCGCGCGGGCCATGAGCCCGTCGGCGACGGCGTCGGCGATCACGCGGGTGAGCAGGCTCACCGAGCGGATGGCGTCGTCGTTGCCCGGGATCGGGTAGTCGACCTCATCGGGGTCGCAGTTGGTGTCAAGGATCGCGACGACCGGGATGTTCAGCTTGCGCGCCTCGTTGACGCCGATGTGCTCTTTCTTGGTGTCGACGATCCACACCGCGCTCGGCACCCTGGCCATGTCCCTGATGCCGCCGAGCGTGCGCTCGAGCTTCTCCTTCTCGCGGCGGCGCATCAGGAGCTCCTTCTTGGTGAGGCCGGAACCGGCCACATTGTCGAAGTCGAGCTCCTCCAGCTCCTTGAGGCGCTGGAGCCGCTTGTGCACGGTGGAGAAGTTGGTGAGCATGCCGCCCAGCCAGCGCTGGTTCACGTACGGCATGCCGACGCGCGTGGACTGCTCGGCGATGGCCTCCTGGGCCTGCTTCTTGGTGCCGACGAACAGAATGGTGCCGCCGTGCGCGACCGTCTCCTTGACGAAGTCGTACGCGCGGTCGATGAAGGACAGCGACTTCTGCAGGTCGATGATGTAGATGCCATTGCGCTCGGTGAAGATGAAGCGCTTCATCTTGGGGTTCCAGCGGCGGGTCTGGTGACCGAAGTGAACGCCGCTTTCGAGAAGCTGTCGCATGGTGACGACGGGAGCCATGGTGCCTCCTGGTCGGGGCGCCCATCACTGGGCGCGGTCTCGGTTTCGCGGCAGCCGTACGGCTACCGCCCTGGCGGCCCCGCGCCGTTCCAACCGGACTCACATCCGGACCGAGAGAACGGCGTCGCTGCTGGGCGCGCGTAGTCGGCCTGCGGGCACAGGCCACGCAAAGTGTACCTGACCACACCGCGTCAGCCGGTCTTACCGCCACACCGCACCCCGCCCCCTCCCCGGACCGCTCAGCGGGACCGCACGTCGTACCACCGGCACGCGCCGTCAGGCCACCGACCGACCCGCTCACCAAGACGGCAGGTCAAAACTCCCGCCACCCCCACAAACCACCACCCCGCCAGACCGCCGTTCGAGCCACCGACGAACCTTCCGATCACCCCACCGCACCACCGAACCGCCCCGCCAGACCGCCCGAACCAACCATCTGGCCGGCCCCCTATCGGGGCCGCAAACCAGCAGCCAGCCCAACACGACCACTTGAGTCACACCCCTGGCCAAACCACCGAACAGACCCACCAGCCGACCAGATCACCCACCCGAACCGCCTACCGGGACCGCACATCACCCCCAGCCACCATCAGCACCCCACCGACCGACCCAACAGCACGACCCGGCAACCCCCGCAACAGACCACCAACCAGCCCAACCAGGCCAACCAGGCCACCAGACCCGACCAGCGGATCACGCCCCCGGCCAAACCGCTGAACAGACCCACCAGCCCGCCAGATCACCCAGCCGAACCGCCTAGCGGGACCGCACATCACCCCCCAGCCACCACCGGCACCCCACCGACCGACCCACCCAACAAAACGACCCGGCAACCCCCGCAACAGACCACCAACCAGCCGACCAGATCACGCCACCGACCGATCCGCCCAGCAGGACGGCAGATCACCCCCGGCCAATCCACCGACCCACCGATCAGCACCCAGCCGGACCCACTTGGCCGACCCGGCGGGTCACACCCTGGCCAAGCCACCAGGCAGACCCGTCAACCGACCCCCACCAAGCTGACGGTCAAGTTCCATCCAGGCCACCCGACCGGACCGCTCAGGCGGGCCGCAGGTCGTGCCGTGACCAGAGCAGCGGCCAGGCTATTCGTCGAGCCGCTGATCAGGCTGCACATCGTGCTGCCGGTCGGGCCGCGCGCCGTGGACCTCGGTCGGCAGGCCGGGCGTCCGGCGCTCCGCCCTGGGGAAGAGGTTGATCTGCGCTTCGGCGATCCTGGCCCCCGTCGTCGCGTCGGCCCTGGCCCTGACGCTCACCCGATAGGGAGCGATCAGCTCCTCGATCCTCTTCGCCAGCGCTTTCAACTCCTCCGCGTCCACCAGCAGAATCGAACGCATCCAGATGGCCGCGTCCCGCCACTCGACGGCCTCCCTCTCCCGCTGCGCCAGTGCCCGCGAGACCTCGTCGTCGGCACTCGCCCGGAACGCCCTGATCAGCAGGTCCTTCGCCGCCCGCACCTCCGGCTCGTCCTCCGGCTCGGGGGTGACCGACATCCCCCGGTCGCGGGCCTGCCACACGCGCTCCCGGCCGTCGCCGCGCGGCGGCGCGTCCTCCACGAAGCCGTACTTCGCCAGCATTCGCAGGTGGTAGCTGGCCGCACTGGGGGTCACCCCAACCACTTCGGCGACCTCGGTCGCCGTCGCCGCGCCCTCGATCTGCAGCCGGGTCAGCATGGCCAAGCGGGCCGGATGCGCGAGGGCGCGCATCGCCTTCGGATCGCTGAGTGCCATCGGCCGGTCCCCCGTCATGTGCAAACCGTACCCGTCCGCCGATCTGAAGCGTTGCCTTCGTAATCATGAAGCGTTATCTTCACAACTATGAAGGATACCTTTCACGATCCACCGCGTCCGGACCCGGCCACCGCCCCCACCCCCGAGCCACCACTCAGAAAGCAACGCGACTACCGCCTCTACTGGACCGCGCGGACGATCTCGCTCAGCGGTTCGGAGGTCTCCCGCCTGGCCATCCCGCTCACCGCGGCGGCGCTGCTCGGCAGTTCGTCCTTCGAGATGGGCGCGCTGACGGCCGCGTCGACGCTCCCGCATCTGCTGTTCGGGCTGGTCGCCGGCGTGGCCGCGGACCGGATGGCCCGGCGCAAGCCCTTGATGATCGGCTGCGAGCTGGTGGCCGCGGCCACGGCCGCCACCGTGCCGCTGTTCTGGTACCTGGGCATACTGTCGGTGCCCTACCTGCTCACGGTGGCCTTCGTGGTCGGGGCCTGCACGGTCGTCTTCCGGGCGGCCGACTTCCCGTACCTGCTCGCCGCCGTACCCCCGTCCCAGCGCACCGAGGCCATCGCCGGGGCCCAGGCCACGCAGTCCGTCGCCTCGGTCGGCGGCCCGGGCCTGGGCGGCGTGCTGGTACAGGCGCTCAGCGCGCCGCTCGCCGTACTCGCGGAGGCCATAGCCTTCCTGATCTCCGCGGCGCTGCTGCGCTCGATACGGGCCACCGAGCGGCACACCCCCGCCGCCCCCCAGGGCATGTGGCGCGACATCAAGTACGGCCTGCACCTGAGCCTCGTCAACCCGATCCTGCGCGCTCTCCTCGGCGCCGGCGCCACGCACAACTTCTTCGCCAGCGCCTACATAGCGATCTTCATGCTCTATGCCCTCAACGAGCTGGACCTGCCGTCTGGACTGATCGGCGGCCTCACCGCCTGTTTCGGGATCGGCGGCATCCTCGGCGCGATCATCGTCCCGCGCCTGGTCCACCGCTACGGCAACGAACGCGTACTGCTCGGCTCGGTCCTGCTCTTCCCCAGCGACTATGTGGTCGTGGCCCTCACCGGCGGTTCCCTGCCGGTCAAGGCCGCGCTGCTCGGCTCGGCCGCCATCGCCATGGGCATCGTCATCATCTCATTCGCGACCTGCATGAACACGCTGATGGCACGCGAGACGCCGCCCGAGTACATCGGCCGCGTCAGAGCCACCTCGGCCTTCGCGACCCAAGGCGTCCTCACCGTAGGCGGCCTGGTCGGCGGCGTACTCGGCGAACTCTTCGGCCTCCGCCCGGTGATCTGGATCTGCGCCGCGGGCGGCCTCCTCGCCATTCCCTGCATCTGGCTCTCCCCGCTCCGCCACGCCCCGCGCCCGTGACCCTCTGCATCCTCCTGCTCCTGTGGACAACGCCGCTTCGCCATCCACAGAATCCCGTTCACCCGCTCCTCGCCCCCGCCCCATCGGCCACCCTTACGCAGGTGAACCACACCGCCAGAACACGCCGTCCCCCGTCCGCACCCAACATCCCGCCGGTGCCCCATCCCCACCACCCGGCCTCGCCCGAGATCAACGTTCCTGCTCCCCGCCCCCGCCGTGCCTGCCGCCCCATCCAGCGAACACACGCCCCTCCGCTGTCATCAGCCCGCCACCGCCGCCTGTCCACGGTTGCCGTGCTGATCGTCCTCGCCACCTGCCTGCCCGCCCCCGCGGCGACCGGCGCTGCCACCGCCGCCGCACCCACATCGGCATGGACATGGCCCGTGACAGGGCGGCCGAGAATCCTGCGGCACTTCGCGCCTCCCGCGCAGCCCTGGCTCGCCGGGCATCGAGGCGTCGATCTCCAGGCCGCTCCGGGCGACACGATCCGGTCCCCCGGACCTGGCACCGTGGGCTTCGCCGGGCCGGTGGGAGGGCGGGGGGTGGTCACCGTCCTCCACGAAGGCGGGCTGCGAAGCACCTACCTGCCGGTCCGGGCGCGAGTACGGCGCGGCCAGCCGGTGACCGCCGGCGACGTGCTCGGCGTCATCGAGGAGCCAGAGCAGTCGCCGACCGGCGGCCCCGCCCACTGCCCGGTCTCCTGCCTGCACTGGGGACTGCGCAGCGGCACCGACTATCTCGACCCGCTGCTGCTCATGGGGCTCGCCCCGGTGCGGCTGCTCCCGCTGTGGCCGCCGTCCTCCTCAAGCTCGGGGATGCGCCTGCCGGTAGGCGCTCCGGAGCCGGTCGATGGACACATGAGTGTAGATCTGAGTGGTGTTGAGTGAGGCGTGCCCCAGGATCTCCTGAACACTGCGGAGGTCCGCCCCGCCCTCCAGCAGGTGGGTGGCCGCCGTGTGCCGCAACCCGTGCGGGCCCATGTCGGGAGCGCCCTCCACCGCGGCCAGCCGGGTGTGCACGACCCGCCGTACCGTCCCCGGGTCGATACGCCCTCCCCTGGTCCCGAGGAACAACGCCGGCCCGCTCCGCTCCCGGAGCCACAGCGGCCTCCCCTGCACGCACCAGGCGTCCAGTGCCTGCATCGCCGGAGCCCCGAACGGCACCGTACGCTCCTTGCCGCCTTTGCCGAGCACCCGCAACGTCCGGCGGTCGCGATCGACATCGTCCACGTCAAGCGCGCACAGCTCACTGACCCGGATCCCGGTGCCGTAGAGCACTTCCATGATCGCCTGATCGCGCAGCCTCTTCGGCCCCTCCCCTTCAGGCCCGTCGAGTACGGCTCGCGCCTCGTCCTGCCCGAGCACCGCGGGCAGCGTCCGCCCGGCCTTGGCCGTGCCCAGCAACAGCCCGGGGTCATCGGCCAGCCAGCCCCGCCGATGGGCGAACGTGGAGAACACCCGCGCACACGCCGTCCTGCGTGCCAGCGTCGCCCGCGCGAGCCCCGCCCGATGCTGCTCAGCGAGCCAGGCCCGCAGCGCCACGATGTCCAGCCCCGCCAGGTTCTCCGCACCGCCCGCCCGCAGATGCCCCATCAACCCCGCAAGATCGGTCATATAGGCCCGCACCGTGTGCTCAGAATGCCCCCGCTCCAACCGCAGGTACCGCTCGAACTCCCCCGCCACCTCATCCAGCCCCGGAACACCCACCCCGGGACCCTCCCCAAGCACATCCACCATCCCCTCTTACCCAATCGACCTCCTCCACAGCATGGCGAATGAAGGCATCCGAGCCGGAATGCGCCGGAGCAGCAACACAAACCGGCAGGCCATGGTGGCCTGACAGCGTCAAATACCGGGAAGCGTGACCGTGATGTCGAGCCCGCCCCCGGGTCTGGGGTGGGCGGCGAGCATGCCGCCGTTAGTCGTGGCGATCGCCGAGACCATGGACGACCCCCTTGAAACTTCGGGTACGGAAAGGCTCGAACAAGCCGGTCGTGATCTCGGGCGGAACAAGGCACCCTGAGTCGGCGACCCGTACGCTGGCCCGGCCGGGCGAGCCCCCCGTCGTGATGTTCATCCAGCCGCCGGGGGACACTGCGGCGGATGGCGTTGTCGACGAGATTGCTCACCAGCGGTTCCAGCAGCCCGTGGTCGCCCAATGCGCGGGCGGGCGCCAGGTAGTGAGCAACGCCCGCCTGGTCGGTACCGAGGTCGTCCAGCACGCCCCGGACCAGCGCCGCGAGGTCCGCAGGCCCAGGCCTTTCGATCCGTTCCCCGCCGTTCACCAGGACCGGCAGGCTCTCGATGAGACGCCGGTGGCGTTCCGTGGCCGCCTGCACCTTCACCGCCATCCGGCACATCGACGCAACGGCCGGCACCGGGTCGGCCGCTCGCTGAACGGTCAGCGGTGTGCAGAGTTCATGAGAGGGGTTCGCGACGTCCCCGACGCACGGTGGCCCATGAGCCTAGGTGGCCCCTGAGCCCGTTGATGTCTGAGCGACGCGGTAGCGCATGGGCACGGTACTTCCCGGACTGGCTCTGTTGGTGGGAACCGACAGCGAATGGACGCGGGAGCTGACAGCGCACGCCCAGGCCGCCCCTCCTTGTCGCTGAGTTTTGACAGCGGTCCGCGCGGGGCCGGGAGCTGGACGTACGGCGGCCAGTTGCTCCCGGCGCTGCCGGTTCTCGCCAACATTCCGCCGAATCGAAGATCGCCGAGCGCTGCCAGAACTCGCGAACATCCGCTGCTACTCCGCTCTGACATAGCCACCGGACTCGAGATGATCCCGCAACCACGAGGATGCACAGCCACAGTGATCCCGCAGCCCACACTCGCCCGTCCACGCATCAGCGACCATCGCACACGACCCGCAGTACTCCCCGGACTCGAAGTAACCCCGCAACCACGAGGATGGGTAGTGCCCAGGCAGCGGTGGATCTTACGGGATCGAGCCCCGGGCGAGCGCTAGGACCTGCGTAAAGGTGATCTCACCTGGCACCGCCCGAAGCGGTGAAGCCGCCGAGGGGGTTCAGGCGGGCTGTACCAGGCACAGGGCCTCCCAGTGGTGGCCGTCGAGGTCGGTGAAGGCCCGCTGGTAGCGGCCGAAGGACTCGCGGGCCTCGCCCACCGGCTCGGCTCCTGCCGACACCGCCCGAGGATGCGCAGCCGCGGTGGTCCCGTGGCCCACGCTGGTCCGTCGACGCATGAGCGGCGGTGGCACATGGTCTGCGTTGCTC
The DNA here is from genome assembly GCF_044326295.1 of Spongiactinospora sp. 9N601. Lineage (NCBI taxonomy): Bacteria > Bacillati > Actinomycetota > Actinomycetes > Streptosporangiales > Streptosporangiaceae > Spongiactinospora > Spongiactinospora sp. 9N601. Next base: position 63,196 of record NZ_JBIRBB010000012.1, read on the forward strand.
CCCGGACTCGGGGGAGTCCCGTGATGTCCCCGGTGGTTCTGAGTCGCGGTGGTGGGTGGCCGCGATGGGGTGTGGGGGCATGGCGCTTCCCGGGTGGGTGGAGTTCATGGGCGTGTGGTGGGGTTTGGGCTTTGTTGGGTCAGCGGCGGTCGCGGAGGCGCCAGCCTTGGCGGCCGTGTTGGACGTAGCCGGCGGCGGCGAGGGCGCCGAGGCGGCTCAGGGCCGTTTGGAGGTCGATGCCTGCTGTGACGGCGATGGTGGCGGGGCCTGCTCCGGGGCCTCGGGAGGGGATGGCGTCGAGGACCGCGCGCGCCTCGGGGCTGAGGCTGTCCAAGGGGATGACCGTGCCCTTGGGTTCCGGGGCGAGGTCGGCTCCGATCGCGCCGATGAGGTCGAGGACCTCGGCGGCGTTCGTGACGCACTGGGCCTTGCCCTGCCGCAGCAGTGCGTGGCACCCGGCCGAACTCTCGGAGGTGACCGGCCCCGGCACCGCGCCGACGTGGCGGTGCAGGGTTAGGGCGTGGTTGACGGTGTTCAGTGCGCCACTGCGCAGGGCTGCCTCCGCGACGACGGTGCCCCTGGACAGCGCCGCGATGAGCCGGTTGCGGATCAGGAAGCGGCTTCGCGTCGGGTGGGCCCCCGGCGGAGACTCGCTGATCAGGACGCCCCGCTCGCGTATGACGGCGAAGAGGTCATGATGGCCGGACGGATAGCAGTAGTCGGTGCCGCAGGCGAGAACCGCGACCGTGGGCGCCTCCGCGGTCAGGGCGCCGCGGTGCGCCGCGCTGTCCACGCCGTACGCCCCGCCGGATATCACCGTCCAGCCTTCCTGGCCCAGCTCGGCGCCCATGGCGGACGCGACGTGGACACCGTACGGCGTCGCCGCGCGCGCCCCCACGATGGCGACCGAACGCAGACAGGAGAAGCGCAGGTCGGCCGCGCCTTCCACCCACAGCCCCGTCGGGCGGCCCACCCCCAGATCGTCGAGCTGGGACGGCCATTCGATGTCACCGGGGACCACCAGCCGGGCTCCCCGTTCATGGCCCGCGAGCACGTCGCGTACCGGATCGGCCGCCAGCAACCGCGTCCGCCACCCTGTCACCTTCGCCTGCACATCGCGCAAAGTGCGGCCACGATCGTGCGCCAGCCGGCCACCGATCTCGGCGGTCAGCGCGCCTTCGCGGATCTGGGCCAGCGCCTCCACCGGCCCGCACACCTCGATGAGCCGGCCGAGCAGCGGATCTCCGGACTCCCCCGCGCGCATCAGCGCCGCTCTGGCCAGCCTGGTCTCGTCCGCGAGGGGCGCGGCACCGGACGGCTCGGTCATTGGCCGACCCCCAGCCACAGCGCGAGCGCCGCACTGGTCTCCTCGGCTTCCGGATGCTCCTTGCCCGCCAGGTCGGCGAGCGTCCATGCCACCCGGGTCACCCGGTCGAGCCCGCGAGCGCTCAGGGAACCGTTGTCGATGCACGCGGTGAGGGGCCGCATCGCCTCCTCAGGGGGCCGTAGATCGCCGTGCAGGGCACTTGCGGGGATCTCGGAGTTGGTGCGCCAGGGCGTGCCGCCCAGCCGCTGGGCGGCACGCTCGCGGGCCTGTAGGACCCGTTCGCGCACGACGCCGCTGGGTTCGGCGAACCGGCGGTCGGCCATCAGCTCCCGCCGAGTGGAGCGGGCCACGGAGACCTTCACGTCGATCCGGTCGAGCAGCGGCCCGGAAAGACGCGCGAGATAACGCCGTTTCACCGTGGGCGTGCACTGGCAGGGCTCAGACGGGCTCGCCGGCTGGGCGCACGGGCACGGATTGGCCGCGAGAACCAGCATGAAACGGGCGGGGAAGGTGGTCGTGCCGGCGGCGCGCGAGACCGTGACCGTGCCGGACTCCAGCGGCTGGCGCAGGGAGTCCAGGACGGACGTCGCGAACTCGGGTGCCTCGTCGAGGAACAGCACGCCACGGTGGGCCATCGAGACCGCGCCCGGACGGGGCACGGAGGTGCCGCCCCCGACGACGGCGGCGACGGTCGCGGTGTGGTGCGGACTGACGAACGGCGGGCCGGCGAGCAGTGGTTGCCCGGCCGGCAGTGCCCCGGCGATGGAGTGGATGGCGGTGACCTCAAGGGCCTGCTCGTACTCCAGCGGCGGAAGCAGTGTGGGCAGCCGCTCGGCCAGCATCGTCTTGCCCGTGCCCGGCGGGCCGAGCATCCAGAGGTTGTGACCGCCGGCGGCGCACACCTCAAGCGCCTTTCGCCCCATCGGCTGGCCCGCGACGTCTTTCAGATCGGGCGCGGGACGCTGGGACGCCTGCGACGGCTCCGCGCTCTGCGGGGAGGCCGGATCGTCGCACTGCGGCGGGCGGGCCGGGTCTCCCTCCCGCAGCCACTCCACGAGCTGGCGCAGGTGCTGCACGGGGATCACCCGCACACCTGGGACGAGGCCCGCCTCGGCGGCATTGCCCGCGGGAACGACCACGCTGGCGGCCCCCGCCTCGGCCGCCGCGACGATGGAAGGAAGAATCCCCCTGACCACGCGGACCCGCCCGTCGAGCCCCAGCTCTCCGAGGAAGAACGGCTCGGCGATCCGCTCGCCCGGCACCACGCCGGCCGCGCCGAGCAGGCTCATCGCGATGGCGAGGTCGAACTGGCTGCCTCGTTTGGGGAGGCTCGCCGGGAACAGGCTGACGGTGACGCGGGTCTCGGGCCAGCCGTACCGGCTGTTGATGACGGCGGACCGGACACGGTCGCGGGCCTCGCTGAGCGCGGTGTCGAGCAGGCCGATCAGGTGGATGCCGGGAAGGCCGTTGGAGATGTCGGCCTCGATTTCAATGACGTGGCCGGTGACGCCGATCAGGGCGACGCACCGGGTACGGGCGACCGCCATTCAGGACACCCCCCGCTCGTGGTGGATGGAGTAGGCCCGTCCGAACCGCTCCAGAGCGACGACGTCGACGCGCACCGCGTCGAACCGCTCGCTCTGGCCCGCCAGCCATCGGCCCGCGAGTAACCGCAGGCGTAGCAACTTGAGCGGATTGACCGCCTCCAGCGCGGTGCCGTGGGTGCGGCCGGACCGGGTCTTGACCTCCACCACGACCAGCGCCCGGCCGTCCCGCGCGACGATGTCTATCTCTCCTTCCCTGCAGCGCCAGTTGCGTGCCAGGACCTCCCAGCCACGCGCCTGCAGGAAATCTGCGGCGATCTGTTCGCCGTGCTTGCCCAACTCATCCTTGGCCGCCATGACAACCACCTCCGACCCCGAGCATCTCTCGCCCACGCCGGCCGGAAAGGCACCGAACCACGTTCTGTGGATAACCCGGCACACTGCGTCACCACGCCCTGTGGACAACTGCCCCTTGGGAGCGCGGGGTCGCCGCTCCCTAGATGGGACCGTCGGCGTGAGGCGCCTCTCGCATTCCGAGAGCATCCGGACGTCGGCGGGCAGAGGGTACGGCGGCGGCTGGGAGATGCCGAATGCCTCGATATCTGCGGCCTGGGAGCGAGCGGCCTGCACGACGGGATGGAAATCTTCGGGCGGACGGTGTCCCCGAACCACGCACTGGATGTCATGAGGAGCGGGCGTCACGGCAGGCAGGGAGCCTCGCGTGGAGGGCGGATTGAGCCTGCACCCCCGGCGGGAAACCCAATGTGAGCGACCGACCGACGCGGGCGTTCGGTGTCATGGCCGGGCGGCCCTGGATGGTGGGGTGGGAAGCCTCGGGGGTGGCATCCCGAAGGTGGGTGGTCGGGGGCGAGGGGGTGCGGCTCTGGTTGGGCGTGTGCTGGGCGGCGGGGGTCCGCCGTGGTGCTGGGGCCTGGTCCTCGGGGCAGGAGGAAAGGGCCTGGGCCGGGAGGTGGCCAGGAAGTCTCTGGGATCGGGGGTCAGGAGGAGAAGCCCTCCTTGGGCATTTCGAGGTCGGGCTTGGCGAGTTCTTCGACGTTGACGTCCTTGAAGGTGACGACACGGACGTTCTTCACGAACCTCGCCGGGCGGTACATGTCCCAGACCCAGGCGTCCTGCATCTTCACGTCGAAGAAGACGTCGCCGTTCTCGGCCGTGCGCACATCCAGGTCCACGGAGTTGGTGAGATAGAACCGCCGCTCGGTCTCCACGACGTAGGTGAACAGACCCACGACGTCGCGATATTCACGGTAGAGCTGCAGCTCCATCTCGGTCTCATACTTTTCGAGATCTTCTGCGCTCATCCCGTCCTCCTGTCACGTGCCTCCCGGGCCGCCCCTTCAGACGACACCGGCCCCCACTTCATTCTCACCCATCTCGCTACCCAGCCCGGAACGCGCCACCGTGACGAAGGAGAAACGATGTTGCGGACAAGGGCCGTGGTTGGCGAGGGCAAGTCGGTGACCCGGGGTGACATACCCCTTGTGTACGGCAAAACCGTATTCGGGATGTTGCTCGTCCAGTGCCGTCATGATGCGGTCCCTCGTCACCTTGGCCACGATGGAGGCGGCCGCGACGCAGGCCGCGACCTGGTCGCCCTTCCAGATGGCCAGGGCGGGGGCGGGCAGTCCGGGCACCGGGAAGCCGTCGGTGAGGATGTAGCCAGGGTCGCAGGCGAGCCGGGCGACCGCGCGGCGCATGCCGGCGATGTTGCACTTGTGCAGGCCGCGCGTGTCGATCTCCTCCGGCGAAATGATCACCGTGGCGACGCCCTTGGCGGTGGCGAGGATGCGGTCGTACAGGGCCTCGCGTACGGCCGGCGTCACCAGCTTGGAGTCGCACAGCCCGTCGATCTGCCTGCCAAGGACCACGGAGGCCACCACCAGCGGCCCGGCGCAGGCCCCACGGCCCGCCTCGTCCACCCCGGCGATGGGGGTGAAGCCCCGCCGCGCCAGCGCCCTTTCGTAGGCGTAGAGGCCCGAATCCCGCCGTACGACGCTCGGCCTCGGGCGGTACGCCGGCGCGGAGATGCGCGACACAACAGTCATGACAGCATCGAGGTTACGCGCACTGGATCACCGAAAGCTATCGGACCCGTGCGAAAGTCTCGGGCCGCGACAGAATGGTCGCCCGGGAGAACGGCCACACGATCGCGAAGGCGCGGCCGATCACGTCGTCCTCGTCGACCGGGCCGTTGTACTCCTCGCGCGAGTCCGACGACGCCGTACGGTGGTCGCCCATCACCCACAGCTTGCCCGCCGCCAGCTTGGTCTTGAACTTCCGCTTGGAGGGGTAGTCGTCGGGGTGGATGTAGGTCTCGTCCAGCGGCACCCCGTTGACCGAGATGCGGCGCTTGGCGTCGCAGCACTCGACGGTGTCGCCGCCCACCGCGATCACCCGCTTGATCGTGTCGCTGCCGTCCCAGCCGCGGAACACGATGATGTCGCCGCGGTCGGCCGAACCGTGCAGTTTGTTGACGATGACCCGGTCGCCGATCTGAAGGGTGTTCTGCATCGACTCGGAGGGGATCCAGAACTGCCCGATCACGAACGCCTGCAGCAGCAGCGCGATGACCACGCCGATGGCGATCAGGCCGACCGTCTCGCGCAGGGTCCCGCGCTTCTTGCCGGCCCGCTCGCCCTTCGGCCGCTTCTTCTCGTCCTTGGTCACGGTCATCGGCTGCCGGGGCGCCTTCGCAGCAGGCGGCGGCGCACCAGGACCAGGGGCACCGCTCCGGCGAAGCCGAGCACCAGCGGGGTGGCGCCGCCGACCGCGGCGGCAGCGTGCAGCGCGGGCTGGGCGAAGGTCTCCGGGATGGGCAGGGTCGCGGCGCGGGAGAACGGCCAGACGATGACGAAGGCGCGGCCGACGACGTGGTCGGCGGGGATCGTACCGCCGCCGGGGTCGCCCATGTGCGAACGCGAGTCGAGGGACACCGAACGGTGGTCGCCCATCACCCACAGCCTGCCGGGCTCGACGGTGACCTCGAAGTACTTCTGCGAGGGCACATCGCCCGGATAGAGGTAACCGTCCTCTTCGATGGGCGTGCCGTTGACCGTGATCCGGCCCTTGGAGTCGCAGCACTTCACCTTGTCACCGGGGACGCCGATGACGCGCTTGATGTAGTCCTTCTCGCCGGGCACCATGCCGAAGGCGGTACCGATCCAGCGGAAGAAGGCCGAGACCGGGTTGGACGGCTCCTCGAACTGCACCTCGCCGTCCCAGGAGTCGACCCCCGAGAACACCACGACGTCGCCGCGCTCGATGTCGCGGGTGTGGTAGACGAGCTTGTTGACGAGGACCCGGTCATTGGTGAGCAGGGTGTTCTCCATCGACTCCGACGGGATGTAGAACGCCTGAATAACGAACGTCTTGATGATGAATGCCAAGACGAGCGCCACAACTACCAGGACGGGCAGTTCGCGCCAGAACGAACCCTTTTTCTCCTTGCCGCGTTTTGCGGCCTTCTCGGTGTCTTCCGCGACCACGTGCACCTCGTCCTCGGCGGGGGTGTGCGCGGCCGCGCCAGACCCCGGGTCCTCGTTAGCCATTGGTGACGAGCCTAGATGATGCGCGGTGCCAGAGGGTGGGCAGACCGCCTCGGAAAACCCGCGCGTCGCCTTCCGCACGGGCGTCACAGCCGTTCACGGACACGTTTACCCCTTTACGTCCCGGGACCTGGGAATGTCTCCGGCTTTGCGAAACCGAATGGCCCGCGCCCACCGGGGCACGGGCCAATCGGACGACCGGCGGCGCGGGGTCACTGCGCGGCGGTCACTTGCCGGAGGGGGCCGCCTCACGCTTCTCGCGGATGCGGGCCGCCTTACCGCGCAGGTCGCGCATGTAGTAGAGCTTGGCGCGGCGGACGTCGCCACGGGTCACGAGCTGGATCTTCTCGATGATCGGGCTGTGCACCGGGAAGGTGCGCTCCACGCCGACGCTGTAGCTGACCTTGCGGACGGTGAAGGTCTCCCGCGCGCCACCGCCCTGGCGGCGCAGCACGAAGCCCTTGAAGACCTGGATGCGGGACCGGTTGCCCTCGACGACGCGGACGTGCACCTCCAGAGTGTCGCCCGGGCGGAAGTCCGGGACGTCGGTGCGCATCGAGGCTTTCTCAAGCTCCTGGATCTGCGTGTGCATGGCTACGGTCCCTACATAGACGCGAGCCCGCGGAGGTCCGTCCGGCCGCGCGGTGAGGCGCGGCGTCGCGGCGGACACGCGAGCTGACTGGTTTGACGTGCGGTGTCGATGAGGCCGGCTTGGCGAGCCCGGCCACGGCTCACCGACCGATGGACAGTCGGCGACAGCGATTCAGTCTGCCACATCTTCGCGCCACATCGAAATCGGCCTATGCGGAGACGGCGCCCGTCAGGGCCGCGGCTCCTCGCCGGACTCGGAAAGGACCTCCCGGTCGCGCTTGTCGAGCGTGTCCGGGTCCAGCCGCGTCACCAGGTCCGGCCGGTTGCGGACGGTACGGCGCAGCGCCTCGTCCCGCCGCCACCTGGCGACCTTCCCGTGGTGGCCGGACAGCAGGATCTCCGGCACCCGCCGGCCCCGCCACTCCGGGGGCTTGGTGTAGACCGGCCCTTCGAGCAGGTTGCGCATCGCGCCCGGCGCGAAGGAGTCGTCGGCGGCCGACAGCTCGTTGCCGAGCACCCCGGGCAGCAGCCGCCCGATCGCCTCCACCATCACCAGCACGGCCACCTCACCCCCGGCCAGGACGTAGTCGCCGATGCCGACCTCGTCCACCCGGGTCCTTGCGGCGTACTCGTCGATCACGCGGGCGTCGATGCCCTCGTAGCGCCCGCAGGCGAACACCAGCCACGGCTCGGCGGCGAGTTCCAGCGCGAGTTCCTGGGTGAAGGGCCGGCCGCTCGGCGTGGGGACCACCAGGCGCGGCGGAGCCGAGGGGGAACGCGCCGCGACGGCGTCCAGGGCCTCACCCCAGGGTTCGGGTTTCATCACCATTCCGGGACCGCCGCCGTAGGGGCTGTCGTCCACGGTGCGGTGCACGTCGTGGGTCCAGTCGCGGAGCTGGTGGAGGGTGATGTCCAGAATGCCGCGTTCGCGGGCCTTGCCGATCAGCGAGACGTCGAGCGGCGCGAAGTACTCGGGGAAGATGGAGATGATGTCGATGCGCATGGGGTCTCAGACGGACTCGTCCGGGTCGAGCAGGCCGGGGGGCGCGTCCACGACGAGCAGCCCGGCCTCCAGGTCGATCTCCGGCACCAGAGCGCGTACGAACGGCACGTAGACCTCGCGCCCGTCGGTGCGCCGTACGACCAGCAGGTCCTGGCCATGGTGCAGCACGTCGGTGACCCGGCCGACAGGCTCGGCGCCCGGCGCGGCCACCGACAGGCCGATGAGCTGGTGGTCGTAGAACTCGTCAGGGTCGTCGAGCGGCGGGGAGTCGTCGGACTCCACGAGCAGCAGTACGCCCCGCAGCTCCCCCGCGGCGTCGCGGTCGTGCACGCCGGCGAACCGCACCAGCAAGAACCCCGAGTGCGGGCGGACCTGCTCGATGACCAACGGCCCCGCGGACGCCGGATCGGTGGCGAGGGACGCGCCCGGGACGAACCGCAGCGCCGGGTCGTCGGTCCGCACGTCCACGCTGACCTCGCCCCGCACGCCGTGCGGCCGGCCGATGCGTCCCACGACGAGCTGCACGAGAACTGACCTCCATGGGCGCATGTCCGCGCGCCCGGCGAAGAACGGAAGCGGTACCCCACCTGCACGGTGCCTCGCTACCCGAGGAATGTGAAAAGCGCCCCGGCGAAGCCGGAACACGGCCGGCCCACGACACGATGGAACGTGGGCCGGCCGGAAAGGCTCGCGAGGTCAGCGGGCTTCGCTCAGGTCGAGCAGGTCGACGCGGACGAACTTGCCGTCGGCCAGCGCGTTCACGACAGTGCGCAGCGCCTTGGCGGTGCGCCCGCCACGGCCGATGACCTTGCCGAGGTCGTCTGGGTGAACCCGGACCTCCAGCACGCGCCCGGTGCGAATGCGCCGGCCGCGGACACGGACCTCGTCAGGATGCTCGACGATGCCCTTGACCAGGTGTTCAAGGGCCTCTTCAAGCACCTCAGGCCCCGCCTTCCGAGGACTCCTCGGCCGCAGCGGCGGGGGCGGCTTCGGCAGTGGGCTCCTCGGCCTTCTGCGACTTCCTGGACTTGCGCTGCGTGGTGGCGGCACCGCCGGTGTCACCGGACAGCGCCTCCTTGGCCGCGGCCTCGTAGATGGCGTGGCGGTCCGGCTTGGGCTCGGCCACCTTCAGCGGCGGCGGGGCGGGCTCACCCTTGAACTTCTGCCAGTCGCCGGTGAGCTTGAGCAGCTTGAGCACGGGCTCGGTCGGCTGCGCGCCGACGCCCAGCCAGTACTGAGCGCGCTCGGACTTGACCTCGATACGCGAAGGGTTCTCCTTCGGGTGGTACAGACCGATCTCCTCGATCGCCCGGCCGTCCCGCTTGGTGCGGCTGTCGGCGACGACGATGCGGTACTGCGCGTTGCGGATCATCCCGAGCCGCTTGAGCTTGATCTTGACTGCCACGGGTGTGGTCTCTCCTGGACATTCGAGCGTGGGTGAACGGCGTCTCATCGAGTGGGGCACGACGGGAAGTCCGTCCGAGGGACAGACGGCCGGCGAGGATGAGAGGGCACCCGCGTGGCCGTGTTGTTCCAACATGCCATTGTGCCAGATCGAACGGCATGCGGCGCACTCACACGACGATCGTGACCTGATTGGCCCGAATCGGCCGCCGACGGCACCGATTCAGCACCGTCATTTGGTTCAGTTCTGGCCGGGCAGCTTGAGCTTGGAGGGGTCGAAACCGGGCGGCAGCTCCAGACCGGGGGGCAGCTTGCCGCCCAGGCCCGGCGGCAACTGCTGTGCCGGGATGTCGCCCCCACCGGGCTTCCTGCCCAGCGCCGCCTTGCGCGGGTCACCGCTGACCCTGCGCCCCTTCTTGCCCTTCTTGGCGGCCTTGGCGGACTTGCGCCCGCCTCCGCCGCCGGGCATGCCTGGAATGCCCAGGCCGCCCGCCATCCGCTTCATCATCTTCTGGGCGTCGAAGAAGCGGGTCACGAGGCTGCTCACCTCGGTGACGCTCACACCGGACCCGCGGGCGATGCGCGCCCGGCGGGAGCCGTTGATGATCTTGGGTTCGGCGCGCTCGCCGGGGGTCATGGAGCGGATGATGGCGGCGATGCGGTCCAGATCACGGTCGTCGATCTGGTTGAGCTGGTCGCGCATCTGCCCCATGCCGGGCATCATGCCGAGCAGATTCTTGATCGGGCCCATCTTCTGGACCATCGCCATCTGCTCAAGGAAGTCGTCGAGGGTGAAGCCGTCGCCCGAGGTGAGCTTGCCGGCCATCTTCTTGGCCTGCTCTTCGTCGAACGTCTTCTGGGCCTGCTCGATGAGGGTGAGCACGTCGCCCATGTCGAGGATCCGCGAGGCCATCCGGTCGGGGTGGAAGGCGTCGAAGTCGCCCAGCTTCTCCCCGGTGGAGGCGAACATGATCGGCTTGCCGGTGATGTGCCGCACCGAAAGGGCCGCGCCGCCCCTGGCGTCGCCGTCGAGCTTGGTGAGCACGACGCCGTCGAAGCCGACGCCCTCCATGAACGCCTGCGCCGTCGTGACGGCGTCCTGGCCGATCATGGCGTCCACCACGAACAGGATCTCGTCGGGCTGGACGGCGTCGCGGATGTCGGCCGCCTGCCGCATCAGCTCCTGGTCGATGCCCAGGCGGCCCGCGGTGTCGATGATGACGACGTCGTGCTGCTGCCGCTTGGCGTGGTCGATGGACCGGCGGGCCACGTCGACCGGATCGCCCACGCCGTTGCCCGGCTCGGGGGCGAAGACCGCCACCTCGGCGCGCTCGCCCACGACGGCGAGCTGCTGGACGGCGTTGGGCCGCTGCAGGTCGGCGGCCACCAGCATGGGCGCGTGGCCCTGCTCGCGCAGCCAGCGGGCCAGCTTGCCGGCCAGCGTGGTCTTGCCCGCGCCCTGGAGGCCCGCCAGCATGATGATCGTCGGCGGGGTCTTGGCCAGGCGCAGCCGCCGCGTCTCGCCGCCCAGGATCTCGACCAGCTCGTCGTTGACGATCTTCACGACCTGCTGGGCCGGATTGAGCGCCTGGGAGACCTCGGATCCCCGCGCCCGCTCCTTGACATGGGCGACGAAGGCCCGTACCACGGGCAAGGCGACGTCGGCCTCCAGCAACGCGATGCGGATCTCGCGGCAGGTCGCGTCGATGTCGGCGTCGGAGAGCCGTCCCTTGGCACGAAGGGAGGAAAAGACCGATGTCAGGCGGTCGGAAAGCGTCTCGAACACGTGATGGCCAGCCTCTGCGCGTCAGGTCCTGCGTCAGGTCGTGCGGTCGTGCAACGGAGTCGTGCGCCGCCTGGGAGCGTCTCGCACAGCGTGCTCCACACGTTCCCGGGCGACTCAGCCTCCCAGCCTAACCTCTGACGGGCGTTCAGCGTCCCCCACCGGGTACGGCCATGCGAATCGTCAGCGCGTGCTCCACCAAAGTGATCAATGTTGATTTGACCGACTCGCGCACCCGCGCGTCGGTCTGGACGATGGGGATCTGCGGGGCCAGGGTCAGCGCCTCGCGCAGTTCCTCCTCGGTGTGGGAGTAGTGGCCGTCGAAGCCGTTGACCGCCACGATGAACGGCAGATTGGCCTCCTCGAAATAGTCCACGGCGGGAAAACTGTCGGCAAGCCTGCGGGTGTCGATCAGCACCACCGCGCCGATCGCGCCGCGCACCAGGTCGTCCCACATGAACCAGAAACGGTGCTGACCGGGTGTCCCGAACAGGTAAAGGATCAAATCCCGGTCCAGCGACACCCGGCCGAAGTCCATCGCCACGGTGGTCGTCGTCTTGAGCGGCGTAAGGGCCGTGTCGTCGATGGCCGCGCTCGCGTTCGTCATCATCGCTTCCGTGGTCAGCGGCAGGATCTCTGAAACCGCCCCGACGAAAGTCGTCTTCCCAACGCCGAAACCGCCCGCCACGACGATTTTCGTCGAGGTCAGGCCGCCATTCCGATTAGAGTCTGCGAAGTCCACTGAGCACCCTTTCCAACAGATTGCGATCCGGCTTGCCCGCCTCCAAGGTCGTCTGGTGCACCTGGACCAGCCCCTCGGCCGCCATGTCGGCGACGAGGATCCTGGTGACGCCGAGCGGGATACGCAGCAGCGCGGAGATCTCGGCGACCGACCGCACCTGCCGGCACAGCGCACTGATCGCCTGGTACTCGGGGGTCCGGTGGGTCAGATCGTGCTGCAGGGAGGTCAGCGAGGAGACCAGCGCCTCCACTGCGAGCTGCGTACGGGGGGCGGTGCGCCCGCCCGTCACGGCGTACGGCCGGACCAGGGAACTCTGCTCCCCGGCCGGAGGCGGCGTGAGGTGATGCGCCCCACCGGTGTTCCGGTGGGGATCGTCCACGGGGTCGTACAGGGGGTTGTGTGGCATTCCGCCCCCTAGCGGACGGCCATCATGAAAGCCATGTCCTGTCACGGCGACCTCCTAGGGTCCCGCCCATCACCGTGGATGGGCGGCCTGGAGCTCCGCGCGTACGGCGGGCGTGAGCACCTGCCCGGCCCGCTCCACGAGAAGCGTCATCTGATAGGCCACCAGACCCATGTCGCAGTCGGGCGCCGCCAGCACCGCCAGGCAGGACCCGTCGCTGATCGACATGATCAGGAGCAGCCCGCGCTGCATCTCCACCACCGTCTGCGTGACCGCCCCGCCCTCGAAGACCCGGGAGGCGCCCTGGGTCAGGCTGATCAGCCCGGCCGCCACGGCGGCGAGCTGGTCGGCCCGGTCTCTGGGGAAGCCCTCCGAGAAGGCCAGCGGCAGACCGTCGGACGACACCACGACGGTGTGCGCCACCCCCGGCACGTTGTGCACGAAGTCCGTGATCAGCCAGTTGATACCGCGTGCCGCCTGGCTCAGTTCTCGCACTGCCCCTCCTCGATCGCGTGCGCCCGGGCGCTCGCGCCATGCATATGAACCCGCTTGATCACGAGTCCTCCTTGCTGTGTTCGATATTCCAGGTGAAGTCGGTGGGGGCCGGTTCCCCGGCCGGTTCGACGGCCGGTTCGCCGCGCGCGGCGGCACGGGCCTGCCGTACGCCCTGCTGGAAGCCCGCCAGGCGGTCGCGCACGGCCTCCGGCGACACGGGGGGCCTGGGGGGCACGGGCGCGGGCAGCGCGGCGGGCACCGGCACGCCCTGGGACCGGGCGGCGACCGCGCCGGGCAGCAGATTGGCCTTGGGCACGCGCTTGGGCAGTCCGGCGTGGGTGATGCCGCCGAGCGCGGGCCCGCCGGCGACCTGCGCGGCGGCCTTGTAGCCGGGGTCGGCGGGAGAAGTCCATTGGCGGGGGTCCGGCGGCGGGGCGTCCTCGCCCGGCCGGCCGGACTCCTCCCGCGGGCTCGCCGCGCGGAACCAGTCGGACTCGACCGCCGCGAAGATCGGCAGGTAGTCGTCAGGGTCGCGGTGGATGCCGGAGCCGTTGGCCCGCGCCACGGTCTCGGCGAGCGCCCGGTCCTGCGCACCGCCGGTGATCCGGTCGATGGGGCCGGTCGCCTCCGCGGCCGAATCATGGAGAACGGGGGGTTCTGGGGGGACGTGCACGTCCCAGGCGCCGGAGTCCCCGCCGCGCGGTCTGTCGCTCCACATGTCCTCGCGGGGCGCGGGCGCCTGAGGTGTGAACATGGGAGCGGGCGCGGGACCACCGAACACGCCGCCCGGCGCGAGCGCCGCCTGCCGTTCGTGCGCCGCCCGCGACACCCCGTTCCACGGTTCGGATTCGGCCAGCAGCGTGTCCGGCACCAGGACCATGGCGGTGAGCCCGCCGGTCTCCTGCTGGCGGAGCTGGACCCTGATCCCGTGCCGCAACGCCAGCCGCCCGACCACGAACAGGCCCATCCGCCGCGACACCGACACGTCCACCACCGGCGGGTTGGCCAGCCGCCAGTTCGCCTGGGACAGCTCCGCCGCGGTCATCCCGATCCCGACGTCGCTGACCGCGATCATCATGCCGCCGCCGTCGATCCGGTTGGTGGACACGGTCACCGCCGTCTCGCTCGGCGAGAAGGAGATGGCGTTCTCCACCAGCTCGGCGATCAGGTGGACGAGGTCGTTGACACCGGAGCCGACCACGGCGGGGCCGGTCGGGATGCGCAGGGCGACCCTCTCGTAGTTCTCGATCTCCGACAGCGCGGCGCGGGCCACGTCGATCAGCGGCACGGGCCGGCTCCACCTGCGGGCGGGCTCCTGCCCGGCGAGCACCAGCAGGTTCTCGCTGTTGCGCCGCATGCGGGTGGCCAGGTGGTCGAGCCGGAACAGGTTGCCCAGCCGGCCCTCGTCCTGTTCGCCCTGTTCCAGGGACTCGATGAGGGTGAGCTGCCGTTCGACGAGGGTCTGGGAGCGTCTGGACAGGTTGACGAACATCGCGTTGACGTTGTTGCGCAGGGTGGCCTCCTGCCCGGCCAGCCGTACGGCCTCGCGGTGCACCTCGTCGAACGCCCGCGCGACCTCGCCGATCTCGTCGCGGGTGGTCACGCCGATCGGCTGGAGGGCCTCGGACGCGGCCGTCTCGCCGCCCTCGCGCAGGGCGTTGACCGTCTCGGGCAGGCGGCGTCCGGCGACCTCCAGCGCGGCGTCGCGCAACCGGCGCAGCGGGCCGGCCAGCGAGCGCGCCATGACGGCGGTGATGCCGAGGACCATGAGCAGCAGCAGGGCCACCGCGACGGTGACGGACACCGCGCCGCGGCGTTCGCGGTCGCGGAGTTCGAGGCTGGTCGTCACGATCCAGGCGCCCACGCGGCGTTCCACGACGCGCATCCGCTCGATGGTGTCGCTCGCGGCGTCGAACCAGCGGTCGAGTTCGTGGGCGGCGAGCGGCACCGGGGGGACCGGGCGCTCAGCGGACCGGGAGACGGGGCCGCCGGTGGCCGCGATGACGGCCCGCAGCCGCATGTACTCCGCCCGGTCCACCTTCTGGCCGGTGACGGTGTCGTCGTAGAACTGGCGCTGGGCGAGCGTCGCCTCGGACTTGAACGTGGCGAGCGCGCTCTCCCGCTCGGCGCGGGCGGCGGCCAGCTCGTCCACCAGGGTCGCGCTGAAGCCGCCGGAGGCGATGGCCACCGACAGCAGGGCACGTTCGCTGGAGGCGTGCTCCTTGGCCTCGGCCAGCGCCTGGAACGCGGTGACCCCGTTGGCCAGCGTCTCGCCGCCGGACAGCCCCTGGCCGATCTCGTCGTGTACGGCCAGCAGGTCGTCCACGATCCCGTTGTAACGGTAGAGCACCGGCTCGGCGCCCACTTCGGTCTGTACCACGGACGCCCGCACACCGTCGAGTTGTTTCAGCCGGGTGCGAATCTGGGTGATCTCGCCGGCCACCCGCGGGGAGCCGCTGCCGGCGAGCGCGGCGTCGAGCCCGCGGCTCACCTCGCGGCGCAGGTCATCGACGGTCTGCTGTTCCTGGACCCGCAGGCTCTCCAGGTCCTCGGCCCGCCGCCCGGCCGCGACGAACCGGGCCGCGAGGTCGCGTTCCAGTTCCAGCTCGTGGGCGAGGTCGCCGAGCGTGATGGCGAACGACGCGAGCGCGCGCGCCCGCTCGTACTCCTCCGCCTCGGCCACGGAGTCGGCGATGCGGAACCCGCCGAGCACGACTCCCGCCATCGTCGGGATGAGCACGAGCACGATCAGCCGGGACCGCACCCGCCAGTTGCGCACGGACGGCCACCTGCCGCCGGGCGTCGCGTGGGAGGCGGCGGAGGGCAGGGCGCCCTTGGAGGCCCGGCCTGACTCGCCGCCCGGTTCACCGCCCGCGCGGTGGCCTCGTCTCCCGCCCCGCTCCCCCTGCGTCGTGGTGGCCGCCAAAGGGGCCTCCCAGTTGCCGCGATCGCCGCCCGCCTTGTCCGGATACGTCCCCTGCGCGCCCGGATGCGGACCTACGGGCGCGGGTAAGGCACCCGGGCCGCGGTCGCGGCCCGTGGGGGGTGTTGCAGTCATCAGCGTGCGAAACCTCTCCTCGGACGCGTGGCGGCGAGAACCAGGAGGCGCCGAGCTCGTGGGGGGTCACTGTGGGGGTCACTGTGTACGTGGGGCGAGGGTTCATTTGAGCACAAGTGGTCACACTGGGCCAATGCCTCAAAGGCACCAATTTTCATTTCAATCGCAATTGTGAGCAACCGAATCACGCCTACTTAAACTACGTTTACAACCTGTCCGAAACTAAGGGACGCTCCATGAAGGACGCTCGTTGAGCGCCCGGACGTCCATATCCGTGATCCGCTTCTGGACGGCCGCCATATCCGCCAGCTCGGCGGGGGTGAGCACGTCCGCGATATCGGCGAAGCCGTGCGGCGCACGCTCGAGCACCTTGCCGATCGTCTCCTCCATCGGCAGTTCCCGGTGGGCGAGGACCAGCCTGGCGGTGGCCTCCCGCCGCTGATCCTCGTAGTCGGCGAGGGCCGCGGGCACGTCGGGCGCGCGCAGCGCCACCGCCCGGGCGAGCACCCGCGCGTCCAGTACGGCCTGCGATCCGCCGTTCGACCCGACGGGGTACATCGGGTGGGCCGCGTCGCCCAGGAGGGTCACCCGGCCCTCGCTCCAGAAGGGCAGCGGATCCCTGTCCGCCATGGGGTGCTCCAGTATTCGGTCACTGGCCCGAATCAATTCCGGCACGTCCAAATAGGGCAACCGCCAATCCTCGTAGTGGGCCAGAACGTCGTGCAGGCATCCCACCCTGGACCAGTCGGCGGCCGGGGCCGGGCCCGGCTCGCCGACCTTGACCTCGGCCACCCAGTTGACCAGCGCCCTGCCGCGCGCCCGCTCCCGCGCCGAGATCGGGTAGGCGACGATCTTCGCCGCCCGGTTGGACCCGGCGACCAGCAGCGTCATGCCGTCCAGGAACTCCTCCCGGCCGGACGCCGTCCCGCGCCACATCCGGATCCCGTTCCACAGCAGCGGGCCCTCCGAAGGGTGCAGCCGGGCCCTGACCGTGGAGTTGACGCCGTCCGCGCCGACCAGCAGGTCCGCGTCCTCCTCCATCAGGCGGCCGGAACACGCCTCGCGCAGCCGCGCGGTGACCCGGGCCGCGTCCTGAACGTAGTCCTCGAAGACCAGCCCGGTCCGCACGCCGTCCGGGCCGAGGCGCTCGCGCACCGCCCCCAGCATCAGCATCTGGAGTTCGCCCCGGTGGATCGAGTACTGCGGCCAGTGGTAACCGGCCCCGCGCCCGCGCGGCAGGGACAGGATCTCCCCGCCGTACCTGTCGGTGTAGGACAGGTAGCTGGTGGGCACCCCGATCTCGGCCAGCGCCTCGCCCAGCCCCAGTTCGGTCAGCTCGCGCACGGCGTGCGGCTGCAGGTTGATGCCGACGCCGAGCGGGCGCAACTCCGCCACCGACTCCGCGATGACGCAGTCCACGCCGGCGGCGTGCAGGCTGAGCGCGGTGGCGAGCCCGCCGATCCCGGCGCCGATGATCAGGACACGCATCGGTCACTCCCTCCTCAGGTGGCCGCGCGGGCCAGGTGGTGCCGGCGCGGCCCGCGGCGTTCGACGAGTGTGAAGGCGGCGTTGAGCAGGTAGCCGAGCACGCCGACGAACACGATGCCCGCCCACATCGCGGCCGGCTCGAAGTCGCGCTGGCTGTCCACCAGGTGCGCGCCGATCCCGTGCTTGCTGCCGAACATCTCCGACAGCACCATGAGGATCAGCGCGAGGCCGATGCTGATCCGCAGACCGGCGATGATCTTGGGGGCGGCGGCGGGCAGCACGATCCTGCGCAACCGGCGCAGCCCGCGCACGCCGAAGACCTCGGCGCTGTCCAGGTGCAGCCGGTCCACCGTGCGCACGCCGTCCATGGTGTTCAGCACCACCGGCCAGATGACGCCGAACACGATGGTCGCCACCTGCATCGACGTGCCGAGCGCGAACACGCTCAGGAACACCGAGATCAGCGTGGGCGGCGGGATCGCCCGGCCGAAATGCACGATGGGCTCGACGTACCCGGCGAACGCGCGCGACAGGCCCAGCGCCACCCCGAGGGCGACACCGGCCAGGCCGGTCAGCAGCCACCCCGCGAACAGGTTGAGCAGGCTCGGTCCGAAGTCCTCGACGGCCTCCTCGGTCAGGAAGAAGCGGTCCGCCGGGCCGGAGAACCAAAGTTCGCGCCCGGTGGCGACGATCTCCGACGGCGGCGGGAAGTACGCCTCCCCGACCTGGCTGGTGACCCGTTCCCAGAGCCACACCAGCAGGACCGCGAACCACAGCCTGCCCGCCGTCCACGTCACGGCCCCGACCACTCGGCCCCTCACCGCAGGTCCCCCGTGCGTACGGCATGCCACCGGAACGCCGTCCGCGAGAGGCGTTGCAGCAGGGTGTTCACCGCCAGCCCGAAGACGCCCGCCCACAGCGCCACGGCGAGCATCACCTCATCGGAGCCGCCGCCGCTGCGCGCCTGGATCAGCACGACGCCGATGCCCCGCTCGCCGCCGCCGTACAGTTCCGCGCCGATGACCACGACCAGCCCGATCGCGGCCGAGACGCGCACCCCGGTGGCCACGAACGGCGCCGCGCTCGGCAGGGAGACCCGCCACAGCACGGCGAGCCGCCCGAACCCGAAGCTGCGCAGCGCCTCCTTGGCCAGCGGGTCCACGTCCCGCAGCGCGTAGATCGTGTTGAGCAGGATCGGCCAGGCCGCCGCGTAGCAGATCAGCGCGATCTTCATCTGGGTCTCCGCGCCGAACAACAGGATGGCCAGCGGGATCAGCGCCACCGAGGGGATCGGCCGCAGGAACTCCACCACCACGCCCGCGGCGGTGTTCAGGAAGGACACCGAGCCGAGCAGCACCCCGGTCAGCACCGCGGCCACCGTCGCGAGGGCCAGGCCCGCCGCCCAGGCGGCCACGGTGTCGGCCGCGTTCAGCAGGAACCCGCCGTCGGCGGCGAGGGCGAAGAACCGCACGACGACCTCGCTGAAGGGCGCCAGCCCCAGGACGCCGGTCCGGGTCAGCACCTCGGCCGCCGCGGCCGATACCAGGGCGCCGATCGCGCCGCGGACGACACCCCCGGTGTTCACCGGGACGCGGAGAAGAGCAGGTCCGAGACGTTCAGGTCCTCGGCGAGCAGGCCGTACTCACGCATGCTGTCGGCCACCCGCTGCAACCGGGTCGCGTTCAGCGAGGTGGGGAACCCGCCGATGGCCAGGCTGCCCGCCACCCCGGGCTGGATCTTGGTATACGTCGGGATGATCTCCACCACCTTGGCGCGGTCGGCCGCGGCGGCCTGGGCCTTGACCATGGCCCGCTGGAAGGCGGCGAGGGTCTTCGGGTTCTCCTTGGCGAAACCGCTGGTGGTGGCGTAGCCGGCGATCGGGAAGTCGGCGGTGGGGCCCTGGGCGGTGTCCCAGATCATCTTGGCCCCGATGGACTGGCTGAGCAGCGTGCCGAACGGCTCGACCACCAGCGCGGCGTCCACCTTCTTCCCCTTGAGCACCGCCTCCATCTCCGGGAAGGGGAACTCCACGAAGTTGTCGTCCTCGTCGAGTTTCACGCCGTGCGCGTCGGCGGCGACCCTGACCAGCATGGTGCCGACGTTCCTGCGCGTGTTGACCGCGATGGTCTTGCCGGCGAGGTCGGCGGGCGAGGCGATCGGGCTGTCCTTCGGCACCATGATGACGTGCGTCTTGGGCGCGCTCTGGAAGCCGTCGGCGACGACCTTCAGGTCGAGCACGTTCTTGGCCGAGGCGCTGAAGAAGGAGACGTAGTTGCCGAAACTGACGTCCAGCGCGCCGCTCTTCAGCTTCGGAATGGCCTCCGCGCCTCCCGCGAGGGGCTGAAGCTTCACCTGTAGGCCCTCCTGGCCGAACAACCCGTCGCGCACCGCGAGTTGCAGCGGCGCGACGTCCACGACCGGCATCGTGCCGACCGTTATCTCGGTCTTCTCAAGGCCGGAGCCGGACGCCGGGCGCGCGGATGTGTCACCGCCTCCGCTACTGCATGCGGCGGTGAGTGCGAACGCGATGAGAACGGTGAGGGATGTGCGGAGTTTCATGGATCCTCCGGACTGCGCTGGCGCGCCGAAATACAAACTCTGGGGGGGAACGGAGTGGATCGTAGCGCACAATTTTCACTAACAGCGCGTTTTATCACTCCGATATCAAAATGCTCTCTCGCCTCCCGCCAATAGCCACATTCAATGACATATGGCAGCGAATCGGACAGGGTATAGCCGCCCGGCCGACCCCTCCGCTAGAGTGCGCTGGTCTCTCGCAAGGGACAGATCATGCCCGGTGACGAAACGGCGTGAGGATTCGGATTTGTTAGAGATCGCCGAACTGACCCACACCTATCGTGGTGCCCGTGGCGCGCACACGGCCGTGCAATCGATCGATCTGAGTGTCGCGGCCGGCGAACTGGTGTGCATCGTGGGACCATCCGGATGCGGAAAGTCGACATTGTTGCGTTCCATCGCCGGACTGATCCGGCCCACCGCCGGGCGCGTACTGATCCAAGGGGTTCAGGTCGACCGCACACCTGACAATCTGGCCGTGGTCTTCCAGGATTACAGCCGATCTCTTTTCCCCTGGATGACAGTGGCCGAAAACGTTTCGCTGCCACTTCGCCGCAGGAGCGTGAAACGCGCCGAGCGGCGGCGGGTGGCGCTGGCCGCCCTGGAGCAGGTCGGCCTGGCAGGGGTCGGCGGGAAATACCCGTGGGAGCTTTCCGGCGGGATGCAGCAGCGCGCCGCGATCGCCAGGGCCATCGCCTACCGGCCGGCGCTGATGCTGATGGACGAGCCGTTCGGGTCGGTGGACGCGCAGACCCGTGAAGACCTGGAGGACCTGGTCCTGGCCGTCCGCCGGGCGCACGGCATGACGATCCTGCTGATCACCCACGACATCGACGAGAGCGTCTACGTGGGCGACCGGGTCGTGGTGCTGTCGAAGTCGCCCGGCACGGTGGTCGCCGACCTGCGGGTGGAGTTGCCTGGGCCGCGGGAGCAGATCGCCACCCGCGAGCACCCGGAGTTCGTACGGCTGCGCGCCGAGGCGGGCCGGTTGGTACGCGGCCGGTCCGCCCCGCCCGAGCCAGCGGGGCAGGGCCGGCGGGTCTCGGCCGGCCCTCAGACGCCGTAGGCGGCGCGCATCGTGAGCGCGTGTTCCACCAGCGTGATCAGGGTGTTCTTCACCGACTGCCGGTCACGCGCGTCGGTGCGCACGATGGGGATGTGCGGGGCCAGCGTCAGCGCCTCCCGCACCTCCTCCTCACCGTGCGGATAGGCCCCGTTGAAGCCGTTCAGGCCCACCACGAACGGCAGGCGGGCCTCTTCGAAGTAGTCGACCGCCGGGAAGCTGTCCGCGAGCCTGCGGGTGTCGATCAGCACGACGGCACCGATCGCGCCGCGCACCAGGTCGTCCCACATGAACCAGAAACGGTGCTGGCCGGGGGTCCCGAACAGGTAGAGGATCAGGTCCCGGTCCAGCGTCACCCGGCCGAAGTCCATCGCCACGGTGGTCGTCGTCTTCTCGGGGGTCAGCCCGAGGTCGTCGATGCCCGTGCTGGCGTCGGTCATCACCGCTTCCGTGGTCAGCGGCAGGATCTCCGAGACCGCGCCCACGAAGGTGGTCTTGCCCACGCCGAACCCGCCCGCGACGACGATCTTCGTCGAGGTCAGGCCGCCACCACTCCGGCTAGAGCCTGCGATGTCCACTTAACACCCTTTCCAGCAAGCCGACCCCCGGCTTGCCGGCCTCATGCCTCCGCCACCGAACGGAGTGCGCGGCACAGCTCCTTGATGGCACGTTACTCCCTGGTGAACGACATTATGAGGTGGTTGGACATCTCCGGGGGTGATCGGCCGTCACACCTGTGCGCCGTACGACGCGCGGACCTGCACGACGTACTCCACCAAGGTGATCAGAGTCGACTTGACCGAATCCCTCGACCGCGCGTCGCAGCGGACGATCGGAATGTGCGGAGCCAGTGCGAGCGCCTCGCGCACGTCGTCCTCGACGTGCGGGAACTGCCCCTCCCAGCCGTTCACTCCGACGATGAAGGGAAGCCCCGCCTCCTCGAAGTAGTCGATCGCCGGGAAGCCGTCGGCGAGCCTGCGGGTGTCGATCAGCACGACGGCGCCGATCGCGCCGCGCACCAGGTCGTCCCACATGAACCAGAAACGGTGCTGGCCGGGGGTCCCGAACAGGTAGAGGATCAGGTCCCGGTCCAGCGATACCCGGCCGAAGTCCATCGCCACGGTGGTCGTCGACTTGGTGGGCGTGAGCGCCAGGTCGTCGATGCCCGTGCTGGCGTCCGTCATCACGGCCTCGGTCGTGAGCGGCAGGATCTCCGAAACCGCTCCGACGAAGGTGGTCTTGCCGACGCCGAACCCGCCCGCGACAACGATCTTCGTGGAGGTTAGACCGCCGCCGCTAGAGCCTGCGTAGTCCACTGAGCACCCTTTCCAGCATGTGCAGATCTGGCTGACCCTCGTTGAGACGCGGCTGGTGGAGACGGACCAGGTTCTCATCGGCCATGTCGGCCACCAGCACCCGCGCCACGCCCAGCGGGACTCGCAGGAGCGCGGATATCTCGGCCACGGACCGGACCGAGCGACACAGTACGACGATGCTCTCCTGTTCGGGGGTGAGCAGCGCGAGGTCGCTGTCCGGCATGGCGTAGGAGGAGACCAGCGTTTCCATCGCCAGGTGGTAGCGCGGCTCGACGCGACCACCGGTCATCGCGTAAGGACGGAACAGGGGCTCGTCGTCCCCGGTTCCGTCAGCGCCGCGCACAGCCCTCTCCATTCATCATGATCATCGCGTCCTGGAAGTCTGGAGTTCGGCGCGCAGCGCCGGGGTCAGGACCTGCCCCGCACGATCCACCAGCAGGGTCATCTGGTACGCCACAAGGCCCATGTCGCAGTCGGGGGCGGCGAGCACCGCGAGCACGGAGCCGTCGCTGATCGCCATGACCAGCAACAGGCCGCGCTCCATCTCGACCACCGTCTGCGTCACCGCGCCACCCTCGAACACCCGCGAGGCGCCCACGGTCAGGCTGAGCAGCCCGGCCGCCACGGCGGCGAGCTGGTCGGCCCGGTCCGCGGGGAAACCCTCGGAGTTCGCCAGGCACAGCCCGTCGGCCGACACGACGACCGCGTGCGCGACACCGGGTGTGCCGCGGACGAACTCGGTGATCAGCCAGTCGAACCTACGAGCGTCGTGGCTCAGCGTGGTCACGCCTCCTCCTTCGCCGGCCGTGTGACCGAGACGCCCTCATGGTCGTATCGCTCACTCACTGGCCCTCCTTCTTGTCCGATCTGTTGGGACCGGACTCGTCACGAACTTCCGCGCGCCCTCGGCGCACGCCCTGTTGCAGGCTCGCCATCCGGGTGCGGACCCGCTCAGCCGAGACGGGGGGCATGGGCGTGGGCGCGGCGACGGGCGTCTGCGCGGCGGCGGACACCCTACCCGGCACGAGGTTCGCCTTGGGCGTGCGCTTGGGCAGCCCGGCGGCGGTGATGCCGCCCAGGGAGGGCTCGGCCGCCGCGGCGGCGGCCCGCCAGCCCTCGTCGGCGGCGGTCTGCCAGACGTCCTGCCCCTGCTTCTGGGCGGGCTTGGCGGCCGGCTTCTGCACCGGCTCCGGCGGCGTGTCCACGGCCGCCCTGGCCGACTCCCACTCCGCGAGGCGGTCCTGTTCCTCGCGCCTGGCCCGTTCGGCCTGCTCCGCCGCCGTCTCGGCGGCGATCTCCTCCGGCGCGGCGTCCGGCTTGCGGAACCAGGCGGACTCCACCGAGGCGAAGATCGGCAGGTACTCCTCCCCCGAATCCAGGGCGGAGACGTCGACGGCGGGCATCGCCGCGGTCGATGGGTCGTCGTCTTGGGGAGTCCAGGAATAGGACGATGTCGAGGACGCGGACGACGTGCCGGTGCGGGCGTCGTTCGACGGTACGGCGGGCGCGAACGGATCGGACCGGGGCGCGCCGGCCGGCGGCTCCTGACGCTCCGGCCGCGTGAAGGCCCCGCTGTCCCCCGGCGAGCGGGTGAACGCGCCGCTGTCACCGGGCGAGGCGCGGAACGCGCCGGAGTCGCCGCCGGTACGGCCGAAGGGATCGGCGTCGATGGACGGCCTGCCGAAGGCGCCGGTGTCGGTGGGCGAGCCGGTCCGGCCGAACGGGCCGGGCTGGGGGCGCGAGTCGCCACCGGTGAACTCGTGGGTCGGGAAGCCGCCCGACGCGCCTCCCCTGCCGAACGGGTCGCTGTGCCCGCCGAACGGATCGGCGTCCGGCCGGCTCTGACCGCCGCCCGGGGAGTCGGCCGTGGTCTGGCCGAAGTTCCACTCGCCGCCCGCGGGCGGCCGGGACGGCGCCTCGAAGGTGCGGTCTCCCGGCTGCCTGCCGAAGCCGTCGTCCCCGCCGGGCATGCTGCCGAACTCGTTCTTGGCCACGCCCGCCGAGTCGCGGCGGGCCAGGGTGTCCGCGCCGAACAGGGTGCCCGAGGCGGAGCCCGTGCCGCCCGGCTGGAAGGGCCCGAAGCTCTGCGGACCGGTGCCCATCCCGTTCGTGGCCGCCGGCCAGCCGGCCGGGGTGGCCGGCGTGGCGCCGGAGTCGGCGATCAGCGCGGGCGGGATCAGCACCATCGCGATCAGGCCGTTGCCCTCGGCCAGGCGGAGCTGGGCGCGGATGCCGTGGCGCAGCGCCAGACGGCCAACGACGAAAAGACCCATTCGCCGGGACACCGACACGTCCACGACCGGCGGCTCGGCCAGCCGGCGGTTGGCCTCGGCGATCTCCTCCTCGGTCATGCCGATGCCGGAGTCGATCACCGACAGCAGCGCCCCGCCGCCCTCGATGAGACTGCTCGACACGGTGACCTGGGTGTTTCGCGGTGAGAACTGGATGGCGTTCTCCACCAGCTCGGCCACCAGGTGGACGAGGTCGTTGGCGGCGCTGCCGACCACGGAGATGGCCCGGTGCACCTTGACCTGGACGCGCTCGTAGTCCTCGACCTCCGACAGGGAGGCGCGGACCACGTCCACCAGCTTGGCGGGCTGGCTGCGCCTGCGGGTCGGTTCGTGGCCGGCGAGGACCAGCAGGTTCTCACTGTTGCGGCGCATGCGGGTGGCGAGGTGGTCCAGCGAGAACAGGTCGCCCAGCCGCTTGGCGTCCTCCTCGCCCTTCTCCAGGCCGTCGATCAGCGAGATCTGCCGCTCCACCAGCGTCTGGGTGCGCCGGGAGAGGTTGACGAACATGGCGCTGATGTTGCCGCGCAGCTCGGCCTCCTCGGCGGCGAGGCGTACGGCCTGGCGGTGGACCTCGTCGAACGAGGTGGCCACCTCCCCGATCTCGTCTCGGGAGTCGACCGAGATGGGCTGGACGGGCGGCGGCGTGGCGTCGCCGCTGAGCCGCATCTCGCGGACGACGTTGGGGAGGCGGAAACCGGCGATCTCCAGGGCCTCGGTGCGCAGCCGGCGCAGCGGCGAGGTCATCGAGCGGGCGATGAACACGGTCAGGACCAGGACCAGGACCAGGAGGGCGAGGATCGAGGCGCCGGCGATGGCCGCGTTGCGCTGCTCGATGTCGGCGAGTTCCCGGTTGCGGGTGATCACGCCGTCGGCGACCTGCTTTTCGACCTTGCCGATCAGCTCGATGGTGGCCGCGCCCTGCTCGAACCACTCGCCTCGCTTGTAGGGCTCGAGCAGCGCGCCCCGGGCCAGCGTCCCGCCGGTGCTCTGGATCTTGATGGCCTGCGACTTGGTGATCTCGGCGTTGGTGCGGCGCTCGTCGGCGATGGTCCGGTAGAGGAGCTGCGCGAAGGCGGCGCCGGCCTCGGTGGCGAACTCCGCGAGGTACTTGCCCTGCTGGTCCCGGGAGGCGATGAAGTCCTCCATCTCCTGGGAGCTGACCAGCTTGGGGTCGAAGGAGCCGATCAGCAGCCGGTCGCGCTGCTTGGACGCCTCCTCCTTGGCGTGCGCGAGGGCGCTCAGGCCACGGAAGTTACTGACCGTCTCGGGGTCCCGGCTGACGGTGGCGAGCTCGTCGTGGACGCGCAGCAGCGCGGTGTTGAGCGCGGTGTAGGGGGCGGACTGGATGACCCGGTCCTTTTCCTTCTTGCGGTAGGCGGGCAGCGCGGCGATCTGCTGCTGGGCCTGGCGTACCGCTTCGGGGGCGAGGGCGCCGTAGGAGGCGTCGATGATCGCGAAGTCCTTGGTGACGCCCGCGAGCAGGACGTTCACCTTGTCCTGGCGCTTCTCGTACAGCTCGTGCAGGCTGTTCGCGGTCACGCGGCTGCCGTCGTACATGATGCGCTGCTGCTGGCGGCGGTTGGTGTTGAGGCGGGGGTTGACCTCGACGGTGAAGGACCACCAGGTGGCGAAGTCGCGTTCCTCTCCGAGGGCTTCGGTGAGGGCCCGGATCCGGCCGGCGGCCTCGGCCGCCGTGGCGGCGCGATCGTGGACGGTGATGCTCTCGATCGAGGCGACCACACGAGCACCGGACAGGAAGACCGCGACGGTGGTCGGAACCAGGATCAGCGCGGCCATGCGGGTACGCACCCGCCAGTTGCGCAGGGCGAAGACGCGCTTCGCGAATGAGGGCCGCCCACGATCGTCCCTGGCGGTACGGTCGGCCTCGTTAGTACCCGTCGCCACGCTCTCGCTACCCCCAACCGTCGCAACCAAACCAGCCATATCAGACCACAAGGTCGCGAGACATATTGGAAAGACCGGCAAACCCGGTTTAATCGTTACAAAGGTGACAGAATGCTGAGCACTGCCGCATTACCGTAGCGCAGCGAGCACATGGTAGCGAACCTGGCTGCGTCGATCTTCATCAGCGAGCAGGCGTCCGGCACTGTCGACGACATAGAAGACGTCCACTGCCTCTGCGCCGAGAGTCTCCACGCACGCGGCCCTGACGTCAAGACCGCATTCCCCGAATGCCCGCCCAATTCGCCACAATAGCCCCGGACGATCATGAACCCGGACTTCTACCACCGTAGCGGTCGCTGAGGCGTCGTCCAGAAGCGTCACCCTCGGCGGAGCCGCGGGCACCCGCGCGGGACGCGCCGCACGTGCCCGGCGAGCGAGCCGCCGCTCGATGTCGAGCCGCCCGGCGAGCACCAGCCGCAGGTCGGACTCGATCGTGGCGGGATCGGGCGGCGAGCCGTACTCCGGGACCACCGAGAACTCGATCACCGCCGTCGCTCCCGCCGACGCCGCCGTGGCCGAGCGGACCACCAGCCGGTGCGCGGCCAGCACGCCCGCGGCGCGCCAGAGCAGCCCGGGGCGATCCGGCGCGGCCACGGTCACCGCCCCGCCGTGAACGCGCACCGCGCCCCCGCCATGGCGGGCGAGCGCCGCCTGCTCCGGGCGCAGCACCGGAGCAGGCGGCGGCGGTGCGCCCGCGAGCACCGAACGCACCCGGCGCACCAGGTCCGACACCAGCGTTGCCTTCCAGCCGTTCCAGGCCGCCGGACCCGTCGCCCGGCCGTCCGCGACCGCCAGCGCGGCCAGCAGGTCCAGCACCTCGCGGGTGCCGACCGCCTCGGCCACCCGGCCGATCGTCACCGGGTCGGCGAGGTCCCTGCGGGTCGCGGTCTCGGGCAGCAGCAGATGGTGGCGGACCACGGCCGCCAGCACGTCCACGTCGGCGGGCGGCAGGCCGATGTGCGCGCCGATGTCCCTGGCCACGATCTCGCCGGTGACCGAGTGGTCGCCGGGCCAGCCCTTGCCGACGTCGTGCAGCAGCGCGGCGATCAGCAGCAGGTCGGGGCGGGACACCTCGCGGGTGAGCGCCGCGGCCCCGGCGGCCGTCTCGATCAGGTGGCGGTCCACGGTGAAGCGGTGGATCGGGTTGCGCTGCGGGCGGTGGCGGACCCGCTCCCAGTCGGGCAGCAGCCGTACCACCAGCCCGGCCTGGTCGAGGTCCTCCCAGACGGGCACCGCGGCGCGGCCCGCGCCGAGCAGCGCGACCAGCGCGTCGCGCGCCGCGTCGGGCCAGGGCACCGGCATCGGTGCGGAACGACCGGCCAGGGCGGTGACCGTGGCCGGCGCGAGCGGCAGCCCGGCCTCCGCGGCGGCGGCAGCGGCGCGCAGTACCAGCGCCGGGTCCCTCGCCGGGTCCGCGCCGCGGGCCAGCGCGACCTCGCCGCTGTGCTCCACGACACCGTCGGCCAGCGGCCTGCGCCCCTGCTGGCCGGGCCGGGAGACCGGCCGGTCCACCGCGCGCCAGGTGCCGTCCAGCGCGTGTGCCACGGTACGGCCGGCCTCGGCCACCCGGCGCATCAGCGTCTCGGCGTCCAGCAGGCCGAGCGCCCCGGCCACCGCGTCCTGTTCCTGGAACACCAGCCGGTCGGCGCCCCGGCCGGTCACCAGGTGCAGGCCGTGGCGTACGTCCAGCAGCAGTTCGTACGCCTCGCGGACGCGCGGCCCCGGCCCCCCGGCGACCCAGGCCGCGGCCACCGCCCGCATCGCCTGGACGTCGCGCAGGCCGCCGCGCGCGTCGCGCAGGTCCGGTTCGAGGAGGAAGGCCAGCTCACCGGAGGTGCGTGCACGCAGTTCGGCCGCCTCGCGCAGTTCGGCCAGCCGCCGCGCCGAACCGGCCCGCCACTCGGCGAGCACCGCCTCCCGTACCGACCGGGTCAGGTCGGCGTCACCGGCGACGTGCCTGGCCTGGATGAGCCCGAGCACCGCCTTGAGGTCGTCCCTGGCGACGTTGACGGCCTCCTCCGGGGTGCGCACCGAGTGGTCCAGGGCGACGCCGCTGTCCCAGACGGGGTACCACAGGCGGTCGGCGATCCCGGCGATGTCGTCCCTGTCGTCGTGGACGAGCACAAGGTCCAGGTCGCTGCCCGGTGCGAGTTCGCCCCTGCCCAGGCTGCCCACCGCGACCAGCGCCACCCCCTGCTGGCCCGTGCCACGCTCCCACGCATACGGCCCGGCACACGCGGCCCGCAACAGCCCATCCAGCCACCGATCCACAGAGGCCACCCGCTGCCTGCGCTCAGCCACAAAGGACTGTGTTTCCATGCGAGTTCCTATGCGACTCGCTCCGCTCGCGCGGGGCCCGGGCGCCTTCAAGGTCGCGTCCTCCGCTCCTCGCTCCCTCGTTCGTCCCTCACTCGATCGCTCGTCGCTCCGGACACGACCGCGCCCGGTCCCATGCGTGCTCATGGTGAGCGCATCCCAGGACAAACCACGTCGCTCGCGACGCTGACGCGTCGCCTCGCGGCCCGGACGCCGACAACCGGCGCACTTCCCTCGCCGCTCATCCGCTCGTCCCTCGCTCCTTCACTCCTCAGACCAGAGCACCGGCGCACCCTCACAGGCTCCTTCACTCCTCAGACCAGAGCACCGGCGCGCCCACACGGGCCCCTTCACTCCTCAGCGCAGGGCACTGGCGTGCCCTCGTGGGTTTCTTCGGGTGCGTGGTGGCGGTCGCGCGCGCGTGTTAGAGGGCTTCGGGGCCGCGTTCGCCGGTGCGGACGCGGACGGCGGTGTCGACCGGGACGGACCAGACCTTGCCGTCGCCGATCTTGCCGGTGCGGGCCGCCTTGACGATGACCTCGATCACCTCGTCGGCGTCGTCCTCCTCGGTCAGCACCTCCAGGCGGATCTTGGGGACCAGGTCCACCTGGTACTCCGCGCCGCGGTAGACCTCGGTGTGACCGCGCTGCCTGCCGTACCCGCTGGCCTCGCCCACCGTCATCCCGGTGACACCGTGCGCTTCGAGCGCGGCCTTGACGTCGTCGAGCTTGAACGGCTTGATGACGGCGGTGATGAGTCTCATGTGCCCACCTTCCTGGTGCTCTGCCCGGCCGGTACGGCCGGGCGGACGGCCGCGGAGACCCCGGCGGCGTGTACGGTGCCGAGGTCGTAGCCGGTCTCGGCGTGTGTGGTGATGTCGATGCCGGTGACCTCGTCGTCGTGCGGTACCCGCAGGCCCATGAAGCGGTCCACGGCCTTGGCCAGGCCCCAGGAGACGGCGAAGGAGTACAGGCCGACCGCGACCGGGCCGAGGATCTGGACGCCGAGTTGGGAGAGCGGCCCGCCGTAGAACAGCCCCTGGTTCTGGGCGGTCCCCGCGACCGGGTAGGCGGCCACGAAGCCCAGCGCGACGGCGCCGATCACGCCGCCGACCAGGTGGACGCCCACCACGTCGAGCGAGTCGTCGAAGCCGAGCCGGTACTTCCAGCTCACCGCGTACGAGCAGACCGCGCCCGCGAGCGCGCCGATCAGGAAGGCCGCCCATGGATCGACGAACCCGCACGCGGGAGTGATCGCGACAAGTCCGGACACCGCACCGGAGGCGACGCCGAGCGTGCTGGAGTGCCCATCGCGAAGCTTTTCGACCAGGAGCCACGAACCGGCCGCGACGGCGGCGGCGACCTGGGTGTTCATGAACGCCAGCCCCGCCGTGCCGTCCACCGCCAGCTCCGAGCCGGCGTTGAAGCCGAACCAGCCGAACCACAACAGCCCCGCGCCGAGCAGCACCAGCGTGAGGTTGTGCGGGCGCATCGGATCCTTGCGCCATCCGGCCCGTTTGCCGAGTACCAGGACCACGGCCAGCGCCGCGGCCCCCGCGTTGATGTGGACGACGGTGCCGCCGGCGAAGTCCTCGACGCCGAGTCCGCTCAGCCAGCCGCCACCCCACACCCAGTGCGCGACCGGGAAGTAGACGACGCTCACCCACGCCAGCGCGAACACCACCCACGCTCCGAACCTGGCCCGGTCGGCGAGCGCGCCGCTGATCAGCGCGACGGTGATGACCGCGAACGTCATCTGGAAGGCGGAGAACACCAGGCTGGGCATCCCGGTGCCGTCGGTCTTGGTGGCCGTGTCGACGAGCCCGGACAGCCCGAGGTGGTCGAGGCCACCGATGATCTTGTGGAGCGGGCCGGTGCCGTCGCCCACGGCGTCGAAGGCCAGCGAGTGCCCGTACAGCACCCAGGCCACGGTCACCACGATGATGCTCACCCAGGACATCATCATCATGTTGAGCACGCTCTTGGCCCTGGTCATGCCCCCATAGAAGAACGCGAGGCCGGGCGTCATGAGCAGGACGAGTGCGGTGCTCGCGAGCATCCAGGCGGTCGAGCCGCTGTCGATCTCCATTTCGACGCGACCCTCCTTCCGATCGGCGGGTACCGGTGGTTCCCCCCCGCGGTGGCCGCCTCCAGGGCTTCGCCGATCGGCCGCGCACCACGGGTTCAGTGAGCCATCAGCGTCGTCTTCCGCCGTTTCGAGTCCCGACAAGGTGTGTTTCACCTGGGTGAATCTCTGACATCTGGGGTTTCCGCAATGTTTCGGATGGGCCGAAATCAAATGTTTTGGTAACTGTGGATTGGCCGTTTCTTCAGGGCACGGTCACCACCGCGCCGGTCAGCCGGGAACGTTCCGCCGCCCAGGCGACCTGGTGACTGTGCAGGCTCTCGCGGGGATCGGACAGGATCAGGCCAGGATCGTCCTGGGCGATGGCGTCCAGGAACGCCCTGACCAGCCCGCCGTCACCGCCGCCGTGGCCGTCGGCCGCCGACGGGCCGCCCTCGGCCACGTCGATCTCCTCGGTGGTCCCGGTGAGGAAGTCGGTCACCGTCAGGACATGACCGTCGCCCTCGATGGAGCCGCGGGTGCCGAAGATCCGGGTCTTGCGGAACGCGAGCGGGGTGAACGCGGTCATGGTGAAGGACGCGCTGGCCCCGCCCTCGAATTCGAGGTTGACCACCTGGTGGTCGACCACATCGTTGTCACAGTCGTACACGCACCTGCCGTACGGGCCCTCGCGCAGCGCGCGGAGCACGCCCTGTTCGGTGACGTCGGGCGTGAGTACGGAAAGCGGCCATGACTCACGGCGGGGGTCGCCGACGAAGGAGAGATAGGTCCGTTTCGCGGAGTAGGGACAGGTGGTCTCGACCGCGCAGTCCAGGCAGCGGTCCGCCGCGCCCGCCGGGCGGTTCTCCGGCCGGAAGTGGTGCAAGCCGCCGAAGGAGGAGGCCCGCACCACTCTGCGGCCCACGATGTGGTGCAGCCAGTCGAGGTCGTGGCAGGACTTGGCGAGCAGCATGAACGTCGACTCGTCCGAGCGCCGCCAGTTGCCGCGCACGAAGGAGTGCGCGTGGTGCCACCAGCCGACCGGCTCCAGGTGCTGCACGCTGACGATCTCACCGATCCGGCCGGAGCCGACCAGGGCCTTGGTGGCGCGGGTGTAGGGGGTGTAGCGCAGTACGTGGCACACGGCGAAGATCACTCCGGCCCGTTCGGCCGCTGTCACGATGGCGGCGCAGTCCTCCTCGCGGACGGCCATCGGCTTTTCGAGCAGGATGTGGTAGCCGAGTCCGGCCAGGCGGACGGCGGGTTCGACGTGGCCGGCGTCCTGGGTGGCGATGATCACGGCATCGGCGAGCCGGGGGCGCTCGGCCAGGTGCCGCCAGTCGGTGAACGCCTCGGCTCCCGGGTGCTCGGCGGCGGCCTTCGCCCGCCGTACGTCGTCGGGCTCGGCCACGGCGACGACCCTGGCGCCGTGCCGTACGGCGTGCCCTGCGTAGGTCGTTCCCCGGGAGCCCGCGCCTACCACCGCGAGTGTGATCATGGATAATCCCTCGGTTATGTAAGGGGTTAACATATTTGCTCGGATGCTAGATTGCCGATCGGTTAGGGTCAATGCTCGCGGGCGAGGTCGGATATG
This sequence comes from Spongiactinospora sp. 9N601, assembly GCF_044326295.1. NCBI lineage: Bacteria > Bacillati > Actinomycetota > Actinomycetes > Streptosporangiales > Streptosporangiaceae > Spongiactinospora > Spongiactinospora sp. 9N601. Next base: position 95,786 of record NZ_JBIRBB010000012.1, read on the forward strand.
CAGAAGACTGACGTAACCCTGGTGCGGCAGGTGAACACCCGGGTGACGCTGCGCGCGCTACGCGCGGGCGGCGCGCCGACGTTGACCGAGCTGGCCAGGGCCACCGGCCTGTCCAGGCAGACGGTGGAAACGGTGCTCGCTGAGCTGGCCGGGCGCGGGCTGGCCCAGGAGATACCGCCGAGCGAGGGCGGCCCCGGGCGTCCGGCCCGCCGCTTCCGGTTCCGCGCCGACGCGAGGTATGCGCTGGGGCTGGACGTGGGGGCGCACCGGGTGCTCGCGCTGGTCACCGACCTGGACGGCACGGTGGTCGCGACCGAACGCGCCGCCGTCGCGGCCGACGCCCCGGCGGCCGAACGGCTCGCCGCGCTCCGGGCGGTGGCCGAGGCGTGCCTGACCCGGGCGGGCATCGTCCGCACCCGGCTGGGCGCGGTGGCGGCGGGCACGCCGGGCGTCGTCGATCGCAGCGGCCGGGTCACCGTCGCCGGAGCGCTGCCCGGGTGGAGCGGCCTCGACCTGGCCGGTGTGACCGGCGGGTGGTTCGGCCGGCCTGGGTTCGCCGGCAACGACGCCAATCTGGCCGCCGTCGCCGAACACTGGCGGGGGGCGGCCCGGCACGCCCGCGACGTGGTGTACATCCTGGCCGGGCATCGCCTCGGTTCGGGAATCCTCATCGGGGGGCGTCCCCACCTCGGGCGTACCGGCGCGGCGGCCGAGATCGGCACCCTGCGCCTGCTGGGCTGGGAAGACGCCCCCGCCGAACTCACCGGCGAGGCGACCGCCGACCAGATCTTCGCCGCCGCCGACCAGGGCGACCCCGCCGCCCTCAAGGCCATCGACCGCTACGCCCACCGCGTCGCCCAGGGCGCCTCCGCTCTGATCCTGACCATCGACCCCGAACTCGTCGTCCTGGGCGGCGGCTTCTCCCACGCCGGCGACCTCCTCCTGACCCCCCTCCGAGCCCACCTCACCCCTCTCTGCCTCACTCCCCCGGAAATCACCGCCTCCACCCTCGGCGACGAAGCAGTCGCCCTGGGCGCCACCCGCCTCGCCCTCGACCACATCCACCAAGAACTCCACATCTAGACCAGTCCCCACGAGCGAGGGCCGAAGACCGGTTCCCAGCGGCCGAGCAGCCACGCGCAGCATCGCCATGTTGGCCGACGCGGCACGTCGCGTCGGGGAAGGCGGTTCTTCCTGGGACGCACTCAGCGCAACCACACACGGGCCCGGGCGCGATCGTGTCCGGACCGACGAACGAGTGAGGAACGAATGAGTGCCGCGAGGGCACGCCGGTGCCTGGACTGTGAAACGGGCGGATGCCGCCAGGGCGCACGCCGGTGCTCTGGGCTGAGGAGCTGAAGGGGCGAGGGAAGAACGCCGGTCATCAGTGCCTGAGCTGCAGCGCGTAGCGCGCGAGTAAGGCGGTTTGTCCCATGATGCACTCACCGCGACCACCCACGGGACCGGACGCGTCCTCCCTGAGCTGAGAAGCGAAGGAACGAGAGAGGAGAGCCGGTCGCCAGCGCCCGAGCCTCGACGCGCACCGTCGCGATGGTGGCCCACGCGGCGTGTCAGCGTCGGCTTCTCCTCGGACGCACTCACCACGACCACCCACGGGACCGGGCGCGCCCTCTCAGGACTGAGAAGCGAAGGAACGAGAGAGAAGACCCGCGTCGCCGCGTTGGCCGACGCGACACGCAGCGACGCCAGTAAGGCGGTTTGTCCCGTGATGCACCGACCGCAACCACCTACGGCCCCGGGCGCACCCTCTCAGGGCCGAGAAGCGAAGGGACGAGAGAGGAGAGCCGCGTCGCCGCGTTGGCTGACGCGACACGCAGCGACGCCAGTAAGGCGGTTTGTCCCGTGATGCACCGACCGCAACCACGCACGGGACCGGGCGCGGTCGTGTCCGGAGCGACGAGCGATGGAGTGAGGGAGCGAGGAACGAGCGAGTGAGCGACTGAGCGAGGAGCGGAGGACGCGGCCTTGAAGGCGCCCGGGACCCGCGCGAGCGGAGCGAGCGCCATGAGCACAGCGCGGCCTTGAAGGCGCCCGGGACCCGCGCGAGCGGAGCGAGCGCCATCAACACAGGCGAACGCCGATATTACGCTGCGGCCAGTTTGCGGAGGCGGGCCAAGGCGTCGCGTTCGATGCGGCGGGCGCGGTCGCGGCCGATGCCGTAGCGTTCGCCGACCTCGGTGAGGGTGTGCTCGCGGCCGTCGACCAGGCCGTAGCGCCAGCGCAGCATCTCGCGGGTGTTGTTCTCCAGGCCGGTCAGCCACTCTTCGAGGCGCTCGCGTTCGAGCACGTCGATGGCCTGCTGCTCGGGGTCGGCCCAGGTCTCGGCGGCGATCATGTCGCCCAGCTCGGTCTCGTCCTCGTCGCCCACGCCGAGCTGGAGGGAGACCGGGTCGGAGGCCCAGCGGCGCAGCTCGCGGACGCGTTCGATGGGCAGGTCGAGGACCTGGGCGAGGTCGTCGTCGGTGGGCTCGGCGTCGAACTCGGCCAGCATGTCCCTGCGCACCCGCATCAGCCGGGTCATCTGCTCCCCGGCGTGGGTGGGCAGCCGTACCGGGCGGGCCTGCTCGTGGATGGCGCGGCCGACCGACTGCCGGATCCACCAGGTCGCGTACGTGGAGAACTTGTACCCCCGCCGGTAGTCGAACTTCTCCACGGCCCGTACCAGCCCCAGGTTGCCCTCCTGGACCAGGTCGATCAGCGGCATCCCCCGCCCGGAGTACTTCCGGGCCACCGCCACCACCAGACGCAGGTTGGCCTGGATGAACTCGTCCTTCGCGCGCCGGCCGGAGATCGCCAGCCGTTCGAGCTCCTCGTCGGTGGCGTCACCGACGCGGGGCTCGGCCATGGCCGCGTCGAGTAGCTGCTCCGCATACAACCCCGCCTCGATGCGCTTGGCCAGCTCGACCTCCTCCTCGGCCGTCAACAGGGGCACTCGCCCGATTTCCGCCAGGTAAGTGCCGAGCAGGTCTCTATCTGAAACCTGCTGTTCCTGTGCGCGATTCCCCGTGGGCCTTGCCATCCCCTGGCACCTCGTTCCCGCCGCTGCCCAAGATTGCGTCTATTTGCGTATGCGTGTTCTTGAGTGGTTAGTCCTGACTGCGCCGTCTGCTTCGACCAACGACTCGATCAGGGCAAAGATTCCCTCAATGCATACGCCCGCAGGACGGTTTTCGTTTCCTCCTCACGGAGGATGCACGAACACTTCACGAACTTCGCGGCGGGACTCGGGCCGGACACGGGTCACGCCACCTTGCGACCACCCCGCCAGACCTGGTGCACGAGCGGTACTCCCGGCCGGTACGCCAGGTGGACGTAGGAGGGCGCGTCCAGGACCACCAGGTCGGCGCGCGCTCCGGGGCGCAGGACCCCGATGTCGTCGCGGCGCAGCGCGCGCGCTCCGCCGTACGTCGCGGCCCGGACGGCCTCGAGCGGGGTCATCCGCATCTCGCGGACGGCCAGCGCGATGCAGAACGGCATCGAGGAGGTGTAGGACGAGCCCGGGTTGCAGTCGGTGGCCAGCGCGACCGTCACGCCCGCGGCCAGCAGCCGCCGCGCGTCCGGGTACGGCGAGCGGGTGGAGAACTCCGCGCCCGGCAGCAGCGTGGCCACCACGCCGGAGGTGGCCAGCGCCGTGACGTCGTCGTCGCTCAGGTGGGTGCAGTGGTCGGCCGAGGCCGCGCCCAGTTCGCAGGCGATCTCCACGCCCGGCCCCACCCCGAACTGCGCCGCGTGGACCCGCGCGCCCAGCCCCGCCGCGATCCCGGCGGAGAGGATCTCCCTGGACTGGTCGCCGTCGAACGCCCCCCGCTCGCAGAAGACGTCGATCCACCTGGCCAGCGGCGCGCAGGCGGCCAGCATCGGCCCGGCCACCTGCCGGACGTAGTCGTCGGTGCTCACCCCGGCGGGCACCACGTGCGCGCCCAGGAAGGTGGTCTCCTCGGTGAACGCGCCGGCGATCTCCAGTGACCGGCGTTCGTCCTCCTCGGTCAGGCCGTACCCGCTCTTGATCTCCACGGTCGTGGTGCCCTGGGCGAGCATCTCGGTGACCAGCGCGGCCGTGCGCGCGGCCAGCACCGAGTCGGCCGCCTCCCTGGTCGCGGCGACGGTCGTGCGGATGCCGCCCGCGCCGTACTGCTCGCCGGACATCCGCGCGACGAACTCCGCCGTGCGGTCGCCCGCGAACACCAGGTGGGCGTGGCTGTCCACGAACCCGGGGAGCACGCAGCGCCCGCCGACGTCCACCCGCCGGTCGGCTTGCGGCGCGCTCGCGGCGGGCCCCACCCAGGCCACGGTCTCGTCTTCGACGACGAGCGCCGCCGAGGCGATCTCCTCCCCGCCCGTCTGGTCACCGGTGTAGAGGAGCCCGATCTCATCGAACAGAATTGATGCCACTTAAATGCCCTTTGTTAACATCGGCCGGCCGCATGGGAATTGCGCCCGGCGCTCAAATCGAATTGATCGCGGCGGACAGGAGTGGTCCGATCTCGCCGAGCGCGTGCCGTCCTTCGGCGACGACGCGCCGGCCGCCGGACACCACCGAATGCACATCGGCCGCGGTGGCGGCGAACACGACGGACTCGGCGGCGGTGGCCGGGCTCGCGCCCGCGGTACGGACGGAGTCGAGCCGGACGGACACCAGGTCGGCCCAGGCGCCGGGCAGCAGCGTGCCCGCGTCGGGGAAGCCGAGGGACGCCTGGCCCGCGGAGGTGGCGGCGGTCAGCAGTTCGGCGGCGGTCCAGTGGCCGCGCCGTTCGGTGGCCAGCCGTTCGTCCAGTTCCACCGCCCGAGCCTCCTCGAACATGTCGATCATCGCGTGGCTGTCGGTGCCGAGTGTGATCGGCGAGCCGGCGTCGTGCGCCGCGCGGGCCTTGCCGACGCCGTCGGCCAGGTCGCGTTCGGTGGTGGGGCACATGCACACGTGCGTGCCCGACTGGCCGAGCAGGGCCAGATCGACATCGGACAGGTGCGTGGCGTGCACGGCGCTGGAGCGGGGGCCGAGTACGCCGTGCTCGTGCAGCACCTGCATCGGGCTGGCCGCGTACATCTCCACGCAGGCGGCGTTCTCCGCACGCTGCTCGGAGACGTGCGCGTGCAGCGGCACGGCGTGGTGCTGGGAGTATTCGGCCACGATCGGCATCTGCTCGGGCGGCACCGCGCGCACCGAGTGGACGGCCGCGCCCACCACCACATCATCGGCCCCCGCGTAGTCGCCGGCCAGCCGTTCGGCGCGGACCGCCCAGCGCTCCGCGTCGCCGTCGCCGAACCGCACCTGCGGTCCGGCCAGCGGCTTGCCGACGCCGCCGGCGAGGTAGCAGGTGTCCAGCAGGGCGATCCGCAGCCCGGCCTCGCGCGCCGCGCGGACCAGCGCGTGCCCCATCGCGTTGGGGTCGTCGTACGGCGTGCCGTCCGGCTGGTGGTGCAGATAGTGGAACTCGCCGACACAGGTGACGCCCGCCAGGACCATCTCGGCGTAGACGGCCTTGGCGAGGGTGTAGTAGGAGTGGGGGTCGAGCGATCCGGCGACGCGGTACATCTGCTCCCGCCAGGTCCAGAAGCTGCCCTTCTCCGCCTGCGTCGAGCCGCGCAGCGCCCGGTGGAAGGCGTGCGAGTGGGCGTTCGCGAAGCCGGGCAGGGTCAGCCCGGCCAGCCGTACGGCTCCCGCCGGCGGCTCGCCCACCCCGGGCACCACCTCGGCGATCCGCTGCCCGTCCACCCGGACCAGCACCCCCTGGACCACCTCACCCGGAGGCAGCCAGGCGAGCTCACACCAGTAGTTCATCGGCAAGCTCCTTGATGGCGTCGGCGAGCGCGGCGACACCAGCGTGGCAGTCGGCGGGCTCCGCATGTTCCTCTGGGGAATGGGAGATTCCCGTTGGATTACGGACGAACACCATCGCGGTGGGCACGCCTGCCGAGGCGAGGATCCCCGCGTCGTGGCCCGCGCCCGTGCCGATCAGCGGCGCGCCGCCGAGCGCGGCGGCCAGGCGGGCGGCCAGCGCCGGGTCGAACTCCACCCGCGGGCTCCAGGACTCGCAACCCACCCGCGCGCCCGCGCCGACCTCGGCGACCAGGTCGCGTACCGCGTGTTCGTCCTCGCCCCTGACGTCCAGCCAGGCGGTGACGTGCCCGGGGATCGCGTTGGCGCTGCCCGGCGAGACCCGGACCTTGCCCACGGTGGCGACCACCCCGCGCCGCTCGGCGGCCGTCCTGGCCGAAAGGACCGCCTCGGCGAACGGGATCATCGGGTCGTCGCGGTCGGCCAGCCGCGTGGTGCCCGCGTGGTCGGCGCGGCCGGCGAAGTCCAGCCGCCAGCGGCCGTGCGGCCAGATGGAGGTGGCCACGCCGATGGGCGCGTCCATGTCGACCAGGGCCCGGCCCTGTTCCACGTGCAGTTCCACGAAGGCCCCGATGTGGCGGCGCGTCTCGGGGTCGGCGCCGAGGGCGGCCGGGTCGCGGCCCGCCCGGCGCAGTACGTCGGCCATGGTGTCGCCGTCGTCGTCGGTCAGCCCGCGCGCCCGGTCCGGCTCGACCACGCCGGTGAGCAGCCGCGACCCCATGCACGGCACGCCGAACCTGGCGCCCTCCTCGTCGGAGAAGCAGGCCACCCCGAGCGGTACGCCGGGCCGCACCCCCCGTTTCCTCAGCAGGTCGATCGCCGCGAACGCGGACACGACCCCGAGCGGCCCGTCATAGGCGCCGCCCTGCCGTACCGAGTCCAGGTGGCTCCCGGTCACCACTCCCGGCCGCGCCTCCGGGTCGCCCCACCACGCCCACAGATTCCCGTTGCGGTCCTCCCGCAGGTCGAGGCCGCGCCGCCCGGCCTCCTGCCGGAACCACTCGCGCAGTTCGAGATCGGCCGCCGACCAGGCGTCCCGCAGGTAACCTCCCCGCGCGTCCCGTCCCACATCGGCCACCGCCGCCCACATACCGTCGAACTCCATCGCCGATCCCCTCAATCGCCTTGCGGCGGTGTCCCGATCATGCGCCCAAGGGTAGACCGCGCCCATCTGGGAGGACAGAACACCCCATGAGGTACATCACATCCGCAGAGCGGACCTTCACCCCAAACCGGAAACCGGACTCTCCCCTCCCCGGCGGCGGGCGCGTCATGCCTCGCCGGGCGGGCGCGTGTTCGTAGGGTCGGATGGGTGAGTGACATGAACAGGCAGGTCAGACTGCCGGCCGCCTTCGCCTGGTCACCGAAGGGGTGGCCGTCTGAACGGGCCTTCGCCGAACCGGGGGCGGCGGAGGTCTGGTGTTACACCGACAAGTTCGCCTACTTTCCCGGCGAGACGGTCCGGTTCCACCTCAGCGCGAGCGTCCCGTCCTTCGATCTGGAGGTGGTCAGGGACGGCCTCGCACCCAAGGTGGTGTGGGCACGCCGAAGACTCACCGCGGGGCGCTTCGAGGCGCCGGCCGACGCCTACGCCACGGGCTGCGACTGGCCCGCCGGGGCGGAGCTGGAGATCCCCGCCGACTGGCGCAGCGGCTTCTACATCGTCACCGTCCGGGCGACCACGTCGGACGGCGAGCTGTGGGAACGCGAGCACTTCTTCGTGGTCAAGGCCCCGCCGCGGCGGCGGGCGCGGGCCGTGCTGGTGCTGACCACCGGCACGATGCTGGCCTACAACGACTGGGGCGGGGCCAACCACTACCGGGGCCTCGGCGACGACCCGCGGCACGACGCCGGATCGCCGCTCGCCTCCACCCTGCGGCCGATCGCCCGCGGCATGATCCGCAAGCCGCCCGGCGCGCCCCGGGAGGCCGCCACCGGATCACTGCCGATGTACGGCGCGCCGCGCTACCCCTCCTATGAGTGGGCGCGGCTGACCGGCTACAGCCGTCACCACGCCGACGCCTTCTGGGCCACCTACGAGCGGCACTTCGCGCTGTGGGCCGAGCGCAACGGCTACGAACTCGACTACCTCACCCAGCACGACCTGCACTTCGACCCCGCCGCCCTGGACGGATACGCCTGCGCGGTGATCGTCGGCCATGACGAGTACTGGTCCTGGCGGATGCGCGACACCGTCGACGCGTTCGTGGACGCCGGAGGCGGGCTGGCCAGGTTCGCCGGGAACTACCAGTGGCAGGTACGGCTCAGCGACGACGGCAACACCCAGTACTGCTACCGCCTGCCCTCCGCCGACCCGGCCGCCCGGGAGACGCCGCACCTGGCCACGACCGTGTGGGAGGCCAGGTCGGTCGGCAGGCCCGGCGCGACGACGATGGGGCTCAACGGCCTCGGCGGGATCTACAACCGGTACGGCGTGGCGGCCCCCCGCTCCTCCGGCGGCTTCACCGTCTACCGGCCGGGCCACTGGGCCATGGCGGGCACCGACCTGTACTACGGCGACCTGCTCGGCGGCCCGCCGTCGTTCCTGGCGGCTTTCGAGCTGGACTCGGTGGAGTACACCTTCCGGCGCGGGCTGCCGTACCCGACGTTCGAGGACGGCGCGCCGGAGACGCTGGAGATCCTGGCCCTCGCGCCCGCCGTGCGCGGGGAGGAGGACCGCTTCGGCGGGCGGGTGCCGATCGGCGGGCCCGAGGAGGAGGTCTACAACTACAACGCCGGCCTCGGCGACGACCTGCCCGCTTACGTCCACGAGGGCGAGATGCGCGGCGCGGGGATGATCGCCGCGTTCACCCGCGGCGCGGGCGAGGTCTTCAACGGCGGGTCCACCGAGTGGCCGCACGTGCTGGGCCTCGGCGACCCGTTCGCCGAACGCATCGCGCACAACGTGCTGCGCCGGTTCGGTGCGGCAGGGCCGGGAAAGGGCCTCTGACCTGCGGGTACCGTACCTAGCACAGGGAGGAGCGAACAGATGCCGAATCCCGTGATCAAGCCGAGATCCGCGAACGCCCTGGCGGGCGACGCCATGGGCACCAAGGACCTCGTGTTCACCGTCCTGGCCGCCCTGGCGCCCCTGACGCTCATCGTCGCCGTCGCCCCGCTGCACTTCCTCAAGGGCGGGGTGGCCGTTCCCGGCGGTTACCTGGTGGCGGGCGTGGTGATGGCGCTGTTCGCCGTCGGTTTCATGACCATGAGCCGCTATGTCCGAAACGCCGGGGCGTTCTATGCGACCATCTCCCGCGGGCTCGGCCGCCCGGCGGGCTCCGGCGCGGCCATGCTGGCGGTGGTCGCCTACAACGGCCTGCAGATCAGCACGTACGGCGCGCTCGGCGTCTACGCCGGCACCACGTTCACCAAGTACACCGGGCTTGACGCGCCGTGGTACGTGTTCGCGCTGGTCGCCCTCGTCCTCGTCGCCTGGCTCGGCTACCGGGGCATCCACACCAACGCCCGGGTCCTCGGCGTCCTGCTGATCCTGGAGATCGCCGTCCTGGTCATCCTCGTGGTGTGCGTCCTGGCCAGGGGCGGCATCACCGACTGGTCGGCCACGTCGTTCTCTCCCGCGACCGTGTTCGCCCCCGCCAACGCGGCGATGTTCGCGCTGGTCGCCGGGGCCTTCATGGGTTTTGAGGCGACCGCCATCTTCAGCGAGGAGGCGCGCGGCGGCATCAGGACCGTACGGCGGGCCACCTACCTCGCCGTCGGCTTCATCGCCGTCTTCTACGCGTTCGTCACCTGGATCGTGGTCATCGACTACGGCTCCGCGAACATCGCCGCCGCCGCCCAGGCCGACCCGGTCGGCCTGGTGGTCGCGGTCTTCACCGCCAACGTGCCGGGCCCGATCGTCGAGGTGATGAACGTCCTGCTGCTGACCAGCGCGTTCGCCGCCCTGCTGGCGCTGCACAACGCGGCCAACCGCTACTTCTACGCGCTCGGCCGCGAAGGTCTGCTGCCGCGCGGGCTGGGCCGTACCGACCCGCGGACCAAGGCCCCCTGGGCGGCCGGCCTGCTCCAGACCGCCATCGCGGCGGCGGTCGTCGGCGCGTTCGCGATCTTCGGGCTGGACCCCTACCTGGGCCTGCTGCTGTGGGGCAGCGCCCTCGGATTCCTCGGCATCATCACCCTGTGGGCGCTGTGCAGCCTCGCGGTGATCCGGTTCCTGCGCGCGAACGCCCCGGAGACGGGGATCTTCCGGACGACCGTCGCGCCGGGCCTCAGCTTCGCGGCCCTTGCCGTGGTGCTGGTGCTGGTCCTGGTGAACCTGCCGCTGCTGACGGGGGCGGGCGCGGCGGCCAACATCGTGATCGTCGGCATCGGCGTGGTCGCCGTCGTCGCGGGGGTCGCCCGGGCGCTGTACCTGCGCTCCCGTTCGCCCGCCCGCTACCTGGGGCTGGCGCAGACGTCGGTCGCGGAGGGGCGGTGAGCGGCGATGCCCGGCGCGCGAGGAACCGCTCCGCCGCCGGGCGCGCCGGGTCTAGTCCACGTAGAACTCGCCGGTCTCCTCGGCCATCCGGTCCAGTTCGGAAAGCCGCGCGCCGGTGCGCAGCGGGGCCGCCTCGGCCATCGCCTCCACCAGCGCCATCGCCAGGGCCATCGGCGCCGCGTGCGACCCGGCGGCCGGGCGGTCGGCCACCGGCGCGTCGAGCACGACCTCGGCCGGGAAGGGCACCGCGGGCCGGTCGGTGATGGCGGCGATCCGCAGGCCCAGCCGGTCGGCGTAGGCCAGCGCCCGGACCGCCTCGGCCGGATAGCGGGGCAGCATCACCGCGAGCACCCATTCGGCGCCCGCCCGGCGGGCCGAATGCAGGCCCTCGGCCAGCTCCGAGCCGCCGTGGGTGAGCATCCGCACGTCGGGATGGACCCGTCTGGCGTAGTGGCAGAACGTGGTGGCCAGCCCAGCCGACGCGCGCAGCCCGAGGACCGGCAGCGGCTCGCCCGCCGCCAGCGCCCCGCCCAGGTCGCCGATCCGCTCCCCCAGGCCGTCGCCCTCCTCCGCGCACAGCCGCTCGTGGACGGCGGAGAGATTGCGCAGTTCCGCCTCCACTCCCGCGCAGTGGCGCGCCTCGCCGTGCGCCGGCTGGGCGGCGGGGCCGGTGGCCTCCTCGCCGCCCAGCGCCAGCGGACGCAGTGCCTGCCTCAGCTCGGGATAGCCGGCGAAGCCGAGCACCATGGCGAACCTCGTCACCGACGGCTGGCTGACCCCGGCCCGCTCGGCCAGCTCCACGCTGGACAGAAAGACCGCCTCGGTCAGGTGACTCGTGAGGTACCGCGCGATACGCCGCTGAACGGGCGACATTTTCCTGCCGTTGAAAAGCTTCTGCAGTCCCTCGCCCACGTAACAGCGAACACGCGAGGCTCACCGGTCATTCCTGACCACCCAGAATCATTCGCTCATCGGCACCCTGACCTGGCGCTCCCTGGCCACCTCGGCGGCGGAGTCGTAGCCGGCGTCCACGTGGCGGATCACGCCCATGCCGGGGTCGTTGGTCAGCACCCTGGTCAGCTTCTCCCTGCCCAGCGCGGTGCCGTCGGCCACGGTGACCTGCCCGGCGTGGATGGAGCGGCCGATGCCGACCCCGCCGCCGTGGTGGATGGACACCCACGAGGCCCCGGAGGCCACGTTGATCATGGCGTTCAGCAGCGGCCAGTCGGCGATGGCGTCGGAGCCGTCGAGCATTCCCTCGGTCTCCCGGTAGGGGGAGGCCACCGAACCGCAGTCGAGGTGGTCCCGGCCGATCACCACAGGGGCCTGTAGCTCGCCGGAGGCGACCATGTCGTTGAAGCGTTCCCCGGCCAGGTGCCGCTCGCCGTACCCGAGCCAGCAGATGCGCGCGGGCAGGCCCTGGAAGTGGACCTTCTCCTGGGCCATCCGGATCCATCGGGCCAGCGGCTCGTTGTCGGGGAACAGCTCCAGCACGGCCCGGTCGGTGGCGGCGATGTCCTTGGGGTCACCGGACAGCGCGGCCCACCGGAACGGGCCCTTGCCCTCGCAGAACAGCGGCCGGATGTAGGCGGGCACGAACCCGGGGAAGTCGAAGGCGCGGGTGTAGCCCGCGAGCTGCGCCTCGCCCCTGATCGAGTTGCCGTAGTCGAAGACCTCGGCCCCGGCGTCCTGGAAGCCGACCATCGCCTCGACGTGGCGGGCCATCGACTCACGGGCCCTGGCGGTGAACCCGGCCGGGTCCTTGTCCCGCTCCCTGGCCATGTCCTCGAACGCGACGCCGAGCGGGAGGTACATCAGCGGGTCGTGCGCGCTGGTCTGGTCGGTGACGATGTCGATCTGCGCGCCGCCGGCCAGCAGCTCGGGAACCGCCTCGGCGGCATTGGCGGCCACGCCGATCGACAGCGGGCGGCGCTCGGCGCGCGCCTCCTCGGCCAGCCGCATCGCCTCGGCCAGCGAGGAGGCCCGTACGTCGAGGTAGCCGTGCTCGATCCGGCGCTCGATCGAACGCGGGTCGCAGTCGATGCAGACGGCCACGCCGCCGTTCATGGTCACGGCGAGCGGCTGCGCGCCGCCCATCCCGCCGAGGCCCGCGGTGAGCGTGATCGTGCCCGCCAGCGATCCGCCGAACCGCTTGGCGGCGACGGCGGCGAAGGTCTCGTAGGTGCCCTGGAGGATGCCCTGCGTGCCGATGTAGATCCACGAGCCCGCGGTCATCTGGCCGTACATGGTCAGCCCGGCCGCCTCCAGCCGCCGGAACTCCTCCCAGTTGGCCCAGTCGGGGACCAGGTTGGAGTTGGCGATGAGGACCCTCGGGGCCCATTCGTGGGTGCGCATCACGCCGACCGGCCGACCGGACTGCACCAGCAGCGTCTCGTCGTCGCCGAGCGTGGTCAGGGTGCGCAGGATGGCCTGGAAGGAGGCGCGGTCGCGGGCCGCCTTGCCCGAACCGCCGTAGACGACGAGCTGCTCGGGGTGCTCGGCCACCTCCGGGTCCAAGTTGTTCTGGATCATGCGAAGGGCGGCCTCCTGGGGCCAGCTCTTCGCGGTGAGCGTGGTGCCGCGCGGGGCGCGCACCGTCGTACTGCCGGTCGTCATGGTTGGGTCCTCTCCGTCGAGGAGTCGGGGCTCCGTATCCGGATCTTACGTAAGTGTCCGAATTCGACTACGGGGGGGCATCCCCGGTCGGGGTCTCCGGCGGGGATGCCCCTCACGGCCGCCTGCCCGGGCGCACGCCCCGGGGCATGGCCCCCGTCTCGCGAAGGAGAGGCTTCGCAACCACCGCCGTTCCCGGTTTGCCGGCCGGCCAATCGCCGACATCACCCACCCCGCCTCATACTTTGGGCTGACTCGCCCCCGACTTTGTAACGAACTTCCCGCGGTCGCGGAACGCCACCGATGATGGGACCCGTTGACCGATTTGTGAACGGCACCCTCGCGGAACCCGCCCCCGCCACCCCGATCGCCAAAGGGTCGTGGCGGCTTCTCCTCACCCACATCAAACCGCGCAAATGGCCTCTTGTCGCCGGTGGTCTGCTCGGCTTCGTCGGCGGCATCGCCGGGCTCGCCGAGCCGCTGGTGGCCAAGTCGGTGATCGACGCGTTCGGCTCGGGGGCCTCGCTCACCGGTCCCATCCTCATGCTCACCGTGCTGGTGCTCTTCGGGGCCACGCTCTCGGCGGCGGGGACGTTCGTCCTGGAACGCACCGCGGAGTCGATCGTGCTCAGCGCCCGGCTGGGGCTGGTCGGCCGGATGCTGCGGCTGCGCGTCCCCGACGTGGACCGGCTCAAGCCCGGCGACCTGATCTCCAGGGTCACCGCCGACACCACCCTGCTGCGCGCGGTCTGCACCGGAGGCGTCACCAACGGGATCACCGCGCTGTTCATGCTGGCCGGATGCGTCGTGCTGATGGGGTTCATGGACGTCGTGCTGCTCGGCGTCACGCTGGGCGTGCTGACGGTGGTCGCCACGATGGCGCTGTTCGTCTTCCCGCGCATCGGCAGGGCCACCACCCAGGCGCAGGAGGCGCTGGGCGAGATGGGCGCCGTGCTGGACCGGGCGCTACAGGCGTTCCGCACGGTCAAGGCCGCCGGGGCCGAGGAGCGGGAGACCGAGGCCGTGCGCGGGGCCGCGCAGCGCGCCTGGCGCAAGGGCGTCACCGCGGCCGGCTGGAACTCCATCGCCGGCACCGCCACCTGGCTCGGTGTCCAGCTCTCCTTCCTGGCCGTGCTCGGGGTCGGCGGGCTGCGGGTGGCGTCGGGCACGCTGGAGGTCTCGGCGCTGATCGCGTTCCTGCTGTACCTGTTCTACCTGACCGGGCCGATCTCGATGCTGGTGGAGGGCGCCACCCAGTTGCAGACCGGACTCGCCGCGGTGACCCGGCTGCGGCAGGTGGAGGAGCTGGAGGTGGAGTCGCTCACGCCGGGCGAACCGGCCGCGCCCACAGGTACCGCTCCCGCCGCGCTGACCTTCACCGACGTGCGCTTCTCCTACACCGAGGACCGCTCCCCCGCGCTGGACGGGGTGTCCTTCGAGGTGCCCGCGGGCAGCATGACCGCGCTCGTCGGGCCTTCCGGGGCGGGGAAGTCGACGATGTTCGCGCTGCTGGAACGCTTCTATGAGCCGGACGCCGGGTCGATCACGCTCGACGGCAGGGAACTGCGCGACATCCCGTTGCCCGAACTGCGGGCCGCGCTCGGCTACGTCGAGCAGGACACGCCGGTGCTGGCCGGGTCGCTGCGGGAGAACCTGCTGTTCGGCGCGCCCGAGGTGACCCAGGACGAGGTGGCCGCGGTGATCGCCCGCACCCAGCTCACCGACCTGGTCGACCGCCTGCCCGAGGGCCTGGAAACGCAGGTCGGCCACCGCGGCCAGATGCTGTCCGGCGGCGAGCGGCAGCGGGTCGCCATCGCCAGGGCGCTGCTGCGCAGGCCCCGGGTGCTGTTGCTGGACGAGGCCACCTCCCAGTTGGACGCGGTCAACGAGCTTCGGCTGCGCGAGGTGATCGATGAGGTCGCGGCCACCACCACCGTGCTGGTGATCGCCCACCGGCTGTCCACCGTGACCAGCGCCCGGCAGATCGTGGTCCTGGAGGCGGGCCGGGCCCGCGCCACGGGCAGCCACGCCGAACTGGTGGCCGCCGACGACCTGTACCGCGAGCTGGCCACCACGCAGTTCGTGGCGAGCGGGGAGGCGATGGCGGGCAACGCCGGGTAGCCCGGCCGCGGAACAGAACATGATCGGTTCGATCCACGGGATTCGGAGCGCCGAATAGCCGGTCGAGGACCCGGCCGGACCTCGTCGCAAGTCCGGCGGCCGGCTGCGGCCGGTCGCATTCTGGTCGAAGGGACCGAACCGACATGCATTTACGGATCGATCGGCGCGCACTCATCGGGCTGGGCCTGGCGGGGGCGCTGGCCGTCTCCTCCATCGGCCTGCTCCGCGCCGACACCGGCACCGCGTCCTCCCACCGCGAGGCCCCCGGCATCGCCGGTGACCCGCGCAACGACAACACCGACGTGTACGCCTTCGTCAGCCCTGACAAGCCGGACACGGTGACGCTGCTGGCCAACTGGATCCCGTTCGAGGAACCGCAGGGCGGGCCCAACTTCTACACGTTCGACAACGACTCCAGGTACACCATCAAGATCGACAACGATGGTGACGCCAAGCCCGACGTCACCTACCAGTGGACGTTCCGCGAGCAGGACCGGCGCGGCAACACCACGTTCCTCTACAACAACGGGCCCGTCACCTCGCTGGACGACCCCAACCTGCTCTACCGGCAGCTCTACAGCCTCAAGCGGATCACCGAGTCGGGCACCAAGACCCTCGTGTCGGACGGAGTGGTCGCGCCGAGCAACGTCGGCCCGGCGTCCATGCCCAACTACGGCACCCTGCGCGCGCAGGCGATCACCGGGCTGCCCGGCGGCGGGAAGACCTTCGCCGGCCAGTCCGACGAGGCGTTCTTCCTGGACCTGCGGATCTTCGACCTGCTCTACGGAGGCGACCTTTCGGAGGTCGGGCAGGACACCACCAAGGGCTACAACGTCCACACGCTGGCCCTCCAGGTGCCCGCCGACGAACTCGCACTGAAGGGCGACGCCACCCGCAACCCGGTCATCGGCGTCTGGTCCACCACCGACAAGAAGGGCAGCGACGGCTTCGTCCAGGTGTCCCGGCTCGGCAACCCGCTGGTCAACGAGGTCGTGGTGCCCGCCGGGCTGAAGGACGCCTTCAACGCCCTGCCCCCGGCCAAGGACGCCGGCGTGCCCGCGCTGGTCAAGCGGGTCACCGACCCCGAGGTACCGCGGCTCATCGAGTCCGTCTACGGCATCAAGGCCCCGGCCACCCCGCGCGATGACCTCGTGCAGATCTTCCTGACCGGGATCGCCAAGCGGAACGGCCCGATCAAGGCCGACCTCAACTCGCAGATCCTCAACAAGGACGCGAACCCGGGCAAGTTCCGCCCCTCGGAGATGCTGCGGCTGAACACCTCGATCCCGCCGAGCAAGGACCCCGACCGGCTCGGCGTGCTGGCCGGCGACCTGGCGGGCTTCCCGAACGGCCGCCGGCTGGCGGACGACGTGCTGGACATCGAGTTGCAGGCGCTGGAGGGCGCGGCCCGCACCGGCGAGATCGTCCAGGCGCTCAAGGCGGGCGACAAGGTGGACAAGAACGACAAGCCGTTCGGGGCGACCTTCCCCTACATCCCGCTGCCCAGCAACAAGGCCGTCAACAAGAACTGACCCGTGCCGCGGGGCCCGCCCACCCGGCGGGCCCCGCCGCCCGTCTTCTTTCACCGACCTCGGACCGGGCCGACATGAAACCGACACGCAAGGCCGCGCTGCCGATCGCGGCGATCGCGGTCGCCGGGACACTGACCGCCGTCGCCATGCTCATCCCCTCCTCCTCCTCGCCGCCACCCGCCACCGCCGCGCCCGCGGCGGCCGAACGGCCCGCGGGCTCGGCCGCCGACCTCGAACGCACGGTCGCCGCGCTGCGGGCCCGCCTCGCCCGGCTGCCCAAGGACCACCAGGCGTGGGCGGCCCTCGGGTCGGCGCACGTGGAGCAGGCCAGGCTGACCGCCGACCCCGGGTACTACCCCAGGGCCGAACGCGCGCTGGCCACCTCCCTGCGCCTGGCCCCCGGCAACGCCGCCGCGCTCACCGGGCAGGCCGCGCTCGCCGCCGGGCGGCACGACTTCGCCGGGGCGGTACGCCTGGCCACCGCCGCCACGCGGGCCAACCCGCATGGTCCCGGCGGCTACGGCGTGCTCGCCGACGCCTACACCCAGCTCGGCCGGCTCGCCGACGCCGACCGGGCGATCAAGGCGATGATGGGCCTGCGCCCCGGCGTGGCCGCCTTCACCCGCGCCTCCTACGCGGCCGAACTGCGCGGCGACCTCGGCGAGGCGCGGGCCATGCTGCGGTCGGCCGTGCGCGACGCGTTCTTCCCCGCCGACATCGCCTACTGCCGGCACCGGCTGGGCGAGCTGGCGCTGCGCTCGGGCGACCTGCGCGCGGCGGGGGCGGAGTACGACCGCGCGCTCGCCGCCTACCCCTCCTACATCCCGGCGCTGGCGGGCAAGGCCAGGGCCGCCGCGCTGGCCGGGCGGCTCGGCGAGGCCGCCGGGCTCTACCGCACGGTCGTGGCGCGGCTGCCGCTGGAACAGCACGTTATCGAGTACGCGGAGGTGCTGGCGGCGGCCGGGCGGGACCCGGCGGAACAGTGGCGGCTGCTGCGCGCGATCCGCGACCTGGCCGCGGCCTCAGGGGTGCGCGATGACCTGACGTGGGCGGAGTACGAGGCCGACCACGGGGACCCGGCGCTCGCCGTACGGCACGCGCGGGCCGAACACACGCGCAACCCCAACCTCGCCGCCGCCGACGCCCTGGCCTGGGCGCTGCACCGGGCGGGCCGGTCGGCGGAGGCGCTGCCGTACGCGCGGCAGGCCACCGCGACCGGGTGGCGCAACGCGCTGGCCCGCCACCACCGGGCCGAGATCGAGCGGGCGCTGGGCAAGGACGCCGCCGCCCGCCGTTCGGCGAAGCTGGCGCGGAGCTACGATCCGGCGTTCGATCCGAGGCTGCCCGCGCTCGGCAGGCCGTCGTGATCGCGCTGGTGCTGGCCGCCGCGCTGGCCGCGCATCCGCTCGGCGACTTCACCGTCAACCACTACAACGGGCTGCGGGTGCTGCCGGACCGGGTGGAGAACGTCGCGGTGGTGGACGCCGCCGAGCTGCCCACGTTGCAGGCGGCCCCTCAGGTGTCCGCGTCGGGGACCGGGCGCTACGCCGCCGCGCGGTGCGCCGAACTGTCCCGGGCGCAGCGCCTGACGGTGGACGGGACGGCCGTCCCGTGGCGGGTCTCGGGGTCCGCGTTCGCCTACGAGCCGGGCCAGGGCGGGCTTTCGACCAGCAGGCTCACCTGCCGCCTCACCGCGCCCGCGGACCTTTCCGGGCGCGCGTCGGTGGAGTTCGCCGACGACTTCCTGACCGACCGGATCGGCTGGCGCGAGGTCACCGCCGTGCCGCAGGGCGTACGGCTGGCGGCGTCCTCGGCGCCGGCCGTGAGCGTCAGCGGCGGCCTGCGGGCCTATCCGGAGGATCTGCTGTCCAGTCCGCCCGACCAGCGTTCGGCACGGCTTTCGGTCGTGCCGGGCACGGGGACGGCGGCGGGCGCGCCGCTGCCGGGGCCGCTCGCGGCCGGGCCGCTGGGGGACGCGCTGGCGTCGATCGACCGGACGTTCACCTCGCTGACGGGGGCCGGGACGCTGACCGTGCCGCTGGGGCTGCTCGCCGTGCTGCTGGCGGCGGTGCTCGGCGCGGGGCACGCGCTGATCCCGGGGCACGGCAAGACGATCATGGCCGCCTACCTCGCCGGGCGGCACGGCCGGCGCAGGGACGCCCTGATCGTCGGCGCGACGGTCACCGCCACCCACACGGCGGGGGTGATCGTGGTGGGGCTGTTGCTGAGCGCGTTCTCCGCGCTGGCGGGCGAGGCGGTGCTGGGGTGGCTGGGCGCGGCGAGCGGCGTGCTGATCGCCGCCATCGGGCTCGGCCTGCTGCGGTCCGCGCTGCACCGTCGCCGCCACGACGTCGGGCATGGTCACGGGCATGGTCACGGGCACGGCCATGGACATGGACACGGTCATGGGCACGGGCCTTCGCGGCGGGGGTTGGTGGGGATGGGGATCGCGGGCGGGCTGGTGCCCAGTCCGTCGGCCCTCGTCGTACTGCTGGGGGCCATCGGGCTCGGCCGTACGTGGTTCGGGGTGGCGCTCGTCGCCGCCTACGGGTTCGGCATGGCCGTCACGCTCACGGCCGCCGGCCTGCTGCTGGTCAAGGTCTCCCACCGGCTGCTGACCACACCAGGGGCCTGGTTGTCGCGGTTCGCGCCGCTGGGGACCGCCGCGATGGTGTTCCTGCTCGGCGCGGGCCTGGCGGTGCGCAGCCTGATGGGGGCGGTCTGAGTCAGTCGTCCACGGCGGGCAGGTCGAAGTCGGTCGCGGGGTCGAGGTCGCCGTCCTCGGCCCTGCGCAACTTGATGTCATCGGCCCACGCGTACGCGAACCGCCTGATCTCGTCCACCCGCTCCTCCGGGACGCCGAGGGCCACGAAGCCGGTGTCGGCCACCAGATCGACGCCTTCCAGGCGCATGACGAGGTCCTCCAGGGAGAAGTCCTCGTCGTGCAGGCGGGCCAGATGCTCCAGCTCGCGGAACGGGTAGAGCCGGCCCGCCTCCGCCGCGTCGCGGAAGTCGCGGGCCAGCCCCCGCTCGTGGAGATCGCGCAGCCGCAGGCCGATCGCGTCGGGAAGCGCCACGACGGCGATATCGCCGCACCTGACGGGGGCGGCCTGAAGGGCCTCGCGCAGCAGCGCGAGGCGGCAGGTCTGCCCGGTGACCGGCTCGGTGACCAGCAGCAGGGACGCCCTCGGCCCCGACTCCAGATCGCCCACCTCAAACCCCGCCGCCCGGCACGCCTCACCGGCCGCCCAGGCCACCCCGGCCGGCTGCTCCTCCCCCGTCACCGCGAACCGCAGGCTCTCCCCCGGCCGCTCGGCGAGCCCGTGCGCCATCATGGCGTGCCCTCCGGCCAGGGCCAGGCCATGTCGCTCGGCGATGGGCGACAGCACGGACACCAGCCGCTCATGGAACTCCGGAAGCCTCAGTTCATCCATCCGGCCCGAGCCCCCGCATCATGGTCTCCCACGCGTTCCGGTAGCCCGGTCCCAGGCCTATCCGCAGCAAGGGCCAGTCCGCGGCGAGCAGGCCGGCGTTGAGGTAGGTCTCCGCGTCCTGTCCGCCGCCGCCGGTGATCACCGTGCGGTACATGCTCATGCGCAGCCGGCGGTCGGCGAGGTCGAAGCGCGTGAGGCCGGACCACGCCAGGTGCGGCGGAGGCTCGACGACGCCGCTGGACGGACCATGCAGGGCGTCCGGGGAGGGCGGGACCCGCCTTGTGAGTCCGCTGGTGCGGGATGGGAGCGCGTCTGGCATGGTCACAGTATGCCCACTGAGGGTCATCGGGCCGTCCAGGTGCGGGCGGCAGGGATGATGTCCTCGATCGGGGGGATTTCGGGGTACCAGGTGCGTTCCCACTCCAGGGAGATCCAGCCGTCGTAGCCGGCCTCGGACAGGGTGTCGTGGACGGCGTCCAGGGGCACGCCGCCCTCGCCGAGCGGGACCGGGGTGGGGTCCTCGGCGGAGGCCGCGTCCTTGATCTGCACGTAGCCCAGGTGGTCGCGCAGGGCGGCGTACGTCTGCGCCGGGGTCTCGCCCGCTCGCCAGGTGTGCAGGGTGTCCCAGACGGCCCCGGTCGCGCCGGGCTCGTCCGCCGCCGCGAGGAGCCGTCGTACGGCCGCGCCCGTGGGGTGTGAGTCGTGCGTCTCGACCAGCACCCGCACGCCCGTCGCGAGCGCGTGCGGCGCGATGGCGCGCAGCCGCCGCGCGGCCCGTTCGTCGTCCTCCGAGCCGTCCCCGCCGGGGAACACCCGGACGAAGGGCGCCCCAAGATCGGCGGCCAGGCTCACATCGGCGCGCAGCGCGCCGAGCACGGACTCGTCCGGCCCGCCGGCCGCGATGCGCACGTATCCGGAGATCGCCGCCGCCCGCAGCCGGGAGCGGGCCAGCAGGCCGCGCGCCCTGGCCCGCTCCGGCTGGCCCATCCCCGCGTGGACGCCGGTGTCGGGATGCGCGCGCAGTTCCAGCCCGTCGCAGCGCCCCATCACGGCGATCAGGCAGGCGTCCTGCAACCCCGCGCCCGGCATGCCGAGGGTGGACACGGCCAGTGGCCACGGTGCCGTCATGGCAGCCTCCTGGTGCTCTCGCGGATGACGACCTCGGCGGCGACGGACTCGGTGGCCACGGCCTCGGTGCCCAGCGCCAGTTCGACGGCACGTCTCCCCATGCCGGCCAGCGGCAAACGCACGGTCGTGAGCCCGGGGGTGAGATCGCGCAGGGTGGGGATGTCGTCGAACCCCGCGACGGAGATCTCGCCGGGCACGTCCGCGCCGGCCGTGCGCAGCGCGGCGAGCGCCCCGGTCGCCATCACGTCGTTGACCGCGAACAGGCAGGTCACGTCGGTGCCCTCGGACCACAGCCGGGCCGCCGCGGCGTACCCGCCGTCGCGGTCGAACGCGCCGGGCACCGCCCGCGGCGGCGGCAGGCCCAGCGCGGCGAGCCCTTCGGCGAACCCGGCGAGGCGGTCGGCGGCGGTGACCAGCCCCGGCGGGCCGGACAGCACGGCGAAGCGGGTGTGGCCGAGCCCGGCCAGCGCGACGGCGAGCGCCCGCGCGCCGGTGCGGTTGGCGGGCACGAGGGTGTCCACACCCAGCAGGTCCTGGCCGATCACCGCGGCCCGGCCGCCGCTCGCGGCGAACCGGCCGAGTTCGGTGCGCAGCCGCAGGGTCACCGCCTCGTCATCGGTGCGGCTGCCCGCGAGCACGATGGCCCGCACCCGCTGGGCGCGCAGCGTGGCGACGTACCCGATCTCGGCCTCGGGGTCGCGGAAGGTGGTGCCGACCATGACCGTCAGGCCCCGGGCGTCGGCGGTGCGCACGACCGCGTTGGCGATCTCGGCGAAGTACGGGTCGGACAGATCGTGGACCACCAGGCCGAGGACGTCGCTGGCGCTGCGGGCCAGGGCCTGGGCCGCGCGGTTGGTGGTGTAGCCGAGCTCGGTCGCGGCGCGCTGGACGCGTTCGCGCAGGACCTTGCCCACCTGGCGGGTACTGCCGTTGAGCACGCGTGAGGCGGTGGCCAGTGACACTCCCGCCCTCCGGGCGACATCTTCGAGTGTGGCGTCTCGCGGCATGCCTGCCCTTTCGGATAATCGGACGACCGGAAAGCGTTTCCCCCGAAAAATCCGGCGCACGGTCCCCGCCGTGCCTCAGTGCCGCTTGATCCGGCGCGGCGAGGGCAGGTCGTGACGGCCGGAGACGAACTCCTGAACGGCGATCTTGGCACGGATCACCGGGTGCCGCCAGCGTTGTTCGCGGCGTAGCGCGCGGGCCATCTTGCCGGGGTTGGGCCGGCGCGCTTCGGGGGCGAAGGACCAGCGCGCCCACGGCGAT
Source organism: Spongiactinospora sp. 9N601 (assembly GCF_044326295.1). Classification (NCBI taxonomy): domain Bacteria; kingdom Bacillati; phylum Actinomycetota; class Actinomycetes; order Streptosporangiales; family Streptosporangiaceae; genus Spongiactinospora; species Spongiactinospora sp. 9N601. Next base: position 118,178 of record NZ_JBIRBB010000012.1, read on the forward strand.
GCGGGGCGGGCCAGCCGTACCGCGCCGACGACCAGCAACACCGGCACGAACAGCCCCACCAGCCCGGTCCAGATCTTGCCCTTGAGCAGCGTGGCGACCGCGAGCAGCAGGTTCGCCACCAGGACGCCGGGCGCGAAGAACGGCAGCGTGCTCAGCGGCTCGGGTAGCTCCCAGGCCAGCGGGCGCAGCCCGATGAGCAGCATGCCGGTGACCGCGACGGCCACGAAGACGGCGTCGACCGAGGCCCTGCCCTCCTCCGACCAGTAGACGTCGCGCAGGTGCAGGATCAGCGCGAACTCGTCGAGCACCAGCGCCGCGCCGACACCGAAGACGGCCGCGGTGACCGCGTGCCAGCCCACCGAGCCCTCCGCCACGACCAGCCCGGACACACCGCCGAAGAGCATCAGCACCACGCCGAACACGACGTGGTGGACGTGGACGTCGCCCACGTTGACGTTGGAGAACCACCAGCGCACCCGGGCCCGGATCAGCCGCACATTGATGCGGGTGAACACGAACGCCAGGATCAACGCCGCGAAGAAGCAGAACAGCGGCAGCCTGCCGCTGTCCACGATGCGTGCCGCGAACCAGTCCCCCATTTATCGCCCGCCTTCGATGGTAGGCCGGTCCGGCGGGCGGTGCGGACGTCCGTCAGGCCGGGAATCCGCTAGGCCAGGAATCCGCGCAGCAACGCGGCGGTGGCCTCCAGGTGCTCGGCGACCGCGCGGTAGGCCGCCGCCGGGTCACCGTCCAGGATCGCCGTGACGATGGCCCGGTGCTGGACGGCGGCGTGGTCGATGTTGGTCTGCAGGATCGGGATCGCGTTGAGCAGGTGGGCCACCCGAAGGCGCGCGTCGGCGCACGCGCCGGCCAGCAGCGTGGAGCCGGTGAGTTCGGCGATCGACAGGTGGAAGGCGGTGTCCAGGCGGCGGTAGTCGTCCGGGCCGGATCCGTTGACGTCGGCCAGGCGGCGGCAGAGGGTGTCGCGCTGGTGCGTGGTGAGCGTGGCCGCGGCGAGGACCTGGGCCGCGCCGCACTCGACCGCCATCCGGAAGTCGAGCGCGTCGGCGAGGCCCTGTCCCATGTCGGCGACGGCCTTTCGCAGGTCGGCGGGTTCGGCGCCGGCCTCCCGGTAGATCACGAAGGCGCCGCCGTACCGGCCGCGGCGCACCTGGAGGTAGCCGGCGTCGGCGAGGTACTTGATCGCCTCGCGCAGCGTGACCCGGCTGATGCCGAGCCGTACGGCCAGCTCGCGTTCGGCCGGTAACCGATCCCCCGGCGGCACGACCCCGAGCTTGATGGCCCGCAGCAGTCGCTCGACGGTCTCCTCGAACGCGTTTCCCGCACGCACCGGCCGCAGCACGGCGTCCAGTCGCGGTGAGTTCTCCAATATCACCTCCTGCCCTTGCCAACATACCTCCTGGAAATCGTCAATGGTCGGTAAATGATCCAATGGAACGGCCGTTCAGGGCCGGCCGGTGCCGGGTCAGAGCACGAAGTAGCGCAGCCAGATGTAGACCCAGGCCAGCACCGCGCTGAGCGCCGTGACGACGATGCCGTACCGGGTGAACTGCCAGAAGCCGATCCGGTGCCCGGTGCGGGCGGCGATCCCGATCGCCACGACGTTCGCGCTGGCGGCCACCGCGGTGCCGTTGCCGCCGAAGTCCGCGCCGAACGCGAAGGCCCACCACAGCGCCTGCCCCACCCCCGGGTCGGGGACCTGCGCGACCAGGTCCTCCACGATCGGGGTCATCGTGGCGACGTAGGGGATGTTGTCGAAGAACGCCCCCAGCACGGTCGAGCCGAACAGCAGCGCGGTCGCCGCGAGCAGGTGGTCACCGCCGATCGCCTGGATGACCCAGGTCCCGATGGTCTCGATCACCCCGGTGTGGACGAGTCCGGCCACCATCACGAACAGCCCCATGAAGAACACCAGCGTGGGCCACTCGACCTCGCGCAGCACGTCGGAGACCTCGGTACGGGCCACCAGGATCATGATCCCCGCCCCCACCAGGGCGACGATCGACGGCTCGACATGAACGACCGAGTGCAGCCCGAAACCGACGATCACGCCGCCGAGCACCACCAGGCAGCGGACCAGCAGCCGCGGGTCGGTGATCGCCCGCCGTTCCTGTAGCGCCGTCACCGCGGCCACGCGCTCGGGGTTGTACTGGAAGGACCTGCCGAACAGCGCCCGGCTGAACAGCACGAACACCGCGAAGATGATCACGACGGCGGGGGCCATGTGGACCAGGAAGTCGTTGAAGGTGAGCCCCGCCCGGCTGCCGATGATGATGTTGGGCGGGTCGCCGATGAGCGTCGCCGCGCCGCCGATGTTGGAGGCGAGGACCTCGGCGATCAGGTACGGCTGGGCCGAGATGCGCAGCCGGTCACAGACCATCACGGTGACCGGCGCGACGAGCATGATCGTGGTCACGTTGTCCAGGAACGGCGAGGCCACCGCGGTGATGGCCATCAGCATCACCATCAGCCGGTACGGCCGGCCTTTGGACCGCTTGGCCGCCCAGATGGCCAGGTAGTCGAACAAACCGGTCTGCTTGATCACCCCGACGATGACCATCATGCCGAACAGCAGGAAGATGACGTTCCAGTCGATGCCCTCGTGTTCGGAGAAGAACACCTTGGCCCCGGGGATGAGCCCGAGCACGGCCATCGCCCCGGCCGCGATGAGCACGACCTTGACCTTGTCGGCCTTCTCCGTGGCGATGTAGAAGAACGCGACCAGGAAGATTCCGAGGGAGGCGATCGCGGTCAACGGCCCGGCCCCGGAGGTCCGCTACGCCCGGCTCCTGCGGAGACGAGGACGAATGATGACGTTCGCGGTGAGATGCGATGCACGCGAGACCTCCGGATTGTGCGCACGCTGAAATGACACGAGCCGCCTGGCGGGCCCGTGGAAAGGTCGTGGGGTGCGGCGGGGTCAGCCGCCGCTGCCGCTGCCGCTGATGGCCAGGCAGGTGAGCAGCCGCTCCAGGGTGATGGCCCCGACGAGCAGGCCCGCCGTGTCCACCACCGCGACGAGCGGGCTGTGCTGCCTGGCCATCAGCGCGGCCACTTCGAGCAGGGTGGCGTGCTGCGAGATCGTCTCCGGCCTGGGCCGCTGCCGCGGCAGGCAGTCGCCCACGGTGAGGTCGCCGAGTTCCTGCCAGAAAAGGTCCGCGTGCGCCTCGTCGATCGCGCGGCACAGCGCGGGGTCCTCCTGGTAGGGCGTCGGGATCGCGAGCCTGAGCACCTGGGTGCCGGGCAGTACCGTCGAGGGCCGCCCGGCCGTGTCGACGACGATGAGCCCGGGCAGGCGGCCGACCGCCATCACGCGCACGGCGTCGGCGACCGGGTCGCGGGTGGTCACCGTCGGGAGGGTCACGGCGATGTCGCGCGCTTGCATTGCACCATCCGGTCGGGAGCGGGAGCGGGAGGTCCGCGGCACGGTCACGGCGCCTCCCCGGTCATCTCGGCGAACCGGCGTTCGAGCCGGGCCAGGCGATCGGCGATCGGCCTGGAATGCAGGACCTCCGCGACCTGATCGGCCTCATCGCGTTCCATGACGATGGTCTGCGCGGGCGCGTCGGGGTCGGCGGCCTCGTAGACGAGGAGGTGGCGGCGTCCGGCTTCGTCCACGAGCAGGGCGAACCGCTGGCCGGCGCGAGTGCCGAACTGGTGGATCAGGCCGGTTCCCGGCACGGTCGTGCGGGTCACGTCCATGGCGTGCTCGCCTCCGTTCCGATCGGGGAGCCGGCCGCGCCCTCACCGGCGCCGTGGCCGCCCGTGACCGCGATCTCGCGCCGGGGCCGGGCACCTGCCCGCGGTACGGCGGGCGGCGGGCCACGGCCCGGCGGTGATCACGGCCATCACGCCTCCCAACTGCGTAAAGTGTCCGTGACGCCAGTCTGGCGGCGCTGGGGGGGCGACCGCCATTGGGGCCGGCACCCATAGCCGGGTGGGTGAAATATGTAGATATAGGCGTATTGATGGGGGGCGGCCCGGATGGACACCGTGCGCCGCGGCGATGAGGCTGAGGGGATGAGCGACCACGCGAGCGCCGGCCGCCGCGACGGCGTCCGGCCGCCGGCCCAAGGGGGTGCCACCGACGTGCGCGACGACGACCACCGCCCGGCCCCCGCGTGGCACGACCCGGTCCCGCCAGCCGCGGCCGACACCGGCCGACGGACGCGCCCCGGCGCGAATCCCGGGGAGCGGGAGGTGCGGCCGGCGCGGGCGCTCTTCCGGCGGGTCTTCGTGATCAATGGGCTGGTCTTCGCGGCCGGGACGCTCGTGCTCGCGGTCTCGCCCGCGACCGTCTCCTCGCCGGTGCTGCTGACCGAGGTACCGGTACTGATCATCGGCCTGGCGCTGATCCTCGGCGCCAACGCGCTGCTGCTGCGCCGCAGCCTCGCGCCGCTCGACACGCTCACCACCCTGATGGAACGCGTCGATCCGTTGCGGGTCGGCGACCGGCTCACCGACAGCGGCAACGGCGACCTCACCCACCTGATCGAGACCTTCAACGGGATGCTCGACCGGCTGGAGGCCGAGCGCAGCGCGAGCAGCGCGCACGCGCTCGCCGCCCAGGAGGGCGAACGGCAGCGCATCGCCAGGGAACTGCACGACGAGATCGGCCAGAGCCTCACCGTGGTGCTGCTGAACCTGAAGCACACCCTGGGCCGCGCGCCGGAGGAACTGCGCCAGGAACTCCTCGCCGTACAGGAGACCGTACGAGGCAGCCTGGACGAGGTCCGCCAGGTGGCCCGCCGGCTGCGCCCCGGCGTACTTGAGGATCTCGGGCTGCACAGCGCGCTCAGCGCGCTGGCCGGCGACTTCGCCGAGGCCGGTGAGGTCCAGGTGACCCGCGACATCGATACGGAACTGCCCGAGATGAGCGGCGAGGTGGAACTCGTCCTCTACCGGATCGCCCAGGAAGGGCTGACCAACGTGGCGCGGCACGCCGCCGCCACCCGCGTGTGGCTGTCGCTGCGATCGGCGGAGGACGGCGGGCTGACCCTCCGGGTCACCGACGACGGCCGGGGCGGCGCGCGGCAGGACGGCGCGGGAGTACGCGGCATGCGCGAACGCGCCCTGCTCATCGGGGCCCGCCTGACCCTCGACTCACCGCCCGGCGGGGGCACCGACGTGCGTCTGGTGGTGCCCGCGCGGGCCGTCGCCGAACCCGCGGAGCGGAGCTGACCTGGTGGACACCACATCCAAGACGCGCATCCTCCTGGCCGACGACCACGCGCTGGTCCGCCGCGGTCTGCGCCTGATCCTGGACGCCGAACCCGACCTCACCGTGGTCGCCGAGGCCGCCAACGGCGCGGAGGCCGTGGAGGCGGCCACCGGCGGCGGCGTGGACCTCGCCATCCTGGACATCGCGATGCCGCGGATGACCGGCATCCAGGCGGCCCGCGAGATCTCCAGGCGGGCCCCGCAGGTGCGCATCCTGATCTTGTCGATGTACGACAACGAACAGTACTTCTTCGCCTCCCTCAAGGCCGGGGCCTCGGGGTACGTCCTCAAGTCGGTCGCCGACCGCGACCTGCTCGAAGCCTGCCGGGCGGCGATGCGCGGCGAGCCGTTCCTCTACCCCGGGGCGATCACCGCCCTGGTACGCGACTACCTGCGCCGGGCCAGGCAGGGCGAGCGGCTGCCGGAAAGCGTGCTGACCCCGCGCGAGGAGGAGATCGTCAAGCTGATCGCCGAGGGCAACTCGGCCAGGGAGATCGCCGAGACGCTGGTCATCAGCGTCAAGACGGTGGACCGGCACCGGGCCAACATCCTCCAGAAACTCGGCATGCGCGACCGCCTCGACCTCACCCGCTACGCCATCCGAGCAGGCTTGATCGAACCCTGACGGATGGTCTCGCCCGGTACCGCCCGGCATCGGGTCGCGCGGCGTGATCGATCAGAAGTCAAGCGGCGTTTCGTGTTATGATCATTTTGTCATGAACACTCATGACACCGAGGCCGAGCCGCTCACCGCCCTCCACGCTCATCTCGCGGCTTATGTGGCGGCTTTCAACGCGGGCGACGCCCAGGCCGTTGACCGGATGTACGAGCAGGCGAGCGTCGTCGTCCCCTCACCCGGCACCCCGATGACCGGACCCGCACGGGTCGCCGCCACCCGTCATCTGCTGAGCTGGGGACTGCCCATCGAGGCCACTCCCCGCCATGTCTACGTCTCCGGCGACATCGCCCTGCTGATCGTGGACTGGGCCATTCGTGGCACCACCTCCGACGGCATCGGCGTAGACCTGAGCGGCACCTCCACCGATGTGGTCCGCCAGGGCTCCGACGGTCGCTGGCGCTACGTGATGGACAACCCCTTCGGCACCGCCCTCGCACCCGAACGGGGCTCCGGGACCGGCTGAGTTCCACTGTGTCGGCCAAGGGCATTGCGGGCCGGTAGCCGTTCGGTCACGCTGGGTTGTGACCGAACGATCGCATGGGCGAAGTGTGGCTATTTGTCGCCTTTAGTGGCGTATGGGGCTTAAGGTGCCGTTTATGCGTATCCGATCCCCGGGGTCATCGGGCCCGGTGATCGCGGTGTTGACCGCGATTCTGCTGGAGTTGCTGCGGGCCTTCGGGTCTTCCGCCGGCTCGACGGCGGCCGGGGCGGGCGTCGCGGCGGGCGCCTTGGCCGCGTCCGTGCTGGCCGGGCCGCTCGGGCGGGCGCTCGGTGACTCGGCGGTCATCGTCTCGGTGGCCGGGCTGGTCGCCGCCCGCCTGGCGCTCCAGGCGTTCGAGGCCCCGCCGTACGCGCTCGGGTCGGCCGCGGTCGTCCTCGGGATGATCGCGCTGTTGCTGACCGTCGGCGGGGCCGAGGGCGGGGCCGCAGCGGCGGGCCTGCCCACCGGGATCGCGCTGGACGTCGCGGTGCGCTCGCTGTTCTTCAGCTGGGACGTGATCTGGCAGCCCGGCCCGCTGCCCTGGGTCGTCACCGGCGCGCTGTGCGCGGCGGCGCTCGTGCTCGCCTGGAAGGTCCCGCGCGGCGCGATCCCCGCCGGGCCGCGCGCCTGGGTGATCGGGCCGTTCCTGGGGCTGGCCACGCTCATGCTGGGCAGTCCGGCCTTCGCCGCCTCGCAGGCGGGGGTGCCACTGCCGGTCGCGTCCGGGGTGCTGATCATCGGCGCGCTCTTCGCCGTCGTCGTGGCCGGGGAGGCCGGTCACGCGGCGGCGCTGTGGCGGCGCAGGGTCCTTTGGGCCGCCGGGCCCGCGCTGGCCGGCGCGCTCACCGCCGCCCTGCTGGCCACCGGCCCGGTGGTCCTGGCCGCGCTGGCGGCGGCCCAGCTCTGCGCGGCGCTGCTGCTGGCCCGCGCCCTCGCCGGAGACGGACGCGAGGGGGTCGGCTGGGCCGGGCTCGCGGCGGGCCTGGGCTTCGCCGTGGTCGTACTGCCCTACCAGGCTCACCAGGAGACGCCGCTGGGCGTGCCCGGCCTGGTCTGGCCGCTGGCCGGTACGGCGATGCTGGCCCTCGCCGCCCACCTCGGCCGCCCCCGGGCCCAGGGCGCGGTCGCGCACGAGTTCCATCTGGCGGGCGGCTGCGCGGTGGCGCTGCTCGCCCCGGTGATCGCGCTGGTCACCACCCCCGCCCCGGCGGCCAAGACACCGGCCCGCGCGCAGTTCAAGCTGCTGTCCTGGAACATCCAGCACGGTGTCACCGGCGCGCCCGCCGTCGATCCCGAGGCGATCGCGCGGCTGATCGAGGAGCGCGACCCCGACGTGGTGATGCTCCAGGGGGTCGCCAGGGGCCTGCCCGCCGCCGCGGGCGTCGATCTCGCCGAGTGGCTGACCAGGCGGCTGCGTCCCGTCTCGCGGGTCTGGGCACCCGCCGCGGGCCGGCAGTCGGGCAACCTGATCCTCACGCGGGTGCCGCTCACGGGGCGGGGAGCCGGCGGCGGCCCGTCGTACGCGACCGGGACGATGACCCTCCCCGGCGACCCCTCCGAACCGCGCGGGAACGGGCGGCCCGTCCATCTGATCACCACGCAGCTGCGCCTCCGCCCCGGTGATGCCCCCGCCCTCACGCCCCGGCTCGACGCCCTGCTCGCCGCCTGGAACGGCATGCGGCCCGCGGTGATCGCCGGTGACCTGGGCCGGACCCTCCCCCGCCGCGCCGAGACCGCGATGTTCGACCGCGCCGGGTTCAGCCCCGCCGCCGAACCGGCCGGCGCGCCCGCCGCCTGGCGCGGCGAGCACGACCGGGGCGGCTGGATTTGGGCCACGAAAGACCTGATATTTCGTGATTTCACGGTGCTCAACGATGTGACCGTCCTCGGCCCTCCTCCTCTGGAGGCCACCATCGCGCTCGCCGCTCCCTGAACCTGGCCCATCTTGATAGGCTGGCGCGCGTCGCTGACGATCCCGGCGGGAGAGCGTCCTGGCAGCCGGCCAGGACCCCTGAAGGAGCAAGCCCTCCCCGCGAACCTCTCAAGGCAAAGGACCGCTCGGGGCAGGCGACCTCTGGAAAGCAGGCCGGCGGACCAATGGCCTCGCCGAAGGTGAAAGTCCGGTTAAGAACCGGGCGAAGCTCTCAGGCACCCGTGACAGAGGGGGAGGATGCCCACATCCGACCTGTCTGGGGGTCTGCGTACATGTCCCGACCCACGCCACTACGCGAAGTCCATGAAAGCCTGGGCGCGACGCTGACCGACTTCGCCGGCTGGCTGATGCCGCTGCGCTACGGCAGCGAGGCCGCCGAGCACAACGCGGTCCGCAGCGCCGCCGGGCTGTTCGACCTTTCGCACATGGGCGAGATCTACGTGACCGGGCCGCAGGCCGCCGACGCGCTCGACCACGCCCTGGTCGGCCATCTCGGCACCCTCGACACCGGCCGGGCCCGCTACACCATGATCTGTGCGGACAACGGCGGGGTCCTCGACGACCTGATCGTCTACCGCCTGGCCGCCGAGACCTTCATGGTGGTGGCCAACGCCTCCAACGCCCCGAGGGTCGCCGCCGAGCTGACCGCGCGGGCGCGGCCGTACGACACGGTGGTCGACGACCGCTCCGACTCCGTCGCGCTGATCGCGATCCAGGGGCCGCGCGCCCAGGAGATCCTGGCCACGCTCACCGACGCGGACCTTCCCGGGCTGAAGTACTACGCGGGGCTGCCGGGCACGGTCGCCGGGTTCGACGCGCTGATCGCGCGCACCGGCTACACCGGCGAGGACGGCTTCGAGCTGTTCGTGGCGGGCCCGGACGCGACGCCGCTGTGGCACGCGCTGACCAAGGCGGGCGAGCCGTACGCGCTGCGCCCCGCCGGGCTGTCGGCCCGCGACACGCTGCGTCTGGAGGCCGGGATGCCGCTGTACGGCAACGAGTTGTCCGACGCGCTCACCCCCTTCGACGCCGGGCTCGGCCGCGTGGTGAAGTTCGACAAGCCGGGCGACTTCGTCGGCAGGGCCGCACTGGAACGCGTCCGCGACACCCCGCCGCGCCGCCGCCTCACCGGCCTGGTGATGGTCGGCCGCCGGGTGCCCAGGCACGGCTACCCCGTGGTGTTGCGCGAGGACGGCACGATCGTGGGCGAGGTCACCAGCGGCGCGCCCTCGCAGTCGATCGGCCGGCCGATCGCGATGGCCTACGTCGACACCGGCGCACAGGGCCCCCTCGCCGTGGACATCCGCGGCTCCCACGAACCCGTCGATGTTGTTGATCTGCCTTTCTACAGGAGGAAGAAGTGAGCGAGATTCCCGAAGAGCTCCAGTACACCAAGGAGCACGAGTGGGTGTCCGGTCTTGAGGACGGCGACCTCGCGACCGTGGGCGTGACGGCCTTCGCCGCCGAGCAGCTCGGCGATGTGGTCTTTGTACAGCTGCCCGAGGTCGGGGCCACCGTGACGGAGGGCGAGGCGATCGGCGAGGTGGAGTCCACCAAGTCGGTGAACGACGTCTACAGCCCGGTCGCCGGTGAGATCGTCGCGGTCAACGACACGGTCTCCGACGACCCCTCGCTGGTCAACAGCGACCCCTACGGCGAGGGCTGGCTGTTCCGGATCCGTATCGACGGCGCCACCTCCGAACTTCTGAGCGCGGCCGAGTACACCGCACTCTCCTCCGGCGATTCCTGAGCAAGGCGATATCGGCAGACGGAAGGCCCCCTCGATGGCGATCAGCGTCTTCGACCTGTTCAAGATCGGTATCGGCCCGTCCAGCTCGCATACGGGCGGGCCGATGGCCGCCGCTCACAAGTTCGCCCGCGGCCTTTACGAGGACGGCCTGCTGGAGCGGGTGGCGAACGTCCGTGCCGTCCTCTACGGCTCGCTCGGCCTGACCGGCAAGGGCCACGGCAGCGACAAGGCCGTCCTGCTGGGCCTGGCCGGTGAGAAGCCCGAGCTCGTCGACGTCGACTCCATCGACGACCGGCTGGCCGCGATGCGCGGCTCGGGCACCGTCCCGTTGTACGGCAAGCGGGAGATCCCCTTCGTCGTCGGCGACCACCTGGTCTTCGAGCGCAAGATCTCCCTGCCGCACCACCCCAACGGCATGCGGTTCACCGCCTTCGGCAAGGACGGCGAGCCGCTACGGGAGAAGGTCTACTACTCGGTGGGCGGCGGGTTCGTGGTGGACGAGAACGCCACCGGCGCCGACCGGATCAAGCCCGACGACACCGAGCTGCCCTACCCCTTCTCGACCGGTGCCGAACTACTCGCGCACTGCGCCGAGACCGGCCTGTCGATCTCCGGCCTGATGCTGGAGAACGAGCGGGCCTTCGGCCGTGGCCCGCTGGAGATCCGCGAGCGGCTGCTCGAACTCTGGGGCGTCATGTCCGCCTGCGTGCGGCGCGGCTGCGCCACCGAGGGCATACTGCCCGGCGGGCTCAAGGTCAAGCGGCGCGCGCACCGGCTGCACGTGCGGCTGTCGTCGGAGACCAGCGAGAAGGACCCCATGCAGATCATGGACTGGGTGACGCTGTTCGCCCTGGCCGTGAACGAGGAGAACGCCGCGGGCGGGCGCGTGGTCACCGCCCCCACCAACGGCGCGGCGGGGATCATTCCCGCGGTGCTCACCTACTACGACAGGTTCGTGCCGCACGCCGACGACGACGGCGTGGTCCGCTTCCTGCTCACCGCGGGGGCGATCGGCGTGCTGTTCAAGGAGAACGCCTCGATCTCCGGCGCGGAGGTCGGGTGTCAGGGCGAGGTCGGTTCGGCCTGCTCGATGGCCGCCGCCGGCCTGACCGAGGTCCTGGGCGGCACCCCCGAGCAGGTGGAGAACGCGGCCGAGATCGGCATCGAGCACAACCTCGGGCTCACCTGCGACCCGATCGGCGGCCTGGTGCAGATCCCGTGCATCGAGCGGAACGCGGTGGCCTCCATCAAGGCCATCACCGCCGCCCGCATCGCGCTGCGCGGCGACGGCCGTCACTTCGTCCACCTGGACCGGGCGATCAAGACCATGAAGGACACCGGGCGCGACATGCTCGACAAGTACAAGGAGACCAGCCGTGGCGGGCTGGCCGTCAATGTGATCGAGTGCTGAGATTTCCCGGCGGTGCCCATTACGCCGAATGAATCCGCCTTTCGATGGTCTTCGCAGGTCAGAACCGTTGCGGCCGGGTCAGCCGGACATTGGGTCATGACATCGGGTCACGTCCGAAGTCGATGAAACATGGCCGGACCTGATGCAAACGGCCGGGCGAAATACGTTCATTGTCTAGGATGGTGCGCCTGACCTGACCGGGGCCGGTACGGCCGGCGACCCCGCGCGGGGTCTTTTCCGACCCCGCGCGGCAGACCAGCAGGAGGCGGCTGGAGTGGCGTTTCTCCGCGCCCACTGGGTGTTCCTTCTCGTCCTGATCGCCGGGACGGGGCTGCGCGCGGTGGCGATGCTCGGGTATCAGCCCGCGCTGTGGTTCTGGGCCGACTCCTTCGCCTATCTCAACGCGGCGCTGGACCCACGGCCCCTGGAGTCGCGCCCGGCGGGCTATGCGCTGTTCCTGTGGGCGCTTTCGCCGTTCTCCAGCGTGGCCCTGGTCACCGCCGTGCAGCATGTGCTCGGCCTGGCCATGGCCGTCTGCGTGTACGCGCTGGTCAGGCGGCGGGCCGGGCTGCCGGGGTGGGCCGGGGCACTGGCCGCCGCGCCGGTGCTGCTGGACGTCCACCAGGTGCAGCTCGAACACCTGGTCATGGCCGATCTGCTGTTCACCTTCCTGGCCCTCGCCGCGGTCACGCTGGTGATGTGGCGACCGCGTCCCGCGGTGTGGATGGCCCTCACCGCCGGGCTGCTGCTGGCCGCGGCCACCGTCACCAGGACGGTCGGGCTCGCGCTGGTCGCGGTCGTGGTGGTGGCCATGCTGCTCACCCGGGCGGGCTGGAAGGCCGTGCTGGCCACCGCGCTGACCGCCGCGCTGGGCCTGGGCGGGTACGCCCTGTGGTTCCGCGCCGAACACGGCCAACTGGCCCTCACCCGCAGCAACGTCTTCCTGTGGGCGCGCGTGATGACGTTCGCCGACTGCGCGAAGGTCCGCCCGCCGCAGCCGGAGGCCGCGCTGTGCCCGCGCGAGCCGCTGGGGCGGCGGCTCACGCCGCCGCAGTACATCTGGAGCGGCGACTCCCCCTACAACAGCAAGGCGCTGAACGGGCTGGACCGCAACGCGCTGGCCGCGTCGTTCGCCACCCGGACGATCATGGCGCAGCCGGCCGACTTCCTGCGCACCGGGGCGCTGGACGTGGCGTCGATCTTCGCCTGGGAGCGCAGGGTCTATCCGGTCAAGGGGCCGCAGAGCGCGTACGTCTTCCCCCGCTCGATCCCGCCGTTCGACCCCGCCAAGCCGGCCTCGCGCGACCGGAGCGCGAGCGAGATCACCACCGCCTACCAGGGGCGGCCGGGCGATGTGGCGGTGACCGAGCCGTACGCGGGGTGGCTGCGGGTCTATCAGGAGCAGGGGTACCTGCGCGGGCCGCTGCTGGGGGTGATCCTGCTGGCCGGGCTGGCCGGGGTGCTGGTACGGATCAGGCGGCTGGGCGGGGTGGTGCTGACGCCGTTCGCGGTGGCGGTGACGCTGCTGGCGCTGCCGCCGTTCATCGCGGCCTTCGACCACCGCTATGTGGTCCCCGCGGTGCCGTTCGCGTGCCTGGCGGCCGGGCTGGCCTTCGCCAGGCGGCCGGGGCGCGGGGAGCCGGAGGCGCGCGAGCAGGCCCCGCCGCCGGAGGAGGAGACCGAGGAGGTCACGGTCGCCTCACGGCAGCCCGGGCGAACGCTACCGGCCCGTACCCCGCTGCCGTCGGAGGAGATCACCGCCCCGCTGCCCAAGGTCGAGGCGGCGCCGCTGCCGACCCGCCGTCCCGAGGGCAGGCACGCCGGACCGCCGCTATCGGCGGCGGACATGCAGGCGCACCAGCGCGGGAAGCCCGTCGTCCCGAACCGCCCGCCGCACACGGCCCACCACCCCGCCGTCCAGCGCGGCGACCAGACGGCGGACATCCGTGTCTGGCGCGCAGGCCAGGCCGATCCGCAGCCGCTCGTCTCCGACGACCCTGACCCGGATACGGCGGAGTCCTTCGACTTCTTTAAGCCCCACACCGATCATCGCGACCGCGGACCCGGCCCGTCGTCCCAGCCGCCCCCGGCCTAGCGCCCGTACCAGCCAGCGCAGGGTGACCATGGCCAGCGTCACCAGCGCGAAGGCCAGCAGCCAGCGCAGCCGCCCGTCCGCCGCGACCGTCTCGGCGAACGGCGTGGCGGGCAGCCGGTCGCCGCGCGGGTGCCCGGGCAGGAGGCCGCGTCCGCGCAGGATCGCGTACCCGCCGCCGAGCAGGGTGGGCAGGCCGACCAGGGCCAGGCCGATCCGGTTGCCGAGGTAGGCGCGCATCCGGTCAGCCACCGGTCCCGCGCAGCCGTACCACGACCTCGCCCGCGCCGGACGCGCCCAGCGCGGCCAGCCGGTCCCCGACGGCCGCGCCGACCTGCCGCAGCAGCGTGGCCGGGCGCTCCGCGCCGGTGACCACCATGATCTCGATCCGCCCGCGGCCGAGCCGCACCCGCGCCCGGTCCACTCCGGCGACGCCCTCGGCGACGGTCCGCAGCGTACGGCGCAGCCCCGCGCGCGTGAACCCGACCACGATCAGGGGGTCGCGGGTCTCGGCGGGCACCAAGCGGGTACGGCCGGGCAGTGCCGCGACCGCCAGCAGCACGCCGCCGAGCACGGCCATGGCCGCCGCCCCGGCCTGCACGAACGGATCGGACCACGTCCGCGCGTCCAGCGCGGCCACGATCCGGTCGAACGGCACGACCCGCGGCGGCGCGCCCAGCACCGCCCCGACCGCCTCGGCGGCGGCCAGCAGCGACACCGCCGCCAGCCCGGCGGCCATGGCGATGCCCGCGGGGGCCCGGGTCGGCCGCAACGCCCGCGCCGCGGCCCGCGCGGCATCGTGGCGCTCCTCGTCGCCTTCGGGGGGCGCACGGTCGATGGTCTGCTCCGGCGAAGTCGTCACGGCGAACACAGCTACACCGCCCCACCCCGCCACGGCGGGGACGAACCACCCGCTTGCGCGATCGGGGAACACGACCGGACCAGAATTTACGCACGCCCCGGCCACCCGCACGAGAGAACGGGCGTCACCGGGAGTACGCGGCCGTAGGGAACACGGCTGACCACCCGACGTACGGCGGCCGGGCGAGAGTACGGCCTCCACACGGGAGCAGGGCCGCCGACAGGAGCACGCGGCCCGCAGGAGTACGGCCGGCGAGGCGGTGTACGACGGCTGGGCAAGAGTGCGGCCCCCACCGCAGGGCCTCCACATGGTTCGGCCGTCGCCAGGAGTACGCGGCCTGCGGAAGTACGGCCGGCTACGCGGTGTACGGCGGTCACGCCGGAGGGCGGCAGGCCGGGCGGTAGCGCGGCGACCGCAGGCGAGTACGGCCCCATACGGGAGTCGGGGCCTCCACACGGGAGTACGGCCGCCCACAGGAGCACGCGGCCCGCAGGAGTACGGTCGGCGAGGCGGTGTACGACGGCAGGGCAAGAGTGCGGCCCCCACGGAGGGGCCTTCACGCGAGAGTTCGGCCGCCGACAGGAGTACGCGGCCTGCAGAAGTACGGCCGGCTACGCGGTGTACGGCGGTCACGCCGGAGGGCGGCAGACCGGGCAGTAGCGCGGCGACCGCAGGCGAGTACGGCCCTATACGGGAGTCGGGGCCTCCACACGGGAGTACGGCCGCCCACAGGAGTACGTGGCCCGCAGGAGTGCGGCCGGCTATGCGGTGTACGGCGGGTCGGGCGCACGCGGGTATGGCGGCCGGGTGGGAGCGTGGAGTGGCCGGGGGTGCTCTGCCGGGGGCAGGGACGGGGTCGGTGGCGGTGGTGGTTCAGCGGCGGCGGCGGCGCCAGAGCATGATGGCGGCGCCGACCACCAGGACCGCGCCGACGCCGATCAGGACCGGGGCCAGTTCGCGCGCCCGCTCGCGATCGACCCAGAGGTCGTCCGGCCCTTCGCCCTCGTCGGGACCGAGTGCCGGGCGGGGCGGCCCGGCCAGGCCCACCACGTCGCCGACCGTCGAGCCGACCGTGGAGAGGAGGTGTTCGGCGTTCGCCCGCACTCTCGCCACGCCGCGCTCGGCCACCCGGCGCGGGCTCACCCGGTCGGCGATGGCGTCCACCGTGCGGGCGAGGTCGGCGCGCGTGCGCTCGATCGTCCGCTCCAGCTCATCCGGGTCGATGTCCGCCATGGCTCTCCTCTCGTCGCCGTCGACGGCGATCAGTCTTTCAGGTGGCACCCCCACCCGGCACGCTGGGCGTGCCGGTAAGTTGGCCTCGACCTCATTCCATCCATCTTCCCGCGTCCGGCCCGTCCGTGACGCGCCCCGCCAAGGAGGACCCGTGGCCGACGACAACCGGCTCGCACCGGGCGACGCCGCACCCGAGTTCACGTTGCCCGCCGCCGACGGCTCCAGCGTGTCCCTCGCGTCCCTGCGCGGAAAAAAGGTGATCCTCTACTTCTACCCCGCCGCGATGACCCCTGGGTGCACCAAGCAGGCCTGCGACTTCCGCGACAACCTCGGTTCGCTCGCCGACGCCGGTTACGAGGTGCTCGGCGTCTCCAAGGACAAGCCCGCCAAGCTCGCGCAGTTCGCCGAGCGCGACGCGCTGACCTTCCCGCTGCTGTCCGACCCGGAGCTCGCGGTGCACAAAGCCTATGGCGCGTACGGCGAGAAGAAGCTGTACGGCAAGACCATGGTCGGTGTGATCCGGTCCACATTCGTCATCGACGCCGACGGCAAGGTGGCCACCGCCCTGTACAACGTGAAGGCGACGGGGCACGTGGCGAGTCTTTCCAAGAAGCTCGGTGTTTCCTGAACCCACCCTATTCGGTGCGTTTTCGTAGCCCGGAATTAGCGGCCCGGCGGCGGCCCTCGTCCGCCGCCGGCCCGGCCGAGCGGCAGGCTGCGCCCCCATCGGTCTATCAGGGCTCTGACCTGCGTCGATGCGCTCTGACAGCGGGCGGTGTGCCACTGGTGGGCCTGGCATGTAAGATCGAGGGGGATCTTCGGTCAACGACGAGGATTTCCCGGGAAACCACAACTGAGAAAGGGGCCGTAGCCCAACGGCAGGAGGCGGCGATTTTAGGTGTCGTACAGTCCGGGTTCGAATCCCGGCGGCCCCACGACGAAGTGAGAAAACGCGCCTTCCCGGCCCTTCCCGGCGACGTCGGCCATCCCCCGGCGCCTTTCCCGGCATACCCGGCCGGATTGGCCAGGCCGCACGCTGGAGCACATGCCGGCCCGAAGCGCATGCCGACCCGAAGGCGGTCCGCGATCGGCGCACTCAGACCATCGGTGAAGCGGCAGAAGCAGGCCGGCCCGGCCTGCGGGCGGATCTCAGCTCATGATCGCCGTGGGTCGCGCGGCGCGTCCTCACCGCCACGCGACCCGGCATCGGCGCGCTCCGCCATTCAGAACTCCCTTTACCGCCCCGAAGAGGCGCTCCCGATGACCACTTTGCCCGACCGGCCATAAGGGCCGCGTAAGGGCCGGTGACATGCGACCTAGGTCGTATCCCAAAGGTCCGCCGCAAGGGGGAACGCGCGGTCTCGGACGCTACGTATCGTGGGGATGTGTTCGGCGGACTGCGCGCATGGGGCGAACGCCACCCCATGGTGTACGACTTCATCTGGGTGGCGCCCCTGGCGTTCTACTGTTACCTGTCGGCGCCGATCCACACCCTCAGTCCGGCCGGGGGGCGGGGGTTCGTGCAGGTCGGCTACCTGACCCTGACCACGGTGTTGCTGCTCCCGCTGTTCTGGCGGCGCAGGTGGCCGCGCGTGGTGTTCGCGGTGGTGGCGACGCTCAGTTTCGGGCAGTGGGCGGCGGGCCTCGAGGCGGTGGTGGCCAACATCTCGGTGCTGATCGCGATGTACACCGTCGCCGTGCGTCACACCCTGCGGTGGTCGGTGGCCGCGGCGATGGTGGCGGAGTTCGGTGTGTGGCTGGCGATGGGCGGGTGGAACGACCGGGGCGTGACGGCGTTCGCCAGCGGGTCGGTGTTCGTGGTGGCGATCTGGCTGGCCGGAATCTACGCCAACACGCGCAGGCGTTACCTGGAGGGGCTGGAGGAGCGTGCGGAACGGGCCGAGCGGGAGCGCGACCAGCAGGCCCTCATCGCGGCGGCGGCCGAGCGGGCCAGGATCGCGCGGGAGCTGCACGACGTGGTGGCGCACAACGTGAGCGTGATCGTCGTGCAGGCCGACGGCGCGGCGTACACGATCGACGGCGACCCCGAGCAGGCGCGGCGGGCCGTGCAGACGATCTCGGCGACCGCGCGGCAGGCGCTGGCCGAGATGCGCCGGCTGGTCGGCGTGCTGCGCCAGGACGGCGGGCCGCCGGAGGAGTACGCGCCGCAGCCGGGGCTGGACCAGATCGGGGAGCTGATCACGCAGGTGCGGGCGTCGGGCCTGCCGGTGGAGGTGCGGGTGTCGGGCGAGCCGGGCGCGGTGCCCGCGGGCGAACAGCTCACGATCTACCGGATCGTGCAGGAGGCGCTGACCAACACGCTCAAACACGGTGGCCCGGAGGCGGGCGCGACCGTGGAGATCGAGTACGGCCCGCGGGAGATCACCCTGGTCGTGTCCGACGACGGCAGGGGCGCGGGCGCGCCGCTCGCGGGCGGCGGCAACGCCGGCGGTCACGGTCTTGTGGGCATGCGCGAACGCGTGACGATGTACGGCGGGCGGGTCCACACCGGCCCCCGCCCCGGCGGCGGATTTCACGTCCACGTCACCCTGCCGGTGGCCGACACCACCACGGCGGGGGCGACATGATCCGGGTGATGCTGGTGGACGACCAGGAGTTGCTGCGGGCCGGGTTTCGGATGGTCCTCGGGGCGCAGCCGGACATCGAGGTGGTGGCCGAGGCCGGTCACGGCGCGGCCGCCGTGGAGGCCGCCCGGCACACCGAGGTCGACGTGGTGCTGATGGACGTCCGGATGCCGGTGATGGACGGCGTGGAGGCCACCCGCGCGATCTGCGCGGCCGACGGGCCGCGGGTGCTCATCCTGACGACCTTCGACCTCGACGAGTACGCGTTCGCCGCGCTGAAGGCGGGCGCGTCGGGGTTCCTGCTGAAGGACGTGCCGCCGGCGGACCTGGTCAGCGCGATCAGGTCGGTGCACGCCGGTGACTCCGTGGTCGCCCCGAGCACGACCCGGCGGCTGCTGGAGCGGTTCGTGGCGCAGTTGCCCGACGACATCAGTGAGCGGCCGGCCGCCGCCGGGCTGACCGCGCGCGAACGCGAGGTGCTCCTGCTGGTCGCGCGCGGCCTGTCCAACGCCGAGATCGCCGACCGGCTGACCCTGGCCGAGGCGACGGTGAAAACGCACCTGGGCCGGGTGCTGGCCAAGCTGGGACTGCGCGACCGGGCGCAGGTCGTGGTCTACGCGTACGAGTCGGGACTGGTCGTCCCCGCCGAACCGGCGCGCGATCAGCCGAAAGGCTGACCCCGGACTGCCCCTAATGTCGCAACGGGGCCAGAAAGCTCCCCGAACGGCGCACCCGAGGTCCATCCGCGCGGCCCATGGCGGGCGTCGTTCCCGCTCATAGCGTTGTTCTCGGTTTCACAAATCCGAGGAGTGATGTCGTGAGCACGACCGAAGCCCGTACGACGGCCGCCGCCGCCGTGACCGCGAGCGGGCTGACCAAGGTGTACGGCAGGGGCGACGCAGCCGTGCACGCGCTGCGCGGAGTGGACGTCTCCTTCGACGCCGGGGCGTTCACCGCGATCATGGGGCCGTCCGGGTCCGGGAAGTCCACCCTGATGCACTGCCTGGCCGGGCTGGACACGGTCTCGTCGGGCTCGGTGCGGATCGGCGGTACGGAGATCACCGGCCTGGACGACAAGCGGCTGACGATGCTGCGCAGGGAGCGGATCGGGTTCGTCTTCCAGTCCTTCAACCTGCTGCCCACCCTCACCGCCGAGCAGAACATCCTGCTGCCCCTCCAGATCGCCGGGCGGCAGCCGGACCGGGCGCTACTCGACCGCGTGCTGGAGACGGTCGGGCTGCGCGACCGGCTCGGGCACCGCCCGGCCGAACTGTCCGGCGGGCAGCAGCAGCGGGTCGCGGTGGCCAGGGCGCTGGCCGCCCGCCCGCAGGTGATCTTCGCCGACGAGCCGACCGGCAACCTGGACTCCCGCAGCGGCGCAGAGGTGCTGTCGTTCCTGCGCACGTCGGTACGCGAACTGGGGCAGACGATCGTGATGGTCACCCACGACCCCGTGGCCGCCTCCTACGCCGACCGGGTGGTGTTCCTGCGTGACGGCCTGCTGGTGCGTGAACTGACCGCGCCGACGCCGCAGACCGTGCTGGACACGCTGGTGAGCCTGGAGGGCACGCCATGCTGAGGACGACGCTCGCCGGGCTGCGCGCGCACCGGCTGCGGCTGATGCTGACCGCGGTGGCGATCACGCTCGGCGTGGGGTTCATCGCGGGGACGTTCGTGCTGACCGACACCATCCAGGCCGGGATCTCCCGGTCCTTCGGGGCGGCGGCGGACTCGATCGACGTGGTGGTACTGCCGCCGCCGGGCGGCAAACCCGTGGTACTGCCGGACCGGACGCTCGCGAAGGTCCGCCAGGTGGACGGCGTCGCCTCCGCCGACGGCCTGATCCGCGGCACGGCCGCGCTGGTCGGCAGGGACGGCAAGACCGTCGGCGACCACCCCACCCGCGGCATGTCGATCGACTCCCGGGTCTCCGTCACCAAGGGAGCCGCGCCGCGCGGCCCCGGCGAGGCGGTGCTGGACGAGAACACCGCCCGGCTGCGCGGGTTCGCGGTCGGGCAGGCCATCACGGTCCTGGACCAGAAGGACGCGCCACACCGGTTCCGGCTGACCGGGCTGTTCGACGTGGGGGTGGACCAGGAGCTGGCCTACTTCGGGGCGGTCGGCTTCGACGCGGCGACCGCGCGGGCCATGACCGGGGTCAAGGGGTACGCCGAGATCGACGTCAAGGCCGCCCCCGGCGTGGCGGCCGACCGGTTGCGGGCCGCGGTGGCATCCGCGACCGGGGCCGGACCCGAGGTGCTGACCGGCAAGGCGCTCGCCGACCGCCTGATCGCGGCCAACGGCGCGAGCGCCGAGTTCATCGCGCTCGGGCTGCTGCTGTTCGGCGTGGTCGCGATGCTGGTGGCCGCGCTGGTGATCTACAACACGTTCGCCATCCTGGTGGCCCAGCGGACCAGGGAGATGGCGTTGCTGCGCTGCGTGGGCGCCACCCGGCGGCAGGTGTTCGGGTCGGTGCTGCTGGAGTCGGCGCTGGTCGGTGTGGTCTGCTCGGCGCTCGGGCTGCTGGCCGGGCTGGGGATGGGCGGCGCGGCGCTGGCCGTACTCGAGGGCATGGACGTGCCGCTGCCGACCGGCACCGTGGCGCTGGCCCCGCGCACGATCACGGTGGGCCTCGCGGTCGGCGTGCTGGTGACGGTCGGCGCGGCGGTGCTGCCCGCCCGGACCGCCACGCGGGTCCCGCCCGTGGCGGCGCTGCGCACGCAGCCGGAGGCCGCGGTGGACGGGCCGGGCGCCGGTACCGTACGACGGGTCGCGGCCGGGCTGCTGCTCGCCGCCGGGGCCGCGATCACGACGGTGGCGGTGACCGTGCTGGGCCCTGGCGAGGCGGCGCTGTTCACCGTGATGGGCGGCGGGATGGTGACGTTCCTCGGCGTGCTGGTGATCGGGCCGGTGCTGGTCCGCCCGCTGAGCGCGGTCGCCGGGTGGCCGCCGGCCCGGCTGTTCGGCGTCCCCGGGCGGCTCGCGGTGGACAACTCCCGGCGCAACCCCAGGCGCTCGGCGACCACCACGATCGCGCTGACCATCGGGGTGACGCTGATGACCATGATGGCCGTACTCACCGGCAGCATCCGGGCGAACTACAACCACAAGCTGGAAGAGCAGTTCCCGGTGGACTTCATGCTGAGCACCCAGCGGGAGGGTTCGCACATCCCCTCGGGGGTCGGCGACGGGCTGCGCGGCCGTCCCGAACTGGCCTCGCTGGTGCGGGTCCGGCAGGCGGAGACGGCCGTCACGCTCGGCGGCCGGGAGGCCAGGCGCACGGTGGGCGCCTACGAAGGGCCGCT
Organism: Spongiactinospora sp. 9N601; assembly: GCF_044326295.1. Lineage (NCBI taxonomy): Bacteria > Bacillati > Actinomycetota > Actinomycetes > Streptosporangiales > Streptosporangiaceae > Spongiactinospora > Spongiactinospora sp. 9N601. Next base: position 139,750 of record NZ_JBIRBB010000012.1, read on the forward strand.
GGAGGTGTCGGCGTCGTCAGGCTCGGCGCGCGGCCTGGCCCCCGGGTCGGTGCTGGCCGCCGAGGGGCTCGGCATACGGCCGGGCGGCACGCTCACGCTGACCCCCGACAAGGGCGGGGAACCCGGCGAGCCGGTCACCCTCCGGGTGGCCGCCACCTTCGACGCGAACGCGACCCCGCTGCCCCCGCTGGTCATGCCGCCCGCGGAGTTCGCCCGGTACTTCGACGTGTCCGGCGACGCGCAGATCATGGTGGACGTCGCCCCCGGGGCCGACCCCGACCGCGCCAGGAAGGTCCTTGAGGAGGCGGCGCGGCCGTATCCGGCGGTGCGGGTGGCGGCCTCGACCGACATACGCGGCCAGTTCGACGAGGCGCTGGACACCCAGTTGATGGTGGTGACCGGGCTGCTCGGGCTGGCGATCCTGATCTCGCTGCTCGGCATCGCCAACACGCTGTCGCTGTCGGTGCACGAGCGGACCAGGGAGTCGGCGCTGCTGCGCGCGCTCGGCCTGACCCGCCCGCAGTTGCGGCTCATGCTGTCGGTGGAGGCGCTGGTGCTCGGCCTGATCGGGGCGCTGGTCGGGGTGGCGCTCGGGATGGTCTTCGGCTGGGCGGCGATCCAGACGATGTTCGCCGATCCGATTTACGCGCCTCCGGTGGGTCAGGTACTGACCTTCGTGGCGCTGTCCGGGCTGGCCGGGGTGCTGGCGGCGGTGCTGCCCGCCCGCCGCGCCGCGCGTGCCCGGATCACCGCCGCGCTGTCGGAGACGTGAGCCGCGCCCCTCAGCGCGGGCTGCGGCCCGGCCACTGCTCGGCGACGGTCTCCGGGCTGAGCAGCGGCCGGATCACGATCTCGCCGGTCGCGCCGTCGATGACGATGCAGCCGCCGCCCGCGCTGTCGGGCAGCACGCTCGGGTCAGCGGCCTCGGGCTCGCGGACCCAGGCGACGTAGCCGTCGCGGAACGCGTGGATGGCGACCTCGCGCGGCCGGTCCAGGGGGTGGCCGCCGTTGAAGTAGTCTTCGGCCACGGCTCTGGCCAGGTCGAGGTTCACCGCCGCCGCCCCTCACGGTCGATCACCACGCAGAAGACGCCGGTCACGTCGGCGTAGGGCGGCTCCACCGCCATGTGGCCGCGCTGGGCGTCGATCCAGATCACCTCGCCGCGCGAGTTGACGGCGTTCCAGGCGTGCGCGCCGCCGCTGGTCCAGCGGGTGATCAGCATGGCGGCGGCGCCGTGGCCGCCGGTCAGCAGCCTGCGCCCGATGGCCGCGTAGGCGCGGCGGCCCTGCCCGACGTACTCGAAGCGGTGGCCGAGCCACGACTCGGCCCGCACCACGCCCCTGGTCTCGCCGGTGAGGACCGGCCGGCCCGCCGGGCCGTACTCCGGCCTGCGCGGCGCGGCGACCTCGGGCTCGCCGTGCCAGGTGGACAGTGTGGCAAGAGCGCAGTCGACCGCGTTGGTGGTGCGGAACGGGTCGTCCACGGGCCCGTCGCCGTTGATCAGGCGGATCCAGGTGCCGCGCGGATCGGGAAAGCGCCTGGGCCTGCCCGTCTCGTCGGTGGGCACGGCCGCGCGCAGGTCGTGCTGGGCGGGCGGGTCGGGCCTGGCCAGCCCGCCGGGCGCGCCGTACGGCCGGGCGGCGGGCAGCGGCGGCGGCCGGGTGGCCCGGTCGAACCAGTCGGGCCCGTGGCGCGGGGCGGTGGCGGGCGGCGGCACCGTCCTGGACGGGCCCGCGTCGAGGACGTCGGCCTCGGCCGCCGGTTCGTACTCGGGCCAGGTCTCGGCCGCCGTCTCGTAGTCGCGCCAGCGCCGGCCGTCGGCGGCGACGACCGGGTTGTAGCCGCCCGGAGGCAGCCGCCAGGCGTGTCTGCCCCGGGTGCGCGGATCACCGAACACCGTTCCCCCTCCGTCACGCTGACCGGTCCGCAAAGGCCGATGGTAGGGCGATGGTCCGGCCCGGCGTGGGATGTTCGGCCGATCCGTGGCGTGTGGTGGTCAGCCGGTGCGGTGGTCGGACCGTGTGGTCTCAGCCGGGGGCGGGACCTCCCCGTTCTGGCCGCCGACCAGCGGCCCGAGAGCCTGGTTCGCGCGTTCGGCGACGTCGTGTTCGGCGCGTTTGGCGGCCCGCAGCACTGCCTGCGCCAGGGCCTCCGCGCCCAGCCCCAGCGCGCCCGGCTCGATCCGCACGCCGACCAAGGTGCCCGAGGACGACACCTCCACCCCCACGAGTCCACCCACCGACTCGCCGTTGCCGCGCGTCTCCGCCAGATCCCTGCCGACCCGGCCGAACCTCGCGGCCTGCTCGTCGAGCGACGACATCATCCGGGTCAGGTCCGCTTCCGCCGGCGGTACCGGCTCGTAGCCCATCGGCGCGGCCTCCCTTACTCCCACGTCTTCACCAAGCGGACCTTCGACAATTTCCCGCTTTCCGGCCTGGCCTAACATGGAGTTCAGGTTGCGGTAATTTCGAGCACATGGTAACCGGAGGCACCGTCCGGGACCGGCGGGGCGGTCTGGGCCGGCTGGGTGCGGCCGGTGCCGTCGGTGGCGCGGACCGCGATCGTGTGCCCGCCCGGCCGCAGGTCCGCCTCGATCGACCACTGCCGCCAGGTGTCCGGGCCGGGAGTGCCGGCGAGCCGCGCCTCCCGCCACTCGCCGCGGTCCACCCTGACCTCCACGCCCGCCACGCCTCTGTGCTGGGCCCAGGCCACTCCCGCGATCACCGTGCGACCGGCCGGCACCGCCGTGCCCGAGGCCGGCACGTCGATCCGCGACTGCGTCTTGATCGGCCCCTCGGCCGCCCAGCCGCGCGAGGTCCAGTAGGCGGTGTCCCGGTCGAACCGGGTCACCTTGACGTCCACCACCCACTTGGTCGCCGAGACGTACCCGTACAGGCCCGGGACGACCTGGCGCACCGGGAAGCCGTGCTCGGTGGGCAGCGGCTCGCCGTTCATGCCGACGGCGAACAGCGCGTCCCTGCCGTCCAGTACGACCTCAAGCGGCGTGCCGCAGGTCCAGCCGTCCGCCGAGGTGCTGAGCAGCATGTCGGCCCCGGCGTGCGGCCGGGCCTCGCGCAGCACGTCGGCCATCCGGACGCCGAGCCAGCGGGCATTGCCCACGTAGGGGCCGCCGACCTCGTTGGAAACGCAGGTGAGCGTGACGTCGGCCTCGACCAGGGGCCGCCGGAGCAGGTCGGTGAAGGAGATCTCGACCGGGCGGTCCACCATGCCGTGGACGCGCAGCGTCCAGTCCCGCGGATCGACCCTGGGCACGACGAACGCGGTGTCCACGCGGTAGAAGTCGGAGTTCGGCGTGACGAACGGCGACAGCCCGGGGATGCGGAGGTCGGCGCCCCTGGGCAGCGGGGTGGCGGGGCGCACCGCGCGGGGCAGGGCGAGGGTGTTCCGCGCGGCGTCCACCGCCCTGTGCCCGCCGAGCAGCGCCCCGGCCACGCCGCCGGCGCCCGCCAGCACGACGCCACCGGCCACGCCGCCGAGCAACGCCCGCCGGTCGAACCCGGGGGCCGGTCCACCGGCCCGCATCACCGCAGGCCGTTCGCCCTCGTGATCGGGCTCGCCGGACGCCGTAGGCGCACCGGGCGTGGCGGGGGTACCGGGCATGGGCGCCACGGCGGTCAGGGCGCGGCGGTCCAGGAGTGCCAGCGTCAGGCCACCGGCGAGTACGCCGAGCAGGGTGGGCACGGCGTCCACGGCGGAGGCGCCCGGACGGGTGAGCACCGCGGCCAGGCCGAGCGCGCCGAAGGCCGCCAGCCCCGCCAGGCCGTACGGCAGGCCGCGCCGCCGGACCAGCCGGCCGATGCCCGCCGCGCCCAGCGCGAGCAGCACGGACACCCCCGCGATCACCACGGCCTTGTTGCTGCTGCCGAAGGTGCGGTTGGCCCAGTCCTTCAGCGGGCCGGGTGAGACGTCCACCAGCGTGTTGCCCACCGCGGCCACCGGGAACGCGGCCGGATCGACCAGCCCGGCCGCCGTCGCGGCCACGCCCAGCGCCACCGCGCCCGCCGTGAGGCCGCACAGCACCGCGGCCCATGCGGGCACGGCGGCCCGCCTCTCATCGCTATGCACGACACCGACGCTACGCCCGGCGCCGGGAGAAGAACCTTACGCGATGGTTACAGCAGTTCGGAGACGACCGGGGCGAGCGCTCTGAACGCGCGGCCACGGTGGCTGATCGCGTCCTTCTCGGCGGGCGACAGCTCGGCGGTGGTGCGCGTCTCCCCCTTGGGGACGAAGATCGGGTCGTAGCCGAACCCGCCACTCCCCCGGGGCGCGTCGATGATCACGCCTTCCAGCGTGCCCTCCACGACCCGCTCCTGCCCCGAGGGCAGCGCCAGCGCCGCGGCGCAGGCGAAGTGGCCACCCCGCCGGCCGTCCGGGACGTCGCCGATCTGGGCGAGCAGCAGGTCGAGGTTGGCGGCGTCGTCGCCGTGCCGCCCCGACCAGCGCGCGGAGAACACGCCGGGCATGCCGTTCAGCGCGTCCACGCACAGGCCGGAGTCGTCGGCGACGGCGGGCAGCCCCGAGCCGCGGGCCACCGCGTGCGCCTTGATCAGCGCGTTCTCGGCGAAGGTCAGCCCGGTCTCGGCGATCTCGCCGATCTCGGGGAAGTCGTCCAGCCCGACGAGCGTCACCGCCGGCCCAGCGTCGGCCAGGATGCGCCGCAGCTCGGCGATCTTGCCGGGGTTGCGGGTGGCCAGGACCAGGCGGCTCACGCCAGGGCCTGCCGCTGCAACTCGGTCAGCTCGGCGCAGCCGGCCACCGCCAGGTCCAGCAGCCGGTCGAGCTGCTTACGGTCGAACGGCGTGCCCTCGGCCGTGCTCTGCACCTCGACGAAGTCGCCGGTGCCGGTCACCACGACGTTCATGTCGGTGTCGGCCGCGACGTCCTCGGTGTAACAGAGGTCGAGCATCGGGACGTCGTTCACCACGCCCACCGACACCGCGGCGACCGAGCGGATCAACGGGTCGCCGGGGGTCATCCGGCGCTTGCGCATCCACCGGACGGCGTCGGCCAGCGCCACGTACGCGCCGGTGATCGCCGCGGTACGGGTGCCGCCGTCGGCCTGGAGGACGTCGCAGTCCAGCAGGATGGTGTTCTCGCCGAGCGCCTTGGTGTCCACGCAGGCACGCAGGGAACGGCCGATCAGGCGGGAGATCTCGTGGGTCCGGCCGCCGATCCGGCCGCGCACCGACTCGCGGTCGGAGCGGGTGTTGGTGGCACGGGGCAGCATGGCGTACTCGGCGGTGACCCAGCCACCCAGGCCACTGCCCTTGCGCCAGCGCGGCACGCTGTCCTGGACGGTCGCGGCGCACAGGACCCTGGTGCCGCCGAACTCGACCAGCACCGAGCCCTCGGCGTTGTCCAGCCAGTTGCGCGTGATCTTCACCGGTCGGAGCCGGTCGGGTGTGCGTCCGTCTGCGCGTGCCATAACGCTCACCCTAGGGGATAGGCGGCGCCGCTCCGCGCCAGGTCGATCTTTCCGTCGAAGCCGCCGCGCGTCGCGTCCTCGGCGATCCTGGCGTGGTCGAACCACGGCACCAGGTGGGTGAGCACCAGCGTGTCCACCTGGGCCCGCGCGGCGTGCTCGGCCGCCTGCCGGCCGTTCAGGTGCAGTCCGCCGGGCGCCCCCGGCTGGTCCAGGAACGACGCCTCGCAGAGCAGTACGTCGGCTCCGGCGGCCAGTTCGACCAGCCCGTCGCTCTCGCCGGTGTCGGCGGAGTAGGCCACCGCGTGGCCGCCGTGGGCGACGCGGAAGCCGTAGGTCTCGACCGGGTGGTTCATCAGCGCGGTGGACACCTGGAAGGGCCCGATCTCGCGTACGCCGGGGCGCAGCGGCACGAAGTCGAAGGCGGTCTCCAGGCCGGGCTCGTCGGGCATGCCGTAGGCGGCGGCCATCCGGCGCGGGGCGTCGGCGGGGGCGTAGACCGGGACGCGGGCCAGCGGGCCGCGCGGCGAGTAGGTGCGGACGACGTGGTAGGAGCAGAGGTCCAGGCAGTGGTCGGCGTGCAGGTGTGACAGGCAGATGGCGTCCACGTCGTACAGGCCGATGTGGCGTTGCAGCGCGCCGAGCGCGCCGTTGCCGAGGTCGAGCAGCAGCCGGAAGCCCTCGGCCTCCAGCAGGTAGCAGGAGGCCGGGCTGTCCGGCCCCGGGAAGCTCCCCGAGCATCCGATGATGGTCAACTTCATGGCGGCGGTCTCCTAACGAGGAGCGGTGCGTCGCTCCGGTTGCGGAATGACCCCGGCGGCGATCTCCCCGCCGATGCTCGCGGCCTCGACTGAGGTGATCTCCGGCCCGAGGAACCTCTGGCCCAGCCGCCCGAACAGCCTGGCGTCGCCGGTCGTCTTGAACCGGTGACGCGGGGTTTCGGCGTCGCCGGCGAGGCCACGGTCGTGCAGTGTGCGATAGACGTCCTTGGCGGTCTCCTCGGCGCTCGACACCAGCGTCACCGCGTCGCCGGCCACATAGGCGATGGCGCCGGTCAGCAGCGGATAGTGGGTGCAGCCGAGGATCAGCGTGTCGCAGCCGTCCGCGAGGATCGGCCGCAGGTATCTCCTGACCACCTCGATCAGGCGGTCGCTCATGGTCTCGCCGCGCTCCACGAACTCCACCAGCCGCGGGGCGGCCACCCCGGTCAGCCGGATGTGCGGCGCGGCGGCGAACGCGTCGTCGTAGGCCATCGACTCGATGGTGGCCCGGGTGCCGATCACGCCGACCTTGCCGTTCCTGGTGGCCCGCGCCGCCCGCCGGGCGGCGGGCTGGATGACCTCCACCACGGGCACCCGGTAGCGCTCCCTGGCGTCGCGCAGCACCGCGGAACTGGCGCTGTTGCAGGCGATGACCAGCATCTTCACGTCGTGCTCGACGAGGTGGTCCATCACCTGAAGGGCGAACTCACGCACCTCGGCGATCGGCCGCGGGCCGTACGGCTGGCGGGCGGTGTCCGCCACGTAGAGGATGGACTCCCGGGGAAGCTGATCGATGATCGCCCGTGCGACCGTCAGCCCGCCCACACCACTGTCGAAGATCCCGATGCTCTGGCCCGCCACGTTTCCCAAGGTTAGGCCAGCGGTGGTGATCCCTCAGTGAATTAGTGCGCAGTACGGGTGTGGTCCTCGCCTCATTTCGGACCGGTTCGGGCCGAACTTGGCCCCATTTGAGGTTAGATGCGGCGATCAGAAAGATAGTTCACTGCAAGTGGATCGCTACTGATGTGGGCTACCGTCTGTATCGCCCAGAATCCAGACGTGTGAGTGAGTATGTCTGCCAACTACCCCTCAGGTCCGCCGTCACCCGACGAGCAGGATCCCCAACGAACCGTGGCGTACCGCCCCCAACAAGGACAGCAGCCCCCATACCCGCCGCAACAGGGCTACGGGCAGCAACCGCCCTATGGGCAGCAGAGCCAGCCCGGCCAGCAACAGCCCTATGGACAACAAGGCCAGCAGGACCAGCAGGGCCAGCCGTACCCTCAGCAGCCCTACGGGCAGCCGCAACAGCAGTACGGCCAGCAACCATATGGTCAGCAACAGCAGCAGCAGTACGGCGGGCAGCAGCCCTATGGCCAGCAACAGCAGCAGTACGGCCAGCCGTCCTGGCAGGGCAACGCCGAGGTGATGGGCCCTGCGGAGGGCGGCAAGGGGGGCGGTAAGAGCAAGAAGACCTGGCTGATCGCCGCCATCGCCGCGCTGGTGGTGGCGCTGATCGGCGGCGGCGGTGTCTACGCCGCCAGCCTGCTGAGCGGCGGCGGCAAGCAGCCGCACGAGGTGCTGCCCCAGAGCGCCATCGGCTACCTGCGCCTGGACCTCGACCCGGCGGCCAACCAGAAGCTCGCGCTGTTCGGCATCGCCAGGAAGTTCACCGTCACCAAGGACAGCTTCACCGGCGAGGACCCGCGCAAGGCGCTGTTCGAGTCGCTGAAGAAGGACGACTCCGACCTCGCCAAGCTGGACTACGCCAAGGACGTCGAGCCCTGGCTCGGCTCGCGCATCGGAGTCGCCGCGCTGCCCCCGGCGGCGGGCTCGGAGACGCCGACGCCGGTGATCGCCGTGCAGGTCACCGACCAGGAGGCCGCGCGTACCGGCATCGAGAAGCTGATGGCCGGCGACAAGTACGGCATCGCCTTCCGCGAGGACTACGCGCTGCTGGCCGAGTCGCAGGCGACGGTCGACCAGTCCGCCCAGGCTCCCACGCTGGCCGACAACGCCAACTTCACCGGCGACATCGGCGCGGTGGGCGAGCAGGGCGTACTGTCCTTCTGGATGGACGTCGAGCAGGTCGGCAAGCTGTCCGGCCAGTTGGACGGAAGCGAGCAGGAGGTGCTCAAGCAGCTCGCGGGCACCCGGATGGCGGGCGCGCTGCGGTTCGACTCGCAGTACGTCGAGCTGGCCGGTCTGCTGCGCGGCGCCAAGGACCTGATGCCCGCCGAGAGCGAGGCGGCCCGGGTCGCCGACCTGCCCGCCTCCACGCTCGGCGCGGTGTCCATCTCCGGGCTCGGCGACATGTTCACCAAGCAGTGGCCGAAGTACCAGTCCATGCTGGCCTCGACCCCGTCCTTCCAGCAGATGCTGACCGCCGCACAGCAGAGCGGCGTGACGTTGCCCGACGACGTCGCCACCCTGCTCGGCAAGAACCTCACCGTGGCGGTGGACGAGAGCGGCCTCGACAACAACCAGCCGAAGGTCGGCGCCCGCATCGTCACCGACACGGCCAAGGCGCAGGGCATCGTGAGCAAGATCGAGCAGCTTCTCGCCGCGCAGGGCGCGGGCGCCCCGCAGCTCGGCAAGGCCACCGGCGACGGCGTGCTGGTCTTGGCCTCCACCCAGGAGTACGCCCAGCAGCTCGCCCAGGCGGGCACGCTCGGCGACAGCGAGAGCTTCAAGCTCGCGGTCCCCGACGCCGGCGCGGCCGGCTTCGCGATCTACGTGGACCTCGACAAGGCCGAACGGCTCTACCTGCCCACCCTTCAGGGCGACGACCAGGCCAACGCCAAGGTGCTGCGCGCGGTCGGCCTGAGCGGCAAGTCCACGGCGGAGGAGGCCACCTTCTCCCTCCGCGTCCTGTTCAACTGACCCGCCCCTGACAAAGGGAAGATCCCCCGCCCGGCCACGGCCGGCCCGGGGGATCTCCTTTTCTCCCGGCCCGCCAAGGCTCTGATGGGGGCCGGCCGGGTGTGAACGGTCGTTGATCGGTCAGACTCGGTGCGGCGATACTCATGTCAGCAGGCAGGGTGTCGCTGACACAAAGCCGTCGCACCACAGCGCGCTACACAGGGTTAGAGCAGTCCCGCCTTCGGCGCAGCCCGTCCAGCACGAGGGTGATGACATCGTCGGCCTCGGCCCGCCAATCGGGGCGGTCATGAGCCGCGCTGATGCCGTGCAGCGCCATCATCACGGCACCGGTATCCACGTCGTCGCGTACGGTGCCGTCCCGCACGGCGGCGGCCAGCAGGTCGGTGACGGCCTGCTCCAGCGCCCGGCCGCCCTCGGCGCGGGCACCCGAGCGATCGGCCATGAGCGTGGCCAGCGTCCGGGCCAGGCCCGCATGGGCGGCTATGTGGTCGACCATGCCGCGCAGGAAGGTCGCCAAAGCCTCCGCCGCGGGCAGCGCGCCCTGTAGCCGGCGGGCGCGGTCGCACAGCGCGGCGACCTCCCCGTGGTAGACCGCCTCGGCCAGTGCCTCGCGGGTGGGGAAGTGGCGGTACAGCGTGCCGGTGCCCACTCCGGCCAGGCGGGCGAAGTCATCGAAGCGCAGGTCGAAGAAGTCGCCGGCGTCGAAGACCTCTCGTGCCTTGGCGATCAGGACATCGCGGTTGCGCTGGGCGTCGGCCCGCAGCGGCTTGTCGGCGGTCATGCGCTACCTCGCGTTGACAAATGGAGATAACCTCCATATTTTCGAAAGTGGAGATAGCCTCCAAATCGATCGTACCCCACGAGGTGCAGCGTGAAGATCGTGATGTTCGGCCGAGGCGTGATCGCCACCATCTACGGCTGGGCCCTGCAACAGGCGGGACACGACGTCGAGTTCTACGTCCGGCCCGGCCGGACGGCGACGTACGGAGACGCAGTGGACCTCGACCTGATCGATACGCGGCGCCGGGTGCGGGGGCAACGTGTCGTCCAGAAGTGGCCGGTGCGCTACCGCGAGGCGCTGGAACCGGACCACGACTTCGACCTGATCGTACTCAGCGTGCCGCACCACCGCCTCGCGGAGGCGACGGCCTTCCTGTCCCCGCGTGTCGGGCAGGCCACGGTGCTGGTCTTCGGCAACATCTGGACCGAGCCGCCGGCCGCGGTCGGCGCACTCCCTCTCGACCAGATCGCCTGGGGCTTCCCCCAGGCCGGTGGCGGTTTCGGCGCGGACGGCGTACTCCGCGGGACACTGCTGCCGTCGGTCGTCTTCGGCACCCTCGGCCGGCCCCCGACCGAACGCGAGCGGGCCGTGCGCCAGGCGTTTCGCGAGGCCGGGCTCCGGATCAAGGAGCAGCCTGACTTCCGCGGCTGGCTGTGGATCCACTTCGTGTCGGATGCCGGCCTGTTCTCGCAGGGCCTGCGGCTGGGTTCCCTGTCCGAGCTGGCCGGGGCGACCGGCGACCTGCGCGAGGGGTTGCTGGCCGGCCGCGAGCTGCTGCCGCTCCTTACCGCGCGCGGCGTTGACCTGCGACGTCATCGGGGCGGTGTGCTCATGTTCCGTGCGCCCACCTGGCTGACGGCCCCCGTGCTCGCCTGGCTGACGGCTCATTTCGCGCCCGTGCGCGTGAATTTCGCGGCGCACTCCGACCCCGAGGCCGAGGAGCCGCGTGAGGTCTGCCGGGACACCCTGGCGGAAGCGCGACGGTTGGGCGTCTCGGTACCGCGACTGGAAGCGGCGGAACCGCACTTCACCCGTGAGGGGACGAGTCGAGCCTGAATTCACCGATGGGCCGGTCCCGTTGATCCATTACGGCTCCTTGGCCCGCGGCATCCCAGAGCCGAACCCGGCCGCACCGGCCGGACAACTGCCGTTCGCACGCCGTTTTTCGCTGTCCGACCTCTTATCGCCTGTCCGTGACGTCGTGGAAGGAAAAGTCATGACCACCGCCGAGAAGCACGAGTTCCCCATGGCCCGTACGTGCCCGTTCGCGCCGCCGCCGGCGTACGAAGAGATCCGCGAAGAAGAGCCGGTCTCGCGGGTTCGCCTGCCCGACGGCGGGTGGGCCTGGGTGGTCAGCCGCCACGAAGACGTGCGAACCGTGTTGAACGACCGGCGGTTCAGCGCCGACCGGCAGCATCCGGACTTCCCGCAGTTGGTCAAGGGCGAGGCGGCGTCCCGGCGGCCGGACGAGGAGCGCCTCCTGATCGCGATGGACGCGCCCGAGCACGGGCCGGCGCGCAGGGCGGTGCTCGGCGAGTTCACGGTGCGCCGGTTGGCGGCGCTGCGGCCGCGGATCCAGGAGATCGTCGACGGGCAGGTCGACGCGCTGCTGGCCGGGCCGCGGCCCGGTGACCTGGTGGACTCGCTGTCGCTGCCGGTCCCGTCACTGGTGATCTGCGAGATGCTGGGTGTGCCCTACGCCGACCATGAGTTCTTCCAGGAGCACACGGTGAAGGTGATCAAGCAGTCAACGCCGCCCGAAGAGCGGGGGGCGGCCATAGGGGCCATCCAGGGCTACATGACCGACCTCGTCGCGGAGAAGGAAAAGAACCCGCCGGACGACCTGCTCGGGCGGCAGATCGTCAAGCTGCGCGCGAACGGCGCCTACCGGCGGACGGCACTGGCCGGCATGGGCTTCCTGCTGCTCGTGGCCGGCCACGAGACGACGGCGAACATGATCTCGCTGTCGACCGTGGCGTTCCTGCGTAATCCGGAGCAGCTCGCGATGATCAAGGCCGACCCGGGCAGAACGCTCAACGCGGTCGAGGAGATGCTGCGGTACTTCACGATCATCGACGCGGCGACGGCCCGGCTGTGCGTCGAGGACGTCGAGGTCGGCGGGCAGCCGATCCGCGCCGGCGAAGGAGTGCTGGCGCTCGGTCTTTCGGCCAACCGTGACCCGCGAGCGTTCGAGAACCCGGACCAGCTCGACATCGAGCGCGGCGCGCGCCACCACGTCGCGTTCGGGTTCGGGCCGCACCAGTGTCTGGGCCAGAACCTGGCTCGGATGGAGCTGCAGATCGTGTTCGACACGCTGTTCGGCCGCGTCCCCACGCTGAAGCCGGCGATGGACATCGACGAGCTGCCGTTCAAGGACGACGCGAACATCTATGGCCTGTACCGGCTCCCGGTGACCTGGTAGCGGACGAACTGCCATCCACCTCAGGAGGACAGGGCCATGAAAATCATCGCGGACACCCGCAGGTGCGTCGGTGCCGGGCAGTGCGTGCTCACCGAGCCCGGGTTGTTCGACCAGAGCGAGGAGGACGCCACGGTCATCGTGCTGAACGCGACACCAGAGGGCGAGCTGGTCGAGAAGGCCCGCGAAGCGGTGCACGTGTGCCCTGGCCAGGCCCTCTCCCTGGAAGAGTGAGTCGACCCGGATCTGGCCGGCGTGGATACGGGTGGTGTTCTGCGGTTCGGGTACGGGCGCGTGCGTTCTCCTGGACGATCTGCCTCTTCTCGCGCTTGAGCGGCTGTGCCTCGCGGCGCAGCGAAGGCGGTCGTGCGCGGGGGCGGGGCCCGGCCGTGGTCGGCATGCGCGGTGCCGCCCATGCCGACCACGGCCAAAGCGGTCAGGCCCAGAGTTGCCCTTCCAGGCGGTCTTCGGCCTCGTCAAGGGTGCCCTCGTAGGCACCCGTGGAGAGGTACTTCCAGCCGCCGTCCGCGACCACGAAGACGATGTCGGCGCGGGTGCCCGCCTTGACCGCCTTGGCGGCGACGCCGAGCGCCGCGTGCAGCGCGCACCCCGTGGAGATGCCCGCGAAGATGCCCTCGGTGGCCAGCAGTTCGCGGGTGCGGCGCAGCGCGTCGGCCGAGCCGACGGAGAACCGGGTGGTGAGCACGTCGGGGTCGTACAGCTCGGGGACGAAGCCCTCGTCCACGTTGCGCAGCCCGTACACCAGCTCGCCGTACCGCGGCTCGGCCGCCACGATCTGGACGCCCGGCACCCGCTCGCGCAGGAACCGGCCGACCCCCATCAGCGTGCCCGTCGTACCGAGCCCCGCCACGAAGTGGGTCACCGACGGAAGGTCCTCAAGGATCTCCGGGCCGGTGGACTCGTAGTGCGAGCGCCAGTTGGCCGGATTGCCGTACTGGTAGAGCATCACCCAGTCGGGATGCTCGGCGGCCAGCTCCTTGGCGACCCGGACGGCCTCGTTGGAGCCCCCGGCGGCGGGCGAGGAGATGATCTCCGCGCCCCACATCCGCAGCAACTGCCTGCGTTCCTCGGAGGTGTTCTCCGGCATCACGCAGATCAGCTTGTAGCCCTTGAGCCGGGCCGACATGGCCAGCGAGATGCCGGTGTTGCCGGAGGTCGGCTCCAGGATCGTGCAGCCCGGGGTGAGCAGGCCGTCCTTTTCGGCCTGCTCGACCATCCACAGCGCCGGGCGGTCCTTGATCGACCCGGTGGGGTTGCGGTCTTCGAGCTTGGCCCAGATTCGCACGTCGCCCGAGGGGGACAGTCTGGGCAACCCCACCAGCGGGGTGCGCCCGACCGAGTCGATCAGCGAGTCGAAGCGCATGCCGGCTCAGCCACCGGCCACGGCGGGGAGCACGGTCACGGTGTCGCCGTCGGCGACGGGGGTCTCCAGGCCGCCGAGGAAGCGGACGTCCTCGTCGTTGAGGTAGACGTTGACGAACCGGCGCAGGGCGGCGCCGTCCACCAGCCGGTCCTTGATGCCGGGGTGGCGCGCCTCCAGGTCGCCGATCAGCTCCTCAAGCGTGCCGCCCTTGCCCTCCACGGCCTTCGCGCCGTCGGTGTAGGTGCGCAGGATGGTCGGAATGCGAACTTCGATGGCCATCGCGATCGATCTCCTTGATGATCAATAAGTCGTCGTCGGGCACCCCATCCGATCGAACACGGACGGGCGCGCGGGTGTTCCGGAACGGTCCGGGCGGGCCGGGGGTCGGTCGGCCGGATCAGCGGCCAGGACAGTCGTAGACGACCACCAAGGGCGTGTGCGCGAACAGATAGCTCTGCACCGGCGGCGCGCCGGGCAGGCCCCGGCCGCGCAGGTGCGGCGCGATGTCGGCGACCGCCTTGAGCGCCCCGCGCGGGGCGCGCGGAACCGGTGAGTCGAAGGTCGGCACGGTCACCAGCTTACTGAACGATGGTGATCTCTTCCTCTGTGACCACCCCGTCGAGGATCCGGTAGGACCGGAACTCCACCTTGTCCTCCTCGCGGGTCGAGACCAGCACATAGTGGGCGTCGGGCTCGGAGGCGTAGGAGATGTCGGTGCGCGAGGGGTAGGCCTCGGTGGCGGTGTGCGAGTGGTAGATCACCACGGGCGTCTCGTCGCGGTCGTCCATCTCCCGCCAGACGCGCAACTGCTCCATGGAGTCGAAACGGTAGAAGGTGGGCGAGCGTTCGGCGTTCTCCATCGGGATGAAGCGCTCGGGCCGGTCGGAGCCCACCGGACCGGCGATCACGCCGCATGCCTCGTCGGGGTGATCGGCCCGCGCGTGGGCCACGATCCGGTCCACAAGATCCTGCGAGATCGTCAGCATGCCTGGAAGCTACCAAAGAGCGCGGACGAGGCTGTCCTGCAGGTAGGTCAGCCAGTCGTACATCATGTAGGCCGGGTAGCGAGGGTCGTCCTCGGCCATGCCGGCCAGTTCCTCGTGCACCTCTTCGGTGATCTCCAGGCGGGTGCCGAGAGTCAGCCGTACGTCGTTGAGGGCGCGCAGCCACGCCTGGGCCTGGTCGGCGGAAAGCTCCGCGCGGCCGGAGGCCACGCTGTCGAGCACGGCCCGCGCGTCGGCGCGCTTGCCGTCGCGCAGCGCCGCCTCGGTGTAGCGGCGGAACTCGGCGGCCTGCTCCTCGTCGGCGTAGGCGGACGGGAAGAGCCTGGCCAGCACCGGGTCGTCGGGGACCTTCGCGGCGCCGATGCCGAGCGCGCGCTCCAGCGGGTCGCTGCCGGTCTCCCCCGGCTCGACCATCCCCAAGATCATGCCGACCAGTGAGCGCAGGATCGACACCTCGGCCGGGTCGAACTCGACCACGACGCCGCCCTCGGCCCCCGGGCTGAATCCCGTGCTCACCGCGCTCCCCTCACGAATCCTGCTGGACGGTCGCCCACAGGCCGTAGGAGTGCAGAATCTGGGCGTCGCGCTCCATCTCCTCGCGGGCGCCGCTGGACACGACGGCCTTGCCCTTCTGATGCACGTCGAGCATCAGCCGCTCGGCCTTCTCCTTGGGGTATCCGAACACCTTTTGGAACACATAGGTCACATATGACATCAGGTTGACCGGGTCGTTCCAGACGATCGTGAGCCAGGGTATGTCGGGCCGCACGTCCGTCGTCGGACGCTCGGTCTCCATCGGAGCGATGCCGGGCACGTTCACCAGTCTGCCCTACCTCCCCCGTAGTCTTCGACACGTGAACGACCCCATGAGCACCGCGTTGCTCACCGATCACTACGAGCTGACAATGGTCCAGGCCGCGCTGCGCAGCGGGGCCGCCGGACGCAGGACGGTCTTCGAGGTGTTCGCCAGGCACCTGCCCGGCGGGCGCAGGTACGGCGTGGTGGCCGGCGTCGGACGACTGCTCGACGCGCTTTCGAGCTTCAGGTTCGCCGATGACGAGCTGGCCTTCCTGGCCGAGCGGGACGTGGTCGACGCGGCCACGCTCGACTTCCTGGCGGGCTACCGGTTCTCCGGCGATGTGTACGGCTACCGCGAGGGCGAGTCCTATTTCCCCGGCTCCCCGATCATGGTGGTCCACGGGACGTTCGCGGAGAGCGTAGTCCTGGAGACCATGATCTTGTCCATCCTCAACCATGACAGCGCCATCGCCTCCGCCGCCGCCCGGATGTCCCACGCCGCGGGCGAGCGCCCGCTCATCGAGATGGGCACCCGCCGCACCCACGAGCGCGCCGCGGTGGCCGCCGCCCGGGCCGCCTACATCGGCGGGTTCGCGACCAGCTCCAACCTGCGGGCCGGTTTCCTGTACGGGGTGCCCACCCGGGGCACCAGCGCGCACGCCTTCACCCTGCTGCACGATTCGGAACGGCAGGCGTTCCAGGCCCAGATCGCCTCCCTCGGCCCGGCGACCACGCTGCTCATCGACACCTACGACGTGGCCGAGGCCGTGCGCACCGCCGTCGAACTGGCCGGGCCGGAGCTGGGCGCGGTCCGCATCGACTCCGGCGACCTGGCCGAGGCCGCGGTCGCGGTACGCGAGCAGCTCGACTCCCTGGGCGCGGACAAGACCCGGATCATCGTCACCGGCGACCTGGACGAGTACTCCATCGCCGCGCTCGCCGCCGCGCCCGTGGACGGCTACGGCGTCGGCACCTCACTGGTGACCGGCTCGGGCGTGCCCACCGCCGCGATGGTCTACAAGATGGTGGCCAGAGCCGATCCGGACGGCGAGCTGCGGCCGGTGGCCAAGCGGTCGGTCGGCAAGCCGAGCCGGGGCGGCGCCAAGGCGGCGTTCCGCAGGCTCGGCCCGGACGGCTGCGCGCTGGCCGAGATCATCGTCCCGGACGGGCCGCACGCGGCGCAGGCCGCGGTGACGGTCGCGGTCAACGGCGGCGGTACCAACGCGCGCGACACCCACCGGCCTCTGCTGGTCCCGCTGGTCAAGGACGGCGAGGTCGTCGGCGGGGAGAGCCTGGCCGCGGCCAGGGAACGCCGGGCCGCCTCGGCGGCCGAACTGCCGTCAGAGGCGCACCATCTGTCCCGCGGCTACGCCGCGATCCCGACCGTCTTCGCCGGGCCGTGGGGCGCGCCGTAGGATCGAGTCATGAGCACCGCTCTGATCATCGTGGACGTCCAGAACGACTTCTGCGAGGGGGGCAGCCTCGCGGTGAAAGGCGGCGCGGAGGTGGCCGAGGCGATCTCCCGCCATGTCACCGCGCGCGACTACGACCATGTCGTGGCGACCCGCGACTACCACATCGACCCGGGGCCGCACTTCGCGGACGAACCCGACTTCGTCGACTCCTGGCCGCCGCACTGCGTGGCGGGCACCCACGGGGCGGAGTTCCACCCCGCCTTCGACACCACAGGGGTGGAGAAGGTCTTCAGCAAGGGCGCGCACTCGGCCGCCTACAGCGGCTTCGAGGGCGCCGCCCCCGACGGCACCACGCTGGCGGGCTGGCTGACCGCCAAGGGGGTGCACGCGGTCGAGGTCGTCGGCATCGCCACCGACCACTGCGTGCGCGCCACGGCCATCGACGCGGTGGAGAACGGCCTGGCCGTACGCGTGCTCCTCGACCTCACCGCCGGAGTCGCCCGGGTCACCACCGAGGCCGCCCTGGCCGAGCTGTCCGCCGCCGGCGTCCAGCTCAGCGGCACCCCGATCAACCGCCCCTGACCCCAACGGCTCCAGTCCACACAAAGGCCGGCCCCGTCATCCCGTACGCCCGGAACAATGGGGTCGACACGAACCCCGATCAGCCCCGGGTGTGGGCCCACGGCCCGGTACGGCACGCGGCGCTGGACCGACGCCACCCGGTACGGCCAGAGCGGTTACACCGGCCGAACCCGGGGGGCGCGCCGTGAACGCCGGGCCTCACCGCCCGTGGTGCGCGTAGTGGTGGGTCAGCGGGAGCGCTGGGTGGCCCATTTGCGGATTTGGGCGATGCGGTCGCGGATCTGGTCGGCGGTGGCCTGGGCGATGGGCGGGCCGCCGCACAACCGGCGTAGCTCGGCGTGGATCACGCCGTGCGGCTGGCCGGTGCGGTGGTTCCATGCCCCCACCAGGCCGTTGAGCTCCTTGCGCAACGCCGCCAGCTCCTCGTGCGGCGACCGCTCGGGCACGGCATCGGCGGTGCCCGCCAGTTTGCGCTTGGCGGCCTGCTGCTCGGACTGGCGCTTGCGCAGCAGCGTCGCCACCTGATCGGGCTCCAGCAGGCCGGGCAGCCCAATGAAGTCTTCCTCCTCGGGTGACCCGACGTCGCCCCCGGTGCCGAACTCGCCCCCGTCGAACAGCACCCGGTCGAAGGTGGCCGACGCCTCGACCGTCTCGAACGGCAGCTCGTCGCCCAGGACGTCGGGGTTGTCCTTCTTCTGCCTGGCCTCCTTGAGCAGGTCGTCGTCAAGGCCGTCCTCGGCCTGCCGGCGCCCCAGGACGTGGTCGCGCTCGGCCTCCATCTCCCCAGCCAGCCCCATCAGGGTCGGCACCGAGGGCACGAACACCGAGGCGGTCTCGCCGCGCTTGCGGGCCCGCACGAAGCGCCCCACCGCCTGCGCGAAGAACAGCGGCGTGGAGACGGACGTGGCGTAGACGCCCACGCACAGGCGCGGGATGTCCACCCCTTCGGAGACCATCCGGACCGCGACCAGCCAGCGCTCCTCCGAGGCGGCGAAGCCCTTGATCTTCTTGGAGGCGTCGGGGTCGTCGGACAGGACGACGGTCGCGCCCTCTCCCGTGATCGTGCGGATGTGCCGGGCGTAGGCCCTGGCCGTCTCGTGGTCGGTGGCGATCACCAGGCCGCCCCCGTCGGGGACGCCCCTGCGCACCTCGGTCAGCCGCCGGTCGGCGGCCCGCAGGACCTGCCTGATCCAGTCGCCCTTGGGGTCGAGCGCGGCCCGCCACGCCTGGGAGAGCTGGTCCTTGGTGAGCGGCGTGCCCAGGGTGGCGGTGATCTCGTCGCCCGCCCGGGTGCGCCACTTCATCTCGCCCGCGTAGGCCAGGAAGATCACCGGCCGGACCACGCCGTCGGCCAGCGCCGGGCCGTAGCCGTAGGAGTAGTCGGAGACGCTGCGCAGCCCGCCGTCGCCGTCTTCGACATAGCCGACGAACGGGATCGGGTTGTCGTCGGACCGGAACGGCGTGCCGGTCAGCCCCAGCCGCCGGGTCGCGGGCTCGAACGCCTCCCTCACCGCGTCGCCCCAGGACTTGGCGTCACCCGCGTGGTGGATCTCGTCGAAGATCACCAATGTCCTGCGGCCCTCAGTGCGTGCCCTGTGCAGCGCCGGGTGCATGGCGACCTGGGCGTAGGTGACGGCGACGCCGACGTAGTCGCGGGAGGTGGTGCCCTGGCTGTTCTTGAACTCGGGGTCGATGGCGATGCCCACCCGGCCCGCCGCGTCGGCCCACTGGCGCTTCAGGTGCTCGGTGGGTGTGACGATCGTCACCGTGCGCACGATGCCCCGGGACAGCAACTCGCTGGCGATGCGCAGCGCGTAGGTGGTCTTGCCCGCCCCCGGTGTCGCCACGGTGAGGAAGTCGCGCCGCTCGGCGGCGAAGTAGAGGTCGAACGCCTCCTGCTGCCAGGCGCGCAGCTTGGGCGCGGTGCCCCAGGCGGCCCTGTCGGGATAGGAAGGGGAAAGATGCGATGCGGCGGAGGTGCTCACACCACGCTCCTTGCCGTGCGTCTCGTCAGGCCGCCCGCGTCGCAGGCGTCTCTTTCGGTTGGGGCCCTCACAAGGACACCAGGGTAATCCCCGGCACCGACAAGACGTGCCGTACGCCCCGGATCCTGGCCAAGGCCGGCTCCGCGTGCTAGACGGCCGCGCGGCGCGGTCATCCCACCGTGGCGCCCTTGATCACCTGGCCGATCGCGGCCCGGGCGCGGGCGTCGTCGGGCTGCGCGATGGCGACCAGGAGCAGGGTCCTCGGGCCGCGGTCCACCACGATCACCCGCAGGTAGGCGGGGCGGTTCACCACATCCTTGTACTGCGCGACCACGGCCCGCGCGTGCCCGGTGGCGCCGCCCACCGCGATGGCGGCGTCCTCGGCCACCGAGACCGTGTCGCCGTGCAGCAGCAGCCTGCCGTACAGTTCGGACGCCTTCAGCGCCGCCTCGCGCGGCGACCCGCCGCCCAGCGGGGGCCCCGGCATGGCCATCACCATGGCGCCACCGGCCGCGTCGGCGGCGGCCGAGGTGAAGGCCGTCACCGGGGCGACGGGGCGTTGAGCCCAGCCCTCGGGCAGCCGCAGCCGTACCCCGGCGAGCGCGTCGGAGACGACCTGTACGGCCGGCTCCGGCGACACCGCGCGCAGCACGACCACCACCGCCCCGGCGATCAGCGACAGGCCGACGGCGAGGCTCCCGGCGATCGTGAGGGACCGCACGACCCAGCGCGGCAGGCGGCGCGGATGCGGGTCGGCGGGCGTGCCGTACCAGCGGGCGGACGGTGGGAGCGGGTCCTCCCCCGCCGGTTCGGGCGTCTTCGGCGTCCTGGCCGGGGGCCACGACTGCCGGGCGTAAGGCCGCCGGGTGCCCGGTCGTTCTTCCACGACGCCTCCTCCCGCACGGCCACCGCTTCCTTGTCCTACCACGACCGCCGCGCGGACTCAGGAAATCAGTGATCACAGATACGGCTGGGAAGAACGGAGATCTATGTCCGGACCCGGACACGTCCCGCGACGATCGCGGCGAACGCCCCGAGCACCGCCATCACCAAGGAGATGGTGACGAACCCGGTCGCGATGTCGTCGTGCCCGACGAAGTTGATCAGCGCGCCACCGAAACCGATCGCCAGGGACGCCCCCAGCGTGTCCGTCACCTGTAGGGACGCGGAGTTGGCGCCCTGCTCCGCATCGCTGGACTGGGCCATCGTGGTGACGTTGACGCTGCTGATGCCCATCCCCATGCCGAGCCCGGCGACGACCCAGGCGGGCACCGCGATCCATCCGGGCACGGCCGGGACCACCGCGAGCGCGGTGAGCAGAATCCCGGCGGTGACGGCCACCGCGCCGAACATGATCAGCCGCTCGCGCCGGACGACACCGCGGCTTTGCAGGTACGCCCCCGCCGACCAGCCCAGCGCGCCGGTGGTGAGCGCCACCCCCGCCGCGGCGTCGGAGAAATCGCGCACCTCCTGGAGCATCAGCGGAATGAAGGAGTTCACGCAGAAGAACGGGCCGGACAGCAGACCGCGCATGACCACCGTGGTGGGCAGCCCGCGGCGCAGCCGCAGCGACCCGGGGGGCAGCAGTCTGGGCAGGCTCAGCCCGAGCAGCAGGAGCCCGGCCGCGCACGCCGCCAGGCCGATGGGCGGCTGGCGGTGCAGGACGCCCACGCCGTAGAGCAGTACGCCCGCTCCCACGGCGGCGCCGGCCGCGGCGAGGGTCATGGCCACGGGCCCGGGCCGCCGTACGGCGTCCCCGGCGTCCCCGGCGGCGGCCTTGGGCTCGTCGTCCTTGGCGCGCAGGGCCGGGAGCAGCATCAGCAGCGCGGGGATCACCAGGGGCACGATCCCGTAGAACACCCAGCGCCAGCCGACGGTCCCGGCCACCAGGCCGCCGACGCTCGGCCCGATCAGGGCGGGCACCACCCACGCGCTGGACAGCGCCGCGAAGATCTTCGGCCGGGCGTCCGGACGGTAGACGCGCGCGATCATCACGTAGCTCGCGACGATCACCGCTCCTCCGCCGAAGCCCTGCACCGCGCGCGCCGCGATGAACATGCCCTTGTTCGCCGCCGCGCCCGCGATGATCATGCCGGCCACGAAGACCGCCACGCCGAGCAGGAACGGCAGCGCGTGCCCGCGCCGGTCCGACCACTGCCCCGCCATCACGGTCACGAACAGACCGGCCATCAAGAACGCCGAAAAGCTCCACCCGTACAGGTCGATGGCCTGGAGATCCTTGGAGATCGCGGGCATCGCGGCCCCGATCGACATGCCCTCGAACGCGATCAGAGTGATCACGAGCAGGATGCCGGAGGTCGCCGTACGGTACTGGGGGCTGAAGATTCCTGGGGTGGAGTATGGAGCGTCTACTGTGGTCGGTACTGTCACCTGCTCAGCGTAGAACTCCGCCCAACCATGCGGTAAGCCGCCCATGCAGTGCGAATCCGGACAGCCTGCCCCTGAGTGAACTCCGACATGCACCGATCGTGGGCATAGTCCATGAAGTTGTGGAACGGGTCCTTGCCGGACAGCGGGCAGGTGTCCTTGGTGTCCGGGCAGCCCTCGGTGGCGTACGCCTCCGGCGGGGTGTCGGCCACGCCGTCGCCGGGCTCGGCACAGCCGTTCTCGAAGGTGTGCAGCAGGCCGAGCCAGTGGCCGATCTCGTGGACCGCGGTGAAGCCGCGGTTGAAGGTCCGCATCGTGCCGCCCGGCATGCTGCGCCAGTCGATCACCACGCCGTCCAGCACCGGGTTGGTGCGGTACCAGTAGGGATAGGTGCCATAGCCGAGGACGACCTCGTTCAACTCGGCGATGTAGAGGTTCAGGGCGGACGGACCGCCCCGGCGCAGGGCCTGCTTCATCTCCTGCTCGTGGCCGAGCGGATCGCGAAACCAGGCGGGATTGGCGGTCGAGGTCATCCCGGCGAGCTTGAACCTCACGCGGGTGTCCGCGCCGCCGAACCGGCCGCCGTACGCTGCGTTCAGCGCGTCGATCTGGTCGCGTACCGACTCCCTGCTGATCCGCCGCCCGCCGTCGATGACGTGCACCCACAGCGGCACGTTGATCGCTCCGGTGGGGACGACCCGCAGCCGCCGGGCCCGCGCGTCGAGGTCGGCGACCATCCGCCGGGCCTCCTGCGGCGAAAGCTCACGCACCCCGGCCCGGGCGCCCGGCCCCGGGACGCGCGCCGCGTACGGCGGACAGTCGTCGCCATGGGCATGGACCTCGCCCGGCCCCCTCTCCGCGTGGCCGGCCACACCCGATCCTGACGTGCCGAACGCGAACAGGCATACCGCTACAGCGGCGATCGAACGCCGGGCCATGCGCTCCCCCGAGTCTCACCCGTGCCGGACCTGGCACGTGCCGGTCAGATCCGCCGCACCGCGGCGCTATCCAGACCGTAACGGCACGACCGCGCACAGTAGGCGAGCAACACTCCCGAGGGGCCCGAGTCATCGGCGAAATCCGCGCGGACGCCCCCGCGTCCGCCCCCGGGCCCGGGGCATGGCGCACGACGGGCCGGGACCGCGGCGCTGCGCGATCCCGGCGTCGTCACTCGGACTTTTCCGGCTCGCCCTTGGGCAGGCCCTCGTATATCTCCTTGCACTCCGGGCAGACCGGATACTTCTTCGGGTCTCGGCTGGGCACCCACACCTTGCCGCAGAGGGCACGGATCGGGGTCCCGGTCACCATGCTCTCGGTGATCTTGTTCCGGTCGGCGTAGTGGGCGAATCGCTCGTGGTCTCCGTCGTGGGAGAGCTCCTGGCGGACATCGCCCTCGGGAAGGATCTTCGTGCTCACCTCAATGAGTCTATGCGCACGAGGGGCCCCGTACTCAGCCGACGTGCACGGAAGGCCCATCGATCTTACGCCCCGCCCGGACGAAGACGACAAGCAGGGCGGCCACCACGGCCACCGCGGCGCTGACCGTGTAACCGAGGTGCATGCCGTCCAGGAAGGACAGGTGCGACGCGGTGGTGATCGCCTGCACCGCCTGGTCGGGCAGGCCCGGCGGCACCGGCGCCTGGCCGTACGCCACGGCGTCCTTCATCAGGTCCACCTGACCGGCGGTCGGGGCGGGCAGCCCCTGGGCGGTGAAGTGGCCGGGAAGCACGTCGGCGACCTTGGCCACGACGATCGCGCCGAGCACCGCCGTACCGAGCGAGCCGCCGACCTGCATCGCCGACTGTTGCAGGCCGCCGGCCACCCCGCTCAGCTCCACCGGTGCGTTGCCCACGATGATCTCGGTCGCGCCGACCATCACCGGGGACAGCCCGAACGCGAGCAGCGCGAACGGGATCGCCGTGTCCGCGAACGCGGCGTCGATGCCGAGGCGGGAGAGCAGGAACATGGAGACCGCGGTGATCAGCATGCCGCCCGCGATCGGGATCTTCGGCCCCAGCCGGCCGATCAGGAACCCGGCCAGCGGCGACGCGACGATCATGCCCGCGCTCATCGGCAGCATCCGCAGCCCCGCGTCCAGCGGCGTCAGCCCGTGGACGCCCTGGAAGAAGAACGTGAGGAAGAACATCGCCCCGAACATGGAGAACGCGGTGAGGATCATCAGCACCGTGCCGATGGACACCGAGGCGTTCCTGAACAGGCTGAGCGGCAGCAGCGGCTCGCGCGCCTTGGTCTGCCACCAGGCGAACAGCGCGCCGAGGACGAGGGTCGCGGCGCCGAACGCGATGGTCTTGGCATCGCCCCAGCCGTACTCCGGCGCCTTGATGATCGCCCACACCAGCGAGAACATCGCGCCGGACAGCAGGAGCACCCCCAGCCAGTCGATGCGCGACAGCGCCCCGGCCCGGCTCTCCTTGATCACGACCAGCCCGACCACCAGCGCCACCAGGCCGACCGGGACGTTGATGAAGAAGACCGACTGCCAGTTGACCTTCTCGACCAGGACGCCGCCGACGATCGGGCCCGCCGCGCTGGAGACGCCGATCGCGGCGCCCCAGATCCCGATCGCCATGTTCAGCCGCTCACCGGGGAAGGCGACCCGCAGCAGGGCCAGCGCGGCAGGTTGGAGCAGCGCGCCGAACAGGCCCTGCAGGACGCGGAAGGCGATCAGCCAGCCGATGCCCTGGGACAGGCCGATGGCGAGCGAGGTCAGCGCGAAGCCCGCGATGCCGACCATGAACACCCGCTTGTGCCCGAACAGGTCGCCGAGCTTTCCCGCGGTGATCAGGAAGACCGCGAGGGCGAGCAGGTAGCCGCTGGTCACCCACTGGATCTCGGCGAGCGACGCGCCCAGCTCGGTGGCGATCACCGGGTTGGCGATGGCGACGACGGTGCCGTCGAGCATGACCATGATCACGCCGAGCGACACCGCGATCAACGTGAGCCACGGGTGCCCCTGCGCCCGTCTTCCGGTCGGCGAGCCGGACAGCGGGCCGTCCACTGTCTTCGCATGCGCCATCACGAAACGTCCCCCTTAACTCGGCAGGGCACCCCATGCCCTGCCACCCCTTAACCTGAAAGATTTTTCACCATGGTGACAGTCACTGACAATCGACAAAGCCCAGCAAGTGTCACATAGTGATGGATGGCACACTGTGTCATGAAGGTGGCGAAGGGATGACGACCATGGGTCAGATCGGCCTGCGCGAGCGGAAGAAGCTCAAGACCCGCCACGCCCTCATCGACGCGGGACTCGACCTCTTCCTCGCGCAGGGGTACGAGCACACGACGATCGAGCAGATCGCCGCGGCGGTCGAGGTCTCCCCCAGGACCTTCTTCCGCTACTTCGCCGGGAAGGACGACCTCGCCCTTTACCACATGGCCGATCTGGAGATCGCCGTGACCGAGGAGCTGGAGTCGCGCCCGGCCGGGGAGTCACCGGGGACCGCGCTGATCAACACCTTCCGTGCGGTCACCCGCAACCTCACCGCCTCGGGCCAGGCGGACAAGGAACGCTACATGAAGACCCGCAGGCTGCTCGACGCCACCCCCGCACTGCTGAGCACGGCGGTCGGCCGGGCTGCGGGGCTGGAGAGCCGGCTGGCCGGCCTGGTCGCCCGCAGGCAGGGCGCCGAGGGGCCGCCCGATCGGCGGGCCTGTCTGGTCGTGGCCTTCGTCACGGCCGCCGCCCGGGTCGGCTTCGAGTGCCCGGGCGCGCACAAGGACCTGGCCGCGCACGAGGACCTGGCCGCGCTCGTGGCGCGGGTGGACGAGACCCTGACGCTCGCCGAACGGTCCTTCCGCCCGGGCTGGGACACGCTCGACGGCATCTAGGGAGCCGGAGGGTCAGTTGAGGGTCGGGTCGTCCGGGCAGGTCGCCACGAAGGCCAGTTCCCCGGGCTGGCGGCGCAGTACGGCCCGCCAGAGCGATTCGGGGTCGGAGAAGAAGGTGTCGCCCTGCTCGGCGTCCACGACGTACCAGGCGCCCTCGGCGATCTCCGACTCCAACTGCCCCGGAGTCCATCCGGCGTAGCCGGCGAAGATCCGCATCTGCGCGATCTCCCCGGCCAGGATCTCCGGGGGCGCGTCCAGATCGACCGTGCCCAGCCTGGACACCGCCGGAATGCCCGCCTGCAACCGGCGCCACCCCAGCGGCTCCTCCCCGCTCGGCACCGCAGCCAGCGCCAGCGCGCTGTCGGTCTGCACGGGCCCGCCCTGGAACAGCACGGACGGCCCGCTCACCAGCGCGTCCCAGGTGGGCAGCACCTGAGTGACCGAGATGTCACTTGGCCTGTTGAGGACCACCCCGAGAGTGCCGCCGTCCTGATCATGCTCCAGGACCAGCACCACACTACGCCGGAAGTTGGGGTCGTCGAGCCGTGGCGTCGCCACGAGCAGCCCGCCGACGTAGATCGCCTCCGCCATACACACCATCATGGAGGGTGAAGCACAAATCTCGCGCCTCACCCCGATACATTCGAGGAAGTTACTCCTCGGAGCCAGGCGGGCACTCCAGGGAATATCGATCACTCGCACCATCCGGGGGAGCCCACGATGTCATCACTCCCTGCCCGCACCCGCACGACATCGGGGGGCCGGCTGCGGGCCCTGGGAGTGGCGGTGGGGGTGGCCGGCGTCCTGGGGGCGGGCCAGGCGGCCAAGGCGCAGGCACAGGTGCAGGTCGTCACCGGTCACCATGTGACGGTGTCACAGGCGGATGCCACACCATGTGCCCCGTGCCGATACGGCGCGCCACCACGACACCCGAGAACCGCGCTCACCGCGGGGCCCGCCGGGCAACGGCGCGCGGCGGGTAGGGGTCATGCCGTACCGCACAGGCCCCCACCAGCACCTCACGACACAGCGCCGGCCCTGGCACCCGCCCCACCGCACAACGACCCGGCCGAGACGAAAACCCCGAGCGGCACGGTCACGCGGCCGATCCCGGCAGCCACCCCACCGCACAACGACCCAGCAGAGGCGAAGGCACCGAGCGGCCCGGGCAAGCCCGCCACAGCCGCGCAGCCGATCCCGGCAACCGCCCCACCGCACAACGACCCGGCCGACGCGAAAACCCCGAGCGGCCCGGGCAAGCCCGCCACAGCCGCGCAGCCGATCCCGGCAACCGCCCCACCGCACAACGACCCGGCCGACGCGAAAACCCCGAGCGGCCCGGGCAAGCCCGGCGCAGCCGGGCGGCCGACCCCGGCGGCCGGCCCACCGCACAACGACCCGGCCGGGGCGAAAACTCCGAGCGGCCCGGGCAAGTCTGGCGCGGCCGGGCGGCCGGCCCTGGCAGCCGCGTCGCTCATCAATGGCACACGCCCCGGCCCGGCCGAGACGAAGGCTCCGGAGGGGGCCGGGGAGGGTGGCGTGGCTGTGGCCGGGCAGTTGGTGCTGGCGGTCGCCCTGCTGGTCATGGGCGGGCTGCTGTGGTGGCTCGGGGCCATCTGGCCAGGCCGCTACCCCGACCCGTCACGCTGACCCCGGCGGCCCCCTCACTCGGACTCCAAGGCGGCCGGGCCCCTATGCCTCGGTGCTGCCGCGCGGGCGCCCTCCGGCGGACTCGCGGACCGCGGCGGCCACCGCCGTCGCGACGTCGGCGTGGAAGACGCTGGGGACGATGTAGTTGGGGCCGAGCTCCTCGTCGGTGACCACGTCCGCCAGGGCGCGAGCCGCGGCGAGCAGCATCTCCTGGGTGACGCCGCCTGCCTGGGCGTCCAGGAGGCCGCGGAAGACGCCCGGGAAGGCCAGCACGTTGTTGATCTGGTTGGGGTAGTCGGACCGCCCGGTCGCCACCACCGCCGCGGTCTCGCGGGCGTCGTCCGGGGAGACCTCCGGCTCGGGGTTGGCCAGCGCGAAGACGACCGCGCCATCGGCCATGGTGGCCACGTCGTCGCCGGTGAGGATGCCCGGGGCCGAGACGCCGATGAAGACGTCGGCGTCCTTCACCGCCCCCCGCAGGTCGCCCGAGTAGCCCTCGGCGTTGGTGTGGTCGGCGATCCAGCGCAGCGAGTCGTCGAGGTCGTCGCGGCCGTGGTGGATCGCGCCGAGGTAGTCGCACACGACCACGTTGCGCGCCCCGGCCGCGAGCAGCAGGCGCAGCACCGCCGTACCGGCCGCGCCCGCGCCCGCCATCGTGATGCGCA
This sequence comes from Spongiactinospora sp. 9N601, assembly GCF_044326295.1. Lineage (NCBI taxonomy): Bacteria > Bacillati > Actinomycetota > Actinomycetes > Streptosporangiales > Streptosporangiaceae > Spongiactinospora > Spongiactinospora sp. 9N601. The sequence continues at coordinate 167,763 of NZ_JBIRBB010000012.1, forward strand.
CCTGCCCGAGGTCCTTCTCCACCACCCGAAGCGCGTTGGTCAGGGCGGCGAGCACGCAGATGGCCGTGCCGTGCTGGTCGTCGTGGAAGACCGGGATGTCGAGCAGCTCGCGCAGCCGGCGTTCGATCTCGAAGCAGCGCGGAGCCGAGATGTCCTCGAGGTTGATGCCGCCGAAGCCGGGCGCGATGAGCTGCACCGCGCGCACGATCTCGTCGGTGTCCTGGGTGTCGAGGCAGATCGGCCAGGCGTCGATCCCGGCGAACCGCTTGAACAGCGCCGACTTGCCCTCCATGACCGGCAGCGCGGCGGCCGGGCCGATGTTGCCCAGCCCGAGGACGGCCGAACCGTCGGTGACCACGGCGACCGTGTTGCGTTTGATGGTCAGGCGGCGGGCGTCTTCGGGGTTGCGGGCGATCGCCATCGACACCCGCGCGACGCCGGGCGTGTAGGCCATGGACAGCTCGTCACGGTTGCGCAGCGGGACTTTCGAGACCATCTCGATCTTGCCGCCGAGGTGCATCAGGAAGGTGCGGTCGCTGACCTTGTGGATGGCCACGCCCTCCACCGCGTCGAGCTGGTCGACGATGGCCTGGGCGTGGTCGGTGTCGCGGGCCGCGCAGGTGACGTCGATCCGCAGCTTCTCGTGCCCGGCGGTGGTCACGTCGAGGGCGGTGACCACACCTCCGGCCGACTCGACGGCATGGGTGAGCTGGCTGACGGCCTTGCCGCCTGCGGGCACCTCCAGCCGGACGGTGATGGAGTAAGAAACACTGGGCACGGTGGCCACGTCATCCGCTCCTTTGTAGTGGCCTGGTTTGAGGATTCCATGGTGCCACCTTCACTGAGCGTCGCGCCTCCGGTTCACCCGTGAGCGGACCCGGCCGGGGGCGGGGCCGTGAGGGTCAGCCGATCGCCTCGGCGGCCGAGGCGATCAGCTCCACGCAGGCCGGCACGGGGATGCTGGTGCTGTCCACGACCAGGTGATACAGGGTCGACCGGCCGGGATCGGTGCGGTAGAAGTGCCGGACGTACGCCGCGCGGGCGCGGTCGTTGTCCTCGACGATCTTGCGGGCCTCGCGCTCGCCGAGGTCGAAGAAGGCCGCCGTCTGGCGGATCCGGCGTTCCAGCGGGGCGTCCAGACGTACGTGGAGCGCTCCCGGGTGGTCGGCGAGCACGATGGCGCCGGCCCGGCCCAGGATCACCCCGCCGCGCGCCTGCGCGGTCGTCCTGATCACCTTCTCGGTGTGCGCGACGAACTCCTCCGGCGGGGTCGGCATCGCGCCCGGCAGGTAGGTGTCCACGCCGCCGAAGGTCACCGTCGGCAGCCGCATCGCGCCGGACAGCAGCCTGCCGATGCCGTGCTCGGCGCGGTCGTCGTGGACCAGCGCCTCCTCCAGCGTGCAGCCCAGCTCCTCGGCGACCGTGCCGGGGATGGCGCGGTCCACGAACGGCACGCCGAGCATCTCGGCCACGGCGGGACCGATCACGTTGCCCGCGGTGCCGTACGTCGCGGAGATGGTCACGACCCGCACACCGGATACTTACCCGTTCCAGGTCACAGTTATAGGGTGTAACCGGGAAACTTTCCAGGTAGCCGGTCATCCGCCGGGTGGCGCGTTACCCATCATGCGATCAGTGGGCGCACCTCTTCGGCCACGAAGCGCACGAAGCCCTCGATGTCGGGTTCGTCCGCGGTGGGCTGGAGGATCACGGTGTCGGCCCCGGCGTCGGCGATCCGCCGTACGGCCTCGGCGACCGCCTGCGCGTCGCCCGCCACCCCGGCCTCGCTCTTGCCGGCGTCGCCAGAAGACTCCAGCTCGGCCTCGATCCGCGCGGCGGCACCGGGCCCGGTCGCGGCGTTGAAGTAGGCCACGACCTCGTGCGGGTCGGTACGGCCGGCCTCCGCCCTGCCCTCCTCGACCAGCTCGCGGGCCCGGCGTACCTCGCCGGGCGTGCGGCCGGAGGTGAGGATCGTGCCGTCCGCGGCCCGACCGGCCAGGCGCAGCGTGCGCGGGCCGGTAGCGCCGACGTAGATTGCGGCCCCCGCCTGGGGCGGCCAGTCCAGGGCGACGCCGTCCAGCCGTACGTAGCGGCCCTGTGTGGTGACCCGTTCGCCGCGCAGCAGCGCCCGCATCGCCGACAGGTGCTCGGTGAGCAGCGTCATGGGCGACTCCGCCCGCGCGCCGACCTGCGCCATCCAGTGCTGTACGCCGTGGCCGACCGCCAGCTTCGCCCGGCCGGGGAACAGGCGGTGCAGCGTCGCGGCCTCCATCGAGGTCAGCGCGGCGTTCCGGAACGGCACCGGCAGCAGCCCCACGCCGACCCGCAGCCGCTGCGTCCAGGCCAGCGCCGCGGCCATGGCCGCGATCCCGCTCTCCAGGAAGCAGTCCTCCCACAGCCACAGCTCCTCCAGCCCGGCCGCGTCGGCCGCGCGCGCCACGTCGCGGAGCCGTTCGGGGGGAAGCTGGGGACGGAACACGACACCGAGCGCAGTCATGGGGTCATTCCTATCGCGCCCGGCGCGGCACGGACAAACTCCGCGACGCGTCCCGCTGTGCCAGGGTACGGCCCGCCGTACCGGTGACCGGGGTGCGCGCCACGATGTGCTCGGCGGCCGACGGGAGAAGACTCGGCGAAGTAGTCACCGGCGATCCCCCGGAAGGTGCCCCCGATGCGCACGATGCTCGCTACCCCCTCCCCGGAGGCGGCCCCCGCCCTCCCCCGCACCATCGCGACCGCCGCCGCGCTGTGGCTGGCGGCGGTCGGCGCGGGCGTCCTGGAGTCCGCCATCACCATCGCCGGCCTGCTCGCCGGCGGCTCGGCCACGCTCGCGGACCTGGCCCCCCAGATCGGCCTGAGGCTGGCCGTCTACACCGCGGCCGCCTTCGTGGCGATGCGGCTGTATCGCGGTAAGCCCTGGGCCCGGATCGCGCTGGCCGTGGGCCTCGGCGGGTTCGGCACCGTCTCGCTGGTCATCGAGCCGATCAACTGGCTGCTTTCCGGAGGGTCGGTCGCCGAGGCGGTCGCGGACGCGACCGTGCCGTCGATCGTCCTGGCGTCCATCAGGTTCCTGCACCTGATGGCGGTGCTGACGGCCCTGCCGCTGATGTTCACCCCGACCGCGAACGCCTACTTCCGCACCCGCCACGGCTGAGCCGGACCGGCGGCCGGACCGAGCGCGGGCCCGGCCGGCCCCACGACGTCAGAACAGGGCGCTGGCGAGCGCCCGGCGGGCCTTGGAAAGAGCCGGGTCGCCGTTGGGCAGGGCCTCGAACAGCCCCAGCAGGTGACGCCGGACCTTGTCGCGCTCGTCGCCCGAGGTCTGCCGGATCGTGCGGATGAGCCGGTCGAAGGCGGCCTCCACCGAACCGGACAGCATCTCCAGGTCGGCCGCCTGGCACTGGGCCTCGATGTCCTTGGGGTCGGTGGCGCGCCGCTGCACGTCGGCCGGATCGAGGCCCTCCGAGCGCTGGATCAGGGTGACCCCGGCCAGGCCCATCGTGGCGTCCTCGTTGCTCGGCGAGTGGGCCAGCAGCCGCTGGTAGGCGGCCTTGGCCGCGTCGAGGTCGCCCTTCTCGATGGCCTCCTCGGCGGCGATCAGCTCGGGGGCGGCCTGCGGACCGCGGCCCGGCTGCTCCTGGCCCTCCTCCGGCGGCTGCTCCCCGGCCTGGGCCAGGTGCGGGGCGAGGGCCTCCATGAGCTGGTCGAGCCACTGGCGCACCTGCGGCTCGGGCAGCGCCCCCTGGAAGCCGGTGACCGCCTGCCCCTGGAAGATCGCGAGCACCGTGGGGATGCTCTGGACCCGCAGGGCCTGGCTGATCTGGGGATTGGCGTCGACGTCGACCTTGGCCAGCACCCACTTGCCGGCCGCCTCGGCGGCCAGCTTCTCCAGGATGGGGCTGAGCTGCTTGCACGGCTGGCACCAGGTCGCCCAAAGGTCGAGGATGACCGGAACGCGCATGGAGCGCTCGATCACTTCGGCGGAGAAGGTCTCGTCGGTGATGTCGAGGACGGTGGCGGCGCCGGCCGCCCCCGGCGCGCCGCCGCCCGCGTTGTCCTGCGCCGCGGCCTGGCGGCGGGCCTGCGCTTCCAATGCCTGCTTGCGCGCACCGAGGTCCACGGCGCCGTACAGCGATCCGGGTCGATTGAAGTCCGCTGGGCTCATACATCCAATCCTGCCCCATGCCCGCGCATGCCCGTACGAGGCGGGGCGGGGCCGGTCAGATGTCGATCAGATCTCGAACAGCTCCAGCAGGTCATCGCCTCTGCGGGTCCGCGTGACCCACACCTCGCGCCCCTTGCGCTCGCGTTCGATGAGCCCCGCGGAGGCCAGCCGTTCGCAGTGGTAGGTGATGGCGCTGGGCACCGTGCCGGCCTGCTCGGCGAGCCTGCTCATGGTCGTCGGCGTGTGCAGTACGGCCAGCAGCCCGGCCCGCATCTCGCCGAGCACCGCGGAGAGCTCGTCCGCCGACCGGTCGCCGCCGGCCTGCCGCCACACCGTGTCGACGCCGGGCAGCGGATAGCCGATCCACACCAGTTCGGGGTGCTCGTAGTTGACGACGATCGAGTCGCGGCCCGCCAGGGTCGGCACCAGGACCAGCCGACGGCCGCCCAGCTCGTACCTGCCGGGTTCGAGGTCGCTGACCCGCAGGGTGCCATCGCTGTAGACGATCCGCTCGCTGAGCGAGCCGAGCAGGACGTCGTGCGCGCCCCGCACGACCGCCGCGCCGACCCGTTCCACCTCGCGTTCGATGGCGGGCCTGGCGCGCCGCCACAGCGGCTCGACGGCCGACCACACCTCGTCCACGGCCGTCGCGTACCCCTGCAGCCAGCGCCGCGGCTGGTCGGCCGCGCGCCGCCAGTGTCTGGGCACCGGCTCCGTGCCGAAGGTCCGCCCGAGGTCCTCTTGCAGGTCGTCGGGCTTGGCGTCGCGCAGCCAGGCGACATGCCGCGCGACGGGCACCTCCCCGAGCGGAGTGAGCGGCACGATGCTGTCCGGGGCGACCGAGTGGCCGGGCGCGCCGATCGGCAGCGCCGCCTCCCAGCCTTCCGGGCTGACCGCCTCCTGTACGTGCTTGCGCCAGCGGTCCGGCAATCCCCTCCGGCGGCCGGCGATGGCATCGGCCAGAATGGCCAGTGCCGTGACCTGTGGTGATACGGCTACCGTCACATGGGGCGTGGAGTCGATGCGCAGTTCGCTCCACACCCCGTTCTGTGTTCGCGTCTGTGTTCGCGGCACACTTCCCCCGGTGTTCTTACCGCCCTGAATCCCCTTTGATGACGTTAACGGCCCACCGTATTACCTCTCCAACATTTCTTGAAGCCTGGAAGTACCTAGAACCTTGCAGGTTCGGTGTAGGTGCCCCATTCCGTCCGGAGTGCGTCGCAGATCTCGCCGAGGGTGGCCTCCGCGCGGGCCGCGTCGAGCATCGGGGGGATCATGTTGCCGCTGCCGCGGGCCGCGGCCACCAGCCCGGCCATGGCGGCGTCGACCGCGGCCTGGTCGCGTCCGGTGCGGCGCTCGGCGAGCACGCGGTTCTGTTCCCGCTCCACCTCGTGGCTGACCCGCAGGATCGGCAGCGGCTCCTCCACCGAGGCGGTGTGGCAGTTGACGCCGACGATCTTCTTCTCGCCCTTCTCCAGCTTGCGCTGGTAGTCGAAGGCGGACTCGGCGATCTCCGACATGAACCAGCCGTCCTCGATGCCGCGCAGGATGCCGGAGGTCATCGTGCCGTCGGTGCCCATCTCGCGGATCCGCTTGAAGATCGCCTCCGCCTCGGCCTCCATCCGGTCGGTCAGCGCCTCGATGTACCAGGACCCGCCGAGAGGATCGGCCACGTTGGCGACCTCGGTCTCCTCCATGATCACCTGCTGGGTGCGCAGCGCGATCTCGGCGGCCTTCTCCGAGGGCAGCGCGAGCACCTCGTCCAAGGCGTTGGTGTGCAGCGAGTTGGTGCCGCCGAGCACGGCGGCCAGGGCCTCGATGGCGGTGCGGACGATGTTGTTGTCGGGCTGCTGCGCGGTCAGCGACACCCCGGCGGTCTGGGTGTGGAAGCGCAGCCATTGGGCCTTCTCGGTGCGCGCGCCGTAGGTGTCGCGCATCCAGCGCGCCCAGATCCGCCGCGCGGCCCGGAACTTGGCGATCTCCTCGAAGAAGTCGATGTGCGCGTCGAAGAAGAATGACAGCCCGGGACCGAACACGTCCACGTCGAGCCCGCGCGACAGCCCCAGCTCCACGTACCCGAACCCGTCGGCCAGCGTGAAGGCCAGCTCCTGGGCGGCGGTCGCGCCCGCCTCGCGGATGTGGTAGCCCGACACCGAGAGCGGCTTGTACGCCGGGATCTCCGCGACACAGAACTCCATCAGGTCGCCGATGAGCCGCAGGTGCGGCTCGGGCGCGAACAGCCACTCCTTCTGCGCGATGTACTCCTTGAAGATGTCGGTCTGGAGCGTGCCGTTGAGCCGCCCGATGGGCACGCCCTGGCGCTCGGCCGCGACGAGGTACATGCAGAAGATCGGCACGGCGGGCCCGCTGATCGTCATCGACGTGGTCACGTCGCCCAGCGGGATGCCGTCGAACAGGACGTCCATGTCCATCGCGGAGTCGACCGCGACGCCGCAGTGCCCGACCTCGCCGAGCGATCTCGCGTCGTCGGAGTCGCGGCCCATCAGGGTCGGCATGTCGAAGGCCACCGACAGCCCGCCGCCGCCCGCGCCGAGGATCATCTTGTAGCGCTCGTTGGTCTGCCGCGCGTTGCCGAACCCGGCGAACTGCCGGATCGTCCATGGCTTGCCCCGATAACCGGTGGGGTGCAGCCCGCGCGTGTAGGGGTACTCTCCCGGCCAGCCGATCCGCTCCATGCGCGGGTCGGCGGTGCCCTCGGGCGGCCCGTAGACGGGCTCGACCTCCAGGCCGGAAAGGGTGCGGAACTCCGCGTCACGCTTGCGCGCCTGGTCGAAACGCTCCTGCCAGCGCCTGCGGCCTTCGGCTGTCTGTTCTGCGTCCATACTGCTGCCTCCATGTTCCGGTACGGCAGTGCGCCTCGCCGAGCGGTCGCTCGGCGATCGACGGGTAAATACTAGGACGTCCTACTATTTTAGCCCAGGGCGGGGAAGTCTCCCGCGGCGACCCGGAGTGTGCGCAAAGCGGCGAACATCTCCTGCAACTCGGCCTCGTCGTACATGGACAGGCCGAAGTCGGCGGCCATCAGGTCGGCGGTGGCCGCGCGTACGACCTCACGTCCGGACGGCGTGATCTCGGCCAGCACGCCCCGGCCGTCCCTGGGGTTGCGCAGCCGGCGGACCAGGCCGGCCGTTTCGAGCCGGGTGACGGTGTTGGTGACGCTCGTCGGATGGACCATCAGCCGCTCGCCGAGCTTGGACAGTGGCAGCGAGCCGGTTTTGCTGAAGGTCAGAAGTACGAGTGCTTCGTACCGGGCGAAGGTCAAGTCATACGGTTTGAGCAGCGCGTCCAGTTGCGACAGCAGGATCTGGTGCGCTCTCATGATCGATGTGACGGCTGCCATCGCCGTGGACGGCCCGAACCGGACACGCCAGGTGGCCGCCGCGCGCTCGATCGGGTCGAACGGCAGGTTGAGAGGCTGACCGGTAGGCACAGCGCATACCGTAGCGCGGCCTCGTCCCATTTCGCCCGCTTACGATGAGTAATCGAATCCACGGAATACCCAAAGGAGCTGTCCACCAAACGTCACGCTCCGTTATGGTTCTCGCATCGGATGGTGAGACGGAAGCCAAAATGGCCAAGCGGCCGGGGCGGGCACAGCCCCACCGGCCGGGCCCGGCCCGGCGAGGGGACGCCGGCCGGCGCGCCACCGGCAGGTCGAGCGGTGGCGCGGGGGGCATCGGGGCTGGGGGGCCGGCTCGCACAGTGCACGGGGGGTGCTTGATGCATGGCAGCTCGACGTCGCCTTCGCGGCGTGAACGCAGGCGCGGCGCAGGCGGGCGGCGCGCCGCCCGCACCGACGACGCCGAAGGAGGCGAAGGCGACACCGGCGACGGACCAACCGCCCACAACGCCGGACCACACCACAAACGCCGACACGCAGACACACGGCCACGACACGAATCAGGTACGCCGGACCACGGGCGCGGAGACAGACGGCCCGTCACCGGAATACGCCTCGGGCGCGGGTGCGCGGGGACGGGGGCGGCGGGCGGTGGGTGTGGGGACAGACGGGCGCGTGCGTAAGCGGCGGCGCAGGCGGGGGTTCTCGCGGGCGGAGCTGACGCAGAGCGCCGCGATCACCGTGGCCCTGCTGCTGGTACTGGGCCTGCTCGCCGCGTGGAGCGTCCTGGTCCCCGGCGTGGACGCCTGGGAGAACATCGTGGTGGCCATCATCGGGTCGCTGCGGCTGACCGGCCCGGTCGCCGCCGCCTTCGCCGGCTGGGTCGCCATGCGCAAGCGCCGGGCGACCGCCAAACGCCCGCTGACTCCGTGGCGGGCGATGAAGGCCCCGCTCGCCATCATGGCCGTGGTGGCGGTGTCCTTCACGGTCACCGCGCTGCTGTTCGCGGTCAGGAGCGTGCTCACCGAGCAGGCCGGGCGGCTGCCGCCGAGCGCGCTCGCCATGGGCATGGCCGGGCTCGGGCTGTACGTCGCGATCGGCTGGGTCACCGGCTGGGCCCTGCCCTGGACGATCACGCCCGCGCTGGCGGCGCTCGGCTGCTACGGGCTGTTCACCTGGCTGATGGAGGGATCGACCTGGGCCGAGCGCCTGGCGCCCGCCACGCGCGAGCCGTACGACGTCTTCCAGGGCCTCAGCGGGGCCGCGTTCGCGGACCAGACGCTGTGGCTGATCGGCGCGAGCACCGCGCTGATGCTCGGCTGGGCGGCCACGGTCACCCGCCAGGGCGCGCTGCTCGGCGCGGCACTGGTCGCGGTGCTGGCGGCCGGGGCGGGGCTGGTCAGGCTGGCCGGCGGCCCGCCGGCGGGCGGCGCGTCACCGCCGGTCGCCTACAGTTGCCAGGAGTGGCCGATCACGATCTGCGTCCATCCCGGGATGCGCAACGGCCTCACCGACCTGGGCGCGACCTTCACCAAGATCGCATCCCGGCTGAGCGGCACGCCCGCCGAGTTCACCAGGGTCGAGCAGCGCCCGCGGCGCGCCGAGGGCGACCCAACGCCCGGCGTGGTCCCGGTCCACGTCGATGACCTGGAGTCGGGGTTCGCCGACAAGGCGGCGGAGGAGTTCCTGGAGACCCTGGCCGGAGACTGTGCCGACCGGCGGCCCGGCGGCTACCGCGAGATCGTGATGTCCTGGCTGCGCGGCGAACCACTGCCGGGCGGGCCGCTGCCCGAGCACCAGTACGCCGCGGCGTGGTTCTCCGGGCTCACCGAGGCCCAGCGCCGGGAGTGGCTGCGCATGTTCTACGCCGACTTCACCGCGTGCGCGCTGCGCGCCGAGCACTTCGGCGGGGGGCCGCAGCGGTTGCGGGCCGACGGCGGGCACGACGGCGGCGCCCGGCCCAAGCCCGCCTTCCCGGCCCCCGCACAGTCGCCGCGCGCCTACCTGGAGCGCCCGTCACCGGGGCCCGCCGGGCCGCCCCGGCCGTCGGGGGCGCCCACCCCACCGCCCGTCGCCGAGGCGAGAGGCGACCACGACCACGACCACGACGAGCGCCGTGATCGCGATGAACACGAGGAGCATGAGGCGCGTCATGATCGGGGCGATCGGGCCAGGCACGGCGAACGCCTCGCGGTGCCCCTGACGGACGAGGACCGAGCGGAGATCGCGGACCCCGCCGATCACCACGAGCTTCGCCAGGACCTGCAAGATCATTACCATGTCGGGCATGACGGTCCGGCCAGGGGAAACCCTCCTGAATGGCGTCCGCCGGCGGTCCGGGTACGGCCCGACGGGGCGGACGTCCGGTGATAAGCCCGCTCCCGGGGGAAGGACAAGCACGTGACTCGCCCCGCACCTCCCCCCGGCGCGCCGCCGCAGTCGCCGGACGCGCCACCGCGTCCCGCCCGCCGCCCCTGGCGGTTCCTGGTCGCCCTGCTCGTGACCGTCGCCCTGCTCGTGGTGGGCGCCCGGCTGGCCTGGGCCTGGCTCGATCCCTTCGGTGAGCGCGGGATCGACCGCAGCGGCCCGGCCATCCTCACCTCGATCCAGGACCTCAGCAGGTTCCAGGCCGCGACCGGCAACTTCCAGGTGGTGGTGGACCTTCAGAGGGACGCCGCGTTCCTGCCCGACGCGATCAAGGGCAGCCGCACGCTGTTCGTCGGAGCGGGCTCGGTCGACGCCTACGTCGACTTCGCCGCGATGCCGGGCGGCGCGCTGACCGTCTCCCCCGACCGCGCGGCGGTGACCGTACGCCTGCCGCGCGCCGCCCTGGCCAAGCCCAACCTGGACAACCGGCGTTCCTACGTCTACCACCAGCAACGCGGCATCCTGGACCGGGTGCAGGAGTTCCTGTCGTCCTCGCCGGGCGACCAGCGGGAGCTCTACGTGCTGGCGGAGCGGAAGATCGACGAGGCCGCCCGCGCGAGCGACCTCGCCCGCCGCGCCGAACAGAACACCCGGCTCATGCTGGAGGGCATGCTCAAGTCGCTCGGCTTCCAGCGCGTCACGGTCAAGTACGCCGACCAGCCGTGACCCCGCCGCGGCACGCGCTCACAGCGCCGCCACCAGCCGGTCGGCGGCGCTGTAGGGGTCGGTGTCCCCCGCGACCACCTGGGCGGCCAGCGACTCCAGGCGGTCGCCGCCGCGCACCCCGGTGAACCCGGCCCGCAGCGCGGTCAGCGCGATCGCCTCGATCTCGTCGCCCGCCCTGGCCAGGCGGCGGCGTTCCAGCTCGCCGGAGGCGGCCATGTGGTCGTGGTGCTTGGTCAGCGCGGCCACGACGTCCTCGCCGCCCTGGCCGCGCGCCGCCACCGTGGTCACGATGGGCGTCTTCCACGGCCGCTCGACCATGGCGATCATGTTGCGCAGCTCACGGACCGTCGCCTGGGCGCCCTCCCGGTCGGCCTTGTTCACCACGAAGACGTCGGCGACCTCCAGGATGCCCGCCTTGGCCGCCTGGACGCCGTCGCCCATCCCCGGGGCGAGCAGCACGATCGTGCTGTCGGCCAGCGAGGCGATGTCCACCTCGGCCTGACCGACCCCGACGGTCTCGATCAGGATCACGTCGCAGCCCGCCGCGTCCAGCACGCGCAGCGCCTGCGGGGTGGCCCAGGCCAGGCCGCCGAGGTGGCCCCGGCTGGCCATCGAGCGGATGAACACCTCGGGGTCGGTGGCGTGGTCCTGCATCCGCACCCGGTCGCCGAGCAGCGCGCCGCCGGTGAAGGGGCTGGAGGGGTCCACCGCGAGCACCCCGACCCGCTTGCCCAGCTCGCGGTAGGCCGCGACGAGCATCGCCGTCGTGGTGGACTTGCCGACCCCGGGCGAGCCGGTCAGGCCGATGACGTGCGCGGGCTCGGGCCTGCGGGCCGCGCACAGCTCGGCGGTGATCTGCCGGACCTCGGGGGCGGCGTTCTCGATGAGGGAGATCAGCCGGGCCACGGCGCGCGGCCCGGCGGAGCGGGCCTGCCGTACCAGGGCGGGGACGTCCACGGCGGCCCGCGGACGCGGCCCCGTCTCGGAGACCGCCATGCGGGCCGTCACGCCCGGGGCACGCGCAGCAGCAGCGCGTCGCCCTGGCCGCCGCCGCCGCACAGGCCGGCCGCGCCGAGGCCGCCGCCGCGGCGGCGCAGCTCGTACGCGAGGGTCAGCGCGATCCGCGCGCCGGAGGCGCCGATCGGGTGGCCCAGCGCGATGCCGCCGCCGTTGACGTTGACGCGGTCCATCGGCACGCCGAGGTCCTTGACGGACTGGAGCACGACGGCGGCGAACGCCTCGTTGATCTCCAGCAGGTCGAGGTCGGCGGCGCTCAGCCCGGCCTTGCCGAGCGCGTGCTTGATGGCGTTGGCGGGCTGCGACTGAAGCGAGTTGTCCGGGCCGGCGACGTTGCCGTGCGCGCCGATCTCGGCGAGCCAGGTCAGGCCCTCGCGCTCGGCGCGCTCGCGGGACATCACCACGACCGCGCAGGCCCCGTCGGAGATCTGCGAGGCGGAACCGGCGGTGATCGTGCCGTCCGGGCTGAACGCGGGCTTGAGCCTGGCCAGCGCCTCGATGGTGGTGTCGGCGCGCACGCCCTCGTCGGTGGTGACCAGCACCGGCTCGCCCCGCCGCTGCGGGACCGGCACCGGGACGATCTCCTCGTCGAAGACGCCGTTCTTGATCGCGGTGGCGGCCAGTTGGTGGGAACGGACGGAGAAGGCGTCCTGGTCCTCGCGGGTGAGCGACAGGCGGCGGTTGTGCCGGTCGGTGGACTCGCCCATCGGGATGTGGTCGTAGGCGTCGGTGAGGCCGTCGAGGGCCATCGAGTCGACCACCTCCGCGCCGCCGTACTTGACGCCCTTGCGCAGGCCCGGCAGCAGGTGCGGGGCGTTGGTCATGGACTCCATGCCGCCGGCCACCACGACCTCGAACTCGCCCGCCCTGATGAGCTGGTCGGCCAGAGCGATCGCGTCCAGACCGGAAAGGCATACCTTGTTGACGGTCAGCGACGGCACGGTCATGGGGATGCCCGCCTTGACGGCGGCCTGGCGGGAGGAGATCTGCCCCGCGCCCGCCTGGAGCACGTGGCCCATGATCACGTACTGCACCGCCTCGGGAGCGACCCCGGCGCGGTCGAGTGCGGCCTTGATCGCGATGGCGCCGAGATCGACGGCGGGCAATACGGACAGGGCTCCGAGGAGGCGACCGATGGGGGTGCGCGCTCCAGCGACGATGACAGAACCCGACATCTCAGACCTCCTGGGCACGATCAGCGAGCGGTTCTGTCACCATACCCACGATGGCCCGGACGCTCGCCATGGAGGTGGCCTATGTTCCTGCGCATCGATCACGTCGGGATCGCCTGTCACGACCTCGAAGCGAAAATCGCCTTTTTCGAGTCCACGTTCGGCATGACCGTGGTGAGCCGTGAGGTGAATGAGGAGCAAGGGGTACGCGAGGCGATGCTGCACGTCGCCGACGGCCCGAACGGCTCGTCATATGTTCAGCTTCTCGAACCGCTGAGCCCCGACACGCCGGTGGGCAAGTTCCTCGCCAAACGCGGCGAGGGCGTCCATCATGTGGCTTTCGGCGTGCCCGACGTCGCCGAGGCGATGACGGAACTCGGCGGAAAGGGAATCCGGCTGCTCGACGAGCGACCGAGGCACGGCTCGATGGGATCCTCGATCGCCTTCCTGCATCCCAAGGACGTGGGCGGGGTGCTGACCGAGCTCGTTCAGGCGCCGGATGCACGGCCTTGACCCGCTCTTCTAACGCAAGAAACGCTCATTCGTAACAAGTCGCGCATAACGCCTGAGGGGGCGGCCAACTCGGCAGTGGCAGAGTACGCTGGCGTATCACCGGACGTGGATTCCTCCGCCGACGCGCCAGCGCGGTCGCGTCGGCACGGGCTCCCGCCTCGGAAAGCCCCGACTCATCCCGTCCGGCCCGTGTAGCCGTCTCGACAACCCAGGATCGAGCCTCCATGCAGTCCGACATCGACGCCCAGCTCAACAATTTCTTCGAGGACGCCCCCGCGCGGGAGTTCGACGTGGTGCTCCGGGGCTATGACCGGCACCAGGTCCACGACCATCTCAAGACGCTCGACACCGAGTTGCGCCAGGCGAGGGAGCAGGCCGGCGCCCTCCAGCGCGAGCTGTCCGACTCCAAGCGGCAGCTCCAGGAGCAGGAACGGCCGACCTACTCCGGGTTGGGGGCCCGGATCGAGCAACTGCTCCGCCTGGCGGAGGAGCAGGCCACGGAGCTGGTGCAGGCGGCCAGGTCCGAGGCCAACGAGATCAAGGCTGCGGCCAAGGTGGAGGCCGCGGAGCTGCGCGCCGCCGCCGAGAACGAAGCCGCCGACAAGCGGGCGGTCGCCACCCGAGAGGCCGAAGAGACCCGTACCACCGCCGAGCGCGAGGCCGAGGAGATCCGCTCGACCGCGCGACGCGAGGCCGACGAACTCACCTCGACCACCGAGCGCGAGGTCTCCAAGCTGCGCGCCACCGCCGACCACGAGGTGGCGGAGAAGCGCGCCGACGCCGAGCGCGAGATCGCCAAGCTGCGCACCACCACCGAGCGCGAGGTCGCCCAGTTGCGCGCCTCCACCAAGCGCGAGCGCGACGAGGTGCTCACCACCGCCAAGCGCCAGGCCGACGAGATGCGCGCCCAGGCGCAGCGGGTGCTGGAGGAGTCCGAGGCCAAGCGCGCCCAGGACGAGGCCGAGTTCGAGATCCAGCTCGCCGCCCGCAGGGAGGAGGCCGAGCGCCAGGAGGCCGAGCGGCACGCCACCGCGCAGGCCGCCACCCAGAAGCTGGTCGCCGAGGCCGAGCAGCGGGCGGCCACCGCCGAGCAGCGGGCCGCCAAGGCCACCCAGCAGGCCGACCAGACCCGCCGCGACGCCGACACCCACGCCAAGCAGCTCCTGGCCAACGCCAAGAAGAACGCCGAGCAGGTCGTCGCCGACGCCAAGTCCAGCGCCGAGTCGATCGTGCACGAGGCCAAGACCGAGGCCAAGCGGTCCCTGTCGGCGGCCCAGCAGCAGGTGGACGAGCTGACCAGGCAGCGCGACAGCATCACCAGCCACCTCGCGCAGCTTCGCCAGTTGCTCGGCGGCGCGGCGCTGCCCGGCATGGAGCCGGCTCCCGAGCCCGCCATCGCGGCGGCTCCGGCCAAGCCGGCCCTGGCGCCCTCCAGCGCCGCCGAGAAGCCCGCCATACCGGCGCAGTCCCCCGCTCCGGCTCCGGCGGCGAGCAAGGACTCCGGCGACGAGTCGGAGTGGTGGCAGGAGTAGGCACCGCCCCGGCGCACGGGGACTGAATCACGGGGCGGCACGACGGCTATCGGGGAGAGCCTGGCGACCTGGGGTCGCTAGGCTCTCCTTTGCCTTTTGCCCGCCTTATGGAGGATCTGTGACCACCGGCCCGGCCCCCGCCGGACACACGCCCACCCCAGCCCCCGTGCCCAGTGCCGCCGAGAAGCCCGTACAGGCGTCCGCCTCCCCCACCGAGCCCGCCGAGCCCGCCGGGCCGAAGCCCGACGAGCGGTTCTTCGGCATTCCGGGCAAGGCCCTGGCCAAGAGCCCCTTCCTGTTCGGCCTGACCGCCGGGCTCGGCGTGCTGGTGGCGATCGGCCTGGCCCAGGCGGTGGTGAACACCCGCAGCGTGATCGTGCTGGTGCTGGTCGCCATGTTCCTGGCGGTGGGTCTCAACCCGGCCGTGGAGTGGCTGGCCAGGCGCGGGCTGAGCCGCCGACCGGCGATCTCGATCGTGTTCCTGGGCGTGATCGCCTTCTTCGCGCTGTTCGGGCTGGCGATCGTGCCACCGGTCGCCGAGCAGGTCAGCGACTTCGTGGCCGCGGTACCCGGGTACATCAACGAACTGCTCGCCAACCCCACGATCAGGCGGCTCGACGCCGACTACGGGCTGCTGGCGCAGCTCAAGGCGTACGTCACCAGCCCCGACCTGCCGCGCGTGATCGCCGGGGGCATCGTCGGCGCGGGCGCCGTGGTGTTCGGAGCGTTCTTCTCCGGGGTAACGCTGCTGGTGCTGACGCTCTACTTCCTGGGGTCGCTGGGCTCGATCAAGGAGTACCTGCTGGGCCTGGTGCCCGCCACCCGCCGGGAGCGCACCCGCGCGATGAGCGACGAGATCCTGGACGGCATCGGCGGCTACGTGGCGGGCAACGTGGTGATCTCGTTGATCGCGGGCGTGCTGTCGTACGCGTTCCTGGGCGTCGCCGGGGTGGAGTACGCGCTCGCGCTCGCGCTGGTGGTCGCGGTGACCGACCTGATCCCGCTGGTCGGCGCGACCATCGGGGCGGTGTTCGTGAGCGCCGTGGCGCTGTTGCAGTCGCTGCCGCTCGGCATCGCCTGCGCGGTGTTCTTCCTGATCTACCAGCAGGTCGAGAACTACGTGATATACCCGCGCGTGATGAAGCGCTCGGTGGACGTCGCCCCGGCGGTGACGGTGATCGCGGCGCTGTTCGGCGGCACGCTCCTCGGCATCGTCGGGGCGCTCATCGCGATTCCGGTGGCCGCGGCGATCGCCCTGGTCATCAGGGAGGTCGTGCTGCCCCGCCAGGCCCGTGTGTGAGGGTCAGGGCCACGAGATCTCGCCCACGAAGGCGGCGACCGCCCGGTTGAACGCCTCGGGCTGCTCCACCGCCGACAGGTGCCCGGCCGCCTCGATCACGGTGAGCCGGGAGTCGGGAACGGCCTCCGCCATCGCCTCGGCGTCGGCCGGGGTCGTCATCTGGTCCTCCTCCCCCACGATCACCAGGGCGGGGACCTTCAGGTCGCGCAGCGTGTCGAAGGAGTCGGCACGGCCGGCCATCGCCCGCTGGGCCCAGGCCACCGCGCCCGGTGGAGCGGCCTGCACCAGCCCGCGCACCCGGCCGAAGACCATGCCGCGGCGCTGCCTGGTGGTGGGCCCCACAAGGCCGGGAAGCACCTCGTCGAGCAGGATCGCGTTGCCGTTGGCGGAGACGGCGGCGGCGATCCGTTCGCGGTTGGCGCGCGCCTGCTCCTGGTCGGCGGCGGCCCTGGTATCGGCCAGGATGACGCCGAGCAGGCGGTCGGGGTGACGGCGGCAGAAGGCCATCGTCACGTAGCCGCCCATCGACAGACCACCGACCACGGCCCGCTCGACGCCCTCGGCGTCGAGCAGCGCGGCGACATCGTCGGCCATCACATCGATGGAGGGGGGCTCGTCGTTGAGCACCGAGCCGCCGAAACCACGGAGATCGGGTGTGATCACCCGGCAGGAGGCGGCGAGACCTTCCCGCTGGGCCAGCCACATGGCCGAGGAGAGCGGGAACGCGTGGAGGAGGACGACCGGCACTCCGCTGCCGGCCGATCGCGAGTACAGGTGCACGGAGAACAACCTAACCTGACGTTCGGCCGCTGCCACCCCTAGCGGGGTTAGCGGTCATACCCAGAGGGTCATCGTGCCGACCGAATACCCCCCGCCCCACTCGGCGGAGCCATGTTTCAGGGCAGCCGCTCCGGCAGCGGGTACGCTCCGGGGGCCACCCTGCGGACGATCTCGTTGAGCACGATCCGCACCGAGGGCTCGCCCACCCACAGGTGCTTGGCGCCCTCCACGCCGATCACCTCGGCCTGCGGCACGAGGGCGAAGCGTTCGGCGGCCTCGTCCGGGCGCAGGTAGTCGTCGAACTCGGGCACCAGCGCCACCAGCGGACGGCCGAACTCGCCCCACGCCGTGAGGTCGGCGTCAGAGGCTCGGCGCAGCGGCGGCGAGAGCAGGATCGCCCCCTCGATCAGCGGGTCGCGCCCCCAGCGCAGCGCCAGCTCGGTGCCGAACGACCAGCCGACCAGCCACGGCCGGGGCAGGTCGTGGAACTCGGCGTACTCCAGCGCGGCGGCCACGTCGAACCGCTCGCCCTCGCCGTCGCCGAACTCGCCCTGCGAGGTGCCGCGGTCGGAGGTGGTGCCCCGCGTGTTGAAGCGCAGCACGGCCAGATCGGCCAGCGCGGGCAGCCGGTAGGCGGCCTTGCGGAAGACATGGCTGTCCATCATGCCGCCGTGGGTGGGCAGCGGGTGCAGGCACACCAGCGTGGCCGCCGGGGGCCGTTCGGCGGGCAGGGCCAGCTCGCCCACGAGCGTCAGCCCGTCCGCGGTGTGCAGCTCGATCGGCTCCCTGCGGGCGGGCAACACCGTGGACGCCCGGATCTCCATCCCTGCGACTCCTTCAGTAACGATTTCTGCCGTGCCCGCGGTCGAGGCGCTTGCGCCAGCACGGAGTGTGCCAGTGCCGCCGCTCCTCCTCGCCCCCCGGCCAGTTGGGCCAGCTCACGATGTGCGGCATGCCGGCGCGGACCTCCTGGTCACAGCCCGGGCAGCGGTAGGCGCGATCGGCCGCGCCGCCGCGCAGGGCGCGGACCTTCCACTCGCCGTCAGGCCACTCCTCGACGCGGTCCATGCCCGCGGGAAAGCCGGTGATCGGCACCGGCGGCGGGCGGGAGGCGGAGTCGCCACGCCGCCCCCGGTCGAAGGGGTCCTTTCTGCGGGCACGTCGGGGGCTCACAACGGTAGGGTAATCGGTCATGCGGCTGGTCATCGCGCGGTGCAGCGTGGATTACGTGGGGCGGCTCACCGCCCATCTGCCCATGGCATCGCGGCTCTTGCTCTTCAAGGCCGACGGCTCGGTGTCGGTACACGCCGACGACCGCGCCTACAAACCGCTCAACTGGATGAATCCACCCTGCAAGCTCCGTGAGGACGAAAAGACCTGGACGGTCACCCACGGCAAGACGGGCGAGAAGCTGATCCTCACCATCGAGGAGATCATGCACGACTCCAGTCACGAGCTGGGCGTCGATCCCGGGCTGCGGAAGGACGGCGTGGAGGCCCACCTACAGGAGCTGCTGGCCGAGCACATCGGCACGCTCGGCGAGGGCTGGTCACTGATCCGCAGGGAGTACCCGACGGCGATCGGCCCGGTGGACATCCTGTGCCGTGACCACACCGGCGCCACGGTCGCCGTGGAGATCAAGCGCAGGGGCGAGATCGACGGGGTGGAGCAGCTGACCCGCTACCTGGAGCTGCTCAACCGCGACCCGCTGATCGCGCCGGTGCGCGGGGTCTTCGCGGCCCAGGAGATCAAGCCGCAGGCGCGGGTGCTGGCCACCGACCGCGGCATCGGCTGCGTCGTGCTCGACTACGACTCCCTGCGCGGCATCGCCCCGGAGAATCCGACGCTGTTCTAGGAGCCCGATGCTCCTCTACCGCGGCGTCCGGTTGTCCCGTGCCGGCGTGTCGGCGCGACCCTCGCGGGTTTATCGTGACGACATGACCGTGAGCGCCGGCAGCCGCAGTTTCGACTCACTCGACCCCGCCACCGGTGAGGTCGTCGGCACCCATCCGGTCCACTCGGCGGCCGACGTGCGCGCCGCCGTCGAGCGGGCCGCCGCGGCGGGGCGGTGGTGGGCGGGCCTCGGCCACGCCGCCCGCAAGACCCGGCTGCTCGACTTCAAGGCCGTGCTCACTCAGAACATCCGGCGGATCGCCGCGCTGGTGAGCGCCGAGACCGGTAAGCCGCGCGGCGATGCCACGCTGGAGATCGTGCTGGCCATCGCGCACACCGACTGGGCGGCCAGGCACGCGGCGAAGGTGCTCGGCCCGCGCCGGGTCTTCCCCGGCCTGCTGGGGGCCAACCTCTCGGCCACGCTGGAGTACCGGCCGCTGGGCGTGGTGGGCGTGATCGGGCCGTGGAACTACCCGGTGTTCACACCGGCCGGTTCGATCGTCTACGCGCTGGCGGCGGGCAACGCGGTGGTGTTCAAGCCCAGCGAGTACACCCCGGGCACGGGGGCGCTGCTCGCCGAGCTGTTCGCCGAATCGGTGCCTGAGCACCCGGTCCTTCAGGTGGTGACCGGGCTCGGCGAGACCGGCGCGGCGCTGGCGGGCGACCCGGGCATCGGCAAGATCGCGTTCACCGGCTCGACCCCGACCGCCAAGCGGGTGATGACGGCCTGCGCCCAAAACCTCACCCCGCTGGTCGCCGAGTGCGGCGGCAAGGACGCCATGATCGTGGCGGCCGACGCGGACCTGCGGGCCGCCGCCGACGCCGCGGTGTGGGGGGCGATGTCCAACGCGGGGCAGACGTGCGTGGGCGTCGAGCGGGTGTACGTGGTGGACACGGTGTACGAGCCGTTCATGCGCGAGCTGACCGAGATCGCCGGCCGGGTGCGCGCCGGGGAGCACTACGGCCCGATCACCATGCCGGGCCAGCTCGACGTGATCGACCGGCACATCGGCGCGGCGGTCGCGTCCGGCACGGCGGTGCTCGGCGGGCCCGGTTCGGTGCGTCGGCCGTACGTCGACCCGGTCGTGGTGGAGGACGTGCCGGCCGACAGTCCCGCGATGCGGGAGGAGACATTCGGGCCGACCGTAACCGTGAGCCGGGTGGCCGACGCCGAGGAGGCGCTGGCGCTGGCCAACGCCTCCGCCTACGGTCTGGGCGGCACGGTCTTCTCCCGCGACAAGAGGCGCGCGATGGACCTGGCGCGGCGGATGCGCGGCGGGATGACGGCGATCAACTCGATCATCTCGTTCGCCGGGGTGCCCGCCCTGCCCTTCGGGGGCGTGGGCGACTCCGGATTCGGCAGGATTCACGGGGCGGACGGGCTGCGGGAGTTCGCGCGGCCGAAGGCGATCTCCCGGCAGCGCTTCCCACTCCCCGGAATGAACCTGACGTCGTTCAGCCGTGGTCAGGCGGAACTTGACCGTCTAGTCAGGTTGGTGACCATCCTCCATGGGCGGCGAAAGCACTAATGTCCTGACTCTTCCCGAAAAAGGATCTTGCGTCCATAATGGTGGGCTCTGGGGGTCCGCGATCACGCTGGACGCGAGGTGAATAGTGACGGGTAGGGCGTACCGGGGACTGTCGGCAGAGCAACGCCTGGCCGACAGACGGGAACGGCTCATGATGGCGGCGTACACGCTGTTCGCCAACCCAGGGTTTCCCGCAACGACGATCGAGCGGCTCTGCACCATGGCCAGGGTGTCCAACCGGGCCTTCTATGAGTGCTTCTCCGGCCGGGAGGCGCTGATGGAGGCGGTCTACGACCGCTGTGTGGACGACACGCTCCAGGCGGTGGCCAAGGCCGTGGCCGCCGCGCCGAACACACTCGACGATCGGATCGAACATGGCATAGCCGAATATGTGGCATTCGCGACAAAGGACCTGCGCAGGGCGCACATCATGCACGTGGAGGTGCGCCGCGCCGGAGACTGCCTGATCACCGCACGGCAGCGGGCGGTGGCCGGTTTCACCCGGATCATGGAGGAGACCGTGGCGGCGTATCCGCAACGGACCCCGCCGAACACCCATCTGCTGATCCTCGGGCTGATCGGGGCCTTACAGGAGTTACTCATCGAATGGGTGCTCGCGGACGTACGGCCCGCCACCGGCGACCTGATCACCACGGCCGTGCACATCTTCCGGCGCTCGTTCAGCCCGGCCGGGGCGTGACCCTTCGCTCAGGCCACCGCCGCCGACGGCGGTAACTCCTCCACACGCAGCACCCGGTTCAGCCGGGTCACCGCCAGCACTCGCATGATCCTGGGCGGCACGCCGCGCAACACCAGGTGACGACCCGCGGAAAGCGCGCGCCGATGGGTGCCCACCAGCACCCCGAGACCGGTGGCGTCGATCATCTCCAGGCCGCTGAGATCGACGACCAGGTCACCATCCCCGGAGTCCACCGCTCGATGCAACCGGGGACGAACCCCCGCCACGGTGCCGACGTCGAGCCGCTGCCCGACGCGCACCACCTGTCCACCGGACCGTTCCCGGACGCGCATGCCACCTCCCCCTGCTGATGCGTACGAACTTCCCTGCCCGGCATTGCTCGATCCATGCCTAATAACCGCCGTTTCGTGCAAGCGGTGTAAATGGCAGCGGTAAAGCGGTGGTCAAGAACGCGCCTCAGAGCCAGCCCATTTCCTGTGCCGCCCGTATCGCGGTGATCCGGTTGGTCGCGTCCAGCTTGGTCATCGCGCTGGAAAGGTAGTTGCGGACGGTGCCCTCCGTGAGGCTGAGCGCCACCGCGATGTCGCCCACCGAAGCGCCGCGCGCGGCCAGCGCGAGCGCGTCGCGCTCCCGTCCGGTCAGCGGGCTGTCCCCCGCCATCATGGCGGAGGCCGCCATCTCCGGGTCCAGGTACCGCCCGCCGGTGTGGACCTTGCGGATCGCGGTCGCCAGTTCCTCCGCCGAGGCGTCCTTCGGGATGAACCCGCGCACTCCCGCGGCGAGCGCCCGCCGCAGATATCCGGGCCGTCCGAAACTGGTGAGGATCAGGATGGCCTGTCCCGGCAGTTCCTCCGCCACCGACAGCCCGTCCATCCCCGGCATCTCGATGTCGAGCACCACGACGTCGGGCCGGTGCTCCTGCACCGCCGCCCGCACCAGGTCGCCCGCCGCCACCTCGGCGACCACCTCGATGTCCGGCTCCAGGCCGAGCAGGGTGGCGATGGCCCGGCGGATCAGATGCTCGTCGTCCGCGAGCAGCACCTTGATCATTCCACTCCCCTCACCGGAACCGTGGCCGTGAGCGCGTACTCCCCCGGCTTGCCCGGCCCCGCGCAGAGCGTGCCGCCGTGCGCGGCCACCCGGTCGGCGAGCCCGGCGAGGCCGCTGCCGTCACCGGCCGGCCGGTCCTCGCCCGGCCGCTCCCCGGCGACCGGCCGCACGCCGTCGTTGGTCATCCGCAGCCGCACCCGGCCGCCGTCCGGTTCGACATCGATCCGGCAGAAGGTGGCCGAACTGTGCCGCAGCACATTGGTGGTGCCCTCCCTGACGACCCAGGCCAGCAGCGTGCTCACCTGGCCGGGCAGCGCGGACTCGGCGGGGGCGCGGACCTCGCAGCGGATGCCGGCCGCCACCAGAACCGCGCGTACGCTGCTCAACTCGGCCGGCAGGTCCACGGTGCGGTAGCCGCGTACCGCCGTACGGATCTCGTGCAGTGACTCCTTGGCCAGGTGGCGCACCTCGCCCATCTCGGCGACGGCGCGATCCAGGTCGGCGTGGGCCAGCTTGAGGGCCACCTCGCTCTTCACCGCGATCGCCGAAAGGCTGTGCCCGACCAGGTCGTGCAGGTCGCGGGAGAACCGCAGCCGCTCCTCGGTGACGGCCAGCCTGGTCTGCGCCTCCTTGCCCGCGATCGCATCCGCGAGCACATACCAAAACCACACCTGGAACCTGTTCCCCCAGGTGGTGACCACAATGACCAGGAGGAGCTGGAGGGCCGCCGGCACCATGCCCTTGTCGCTCGCGGTCAGCGCGGCGGCGGCGGCCGTCGTGCCCAGCGTGATGAGGACCGCCTGCGCGGTGGTCACGTTGAGCGCCGCCACGCCGGCCCAGGCCGCCGCCATGAGCCCCCAGCCCCACGGCGTCGGATCCTGGATCAGCAGCGCCACCACGCTGACCGCCCCCGCCGCCGCGATCTCCCGCCAAGGCGTCCGGCGGGTCATGGCGATCCGGGTGATCCGCAGGTACAAGACCACGAACACGACGAGACAGACCACGCCGGAGATCACCTTGACCGGTGACAGCGTCTCGGCGAGTGAGGAGACGGCGAACCCGTTCAGGGCGCCCGTGCCGGCGATGATCACACCGACCATGAGCGACCATCTGGTCACCCGGCGGACCCGCTCGTACGCGGCCCGTTCCCGCGCGCCCGAATTATCCGACATTTCGCATCACACGCTATCCGTGCCGCGGATCCCATCGGAACAGCCACCGAGCCAGCAGCGCCGACACGGCCACCCAGGCCAGCGCGATCCCGATCGCGGGCAGCGCGGCCACCCACTGCGCGGCCATGCCCAGCGGCTCACCGCCGGTCCCGACGAAGTCCCGTCCCAGGTAGGCCGTCCGCATGATCTCCACCACCGGCGTCACCGGGACCACCTCGGCGAGCACGCCGAGCGGGCCGGGCATCGCCGTGGTCGGGCCGATGATCGGCGCGCCGAGCATCACGACCAGCAACAGCGGCAGCACCGCCACCTGGGCCGTCTCGGCGTTCGGCGTGATCCCGGCGAAGGCCGCGGCGAGCAGCCCCATGATCGCGACGCCGAGCAGCGCGCCGAGCAGCATCAGCGGCAGGTTGGCGGGCGGCCCGCCGTCCTGCCAGCGCATGCTCCACACCACCACGAGCCCCACCTGGAGCGCGAAGACGGCCAGCGCCCCGAGCATCGCCCCGCCGAGGATCGCCGCCGCGGACGGCTGGGCCGCGCGCAGCCGCTTGAGCACCAGTTCCTCGCGCCGCGCGGTGAAGGTGTTGACCATGTTGACGAACACCGCGAACCCGAGCATCAGGCCGGGCAGCCCGGTGATCACGTACAACTGGCCGGGCACCCCCTCGATCTGACGGCCGGCCGCGACGTTGCTGAACAGCCAGCCCATCAGCAGCGGCAACAGCAGGACGTTGACCATGGCCGTCTGGTTGCGCCCGAGCAGCTTCAGGTCCACCCGCGCCAGCCGCACGGCGTGCAGGACATCCGTTCTCATCGCCCCTCCTCCACGACGCGCAGGAAGACGTCCTCAAGCGTCCCCCGGCGTACTTCCAGCCGTTCCAGGGTCAGTTCGTGCTTGTCGGCCCAGTCGAGCAGCGGGCGCAGCGCCGCGTGCGCGCGGCCGGCCTCGGGCGAGGCGGGCAGCACGTAGGTCACCCGCGTGCCGTCGCCGGAACGGGCGGTCGTGGCGGCGGTGCCGTCCAGGAACGGCAGGCCCTCGCGCAGCCGTTCGCGCAGTCCGGCGGGCGGCAGGGCGAGCCGGAAGTGGATCTGGTCGCCCGCCTTGGCCACCACCTCGTCCACCGTCCCGGACGTGGTGATCCGCCCCTGGTGCATGATCGCCAGCCGGTCCGCCAGCTTCTCGGCCTCCTCCAGGTAGTGCGTGGTCAGCAGCACCGTGACCCCCGCCGCCCGCAGATCGTGGATGATCTGCCAGGTGCCGCGGCGCGCCTCGGGGTCCATCCCGGTGCTCGGCTCGTCCAGGAACAGCACCTCCGGCTCGGCCAGTACGGCGAGCGCCAGGTCGAGCCTGCGCCGCTGTCCCCCGGAGAGCTGCCGGACCCTCGTGCGCTCCTTGGCGGCCAGCCCCACCATCTCCAGCGTCCCCGCCATGGAGGAGCGCCCCGCGTCGGCCGCCATTCCGCGCCACAGTCGCACGGTCTCACCGACCGTCAGGTCGCCGAGGAACCCGCCCTCCTGGAGCATCACGCCGATCCGGGGGCGCAGCGCGCGCCCGTCCTTGGCGGGGTCCAGGCCGAGCACCCGGACGCTGCCGGCCCGCGGCCGGGCGAAGCCGAGCAGCGACTCCATCGTGGTGGTCTTGCCCGCGCCGTTCGTGCCGAGCAGGGCGAACAGCTCGCCCCGCCGTACGGTGAACGAGACCCCGCGCACCGCCTCGAAGTCGCCGTACGCCTGCCGGAAGTCGTCCACCTCGATCGCGGTGGCGGCCCGTGCCGGTTCGTCTCTCATGTCGCCCAGCTTGGCCGCCAGGCCGTATCCGCAGGTAGTCGCCGATATCACCGGCTCAAGGTGGATCTCGCGCACGACCGGGATGACAACTGTCATCTACTGTGAAGCCATGACCCGCACTGACAAGGACAAGCCGGTCGTACTCTCCCGGATCTACACCCGGACCGGCGACGACGGCACGACCAACCTCGTCGACATGAGCCGCGCCCGCAAGACCGACACCCGGCTCGCCGCCTACGCCGACGTGGAGGAGGCCAACGCGGCCATCGGCCTGGCCATCGCCGCGGGGCTCGACCCCGCCATCGCCCGGGTCCTCGGCCGGATCCAGAACGAGCTGTTCGACCTCGGCGCCGACCTGGCCACTCCGGTCACCGAGAACCCGGAGTTCCCGCCGCTGCGCGTGGAGGAGTCCTACATCGCCTGGCTGGAACGCCGGTGCGATGAGTTCAACGAGCGCCTGGAGCCGCTGCGCAGTTTCATCCTGCCCGGCGGCACGCCCGCCACCGCGCACCTGCACCTGGCCCGCACGATCGTGCGGCGGGCCGAACGCTCGGCCTGGGCGGCGATCGAGACGTACGACGACGTCAACCCGCTGACCGCGAAGTATCTCAACCGGCTGAGCGACCTGCTGTTCATCTTGTGCCGGGTCGCCGCGGGCGGCCAGGAGATCCTCTGGCGGCCGGGCAACACCCGCGAGGAGTGAACGCTAGGTGAGGTCCAGGTGGGCACCGGGCGGGGCGGACTCCAGCCAGGCCAGGAAGCCGGTGAGCGCGTCCTCGGTCATCGCCAGGGAGATCGTGCCGCAGTCGACCGCCCACAGCTCGCCCTCCCGCCTGCGGGCAGAAACACGAAGGCCGCGCCTCGCGATCGCGTGGCGCGGCCGGAACCGCAGACTCAGGAAGGGGATCCAGTGCAACTCCCCGTCGGCATAGCGGGCCACCCCGTTCTTCCACCCGCTCACGCCGTCGCGCAGCCGACAGAGCACATGGCCCCGGGAGCGGGAGAGCACCACCCCCCGCAGCACGACAAGGGCGACGAGCGCCACGATGCCCCCACACACCACCAGCGTCGCCGACATCGCCCCGCCCCCGCCTTGTCCCAGTTGTACCGAGTCTAGATCATCGCCGCAGGCGCGATCACACGTCCTCGCCCGCCGCGCGGAGCCGTGCCGTGGCCCGCTTGGCCTCCAGAGCCGCCTCCATGTTCTCGGCGTCGGCATCGACCGACGCCAGCGCACGCTCCAGAGCGTCGCGCGCCGCCCGGACGTCCACCTCGGAGCCCAGCTCGGCCATCTCCGCGAGGACCGACACCTCGTTGTCGGCCACCGAGAAGAACCCGCCGTGGACGGCGGCGACCAGCTCGCCCTCGCCACCGGCGCGCTTCACCCGCAGCACGCCGCCCTCGACGAGAATGCCGAGCACGGGAGCGTGATTCGGCATGATACCGATCTCGCCTTCGACGGTCTTGGCGATGACCATATCGGCCTCACCGGACCAGATCTCCCGCTCCGGCGAGACCACTCCTACTCGCAGCTTCGCCACTTCATGGTCCTTTCTGCCGGGTGCCGGTACGGGCAGAGCCGTACCGGCACCGCGAGCGACGATTAGCGGGCGAGTTCCTTGGCCTTGGCCACCGCCTGCTCGATGCCGCCGACCATGAAGAAGGCCTGCTCGGGCAGGTGGTCGTACTCGCCGGCGCAAAGGCCCTTGAACGAGGCGATGGTCTCGTCGAGCGGCACGGTCTCGCCCGGCTGCCCGGTGAACGCCTCGGCGGCGTACATCGGGTGGGACAGGAAGCGCTCGATGCGCCGCGCCCGCTGGACGGTGACCTTGTCCTCTTCGGACAGCTCGTCGATGCCCAGGATCGCGATGATGTCCTGGAGCTCCTTGTACTTCTGCAGGATCCGCTTGGTCTCCTGGGCCACCGCGTAGTGCTCCTCGCCCACGATCTGCGGGTCGAGGATCCGGGAGGAGGAGTCCAGCGGGTCCACCGCCGGGTAGATGCCCTTCTCCGAGATCGGCCGGGACAACACCGTCTGGGCGTCGAGGTGCGCGAACGCGTTGTGCGGCGCCGGGTCGGTGATGTCGTCGGCGGGCACGTAGATCGCCTGCATGGAGGTGATCGAGTGGCCGCGGGTGGAGGTGATGCGCTCCTGCAGCACGCCCATCTCGTCGGCCAGCGTCGGCTGGTAACCCACCGCGGACGGCATACGGCCGAGCAGCGTGGAGACCTCGGATCCGGCCTGGGTGAACCGGAAGATGTTGTCGATGAACAGCAGCACGTCCTGCTTCTGCACATCGCGGAAGTACTCCGCCATGGTGAGGGCGGACAGCGCGACGCGCAGCCGGGTGCCCGGCGGCTCGTCCATCTGGCCGAAGACCAGGGCGGTGTCCTTCAGGACGTCCGCCTCGGCCATTTCCACCCACAGGTCGTTGCCCTCACGGGTGCGCTCACCCACGCCGGCGAAGCACGAGGTGCCACCGAAGTTACGGGCGACCCGGCGGATCATTTCCTGGATCAGCACGGTCTTGCCCACGCCCGCGCCGCCGAACAGGCCGATCTTGCCGCCCTGGACGTACGGGGTGAGCAGGTCGATGACCTTGATGCCGGTGACCAGCACCTCGGTACGCGACTCAAGCTGGTCGAACGGCGGCGACGGGCGGTGGATGCCCCAGCGCTCCTCGATCTTCACCGAGGAGGTCGGCACGTCCAGCGCCTCGCCGAGGGCGTTCCACACGTGGCCCTTGACCGCGTCGCCGACCGGCACCGAGATCGGGCCGCCGGAGTCGGTGACGGGGGTGCCGCGCACCACGCCGTCGGTGGGCTGCATGGAGATCGCCCTGACCAGGTTGTCGCCCAGGTGCTGGGCGACCTCCAGGGTCAGCGTCTTGGTCTCGCCGCCCAGGGCGACCTCGACGTTCAGCGCGTTGTAGATCTCGGGCATCGCCTCGGCGGGGAACTCCACGTCGACGACGGGGCCCGTGACCCGCGCGACCCGGCCCACGCCGGTCTCAACAATCTGTGCAGTCATTTCACTCTTTCCCCGCTGCGGCGTCGGCCAGCGCGTTGGCGCCACCGACGATCTCGCTGATTTCCTGGGTGATCTCAGCCTGACGCGCCTGGTTCATCTGCCGGGTGAAGACCCCGATGAGCTCGTTGGCGTTGTCGGTCGCCGCCTTCATCGCGCGCCGCCGGGATGCCTCCTCGGAGGCGGCGGACTGCAACAGCGCGGTGAAGATGCGCGACTCCACATAGCGTGGCAGCAGCGAGTCGAGCACCGCGCCGGCGCCCGGCTCGAACTCGAAGTACGGCAGCAGGGCCGTCTCCTCGGTCTGCTCGGCCTCCACGACCTCCAGCGGCAGAACCCGCTTGACCACGACGTTCTGGGTCAGCATCGAGACGAACTCGGTGGAGACGATGTGGATCTCGTCGATCCCCTCCTCCGCCTTGAACGACTCGATCAGCGTGCCCGCGATCTCCTTGGCGTCGGAGTAGGCCGGCCTGCGGGAGAAGCCCTCCCACTCACCGGCCATCTCCCGGCCGCGGAAGCGGTGCCAGCCGACGCCCTTGCTGCCGACCACGAAGGGCACGGCCCGGACGCCGCGCTCCTCCAGCAGCCCGCGCAGGGCCTCGGCCTCACGCAGCACGTTGGCGTTGAAGCCGCCGCAGAACCCGCCGTCGCTGGTGACGATCAGCACGCCGGCGCTGGCCGGACGCTCCTTCTCGACGGTCAGCGGGTGGTCGATGCTGGAGGTGTTGCTCACCACACCGGTCACCGCGCGGGTGATCTCCCGCTCGTACGGCAGCGCCTCGGCCATCCGCTGCTGGGCCTTGGCGATCCGCGAGGACGCGATGAGCTCCTGCGCGCGAGTGATCTTGGCGGTCGACTTGACCGACCTGATCCTGCGCCGCAGCAGCCGAAGCTGTGCTCCCATGACCTGCTACTTCTTCTCGGGGGTACGGACGACCTTGGTGATCTTCTCCTGGCCGACCTCACCGGCTTCGAGCGCGTCGACCGGCTCGTCCTTGACCAGCAGCTCGCCGGAGGAGGTCTCGAACCCCTTCTTGAAGTCGGTGATCGCGTCCTTGAGCGCGGTCACCGCGTCGTCGGCCAGCTCGTTGGTCTCCCGGATGCCGTCGTAGATGCCCTTGTGCTCGCGGGCCAGGTAGTCCAGGAACTCGGTCTCGAAGCGGCGGATGTCCTCGATCGGCACCTCGTCCAGCTCGCCGGTTGTACCGGCCCACACCGAGACGACCTGCCGCTCGACCGGGAACGGGCTGTACTGAGGCTGCTTGAGCAGCTCGACCAGGCGCGCGCCGCGTTCGAGCTGGGCGCGGGAGGCCGCGTCGAGGTCGGAGGCGAAGGAGGCGAACGCCTCCAGGTCTCGGTACTGGGACAGCGACAGCTTCAGCGTGCCCGCGACCTTGCGCATGGCCTTGACCTGCGCCGAGCCGCCGACTCGGGACACCGAGATACCGACGTTGATGGCCGGCCGCACACCCGCGTTGAACAGGTCGGTCTCCAGGAAGCACTGACCGTCGGTGATGGAGATGACGTTGGTCGGGATGAACGCCGAGACGTCGTTGCCCTTCGTCTCGATGATCGGCAGACCGGTCATCGAGCCGCCGCCCATGTCGTCGGAGAGCTTGGCACACCGCTCCAGGAGCCGCGAGTGCAGGTAGAAGACGTCGCCGGGGAATGCCTCACGGCCCGGCGGGCGGCGCAGCAGCAGCGAGACCGCGCGGTAGGCGTCGGCCTGCTTGGTGAGGTCGTCGAAGACGATCAGGACGTGCTTGCCCTGGTACATCCAGTGCTGGCCGATCGCGCTGCCGGTGTAGGGGGCCATGTACTTGAAGCCCGCGGCGTCGGACGCCGGCGCGGCGACGATGGTGGTGTACTCCAGCGCGCCCGCCTCTTCCAGCCGCGCCCGGACCTGCGCGATCGTGGAACCCTTCTGGCCGACCGCGACGTAGACGCAGCGGACCTGCCGCTGCGGGTCGCCGGAGGCCCAGTTGTCCCGCTGGTTGAGGATGGTGTCCACGGCGATCGCGGTCTTGCCGGTGCCACGGTCGCCGATGATGAGCTGGCGCTGGCCGCGCCCGATCGGCGTCATGGCGTCGATGGCCTTGATTCCGGTCTGCAGTGGCTGGCGCACCGACTGGCGCTGCACCACCGAGGGCGCCTGCAGCTCAAGGGCGCGGCGGCCCTCGGCCTCGATCGGGCCCTTGCCGTCGAGCGGGTTGCCCAGTGGGTCCACCACGCGGCCGAGGAAGGCGTCGCCGACCGGCGCCGACAGGACCTCGCCCGTGCGGCGGACCGTCTGGCCCTCCTCGATCTTGCTGTAGTCGCCCAGGATAACGACACCGATCTCCCGGACGTCCAGGTTCAGTGCCAGGCCACGCGTGCCGTCCTCGAACTCAAGCAGCTCGTTCGCCATCGCCGAGGGAAGGCCGGAGACATGGGCGATGCCGTCGCCGCAGTCGACGACGGTCCCGATCTCCTCACGCGCGGCGCCTTCCGGCTCGTACGCCTGGACGAAGCGCTCAAGCGCGTCCCGGATCTCATCCGGCCGGATCGTCAGCTCCGCCATCTCTCTCTGTCTCCCTATTGACTAAACAACCGACGTCGGTCAGCCGGCCAAGCGGCGGCGGACTTCTTCGATTCGCGCCGCGATGGTGGTGTCGATGACCTCGTCGCCGACACGAACCGAGAACCCGCCGATCACTCGGGGGTCGACCTCGACGTTCAGGTGAACGTCTCGGCCGTAGGAGTCGCGCAGCAGCGCGGCGAGCCGCTGCTTCTGCCCGTCACTGAGCGCGACCGCGCTGCGCACCACGGCCACCAGGCGCTGCCGCTGGGCGGCGACCAGGTGGCCGAAGTCGGCGAGCCCGGTCTCCAGGCTACGTCCTCGCGGGTGCGCGACAGCCTGAACCACCAGCAGCGATGTCACCGGGGCCACCTTGCCGCCGAGCAGGGAGCGCAGGAACTCCGCCTTGCGCTCGGCGGTCACGGCCGCGTCGCCCAGGAAGCGACGCAGCTCGGCGTTGCTCGCCACGATGCGGCCGAACCGGAACAGCTCGTCTTCCACATCGTCGATCTGCCTCGCCGCCTCGGCGGCAGCGGCTGCGGCGATCACCGCGACCCGCTCCAGAGCGTCGGCGACGTCTCCGGCGCGGGTCCACTTGGCGGCGACGGCGGCGATCGTGGTCTCCAGCGCGGCCTCACCGATCTTGCCTTCCAGCAGGACCCTGGCCGTCTGTGCCTTCTGCTCCGCCGGACGCGACGGGTCGGACAGGGCACGGCGCAGGCCGTGCTCCCGGTCCAGGAGCCCGGCGACCGCGAACAGGTCCTCCGACAGCGCGGTGAGATCCGCGCCGGCCGCCACGACGTTGAACCGCTCCTCCACCGAGGCCAGCGACGCCCTGCTCAGACCCATCATCGTCATCGTCAACGCACCGCCTGCCTGGCGTCGCTCTCCAGCTCCTCAAGGAACCGGTCGACGACACGGCGCTGGCGGGCCTCGTCCTCAAGGGACTCGCCGACGATCCGGCCGGCCAGATCGGTGGACAGCCGGCCGATCTCCGCCCGGAGCTGGGCGAACGCCTGCTGACGGTCGGCCTCGATCTGGGCGTGCGCCGCCTCGATGAGGCGGCGGGCCTCGGCCTGCGCCTCCTCACGGAGCTCGGCCTTGATCTGGGCGCCCTGCTCGCGCGCCTCCTCGCGCAGCCGCGCGGCCTCATGCCGGGCCTCGACGAGCTGCTCGCGGTATTCGTCCAGCGCCTGCTGGGCTTCCTTCTGGGCGTCGGCGGCCTTCTTCAGGCCGCCCTCGATCGCCTCCGCGCGGTCCGCGAGGGTCTTCTGGATGCGCGGGACCAGCATGCGCCCTACGAAGAACAGCACGAACAGGAACGCGAAGCCGCCGATGGCCATCTCGGCCGGGTGCGGAATGAGCGGGTTGTTGCCGCCCGCTTCGGCAAGGACATTCATGGCCTGGCCTCCCCTCGGGGGTCAGTCGCTCGTCAGGCTCGGAAGGCGAAGGCGAGGGCCACGCCGATCAGCGCGAGCGCCTCGGTGAACACGAAGCCGAGCAGCATGTTCTGGCGGATCAGGTTGTAAGCCTCGGGCTGGCGGGCGATCGCCTGCACACCTTGGCCGAAGATGATGCCCACGCCGATGCCCGGGCCGATGGCCGCGAGGCCGTAACCGATGGAGCCGAGGTTGCCGGTGACTTGAGCGAGCAGGCTCATGCTTTTCCGTTTCCTTTTCTATCGGCCGGTGGAGTGTCCACCGGAATCTCTTGAGTTCTCAGTGGGCCGGGTGCAGCGCGTCGTTGATGAACATCGCGGTCAGCATCGCGAACACGTAGGCCTGCAGGGCCTGGATGAAGAGCTCGAACGCGGTCAGCGCGATGGTCATCAGGACGCCGAGCACACCCAGCGGCGCGCCGAGCGGGCTGAGCTCCACGAACAGGAAGTGCCAGCCCACCTCGGAGAACAGCGCGATGATGAGGTGACCGGCCATCATGGTGGCGAAGAGCCGCACCGCGTGGGTGACGTGCCGCAGGATCACCGTGGAGGCGAACTCGATCGGCGCGACCAGCACGTACATCCAGCCGGGCAGCCCGGGCGGGAACATGATGTTCTTGAAGAAGCCCCAGGGCCCCTGGTGCTTCATGCCCAGGAAGAGGACCATCACCCAGACGCCCAGCGCGAGGATGGCCGGGTAGCCGATCAGCGCCATCACCGGGAACTGGATGAAGATGACCGACCCGAAGAGGTTCATGACCAGCACGAACAGGAACATGCTGAACAGCAGCGGCATCCAGCGGTCGCTGTCCTTGCCGAGGAACGGCCGCGCGCACTGCTCGCGGACGAACTCGTAGGCGTACTCGCCGAGGGCCTGCATGCCGCGCGGCACCAGCTTCGGGCGCGAGAAGGCCGCGAAGCAGAGCACGATCACCAGCAGCGCCGCCAGGAACGCGAGCAGAGCGGGCTTGTTGAACCACTCGGCACCCGACACCAGTGCCGGCCATTCGAAGAGGTTGAGTCCCGGGGCCTGGAACTCTTCGGCTGCGAGGGGCGCGGCGCTCACTCGGCGTTCCCTTCCTCGTAGTGGATCAGGGTGTCTTCCAGCGCCCGGTCACCGGATGGCGAGGGATCGGGAAGCTCAGTCAGGTGGGTGGTGCGGTCGGACGGAGACCAGGATCCGCGGGCGCCTATGGGCGCCCAGGCGGATCGGCGATCGCGCACGCGACGATAGCAGGCGGAAGCGTGACTAGTCATATCGGGCCACGAACTGCCTGCTGCGGTGAGTTTACGGGATGGGACCGCCGGTGGGTGAACGGCGGCCTGGCTGCGGCGCATCATTTCTCTCCGGCGTGTCCGGGAACCTTGACGTCCGGCTCGACGTACAGCATCCGCAGCTTCATGAACGCCCTGGCCTCTCCCACGGTCCAGGCGACCGTGCAGAGGATGACCGTCCAGGTGAACGTCATGGGGTGCCACGCGGTGACGTCGGAGAGGGAGCTCAGCGCGAGGGCCAGCGCGATGATCTTGACCAGGTAGGTGCCCAGCGCGGCGATCATCATCATCTGCGGCGACACGCGCGAGGCGTAGGCCACGGCGACCAGGCTGATGATGAAGAACCCGGCGACCACCACAACGCCGATCAACGCGGCGAGCGCTCCCGCGGCACCGACGGTGAACGTCGAGACGAGGGCCACGACCAGGCCCACCACGAGGGCGGGTATCGCGGCGTTTTTGAGGACGCGCACGTCGTTGGCCTGCATCGGTGCTCCAGAAACGGTTGTCAAGCGAGCATTTGCTGCCTCACACGGCCGAGCCGGTGAGGACCTCTGCTAGTGAAAGCTATCACAAGCTCCGGCAGAGCCGTTTTTACCTGCCGTTTCGAATGCGATGATCAAGGGGTGGCACGGGGTGAGAGCCCAGGTAGCGGCACGTCTCCCAGCGGGATCACGGCGGTGTCCTGGCCCATCTCGGCCGTCGGCGGGCGCTCGGCGGAGGGACCGCCACCGGGCCCTGCCGGGTGCGGACCGGCGGACGGGGGCTGGGGCGCCTCGCCCATCGAGGGGCGCGCGGGCGGGCCGCCGAACGGACCGGCCATCGGATCGGCCGCGTGATCGCCGGGCGCGTCGTCCTCCGGCCTGCGCCGACGTCCCGCTGCGTGCGCTCCGCCGCCACCGCCTCCCCCGCCACCGCCCTGCCAGCGCTCCCGCAACCGCGGCAACGCCATCAGGAACAGCGCGATCAGGGCCAGGATGACGATCCCGACGAACACGATCATCGGCACGCTGAAGATCGACGCGCCGACCACGGAGAACCCGAACAGGAACGTCCACGCGTACATGATCAGAACGGTCCGCCGGTGGGAGTGGCCGATGTCCAGCAGCCGGTGGTGCAGATGCCCGCGGTCGGGGGCGAACGGCGACATGCCATAGGAAGTGCGGCGGACCACCGCCGTCCATAGGTCCAGCAGGGGCAACACCATCACCGCGACCGGCAGCAGCAGCGGCAGGACCAGCGGGAACCGGTTGATCGTGGCGCTGAGCGCACTGGAGTCGATCGGGGTCACCGTGACCACCGAACTGGCCAGCACCAGGCCGAGCAACATCGCGCCGGTGTCGCCCATGAAGATCTTCGCGGGATGGAAGTTGTGCGGCAGGAAGCCGGCGCAGATGCCGATGAGCACCGAGGTGATCGCGGCCGTGGCGTTGATCCGGGTGTCGCCCATCGTGGTGGACAGCACGATCGAGTAGGCCCACATGGCCATGGCCGCGATGCCGACGATGCCCGCGGCCAGGCCGTCCAGGCCGTCGACGAAATTGACCGCGTTGATCGCGACCACCACGACCAGGATGGTGATCACCGTTCGCAACGTGCTGTCCAGGGACAGCGCGGCGGTGCCGGGCATGGGGATCCACTGCAGGTACAGGCCGAACGCGACGAGCAGGCCGGCCGCGGCGATCTGGCCGCCCAGCTTGATGAAGGGGTCCATGCCCCACCAGTCGTCGAGGAAGCCGGTGATGGTGATCAGGCCGCCGGCCGCGATCAGGGCCAGCACGGTCTGGCCGCCGGCCAGGTTGGGGTCGGCCAGCGACTGGGCGACCCAGGGCTGCCGGGTGGCGAACAGCAGACCGGCGACCAGCCCGCCGTACATCGCCAGGCCGCCCAGGCGGGGGGTGGGGGTGGTGTGCACGTCGCGTTCGCGTACCTCCGGCATGGCGCCGATGCGGATCGCGAACAGGCGGACGAGGGGCACGAGGAGATACGTGACCGCCGCCGCCACCAGTGCAATGAGGAAGTACTCGCGCACGGACCTAGTTTCCTGGATGCTCCGGCCTGCTGAGGCCGGAAATCGACACAGAACAGCTCATGATTCGCTGGGATAAACCTGATGGACGCCTACCAGCTCCGCCACCCGCCGCCTCACCTCCGGAGCGCCGCCGGGGTCGCGGACCGCCGCCGCCACCATCGTGGCGACCTCGGCCAGGTCGCCGGGCCCGAGGCCCTGCGTCGTCACGCACGGCGTGCCGACCCGCAGGCCCGAGGTCACCGTGGGCGGCTCGGGGTCGTAGGGGATCGCGTTGCGGTTCAGCGTGATCCCGGCGTCCGCGCACCTGCGCTCGGCCTCGCGCCCCGTGACGCCGAGCGGGCGCAGGTCGATGAGGGCCAGGTGGGTGTCCGTGCCGCCGGAGACCGGGCGCATCCCGGAGGCCGCCAGGCCGTCGGCGAGCGCGCGGGCGTTGTCCACGACCCGCTTGCCGTACTCGGCGAACTCCGGGCGCAGCGCCTCGCCGAACGCGACCGCCTTGGCCGCGATCACGTGCATCAGCGGGCCGCCCTGGGTGAACGGGAAGACCGCGCGGTCGATCCTGGCGGCCAGCTCGGCGGTGCACAGCAGCCCGCCACCGCGCGGGCCGCGCAGCGCCTTGTGCGTGGTGAAGGTGACCACGTCGGCGTAGGGCACCGCGGAGGGGATCGCCCCGCCCGCCATCAGCCCGATCGTGTGCGCCACATCGGCGAGCAGCCAGGCCCCCACCTCGTCGGCGATCCCGCGGAACGTGGCGAAATCGATCAGCCGGGGGTAGGCCGTGGCGCCACATATGATCATCTTAGGGCGGTGGCGGAGCGCGAGGTCCCGCACTTCGTCGTAGTCGATCAGTTCGGTGTCCCGGCGCACGCCGTACGCCGCGACGTCGAACCATCTTCCCGAGAAATTCACCTTCGAGCCGTGGGTGAGGTGCCCGCCGTGCGGCAGCGCCATCGCCAGCATCGTGTCACCGGGCCGCAGCAGGGCCGCGTAGGCCGCCAGGTTGGCCGACGCCCCCGAGTGCGGCTGAACGTTGGCGTGCTCGGCCCCGAACAGGCGTTTGGCGCGCTCCACGGCCAGCGCCTCGGCCCGGTCGACCACCTCGCAGCCGCCGTAGTAGCGGCGGCCGGGATAGCCCTCCGCGTACTTGTTGGTGAGCGTGGAGCCGAGTGCGGCGAGCACAGCGGGCGAGGTGAAGTTCTCGCTCGCGATCAGTTGCAGGCCGGTCCGCTCCCGGTCGAGCTCGTCCAGGACCACGGCGGCGATCTCCGGGTCCTCGCGCAGCAGCATGGCGAAGTCGGGACCGTAGTAAGGCGTCTCCTGGCCCGTCACCTCTGCTCGCCTCAATCCGCCTCGACCGTGCCGGCTGCGTCCGGTGGGCGCGGCGACGCGGCGACGCCGACCGGCCCATGGTTCACTTCATCCCACTGTAAGCCCGGCCGGGCCGGTTTTCCCATGTCATGCGGCCGGACACGGCCACGGATCAGGAGAAGGCGTGCGGCGCCCCCGCCTCGACCGGCACCCAGCGCGGGGTGTCGGCCGCCTGGTCACTGATCGCGCTGAGCACGGACTGCCGGTAGAGCGCCAGCCGTTTGTCCCACTCGCCGATGTCCTCGACGTAGCGCCGGCCCACGGGGGCGTCCCACACGTCGGGGCTCTCGGCCAGCCGCCGTGCCTCCTTGAGCGTGCCGGTCAGCGACTCCATCATCGGCATGACCTGGTTCCACAGCGTGACCAGCTTCTGGTATTCGGGGTTGAACTGCCAGGCGCGGGTCTGACCGTCGAGCCCGAGCGGGTCGCCGGTGGACGCCGGCGGGCTCTCTCCAGGCTGCAACGGCTGCGGCGCCGGTGGATCGGCGAACATCGAACATCTCCTCCCATCCGCGGTCGGATCGGCGATCGGTCAGGCCGGCCGGGCGGACCCGCCCGGTTGTACGACTCCCGGTCCTCCCTCGGGCCCGACGTCCTCGGGCACCCGCTCCACGCCGCTCCAGTGGTCTTCTCCGGACAGCGGGACGGTGGGCGGCTCGGCCGAATCGGCTTCACGCACGTCCTCGAACTCCTCTTCCAGGGACGACTGCTCCAGCGGCACGTCTCCACCCCCGCGGGCGCCGCCGGAATCCATGAACCCGGACCCGGGCACGGTGGTGGCGCCGTCATCGGCGCCACCGCCGCCGTCGCCCATGGAATCGGCGGGAGCGTCGTACCCGACGCCGGACACCGCGCCGCCGTCCTGGGTGGCGGTGGAGGCTTCATAGGCGACTCCGGACACGGTGGTGCCGCCGCCCACGCCGCCCTCGCCGGCCTTGTCCGCGCCCGAGCCGCTGGGTTCGAGGTCGGGGTTCTCGCCGCCGTCCGGGACGCGCTCGATCTGGGGGATCTTCTCGTCCTTGGGCTGGGAGTCGGAGTCGGGCAGGCTCGGGTCCACCTGGCCGGGAGGCCCGTCCGGTGTCGGGCCGTGTGGGCTGAGCTGCAGGTCGTCGGCGATCGGCATCTTGTGCGGCTCGGCGTTCTCGAAGTTCTCGATCATGTCGCGGAGCTCGTCCATGGTGGGCGGTTCCAGCGGGACCTGCATCATCTTGGTGCCGTTGGGCAGCTCGATGACCCGTGGGCCGTCCGGCGCGGAGTCGTCGGGGTGATCGATCCGGTCGGGGTGGTCGATGCGGTCGTCGTCGCCCTCGGGAGCCTCCGGGGACTCAGGCGACTCCGGAGACTGAGGATCGCGGTCCTTGGGTTGCTCGTCCTTCGGGTGCTCGTCCTTCGGGTCCTCGCCGTCGGGCTGCGGCTGGTCCGGTTTGTCGCCCTCCGGCTGCCCATCGGGACGCTCGCCCTTCGGCTGGTCGTCCTTGGGACGCTCGTCCTTGGGCTGCTCTTCCTGCGGCTGCTCGTCCTTGGGCTGATCCTGCTTGGGATCGTCCTGCTTCGGGTCGTCCTGCTTGGGCTCGTCGGGCTTCTCACCCTTGGGGTCATCACCCTTGGGTTGTTCGTCCTTGGGCTGATCCTGCTTCGGGTCGTCCTGCTTCGGGTCATCGCCCTTGGGCTGCTCGTCCCTGGGCTGATCCTGTTTGGGATCGTCCTGCCTGGGGTGGTCCTGCCGGGGCTCGTCGGACTTGTCGCCGTTCGGCTGGTCCTGCTGCTGCCTGGGCTCGGGGTCGTCGCGCGCCGGGGGCGGGACGTCCTGGGTCAGCTCCGGGCCGCCGCCCGGGGGCGGGCCCTCCTGCTGTTTCTCCTTCTTCTCCAAGACCGTGAGCCGCGAGTTGACGTCGGTCACCATCCGCTCGCAGGCGTCGGCGATCTGGACCGGGCGATGGCTCGCCTGAGCAGGCACGCCCGCCGCGCTCACCAGGCGGGTGACCTGGCCCTCCGTGGAGCGCATTCGCTCGGCAGCGCGCTCCACCTCGGTCAGTAACTGACGGACGAGCTTGGGATCCATGCCCTCGAACTTGCCCATGCGCGTCTCCCGGGGGGAAGGATATCGGCCGCCCACTTACCGTACCCGGGCACAGGCCGTCCGTCCTAGGGATCAGGACGAGGTATAACCGATCAATCCTGGTCGGGATCCGCCTTCGCCGCGCTCTCCGGCTTGGGCTCGGGCTCGGGACCCGAGGCCGCCGGCTGCGGGGCGCCGTCGGTGGCGATGTATCCGGCGATCGCGCGCAGCTTGTCCTCGCTGATCAGCCCGCGCCGCAGCAGCCGCGGTACCGCGCTGGTGAGATCGACGATCGTGGACGGCGCCCGGTCCGTGCACGGCCCGTCGTCGAGGTACACCTCCGCCGCCTCGCCGAGCTGCTTCTCGGCCTCCTCGACCGTGGTCGCCGGCTCCTGCCCGGAGCGGTTGGCGCTGCTGACCGCCATCGGGCCGATGTCCTTGAGCAGGTCGAGGGCCACCCCGTGCAACGGCATGCGCAGCGCCACCGTGCCCTTGGTGTCGCCGAGGTCCCAGGACAGGGAGCGGTTGGCCCGGCAGATCAGCGTCAGCGGCCCCGGCCAGAACGCGTCGATGAGGTCCTGCCCGTACGGCCCGAGGTTCTCCACCAGGGCGGTGGCCGCCCGGACGGTGCCTACCAGCACCGGCACCGGTATGTCCCGGCCCCGGCCCTTGGCCGCCAGCAGCGCGTTGACCGCGGACTGGACGAAGGCGTCGCAGCCGATGCCGTACACCGTGTCGGTGGGCAGCACCACGAGCTGGCTCATGCGCAGGGTGGACGCCGCGTCGGCCAGGCCGGCGGCCCGTTGCTCGGCGTCGGCGCAGTCGTAACGTCGGCTCACAGTCAGCATCCTTTCACTGCCGCTCACTCCTGGCCGAAGCGGGCGGTCACGAAACGGTCCCTGCGGGTCAGGTCCTGCTGGACGCGTACGTCGCGCCAGCCGTTCTCCTCACGGAAGATGAGATACACCGCCGAGCCCTGCACGTCGGCGTGTTCTACCACGACGAACCCGCCGGGCCGCAGCAGCCGCCTGGCCGTGCGCTCGACCGCGCGGACCTGGTCGAGGCCGTCGGCGCCCGAGCCGTACAGCGCCGGCGCAGGATCATAGTCACGGACCTCAGGATGCCGGGGGATCGCGCCGGGCGGGATGTAGGGCGGGTTGGAGATGACCAGATCGACCCGGCCGTCCAGCTCTCCCAGGGCCTCGGCGAGGTCTTCCGGATGCAGGGTGACCCGGCCCTGCCCCAGCTCGGAGATGTTGCGCTTGGCCCAGCCGTACGCCTCCGGGTCGATCTCCACCGCGTGCACCCTGGCCAGCGCGACCTCCTGGGCGATGGACAGCGCGATCACGCCCGAGCCGGTGCCGAGGTCCACGACGGTCGGGGAGGCGACGTCCATCTCGCGCAGCCGGTCGATGGCCCAGCCGACGACGACCTCGGTCTCCGGGCGCGGCACGAAGACGCCGGGACCGACCTCCAGGGACAGATAGCGGAAGTAGGCCCGGCCGGTGATGTGCTGCAACGGCTCGCGGGCCTCGCGGCGCGCGATGCCCTCCCAGAACAGCGCGTCGAACTCCGAGTCCTTGACGGTGTGCAGCTCACCGCGGCGCACGCCATGGACGAACGCCGCGATCTCCTCGGCGTCGGTGCGCGGCGAGGGCACTCCGGCTTCGGCCAGCCGGGCGGTGGCGAGGGCGATCTCGTCCAGGAGGAGGCTCATGACATGAGGTCTTGGGGCAGGCCGGGGTTCGGTGGTCGGCGGGATCAGGATGTTGAGGAGTGGGAGGCGAGCTTTTCCGCGGTCTCGGCGTCGAGCAACGCCTGGATCACCGCGGACAGCTCACCGTCCAGGACGTGATCGAGGTTATACGCCTTGAAGCCGACCCGGTGGTCGGAGATGCGGTTCTCCGGGAAGTTGTAGGTGCGGATCCGCTCGGACCGGTCGACGGTGCGGACCTGCGACTTGCGCTCGGCCGCGGCTTCGGCGGCGGCCTCCTCCTCGGCGATGGCCTGCAACCGGGCACGGAGCACGCGCATCGCGGTCTCCTTGTTCTGGAGCTGGCTCTTCTCGTTCTGGCAGGAGACCACGACCCCGGTCGGCAGGTGGGTGATGCGCACCGCCGAGTCGGTGGTGTTGACGCTCTGCCCGCCGGGCCCGCCGCTGCGGAAGACGTCGATGCGCAGGTCGTTGGGGTCGATCTGGACGTCGACCTCCTCGACCTCGGGGTAGACGAGCACCCCGGCGGCGCTGGTGTGGATGCGCCCCTGCGACTCGGTGGCGGGAACCCGCTGGACGCGGTGCACGCCGCCCTCGAACTTCAGCCGCGACCACACGCCCTCGTCGCCCTTGGACTTGATGGCGACCGTGACGTCCTTGTAGCCGCCGAGGTCGGACGGCTGGGAGTCGATGATCTCGGTCTTCCAGCCGGCCCGCTCGGCGTACCGGAGGTACATCCGCAGGAGGTCGCCCGCGAACAGGGCGGACTCCTCGCCGCCCTCGCCCGCCTTGATCTCCATCAGGATGTCCTTGGTGTCGTTGGGGTCACGCGGGATGAGCAGGTGCTTGAGGCGTTCTTCCAGCGCGGGCACCCGCGCGGCCAGCTCCTCGGCCTCCACCGCGAACGCCGGGTCCTCCCCGGCCAGCTCCCTGGCGGTGCCGAGGTCATCGCGCACCGTCTCAAGCTCGCGGTAGGTGGCCACGATGGGGCTCAACTGCGCGTAACGCCGGCCGATCGTGCGCGCCTTGTTCTGGTCGGCGTGCACGGCGGGATCGGCGAGCGTGGCCTCCAGCTCGGCGTACTCCTTGAGCAGTTCGTCCAGCTTCACCGCGTGATCCCTTCACCATCCTGCGAAAGCCCCGACCAGCAAGAACGCCGACCCAGGCACACCCCCGTCGGACGAGGGGGTGATTCCGAGCCGGCGCTGGTCGTTGGCTACTTGCCCGCGGTCTTCTTCCCGAAGCGCTTCTCGAAGCGCGCCACCCGGCCGCCGGTGTCGAGGATCTTCTGCTTGCCCGTGTAGAACGGGTGGCACTCGGAACACACGTCGGCGTGGATCACACCGTTCTTGGCGGTGCTGCGGGTGGTGAAGGAGTTGCCACAGGTGCAGCTCACCTGGGTGACGTTGTACTCAGGGTGAATGTCGCGCTTCATGTCGCTTCCTCTCGCATGTGGCGGTCGCCGGGTCGCCGTTTTGCCTCGCCTCACCCCGGACGGGGTGCGCGCGCCGCACACCGGGAAATGCGCGCGGGCGGGAACCGGTACCGCTGCGGTTCGGGTTCCAGTGTGCCAGATCCTGCAACCATCCCGGGCCATCCGAAATTCCCGGGGTCATCGGGCCGGTCGGGGCGCTCGGGCATGCCCGCAAGCGGCCCGCATGGCGCCCTGCGCGCTGCTTCCCGCCCGCTCCGGCCGCGATGAGTACGGCGGGCCGCGCGGGCCCGCCGTACGTGAGCACAGGGCTCGTCAGTCGCGGTCGTTGCTCACGGTCGTCTTCTGGACCTGGAGCAGGAACTCCGCGTTGGACTTGGTCTCCTTCATCTTCTCCAGCAGGAGCTCCAGAGCCTGCTGCATGTCCAGCGCGTGCAGCACCCGCCGCAGCTTCCAGACGATCTGCAGCTCGTCCTTGGCCATCAGGATCTCCTCCTTACGGGTGCTGGACGCGTCGACGTCCACCGCGGGGAAGATCCGCTTGTCGGCCAGGGACCGGCTGAGCTTGAGCTCCATGTTGCCGGTGCCCTTGAACTCCTCGAAGATGACCTCGTCCATCTTGGAGCCGGTCTCGACCAGGCCGGTGGCCAGGATGGTCAGCGAGCCGCCGTTCTCGATGTTGCGGGCGGCGCCGAAGAACCGCTTGGGCGGGTACAGCGCCGTGGAGTCGACACCGCCGGACAGGATCCGGCCGCTGGCGGGCGCCGCGAGGTTGTAGGCGCGGCCCAGGCGGGTGATCGAGTCGAGCAGCACCACGACGTCGTGGCCCAGCTCCACCAGCCGCTTGGCCCGCTCGATGGCCAGCTCGGCGACGGTGGTGTGGTCTTCGGCGGGACGGTCGAAGGTCGAGTGGATGACCTCGCCCTTGACCGACCGCTGCATGTCGGTGACCTCTTCAGGACGCTCGTCCACGAGGACGACCATGAGGTGGCACTCGGGGTTGTTCCTGGTGATGGCGTTGGCGATGGCCTGGAGCACCATCGTCTTGCCCGCCTTGGGCGGGGAGGCGATGAGGCCGCGCTGGCCCTTGCCGATCGGCGAGACCAGGTCGATGATCCGCGTGGTCAGGATGTTGGGCTCGGTCTCCAGACGCAGGCGCTCCTGCGGGTAGAGCGGGGTGAGCTTGTTGAAGTCCTGGCGGTTGCGGGCCTGGTCGGGGTCCATGCCGTTGACCGTGTCGAGGCGGACGAGCGCGTTGAACTTCTCGCGCCGCTCGCCTTCGCGCGGCTGGCGTACCGCGCCGGTGATCACGTCGCCCTTGCGCAGGCCGTTCCTGCGGATCTGGGCCAGCGACACGTAGACGTCGTTGGCACCGGGCAGGTAGCCGGTCGTGCGCACGAAGGCGTAGTTGTCGAGGATGTCGAGGATCC
This sequence comes from Spongiactinospora sp. 9N601, assembly GCF_044326295.1. Classification (NCBI taxonomy): domain Bacteria; kingdom Bacillati; phylum Actinomycetota; class Actinomycetes; order Streptosporangiales; family Streptosporangiaceae; genus Spongiactinospora; species Spongiactinospora sp. 9N601. The sequence goes on from NZ_JBIRBB010000012.1 coordinate 211,164, forward strand.
CGGCGATCGGGATCAGCACGTCGTCCTCGCCGATCACCGGCTCGTTGCTGTCGAAGCGGTCACGGCCGCGGCGGTTGCGCTCCCTGAACCGGCCGCGCCGGCCGCGGCGGCCGTCGTCGTCCTGGCCGCCGTCGCGCGGGTCGCGGTCACGGTCGCGCTGGTCGCGGTCACGCTGGTCGCCACGATCGCGCTGATCACGGCCGCCCTGGTCGCCGCGCTGGTCACGGCCGCCGTCCCGCTGGTCGCCACGGTCGCGCTGGTCGCCACGGTCGCGCTGGTCGCCACCGCGCGCCTGGTCGCGGCCCTGGCCGCCGTCGGTGGTGCGCTGCTCCCTGCTGTCGCCGCGCTCGCGGCGGCTGCGGCGCTCGCCACGCTCGCGGCGTCCCTCGCCGCGCTCGGGCTTGCCGTCCTGCTGCCCCTGCTCGGCGGGCTGCTCGGTCACCGGCGGGGCGGACGCCACCGCGGGCTCGGCGGCCTGGGCCACGGCCTCGGGCAGCGTCGGCTGGTCGGTGGCGGGCGCGCCCGCGCTCTCGGCCGCGCCGGTGCGGGTGCGCACCCGGCGGGTGCGCGCGGGCCGCTCGGGCTGGGGCTCGGGGTCCGCGGCGACAGGAGCCGGCGCAGAGGTGGCGGGCTTGGCGTCGGACGTCTGGGCCGCGCCGTCCGCGGAAACGCCCTGCTTCTCCTGGATGGCCGCGATGAGCTGGCTCTTGCGCATCCGCCCGGTCCCGCTGATGCCGAGGCTCGACGCGAGCTTCTGCAGCTCGGGGAGCACCATGGCGGACAGGCCGGTGCCGGAGCGACGGCGCGGCCGTGCCGCGGCGCGAGTGGGGGTGTCGCCGGCCGCCGACTGCTCAGGTGAGCCGGTGTCGGTGAGGAGTTCGGTGGTGTCGCTCACTAAGGGTCCTTCCCAGGGGTCGGGCGTCGGCGACTATCTGCCGACCGTCCCGGAGGTGCGATCGATCCGGCGGGACTGGCCGGATCGGGGTGCACGTTGCGTTCCTTGGCCGCCCCGAAGAGCGGTTGCCAGTGTCGGGGACAGGTGCGCCCACGCCGTCATCGCCGGGACTCGCCGACGATGGGGGCCTGGAGGCCACCCCCCGGATTGTTACCGCCAACCAGATGTCATCGAGATGGTTGGAGCCCGCATATCCCCGCGTGCGCCGCCCTTCACGGCGTATGCCGGATGTGGAGCAACCGGCAACGGCGCATTCAGGGAGGGTATGCTGCCCACTTCTGACGAGGTGGAGCATGACGCAGCGATGTGAGGCTGACAAGCACGCACCCATCATGGGGGCATCTGGTGCGGCTATAAGCCTAACATCACCAGCGCACACGGCTATTCCCTGAAGGTCGAAGAGGCATCAGCGTGTCTCGGGAAACTGGACTCTGGCACCGTCGGTATCGACGTCCAGTGGCTGGATGTGCCAGTCATTACCCACTTCAGACGCGATCGAATCCTGCGCCTCCGGTGTCGGAAACGCCAGAATCGTCGGACCCGCCCCGGAGACGACCGCGGGAACTCCGATTGCGCGGAGCCGTTTTACCAGACTCGCGGTCTGCGGCATTGCAGGCGCGCGGTATCGCTGGTGCAGCCGGTCTTCGGTCGCGGCGAGCAGCACCGGGGTCTCCGGTCGCATGGTCATCGCGGCCACCAGCAGCGCCGCGCGCCCCGCGTTGGCGGAGGCGTCGGCGTGCGGTACGTCCTTCGGCAGGTAGCCCCGCGCCACGTCGGTGGACAGCCGGTGAGCGGGGATGAACGCCACGGGCCGGATCGCGGCGTGCGGCGTCAGTTTCACCATACGCGCGATCCCCTCTTGGTCGCTCCAGGCGATGGTGAGCCCGCCTGCCAGGCAGGGGGCCACGTTGTCGGGATGGCCCTCCAGCTCGGTGGCCAGCGCGAACACCTCCTCATCCGGGAACGCCGCGGCCCCGGAGTCGTCGCCGGCGAGCGCCCGCGCGGCCAGCAGGCCCGCGCAGATGGCCGCCGACGACGAACCGAGCCCCCGCGCGTGCGGAATGCGGTTGTGACAGCGCAGCCGCAGGCCCGGCGGCTGCGCCACCCCCATCCGGCCGAACGCCGCGCGCATGGCCCGCACGACGAGATGGCCGTCGCCGAGGTCGAGTTCCCCCGCCCCCTCGCCGGTGACCTCCACCTGCGTGCTCTCCCCCGACAAGGCCGCCGTGACCTCGTCGTACAGGCCGAGCGCGAGGCCCAGCGAGTCGAAGCCGGGGCCGAGGTTGGCCGAAGTCGCGGGCACGCGAACGACGACCGTCGTGCTGTCGGGCATGGGCCACCTTCGGAAGATGCGTTCGGTGTCTGGGGTGTCGGGCCGGATGGCGCAGCGCCGCCCCCGGCTTCAGGCGAGTTCGAGCGCCATCGCGGCGGCGTGCGCGTCGATCGAGATCGTCACCGGCGCCGGGGCTCCGGAGATCGCCCAGTCGGGGTCCTTCAGGCCGTTACCGGTGACCGTACACACCACCCGCTCACCATCTTGCACCAGCCCCTGCTCGCGCGCCTGGAGCAGCCCGGCGACGCTCGCCGCCGACGCCAGCTCCACGAACACGCCCTCCTCCTGGGCGAGCAGCTTGTAGGCCGCGGCGATCTGCCGGTCGGTCACCGCCTGGATCGCGCCGCCGGACTCGTCGCGGGCCGCCTCGGCGAGCCGCCAGGAGGCGGGGTTGCCGATCCGGATCGCGGTGGCGATCGTGTGCGGGTGGGTCACCGGCGCGCCCTTCACGATCGGCGCGGCCCCGCTCGCCTGGAACCCCAGCATCCGCGGAGTCTTGGTGGCGGGCCCGTCGGCGGAGTATTCCTTGTAGCCCATCCAGTAGGCGGAGATGTTGCCCGCGTTGCCCACCGGCAGGCAGTGCACGTCGGGCGCGTCGCCGAGCGCGTCCACGATCTCGAAGGCCGCGGTCTTCTGGCCCTGGAGCCGGTACGGGTTGACCGAGTTGACCAGCGCGATCGGGTAGCTCTCCGAGAGCTTCCTGGTCATCTCCAGGCAGTCGTCGAAGGAGCCGTCGACCTGGAGCAGCTTGGCCCCGTGGACCAGCGCCTGGGCCAGCTTGCCCATCGCGATCTTGCCGCGTGGCACCAGGACGGCGCAGGTCAGCCCCGCGCGGACGGCGTAGGCGGCGGCGGAGGCGGAGGTGTTGCCGGTGGAGGCGCAGATCACCGCCTTGGCCCCGGCCTCGACCGCCTTGCTGATCGCCATGGTCATGCCGCGGTCTTTGAAGCTCCCCGTCGGGTTGAGCCCTTCGACCTTCAGGTGAACCTCGCAGCCGGTCAGCGCGGAGACCCTGCGCGCGGGGACCAGCGGCGTGCCCCCCTCCAGCAGCGTGACGACCGGCGTCGCCGTGGTCACCGGAAGCCGGTCACGGTACTCCTCGATGAGTCCACGCCACACCCTGGTCATGATCGCTCCTAGGCAGCCTTGCGGTGTCGAGCACCGAGTTTACGGGCAACCGGCCTGACCTGCGGACGCGATCCCGCTCCTGCGAGGTGAAGACGCGGTCGCGATAGGGTCTTCTGACATGACGGGTGAACATCACGGGGCGCCGGGCGACCGTCCGCGGATCCGGCGCAACGACCACTCCCCGCTCACCCCGCCCGGCCTGGGGGCCTTCACGCCGTCGCTGCCGGTGAGCGTCGTCATACCGGCCCACGGAGGGCAGAGCCGCCTCGATCTCACCCTGGCCGCGCTGGCCGCGCAGACCTACCCCGCGCACCTGCTCGAGGTCATCGTGGTGGACGACGGCAGCGACCCGCCGCTGCGCCTGCCGGAGATCGCGCCACCCGGCACACGGATCGTCACCGCCGACCCGTCGGGCTGGGGCATCGGGCACGCGGTCAACACCGGGGCGGCGGTCGCCGAGGGCACGCTGCTCCAGCGCCTGGACGCCGACATGGTGGTCTGCCGCGAGCACATCGAGGCGCTGGCCCGCTGGCACCACCTGACCGATTATGCGGTCACGATCGGCTACAAGCGGTTCCTGGCCGAGCCCGAGGGGCTTTCCGCGGCCCGCGTACGTGACGGCGTGTCGGGCGGCGGGCTGAGCACGCTGTTCGACCTGGCGGCGGCGGTGCCGAGTTCGACCGAGGCGACGATCGAGCGCCTGGACGGCCTGCGCGCCAGCCGCAACCCCTACCACTGCTGCACGGGCCCCACGCTGTGCCTGCACCGCGAGTTGTTCCGCGCCGCCGGCGGCATCGACGCGGGCGTGCCGCGCGGCGAGGACACCGAGTTCGCCTACCGGCTCGCCCAGGCCGGGGCCGTGTTCGTCCCCGATCCGCTGGCCCAGGCGGTCCATCTGGGGCTGCCGGCCCAGAAGCTGGAACGCGACCTGGCGGTCCGGGTGGTCTCGCCGTACCTGGCCCAGCGCATCCCGCTCCGCCGCGACCTGCGCAAGGACGCGGGGCGGCGGTGGCGCGTGCCGTACGTCGAGGTGGTGCTGGAGGTCGGCGGCGCGGCGGAGGAGACCGTGCGGGCCGCCGTGCGCGCGGCGCTGACCGGCAGCGTCGGCGACGTGGTGGTGACGCTGGTCGCGCCCTGGTCGCGGCTGACCGGCGTGCGGCGGGCCGTGCTCCGCGATCCCGACCTGGACCTGCGCCTGATGAGCGAGCACTTCGCGGGCGACGATCGGGTGCGCCTGGCCGACACCGTGCCGCCCTCCCCCGCGCCGATCCCCTTCAGGTACACCGGCCCGGTCGAGGCGCCGCTCGGCCGCGACACGCTGCGCCTGATGATCGAGGCCATGCAGGAGCACCGGCCGGGCCTGGTTCTGGTGGATCCGCCCTCCGGCGGAACCGCCCGCCTGGAGCGCACCGAGGCGCTGAGCCGGGCGTTGCTGCTGGCCAACCCGGGCGTGCCGCTCGGTGAGCTGGCCAGGGCGGGCCGGCTCGCCGCCGATCACAGGGACGAGCTGATCGAGGCCACCCACGGGGTGCTCAAGGGCGAGCACGCCGACTTCTGGCCCGCGCCCAAGAAGAAACCCGCTACGCCCGTGGCGGAACCCCGGAAACCTGCCCCGGCAGCGCCCGCACAGCCCTCCCGCCCGCGGAGCGTGTCACTGCTCGGCCGTCTGACCGGCCGCGGCCGGTCAGACGGCTGACCTCGGGCTCAGGGCGGTGTCGGGGGCAGTGGGGCAAGGCCGGGCCAGCAGGTGAGCATGCGCTCGCGTACCGCTCCGGCCAGGGCGGCCAGCGCGGCCAGATCGGGCTCCTCCGCCGCGGCGACCACGCCGAGCCGGTGCGCGAGCCGTTCTCGCGCGCTGGCCACGCCCCAGCTCCAGTCGTCCCGCAGCACGGCGGCGAGGTGGTCGGTGGTGTGCCTGCGGGCCCGTTCGACCAGCGCGTCGCCGCGCAGCAGCCAGCCCGCGCAGGCGTCGGCGAGCCGCCCCTGCACGTCGGTGCCGGTCAGCACGCGCCAGATCGCCTGGTAGCGCCGCTCGGCCTCGGCGAGCATCGCCGGGGCGATGCCCAGCGAACACCAGCAGGTCGGAAAGCCCGTCCGCAGATAGGCCAGCTCCATCAGGCCGTTGCCCAGCGACGCCTGCTCAAGGTCCACGAAGCGCAGGCCCTGGCCGGTCACGATGACGTTGTCGGGGCACGGGTCGCCGTGCAGCAGCGCGTGGTGGCCGCCCGCGCCCAGCCGCTCGACGAGCGCCGAGATCTCGGCGCGGGCCCGCGCGGGCACCGGCACGCCCAGCGCGCCGGCGAAGCCCGCGAACGCCTCGGCGTCGGCCTCCGTGGGGCCCTGCCATCTGGGCAGCGCGCCGGCGTCGGCGGGGCCGGTGGCGGCGTGCAGCCGCGCGAGCGCGTCGGCGTAACGGACCGCCCAGTCGGCTGGGGCGGGCACCTCGGCGAGGTGTTCCAGCACCATGACCCGGCAACCGGCGTCGGAGGCGATCACCTTGGCCACCGGTGGCACGCCGCCGCTTCTGGCGGCGAGGGTCAGCGCGGTGATCTCCCGCTCGAACCTGGCCTGGGCGTCGTCGCCGCCGGTGGCCTGCTTGACCACGACGGCGGCCCCGCCGTACTCCAGCCGCCACACGCTGGAGCGCGGGCTGCTCTGCACCTCGCGCGCGCCCGCCGCCTCGGGCAACGGCCTCACCCCTCCTTGCCGCGGCGACGGCGGGACAGCGCCCGCCTGAGCGCCCGGGCGAACCCGGTGCGCGGCACCGGCTGGGCCTTCTTGGCCGCGGCCAGCTCACGGCGCAGCGTGCCGATCTCCCTGCGGTACTCGACCGCGCCCTTGCGCCAGCGGCCGGACTCGTCGCGCCACTTGGCGATCTGCCCGCGCAGTCGTTCGGTCTCCTTCTTCAGCTTGGCGACCTCGGCCGCCGCCTCCGAGCGGGCCCGGTAGGCGCCGCGCCGGCCGACCGGGGGCGCGGCCTGTGCCGCGGACGCGAAGCCGTAGGTCTCGGCGTCCACCCAGAGCACCCCGAAGGTGTCGTCCACCGCGTCGTCGATGTCCTCGCCGGGCTCGGCCACGATCCGCGCTCTGGCGAAGGCGGCGGAGCGCTCCAACCGGGCCGCCACCACGCCGTCGGCGGTCTCGTCGAGCAGCACGTTGATCAGGCCGTAGCCCTGTTCGGAAGCCAGGTCGAGCAACCTGGCCAGGCTGTCCTCGCCGGGCGCCCAGCCGGCGGGCAGGTGCAGCCGGTACGGCTCGGCGGTGTCGGGCTCGGGCTCCTGACCGACCAGGCGCACCCGGGGCTCGTGGGCGTAGTGCCCCTGGATCAGGACCAGGTCGAGATCGGGGTCGGTCAGCGGGGTCCGCCGCTCGGGGGCCAGCCGCGCCCACGGGCCGGGCAGGTCCACCACGAGGTCGGGGATCGTGCCCGCGAGCAGCGCGTCCACCGTCGCGCGCACGTCGTCGTAGCCGCCGGGCTCGACGGTGGCCCGGATGTAGGGGACCTTCCACTGCCTGCCCGGGTGGGTGCGCAGCCAGCGGTAGGAGGGGATGCGGTCGGCGATGTAGGCGTGGCTGACCCGGTCGATCGGCTCCTTGTCGCGCATCCGCATGGAGGGGCCCAGGTGGTAGCCGCGGGCCTGCGGGTCGGGCACGAACACCGCGCCCGCCTGGCCCAGCCGGTAGCCCAGCTCGGTGTCCTGGCCGAGGATCAGCTCGGTGTCCATCGGGCCCGCCGCCTTGAGCAGTGTCGCCCCGACCGACGTCGCGCCGCCGACGTGCAGGCTGAACGCCCGGTGCGGGTCGCGTACCAGACCGCCGGTGCGCTCCACGAGGTCGACCAGCCACTCGTGCGGCTCGGCCGGCTCGAACAGCGCGCCCAAACCGCCCGTCCCGGCGGCGGCGGCCACCGCGCGCGGCTCGGGCAGCGGCGCGGTGGTGAAGCGCAGGTGGCTGGTGACCACCAGGTAGGGGGCGAGGTGGTGCCAGCGCAGGTGCGCCTCCACCTCGTCGGGGGCGAGCACCACGTCGGAGTCGAGCCAGTGGACGACGTCTCCGGTGGCGGCGGCCAGGCCCGCGTTGCGGGCGGCGGCCCTGCCCGGGGTCTCGCAGCCGACCAGCCGGGTCAGCTCCGGGCGGATGCCGCCGAGCCGCAGGGCGGGCTCGCTGCCGTTGTCGACCACCACGACCTCCAGCAGCTCCTGCGGGTAGGTCTGGGCGGCCAGGCCCGCGAGCGCGAGGTCGAGCTTGTCCTGCCCGTTGTAGGCCGGCACCACGACCGTGACGGTCAGCGTGGGCGTCCAGGTCCCGATGGCGGGCGGGCGCAGCACGGTGTAGTCGTTGCCCCTGATCCTGACGGTCACGTTCGGCTCACTTCGCTCACAAGCGCTCCCTGCCCGGTGCCGGGGCCGGCCTCCATGATCATACTGGGCCGGAATCCGCGCCACTGGTTTGCTGCGACCCGCAGAAAATGGGCCAGGGAAAGCCGCCAGGTGTGGTCGCCGGCCAGTGAACGGCGCAGCATGTAGCCGAGTCCGTGGGTGCGGTATATCCGGCCGCCCGCGGCGTGGATTCGTTTCAGGAGATCGGCGTCCACGGCGCTGGACAGGGCGCTGAAACCACCGGATTCTTGATATTTGGCGCGATCCATCAGGATCGTTCCGCCCGCGATGTAATCGCTCCACACTTCGCCGCTGTAGTCGATCCTGCGGACGGTGGCGCGCAGCGGCTCCAGGTAGAAGAACTCCGGGGGCACGCCGACCACGTCGGCCCCGGAGTGCTCCTTGGCGAGCAGCAGGTCGGCCAGGTGCTCGGGGCCGTACCAGTCGTCGTCGTCCCACTTGGCGATGTACTCGCCGCCGGCCCGGCCCGCCGCCAGGTGCAGCAGCTCACCGAACGGCCGGTCCGCGCCGGCCTCCACCATGGTGAGCGGGAGCGCGAAGCCGTCGGCCGCCCGGCGTACGTCGGGGTGGTCACGGCCGCCGGGCACGCCGTGCAGGCCGAGCACGACCTCGGCGCGCACGTGCCGCTGGCGGGCGATCTGGGCGAGCGCGCCGGGCAGGTGGTGCGGGCGCATGCTCGACATCACGACGCTGACCGTCGGCGGCTGGTCGCCGGGGGTACGACGGGCGCGCAGCCCGTGCCGCCGCAGCCGCACGCTGTGCTCCTCGCGGCGCAGGTCGGCCACCGAGCGGATGCCGGAAGGGCCCTCGGCGAACCGCGAGCCGTCCCATTCGGCGAGCAGGGCGGCGAGCCCGGAGTCGGCCTCCCGGGCCCAGGCGGGCGTCTCGGCGGCGAACAGCGGCACCCCGGCCGCGGCGAGGTCGAGGACGGGCGCGAGCGGGACCGGCGACTCCCCCGGCCACTCGACCCGCAGGCCGCGCAGCGGGCGCAGCGCCTCGGCGTCCGAAGCGGTCGCGACCCGGCCCAGCGGGCGATCACCGGCGACCCAGTGCTCACCGGCCCAGCGCAGCACTCCGTCGCCCTCGCTGGGAGTGCGGACGTATCCTCGCGGACCGGCCCGTTCCTCTGGCGCTCGCGGCGTGGCTGGATCGGCGGATGATTCCGGCGCGACACTCATACAGGACTCGTTCACATCCGTAATTCGCGGGGCGGTCGCCAACGAGCGTACCGATTGCGGGCGCTCTCCCGGCACGAACCCTGACAACAGGTCAGCACCGGGAGTGCGCTCCGGCCGGCCGCATGCCGGTCATTTACACTTTCCGCTGCCCCGGCATACGTGGCAGTTCTCCAATGAATTCACCCAAATGACGGAGCCATCCGGCTGCCGCTTCGGTCTCTCGTAGGTGAGCCGGCCGGTCCCGTTGCAGCATCCGCAGTCCGGAGCGGGCTTGGCCACGGGCCTCTCCCTGTGTGCGCGATCGGTATGCCGCGCACGAGTCACCCGACGCCGAACGTGCGCGTATCCCGTAGGGTAGTGCCCTTCGGCCGCCGCCCACGGGGCTTCTGGCCAGATGCCGCCACACCCGCCCCGGCGGGGCTCAGGACGACTCGTCGCCCTCCACCCGCATCACGCTCGCCACCGCGCGGACGATGTCGAGCTCGCGAAGACTGCCCAAGGTGGCCGACAGGGCGGCGTCGGCGGCCCGGTGGGAGACCAGGACGAGCTGCGCGTCGTCGCCGTGGCCCTCCTGGCGGACCGTCTGGATGGACACGTCGTGCTTGGCGAAGATGTCGGCCACCCGCGCGAGTACGCCCGGCTTGTCGGCGACATCGAGGGCGATGTGGTAGCGGGTCACGGTGTCGCCCATCGGGTGGACGGCGAGGTCGGCGTAGGTGGACTCGTCGGGGCCGTGCGCTCCGGCCAGCCGGTTGCGGGCGACCGCGACCAGGTCGCCGAGCACGGCCGAGGCGGTCGGGGCGCCGCCCGCGCCCTTGCCGTAGAACATCAGCTCGCCGGCCGAGCGCGCCTCGACGAAGACCGCGTTGTAGGCGTCGCGGACCCCGGCCAGCGGGTGCGACCTCGGGATCATGGCCGGATGCACGCGGACCCCGACCGTGCGGCCGTCGTCGGCGCGGGCGCAGATGGCCAGCAGCTTGATCACATAACCCATGGCCTTGGCGCTGGCGACGTCGGCGGCGCTGATCTCGGTGATGCCCTCGCGGTGGACGTCGGCCGCGGTGACCCGGCTGTGGAAGGCCAGCCCGGCCAGGATGGCGGCCTTGGCAGCGGCGTCGAAGCCCTCGACGTCGGCCGTGGGGTCGGCCTCGGCGTAGCCGAGCGCCTGGGCCTCCTCCAGCGCGTCGGTGAAGGACGCGCCCGTGGAGTCCATCTTGTCGAGGATGTAGTTGGTGGTGCCGTTGACGATGCCGAGCACGCGGTGGACGTGGTCGCCGCTCAGCGACTCGCGCAGCGGGCGCAGCAGCGGGATCGCCCCCGCCACGCTGGCCTCGAAGTAGAGGTCGCCGCCGCCCTGCCTGGCCGCGGCGTACAGGGCCGAGCCGTCTTCGGCGAGCAGCGCCTTGTTGGCGGTCACCACGGACTTGCCGCCGCGCAGCGCGGTCGTGATGAGCGACCTGGCGGGCTCGATGCCGCCGATCACCTCGACCACGATGTCGACGTCGTCGCGGGAGACCAGGGCCTCGGCGTCGGTGGTGAGCAGCCCCTGCTCGACGTCGGCGTCGCGCTTGCGGCCCAGCCGGCGCACGGCCACCCCGGCCAGCTCCAGCGGGGCGCCGATCCTGGCGGCGAGGTCGCCGGACTGCTCCCGCATCAGCCGTACGACCTGCGATCCGACGACGCCGCAGCCCAGCAGGGCCACTTTCAGCGGTTTCACGGTTGCCCCCTCAGCAGGTCCTCTTCCGTCTCCCCGCGCACGATCACTCGTGACGCGCCGTCCTTGACCGCGACGACGGCGGGCCTCGGCTGGTAGTTGTAGTTACTGGCGAGCGCGCGGCAGTAGGCGCCGGTGGCGGCCACCGCGATGAGGTCGCCGGGCGCGAGGTCGGCGGGCAGGTAGGTGTCGCGCACCACGATGTCGCCGCTCTCGCAGTGCTTGCCGACGACCCGGGACAGCATGGGCGCGGCCTCGCTGGTGCGGGAGGCCAGCACGCAGGTGTACTCGGCGCCGTACAGCGCGGTGCGGATGTTGTCGCTCATCCCGCCGTCCACGCTGACGTAGGTGCGCAGGCCCTCGACGTCCTTGACGGTGCCGACGTTGTAGAGGGTCACGCCGGCGGGGCCGATGATCGCCCGGCCGGGCTCGACGGTCAGCCGGGGCACCGGCAGCCCGGCGGCGGTGCAGACCCGCTCGACGATCTCGCGCAGCGCGTCGGCGACGACCTTGACGCCCGGGGCCTCGTCGGTCTCGGTGTAGGCGATGCCGTAGCCGCCGCCGAGGTCGAGCTCGGGCAGCACCACGTCGTGCTCCTGCTTGATCTGCACCAGCAGCCCGGCCAGCCGCTGGGCGGCCACCTCGAAGCCCGCGGAGTCGAGGATCTGCGAGCCGATGTGGGAGTGCAGGCCGGCCAGCCTGAGCTGCGGCAGCGCGAGCACCCGGCGGACCGCCTCGGCGGCCGACCCGCTGTTCAGCGAGAAGCCGAACTTCTGGTCGTCGTGGGCGGTGGCGATGAACTCGTGGGTGTGCGCCTCCACGCCGGTGGTGACCCGGATGAGGACGGTGGGCCGCGCCTCGTGCCGCTCGGCCAGGTGGCCCAGCCGGGCGATCTCCTCGAAGGAGTCGAGGACGATGTGGCCGACCCCGGCCTCGATCGCCCGCTCCAGCTCGGCGGCGGTCTTGTTGTTGCCGTGCAGGGTGATGCGCTCGGGCGGGAAGCCCACGCTGAGCGTGACGGCCAGCTCGCCGCCGGTGCAGACGTCGAGGCCCAGGCCCTCCTGATCGATCCAGCGGGCGAGCTCCCTGCACAGGAACGCCTTGCCCGCGTAGTGGACGTCGCTGTCGCCGAACGCGGCGGCGAACTCGCGGCAGCGGGAGCGCACGTCGTCTTCGTCGAGCACGTAGAGCGGCGTGCCGTACTGGGCGGCGAGGTCGCGGACGTCGATGCCGCCGACGGTGACCACGCCGTCGGCGCGCCCCGCGGTGCGGGGCCAGATGGCCGGGTCGAGGCTCCCGCGCGTCAGCTCACCCGGGTCGCCGGGCATGTGGGCGGGGCGGTCGTACGGCGGGGCCCCGGCATGCCGGTCGCCTGCGGGGTGGACGAAGGGACTCACCCGATCGAGGCTATCGGACCGGCTGATCCCATCGGCACGCCTGTCCACTCTCCGAGACACATGCTCTGCAATTTATCCTCCAAATCAGCGGAACCTGCGGATAAATCACGTCCAATACTCGCTATGACACCTGATCCTCCGGTGCGGCCCAGGTGTTGCACGCGCCGATCGTGCCCAGCCGCTCGCCCCGGCCGATCCACGCCGCGCTGTTCTTCGCCGAGCCGTGGGTCTTGCGGTGCGCCGCCCACTCCTCGTCCTCCGCCCCCGCCGAGCCCGCCGCCGCGCGCACCATCGCCAGCGCCTCGGGATCGACGTCCCGCATGGCCGCCGCCGCCATGCAGTCCGCCTGTAACTCCAGCCGCCGCGACCACGCCTCGTCGAAGATCTCCGAACCGCGCTGGTCGGCGATCCCACTGATCTCCTGTACGTGGTGGGCGTACTCGTGGGCCAGGGTGAACATGTCGGAGAAGGCCCAGCTCGCGTCGAGCAGCACGTTGACCGACCGGGACTCGGGGCAGTAGATGCCGGCCCAGCCCTCGTCGCCCTGGCCGCAGGAGGCGTCGCCGGGGGTCTCGACCAGGTTGACCTCGCGGGGCGGCTCGTAGCGGTAGCCGGCGGTCCGCAGGGAGGCCGTCCACATCCGGTCCAGGCAGCGGGCCAGCGCGTTCAGGGTCCGTCTGATGTCCTCGTCGCGGTCGCCGGGTAACTCGCAGCGGCTCGGCACCGGGGGCGTGGAGTACAGGGCGTGGGTCGCCGCTCCGGACCTCGGGGAGCCGGGCGCGGTGCCGAGGGCGTCTCTGAGGTCGGGGTAGAAGAATGCGAGGGCACCGAGCACGAGCGCGAACACCGCGGCGGCCGGTAGTGACCGCCTGATCACCCCGCGTTTTTCGTCCACCACCACTCCCTTTTTCCGTCTCGGGAGGGTGTATCACAGTCTGTCGGGCGCTGTTCGTCCATTGGCGGCCAGCCCTTCGGCGAGTATCAGGCGGACCGCCCCGGCCAGCCGTACGCGGGCCGTGTGGACGGGCTCGGCGGCCCGGTCCCCCATCGGCACGGCGGGCGCCCCCTCGTGCGCGTCGTGGTAGGCCAGGGCCAGCCGTTCCAGGTAGCCCGCCCAGCCGGGCTCGGCGCGTTCACGCCTGCTGGGCAGCTCGGCCAGCACCCGCAGCACGGCCCGGTCCAGCGCCCCGCACAAGGTCTCGGGGCGGAAGCCGCCGAGCGGCACGCCGAGGTCGCGCGCCCAGTGTCCGGAGGCCACCGCCCGCGCGTGCGCGTAACGGACGACGAAGCCGGGGTTGTCCCACGTCCGCGGGAAATCCGGCCATCGGGCCTGGAAGGCGTTCAGCCCCAGCGCCCCCGGCCGGAACTCGGTGACGATCTCGCCCGGCGTCGTCACCACGATCTCCAGGAGCCGGCCCGGGCCGGGCCGTACGCCGGCGATCCCGGGCACTTCGCGCAACCGCTCGGCCGCGAGCGGGTCAGGGGCCGGGGCCAGGTAGACCGCCTCGCGCTCCCAGCTTCCCGAGGGCCTCGGCGTACCTCCGAGCAGCCGCGCCAGCAGGGCGATCCTCACCCTGAAAACGATAGTCGGCGTGTTCAGGCCATCGCGTGCGGGATCGCCGGGCCGTACTCCACCAGCCGGGCCGACGCCAGCAGCGAGGGGTCCTCGCGGCGGACCCGGACGTATCCGAACCTGTCCGAGGAGAACACCCGGATGTTGTCGGCGCGGCACTGGCGCATCAGCACCTCGTCCCAGCCCTCCGCCACGTCGGCGATGCCCAGCCCGCGCAGCACGGTGCGGCGGGCCAGCAGCGTCCCCCCGGTGATCTCCGGCAGGTAGGCGTGCTCCGCGCCGGGCTGGCGCAGCAGCGCCGCCCCGGCGTCCTCCAGGTAGGCGTAGTAGGACGCCTTCCCCACCACGTCGGCCGTGGTGTAGAGGAAGGCCCGGCTCAGATCGCTCAGGTAGTGCTCGCCGTACAGGTCGCGCGGGTCCATCACCGCGACCAGGTCGCCCTCGCACAGGTCCAGCGCCCGGTTCAGCGCGCCGCCGGCGCTCAGCCGGGGGTCGGCGGTCCTGGCCACCACGTCCACGGAACCGGGCAGCAGCTCTCCCGCCCGCTTGGCGGCCACGTCGCCGTCGGGCGCGAGAAGTACCGCCTGGCGGACCCCGGCCTGCCCCGCGAGCTGGGCGAGCGCGCGCTCAAGGTCGCCGGTCGGCGGCACGATCACCGAGACGTGCAGGGTGGCGCGGGCGGCGGGCAGGCCGATGGCCTCCAGGAAGTCGTCCACCCGCTCGGTCATCGTGCCCTCGGCGTACGCCTGGCGCATCGCCGCGTGGGCGCGCCGGTCGTCGGGCAGGCTGCCGATCGGGGTGGCGCAGGCGGCGATCTCGGCCAGCCGCCAGGGCTCGGTCCCCGGCGGGACCGACACGCCCTTGGGCCAGCGGTAGGAGGTGAGCAGGTCGGGGTAGGTCAGGTGCTCGGGCAGCAGCTCGGCCAGCGTGAGCACGCGGTCGAAGCGTCCCCCTGCCAGCGGCAGCGGGTTGTGCACCCGGGGCTGGATCGCGTACCGCAGCACGCCCGCGCGGGGGTGGGCAGACCGCCACGCGGGCAGCGCCTCGGGCAGCGCCGTGAAGACGTACTCGAACAGCGACGCCGCCTCCCGGAACTCGGCCACGTCGCCGCCGGTGTGCCAGAAGACCGTGCGGACGCCGCGCTCCGAGCACCAGGCGAGCAGGGCCCGCAGGTCCTCGCCCGGCTCACGGACCTCCCCCGCCCACGGTCCGCCGGTGACCGATTCGACCACCAGCAGGTGCGGCACCTCCTGGGCGAGCACCCGGGCGAAGTCGCGCGGGGTGAAGCCGACCGTCTGGCGCCACTCGTAGCGCAGCAGCGCCTCGGCGTGCGGATCGGCGATCACCGCCGCTGTCAGGTGCGGGCGGGTGTTCGGCCCGGTGGGCACCCGGAAGGGCTTGAGCTTGAAGGAGGCGCCCTCGATGGTCCGGCTGGACTCCTTAGCCTGGAATGCGGCTCCCGGCTTCTCTTCGGCCGTCTGGGGGACGGCGGGGGCCGGTCCGCGCTTGGGGGCGGCGGGGCGCTTGACGGGCTTGGCGGCGCGGCGCAGGCCGCGGGCCAGCCGGACCGGGTTGCGCTTGCCGGACTTGATCGCGTCGCCGAGCCTGGACCAGCGGGCGACCTGCATGGACGACAGCTTCCAGCGGGCGACCTCGGTCTGGTAGCGCTGCTCGGAGAGTTCGCGGCGCAGTTTGTCCTCGCTCGCCCGCGCGTCGGCGAGTTCCCGCTCGACCTCGCGCAACCGCGTGTTGACCTCGCGCAACTCCTGTGTGGCGCGTTCGGCCTCGGCGAGCTTGGCCTGTGCGGCGTCCAGGAGCCGCGCCAGCTCGGCGGCCCGTTCCGCCTGCGCCATGGCGTCTCGCAGTGCCCGCCGGGTGCCGTCCAGTCGCTCGCCAGCCACGTCGTCCTCCGATCACTGAGCGGTGCAAAAGGATACTCTTTCGGCTAATCGCGACAGTGGCGAACCGAATGCGATTCAAGACCGGGAAGGGATGAGTCCGTGCGTGAGGGGGACTGGCCTGCGTTCAACGTCCGGCCGTACGTGTGCGGTGCGATCGGCGGCGTGGACCCGGCGCTCCTGGCGGACCTGTGCGCCGCCGGGCCCAAGACGCGCGCGGCCCTGCAGACCGACGGCGCGGCGCTGTTCAGCAGCGGGCCGCTGGCCCCCTACCACCGCGACGGGCACGGATACGCGTTCGCCTGGGGGGAGCGCAGGCCGCTGGTCGCCGACCGCTGGATGTCGATCGCCGAGACCTATGAGACCCCCGGGCTCATCGACGACGGACACCAGGTGACGCTGCACGCCGGCGGGCTCGGGCTGGTGGACGTCTACTACGTGCGCACCCCCGGGGCGGTCTACTTCTCCTCGCTGCTCGAACCGCTGCTCGCGCTGGCGGGCGAGCGGCGCGAGATGGACTGGGACGCCTGGGCGTCCATCCTGCGGGTCACCTTCCCGCTGGGCGACGGCACGCCGTACGACGCGGTCAAGCGGCTCTCCGGCGCGAGCGCGCTGGTCTACGACCGTGCCGCGCGGCGGGTGAGCGTCGATCGGCGGCTGCCCCGCTGGGTGCGCGAGGAGCCCTACGAGGCGTGGCGCGGCGCGGGCGAACTGCTGTCGATCCTGCACGAGGTCTACAAGGAGTTCGAGGACCGGCCGCTGCTCGTGCCGGTCAGCGGCGGCTACGACTCCCGGCTGCTGTGCTCGGTGGCGGTGGCCAGGGGCGCGGACGTGGAGTCCTGGACGACGAGCCCGGACGACGGCACCGACACCGACATCGCCTTCGCCCGCGCGATCACCCGCGAACTCGGCGTACGGCACCGCGTGGTCGAGCAGGACCCCGCCCGCTACCCCGCCGACGCGCTGGAGGTGGCCCGCAGGCTGGAGTACCTCACCCCGCACCACGCCTGGTACGCCCCCTTCGCCAAGGAGGTCCACCGCTCCGGGCGCACCCTGGTGGACGGCCTGGCCGGCGGCCCCCTGCTGAAGAACTTCATGGTCAGCGGCGAGGCGATGCACGCGGGCACAGCCGCGGACCGCCAGGCCGCGGTGCTCAGGTCGCTCGCCCTGGGCGCGCCCTCGATGCCCTTCCTGTCCGAGCCGGCGGGCGAGTGGATCGAGCAGACCGTCCGCGAGTCGTTCACCCGATCCACGTCCATGCTGCACGGCCACCGGGCCGAACTTCCGCTCTCGGTGCTGCACACGCGCACGGTCAGGGGCATCGCCCGCTCGCCGGTCAACCTGGTGGGCCCGGAGGCGTCGTTCGCCGCGCCGTTCATCCACCCGGCCTTCTTCGACGCCGCGCTGTCGGTCGGGGTGGCCCGCAAGGACAAGGGGCGCTTCTACCGCGAACTGCTGCACGAGGCCAACCCCAGGGTGGCGGCGCTGCCGTCCACCAACGTGGTCAAGCAGCCGCTCACCCGCGTGCCGCTGCGCTCGGCCGCCGCGCCCGCCCGCGCCCACGGGCACCGGATGCTGACCTCCCTGGCCGCGCGGGTGCCCGGGCTGCTCTCGCCGGAGCTGCACGACATGATCGGCCAGGGGCCGGACGCGCTGGCCAGGTTCAACGGGTGGAACGACCGGTTCTGGGTGCGCGGTCTCGTGCTGTTCGGGTCCTGGATCATCGACAACGAGGGAAAACTACGGGATCTCACGCCGCCGTGGGCGTGATGACCTCGCCGTTTCGGTCGTACCAACTCAAGGTAACGGCGTAATTACGGGCCTTGCGCACGGAGTCGCCGAAGATTCCCCGGCGCACCCTTGATATCCCGCTTCAGCAGGGGCGGGCCGCTGCTAATGTGTGGCCTGGAAAGCGCGCTGATGGACAGACCGAATCTACGATTCGGCCCGGGAGCGCATGGGGATGACTAGGGCTCCAGGCGGCGCGCGCTCACCCACAACCACAGCCGGGCGACCGGTGGGCCGGCTTCGCCTTTCCTGCATTGTGAGCGAGAATGATTGATGCATCCCCCTGCCCGGAACCGGTTTCCGAGGACTTCGTCTCGGCCGATCCGCAGTGGTACAAGCGCGCGGTCTTCTACGAAGTCCTCGTTCGCGGATACAAGGACTCCAACGCCGACGGCACCGGCGACCTTCGCGGGCTGATCGACCGGCTGGACTATCTGGAGTGGCTGGGCGTCGACTGCCTGTGGCTGCTGCCGCTATATGAGTCCCCGTTGCGGGACGGCGGTTATGACATCGCCGACTACATGAAGATTCTTTCGGATTTCGGGGATCTAGGGGACTTCGTGGCCCTGGTCGAGGAGGCCCACCGGCGCGGCATCCGCATCATCACCGACCTGGTGATGAACCACACCAGCGACCGGCACCCGTGGTTCCAGGCGTCCAGGCACGACCCGGAGGGGCCGTTCGGCGACTTCTACGTGTGGTCCGACCATCCGGAGGGCTTCCCCGACGCCCCGATCATCTTCGTCGGCGCGGAGGAGTCCAACTGGACCTACGACCCCGTGCGCAAGCAGTACTACTGGCACCGGTTCTTCCACCACCAGCCCGACCTCAACTATGACAACCCGGCGGTCCAGGAGGCCATGCTGGAGGTCCTGCGCTTCTGGCTCGACCTCGGCATCGACGGGTTCCGGCTGGACGCCGTGCCGTACCTGTTCGAGCGGGAGGGCACGCTGTGCAGCGGCCTGCCGGAGACTCACGCCTACCTGAAGAAGGTCCGTGCCGAGGTCGACCGCCTCTACCCCGACCGGGTGCTGCTCGCCGAGGCCAACGGCTGGCCCGAAGACGTCGTCGAGTACTTCGGCGACCCCACCACCGGCGGTGACGAATGCCACATGGCCTTCCACTTCCCGCTGATGCCGCGGATCTTCATGGCGGTACGGCGGGGCAGCCGCGAGCCGATCTCCGAGATCATGTCGCGCACCCCCAAGATCCCAGAAAAGGCGCAGTGGGGCATCTTCCTCCGCAACCATGACGAGCTCACCCTGGAGACCGTCACCGAGGAAGAGCGCGACTACATGCACGCGGAGTACGCCAAGGACCCGCGGATGCGGGCCTACCTCGGCATCCGCCGCCGCCTCGCGCCGCTGCTGGACAACGACAGAGACCAGATCGAGCTGTTCACCGCACTGCTGCTGTCCCTGCCAGGTTCGCCGGTCATGTACTACGGCGACGAGATCGGCATGGGCGACAACATCTGGCTCGACGACCGCGACGCCGTCCGCACGCCGATGCAGTGGAACCCGGACCGCAACGCGGGCTTCTCCGCCGCCGACCCCGGGCAGCTCTACCTGCCGGCGGTGATGGACCCGATCTACGGGTTCCAGGCCGTCAACGTCGAGGCCCAGCAGAAGAACCCGGCCTCGCTGCTGCACTTCACCAGGAGGATGCTGGAGATCAGGCGGCAGCATCCGGTGTTCGGCACCGGCGTCTACAGCGAGCTGTGGTCCTCCAACCCGGCCGTGCTGACCTTCATCCGCGAGGACGGCGACGACCGGATGATGTGCGTCAACAACCTGTCGAAGTACCCCCAGCCGGTCGAACTGGACCTGCGCCGCTTCGCCGGTTCGACGCCCGTCGAGTGCCGGGGCGAGGTGCCCTTCCCGGTCATCGGCGAGATGCCCTACCTGCTGACCCTGCCGGGCCACGGCTTCTACTGGTTCGCCATCCGCTAACGCCGCTCACCTGGTGGCGACGGGCACCTGCGCCAGGGCCGCCCGTCGCGCCAGGAACAGCCGGAACAGCAGGGCCAGGGCCAGCGCCGCCACCGCGGCGGTCACCAGCGTGAGCACCGACGGCGGATGCCCGAGGCCCGCGCCCACCCCGCTGGTGTGGCCCTGCACGTCGATCAGCCGGGCGACCAGCGAGGCCCCCGCCACCGTCCCGGCGACCACGCCGATCAGCACCAGCAGGCCGGTACCGGTGATCATCGTGGCGACCACCTGGCGGGGCGTCAGCCCCATCGCCTTGAGCACCGCGAGGTCGGGGCCGTGGTCGCGCTCGGCCACCACGCTGGCGGTGTAGAGGTTGCTCAGCCCGATCAGCACCAGCAGCATGACCGGGATCAGGATCATCCAGCGGAGTTCGGTGAACCGCCGCGCCGGGTTGACCACCAGGCGCACCTCCAGCGCGTCGCCGGACGCCTCGCGCAGCCGCTGGGCGGTCTCCTCGGCCGGCTCGCCGGGCTTCAGCACCACGCTGTAGAACTCCGGCGGCGTGGCGTCCTTGGCGGGCAGGCTGTCGATCCCGAAGGACAGCACCTCGCCGTCGTGTTCCAGTTCCACCACCCGGCCCACGATGCGCACGATGAGCGGGGTCCCGCCGACCAGCACGCGGACCCGCTGGCCGATCTTCTTGTCCAGCCGGTCCAGCAGGCCCTGCCCGGCCACGGCCTCGCCCCTGGCGGCGTACGGCCGCCCCTCCACGACCTTGAACGGGTACGGCCGGGCGGACTCCCCCATCGCCCGGGCCAGCACGGTCCTCGGCTGCCCCTGGACCACGGCGTCCATGTCGGCGCCGGGGTAGATCGCCTTGACCGCGGGATCGGCCGTGATCAGGGCCGTGGCACGGGTGGCGGGCAGCCGTCCCGGCCTGACCTCCAGGGCGGCGGCCTGACCGACCTGCTCGGGGTGGCGCAGGATGTTGTCGAGCGTGGACAGGCAGCCCAGCCCGATCGTGATCACCATCATCGGGATCATCACCCCGAAGACGGTGAGGACGGCGGGCAGCCTGCGGGTGAACGCGTCGCGGGCGCCGAGCACCAGGGCGGGCGGCAGGCGTACCAGGAGGGCGAGCCTGGCCAGCTTGGACAGCCGGCCGCGCGGCGGGGCGACCAGTACGGCGGGCGTCGGCGGCGTGCGCCCGGCGCGCCAGGCCGGCAGCGCCGCGGCGAGGATCACCACGGCGGCGGTGCCCGCCGCGATCAGCAGCGTGAGCATCGGCGACAGCCCGATCCCGGCGCCGCTGTGCAGCGACAGCGCGGTGACGAACCGGCCGGCCGCGAGCCCGGCGGGCAGGCCGGCGGCCACGCCGATCAGGCCGAGCGCGGCGTGCTCGACGATCAGCATCGAGGTGACCTGGGCCCGGGTCATGCCGAGCGACTTCAGCGTGGCGAAGTCGCGGGACTGGGTCAGCACCCGGCTGCCCACCGCGTGCGCGATCGCCAGGCCGCCGGCCAGCAGCCCGCACCCGCCGAACAGCCCGAGCAGCAGACCGAACAGGCGGTTGTCGAGCATCATCGCATTGCGTACGTCCAGCCAGGTCGAGACCCGCAGGACCCGCCCGTCGAACTGCGCGGCCGAGTCGCCCGCCACCTGGACGGTGTTGTCGCGTCCCGGATCGGCCAGGCGCAGCCCGATGACCGACTGGCTGCGGCCGATGACCGGCTCGACCTGGTCGAGGGTGCGCGGCAGGGTCCAGGCCAGGCCGGGGGTCGAGGTGGGGTAGAACCCCTGCTCGGCGGTCTCGGCGATGCCGACCACGACGAGTTCGTGCCGCTGGCCGGACAGCGCGGTGACCGTGAACGAACCGCCCGGCCGGAGGTTCTCCGCCGCGGCGAAGGACCGCTCCAGCACGACCCCGTCGGCGTCGTCCGCGCTCAGCCAGCGGCCCTCGCGCACCACCGGGCGCGCGATCCTCGGCGGCTCGGGCCCCAGCGCCCGCAGCGCGAGCGGGGCGTTGCGCCCGTCGTGGGTGAGCGTGACCGGCGCGCTGCGGTACGGCCCGGCCACGCCGGTCCGCTCGGGGATGCCCGTGGGGGCGGTGACCTGACCGCCCTGCCCGTTCTGTACGTGAATCCACACATGGGCGCCGTTGGTCTCGTCGAACAGCCCGCGCCAGGGGTTGGTGCCGCCCTCCAGCAGGGTGGCCGCGGCGACGAGCGCCGTCACGATGCCGCCCACCGTCAGCACGGTGACCAGCGCGTGGCCCCACCGCGCCCGCAGGTCGGCGGCGATCCACCGGATCGGCGCCCGGTGCGCGCCCATCGTGCGCGGGGACGTTCGCACGACGCCTAGCCTCCGAAATCGGCCAGGCCGCCGGGACCGCCCGCCGTCCTGCGGCCGGGCGGCTCGATCGGCGCGTCGTCGGCGACCTGCCCGTCGAACAGGTAGATCATCCGGTCGGCCAGGCCGGCCAGGCGGGCCTCGTGGGTGACCATGACGATGGTCTGGCCGGTCTTGTGGACCTTGTTCAGCAGGCCGAGCACCTGCTGGGCGTTGCGGCTGTCCAGGTTGCCGGTCGGCTCGTCGGCCAGCAGTACGCTCGGCCGGTTGGCCAGCGCCCTGGCCAGCGCGACCCGCTGCTGCTCGCCGCCGGACAACCGGCTCGGGGCGGCGTCCGCCCGCTCGGCCAGCCCCAGGGCCTCAAGCAGCTCCTCCCGCCGCTCGCGGGCCTCCCGCGCGCTCGCGCCGGCCAGCAGCGAGGGCAGCTCCACGTTGTCGGCGACCGTCATGTTGGCGATCAGGTTGAAGAACTGGAAGACGAAGCCGATCTTCGTACGCCGCAGGACCGCCCTGGCGCTCTCCGACATGGTGTCCAGCCTGCGCCCGTCCAGCCAGACCTCTCCGCTGGTCGCCGAGTCCAGGCCGCCCAGCAGGTGCGCGAGCGTCGACTTGCCCGACCCGGACGGGCCCATGATCACGACGAACTCGCCGGGGTGGATCTCCAGGTCGATCCCGCGCAGGGCGGCGACGGACACGCCGCCGTTGGGGTAGATCTTGGTGAGGTTGACCGTCCTGATCACCGGCTCCGGGCGCACCACCTCCAGCGGCTTGCTCTCGGCCCGTCTCACGGAAGCTCCTCCTGGCAGCGTTCCAGCCAGTTGAGGTCGGCCTGCAGGTGCAGCATGAACCCTTCGATGAGCAGATGGGCCACCCGGTTGGCCGGATCGGTGCGCGCGGCCAGCTCGTTGTACTCGCGCATCTGCCGCAGGCAGTGCCGGCGCTGCCGGTTGATCAGCGCCATCCGGTCGGCGATCCCGGTGAGCGGGGCGAGCACCAGCTTCATGAAGAACTCATCGCGCACCCGCGGGCCCTCGGCCGGCCCGTCCACCCAGGCTGAAAGCGCCTCCCGGCCCGCCGCGGTGATGTAGTAGACCTTCTTGTTGGGCCGGTTGGACTGCTCCACGCCCACCGAGCGCACCAGGCCGTCCTTCTCCAGTCGCCCCAGCGTCACGTATATCTGGCCGATGTTGGGAGATGGATATGCCGTGCCGAAGATCTGTTCGAGCGCCTGTTTCAGCTCGTACCCGTGGGCAGGCTCTTTCGCCAGAAGCGCCAGCAGCGGCGACCGCACGCCCCACCTCCTAAGGACCGAGTGACATGAGCGTTACGGGAATACCGGTTGACGCCCACATTACCGCTGTGCATAACATGCATGCATCTACCTAACACGCATGTAGCCACCTGGAGACCGGGAGGACAACGTGCAGCGCCGGATCGTCGCCCTGCTCGCCCTGGCAGCCGTGCTGCCCGCGGGCTGTGCGGGGCTCGGCGACGGCGGCGGGCCCACGGCGGCCGCCCCCCGGGACGAGAAGATCACCCTGGTCGTCGGCCGCGAGGGCAGCGACTACCTCAAGACGCTGCTCGCCCGGTGGAACGAGCGAAACCCGGCCAAACAGGCCAGACTGCTCACTCTCCCTGAGGCCGCCGACGAACAGCGGGCCCAGTTGGTGGCCAACCTCCAGGCCAAGAGCGACGCCTACGACGTGCTCGCGCTCGACGTCGTGCTGACGGCGGAGTTCGCCGAAGCGGGGTGGATCATCCCGCTGGACGAGACGCAGTTCCCGCTCGACCGGTTCCTGCCGCCCGTGGTGCAGACCGCCCGCTACAAGCAGAAACTCTGGGCGGTGCCCTACTCCAGCAACGCCGGCCTGCTCTACTACCGCAAGGACATCCTCAAGAAGGAGGGCCTGGCCCCGCCCAAGACCTGGGCGGAGCTGCGCGACCAGGCCAAGACTCTGACCGCCCGCCACGACATCGGCGGGTACGCGGGGCAGTTCCTGGCCTATGAGGGCCTGACCGTCAACTTCGCCGAGGCGCTGCAGTCCGCCGGGGGCAGGGACATCCTCAGCCCCGACGGCGCGCGCGTCACGATGGACGTCGAGCGGGCCGGCCAGGGCATCGACTTCCTGCGCCAGGGGCTTCGCGAGGGCTGGATCCCCCGGGAGGCGCTGAGCTACAAGGAGGAGGAGTCGCGGGTGGCCTTCCAGGAGGGCAGGCTGCTGTTCGCCCGCAACTGGCCGCACGCGTACGGCTCGGCCGCCGCCTCCGAGATCAACGGGCGGTTCGCGGTGACCGGCCTGCCCGGCCGCGACGGCCCCGGCGTCAGCTCACTGGGCGGCCACAACCTGGCGATCAGCGCCTACTCCGCCCGGCAGGGGCCCGCGCTGGAGCTGATCAAGTACCTCACCCGGCTGGACACCCAGCGCCTGGTGCTGACCGAGGGTTCCTTTCCGCCCGTCTGGGAAGAGCTGTACGACGATCCCGACCTGATCCACGATTTCCCCTACCTGCCGGTGCTGAAGAAGGCGATCCGAACCGCACGACTCCGGCCCACCACGCCCGACTACGACCAGGTGAGCCTGACCATCGCCAACGCGGTGTCCCGGGCCCTCGCCGCGCCTTCAGAGGGGGACGGCGGCGACATCGCCGCCTCCATGAGAACCGAGCTCGCCGAGATCATCCAGACCGGATGACCGCCGGGGCGAACCCCCGTCCATGCCGAGCCGTCATACCCATAGTCACTTTGAGAAGCACATCGAACACAGGAGGTAACATGCGTACTGCCAAGGCCCTGGCAGCGTTGGCAGGGCTGGCGCTCGCGGCGGCCGCGTGCGGCGGCGGTGGCGGCACACCCCAGAGCGGGCAGACCGGAGGCGCGGCGACGAGCAGCGCCCCGGCGGGGCCCAAGCCCCTCGACGGCGTGAGCATCGAGGTCGCGGCCAAGTGGACCGGCGAGGAGCAGCGCAACTTCGAGCAGGTGCTCAAGGCGTTCCAGGCCAAGACCGGCGCGAAGGTCACCTACGCCTCGACCGGGGAGGACACCGGGGCCTACCTCGGCCCGCGCGTCCAGGGCGGCAACCCTCCGGACATCGCGATCCTCCCGCAGCCCGGCCTTGTCCAGCAGTACGCGGACCAGGACGCCCTCAAGCCGCTGTCGCCCGAGGTGCTGGCCGAGATCGACAAGAACTACACGCCGTACTGGAAGGAATTGGGCTCGGCCGACGGCAAGGTGTACGGGGTGCTGGTCAAGGCCGCGCACAAGTCGCTGATCTGGTACAACTCCACCTCCTTCGAGGACGCAGGCGTCCAGCCGCCCACCGACTGGGCCGGGCTGGTCACCGCCGCGCAGACCGTGGCCGACTCCGGCGTGGCACCGTTCTCCCTGTGCGGTGCCTCCGGCTGGACCCTCACCGACCTCTTCGAGAACGTCTACCTCTCCACGGCCGGACCGGACAACTACGACAAGCTCTCCAAGCACGAGATCAAGTGGACCGACGCCACCGTCACCGCCGCCCTCCAGAAGATCGCCGAGATCACCGGCAAGAAGGAGTACGTGCTCGGCGGCACCTCCGGCGCGCTGCAGACCGACTTCCCGACCTGCGTGACCCAGGTCTACGGCCAGAAGAAGGCCGCGATGGTGATCGAGGCCGACTTCGTGGCCGCGTCGGCGGCGGAGTCGGGCGCCAAGGTCGGGGAGACCGCGAAGTTCTTCCCCTTCCCCAAGGCGGGCGAGACCGAGCCGGTGGTGCTCGGCGGTGACATCGCGGTGGCGCTGAAGGAGTCCAAGGGGGCGATGGAACTGCTCGCCTACCTGGCCTCGGCCGAAGGCGGTTCGGTGTGGGCCAAGCTGCCCGGCTACCTCTCCCCCAACCGGAACGTCTCACCGGCCAACTACCCCAGCGAGCTGACCAAGACGCTCGCCCAGACCATCATCGACGCCGGGGAGTCGGTCCGGTATGACATGTCCGACCTCGCGCCGAGCGCCTTCGGCGGCACCGACGGCAAGGGCGAGTGGAAGCTGCTCCAGGACTTCCTGCGCGACCCCTCCGACATCAAGGGCATCCAGCAGAAGCTCGAAGACGAGGCCGCCAAGGCCTGGAAGTAAGAGGAGAAGGCCGTGACCGAACGGTCGGACGGCCCGCGGGACTCGCGGAGCGGCACGACGGCCGCCCGCGAGGCTCCCGCCGAGCCTGCGCAGCACCCCTCCGCGACGAGCGGAGGCGGCGGCTCCGCCGCCGCGAAGCCCACGTGGGGCGGACGGAGCGGGAACCTCGGACCGTCACCGCGCGTGGCGATCTTCTTCCTGCTCCCCACCCTGATCCTGCTCGGCGCGATGGTCGTCTACCCGATCATCTACTCGATCTATCGCAGCCTGTTCGACCGCGCCGGGAACACCTTCGTCGGCCTGGGCAACTACACCGACATCTTCACCGACCAGTCCATGCTGACCACGATCAGGAACAACCTGATCTGGGTGGTGGTCGCCCCCATCCTGGTCACCACGCTCGGGCTGATCTTCGCGGTGCTGACCGAGCGGATCCGCTGGGCGACGGCGTTCAAGCTGATCGTGTTCATGCCGATGGCGGTGTCGCTGCTGGCCTCGGGCGTCATCTTCCGGCTGGTCTACGAGCAGGACCCGGACAAGGGCGTGGCCAACGCGGTGATCACCACCGTGCGGGACGCGTTCTCGTCCAGCGCCGGATATCCCGGGGCCCGGCCGCGGCCGAACGACGGGGCGCACGCCGTACAGAACGGAGCCGTGGTGACCCGGCAGCCGGTCGGAGCGGGCGGTCCCGCGCTGGTGCCGCTGGTGGGCCTGCGGCCGAACGCCGTCCCCGCCGACGCCGCGCCCGCCAAGGCCCCGGCCGCGGGCGGCGGGCTGAGCGGCACGGTCTGGCTGGACTTCACGCCGGGCGGCGGCGGGAAGACCGGCCAGATCGACGCGAGCGAGAAGGGCATGCCGGGCATCACCGTCGAGGCGCTGCAGAACGGCGCGGTGCGCGGCACCACCACCACCGGGTCCGACGGGACCTTCGCCTTCGCCGGACTGCCCGCGGGCCAGTACACCCTGCGGCTGCCGCAGGAGAACTTCGCGGCGGCCTTCAACGGGGTGAGCTGGCTCGGCCCGGCCCTGATCACACCGGCCATCATCGGGGCGTTCATCTGGGTGTGGGCGGGCTTCGCGATGGTGCTGATCGCCGCCGGGCTGGCGGCCATCCCGCGCGACGCGCTGGAGGCCGCCCGGATCGACGGCGCCACGGAATGGCAGGTGTTCCGCCAGATCACCGTGCCGCTGCTGTCGCCGGTACTCGTGGTGGTCTTCGTCACGATGATCATCAACACCCTCAAGGTGTTCGACCTGGTCTTCGTGATCGCGCCCGGGTCGGTGCAGCCGCAGGCCAACGTGATCGCCCTGGAGATGTGGCGCGTCTCCTTCGGCGGCGGCGACAACCAGGGCCTGGGCTCGGCGCTGGCGATCTTCCTGCTGGTGCTGGTGCTGCCATTCATGATCATCAATATCCGGCGGTTCAGGAGGGAGGGCCGATGACCACCGCGCCACTCGATTCCGGCCTCGCGGGCGCGCCGCGCCGCGGCGTGCTCGGCCGCATCGTGGACCGCGCCGGAGGCGGGCTCCTTCAGGTCTTCCTCATCGTGATCGCGCTGTTCTGGCTGATCCCGACCCTGGGACTGCTGGTCGTCTCGATCCGCGGCGAGACGTTCAACAACTCTTCGGGATGGTGGACGGCCTTCACCCGCCCGGCCGAGCTGACCCTGGAGAACTACCAGAACCTGCTGGCCACCGGGTTCACCTCCTCCTTCTGGAACACCGTCCTGATCACGGTCCCGGCCACCGTACTGGTGATCGGCATCGCCGCGATGGCGGCCTACGCCTTCGCCTGGATCGAGTTCCCGGGGCGCGACCTGCTGTTCCTGGTGGTGATCGCGCTGCTCATCGTGCCGATCCAGATCGCGCTGATCCCGATCGCCCGGCTGTACGGCACGCTGAACATCGCGGGGTCGATCCTCGGGGTGGTGCTCTTCCACGTGGCGTTCGGCCTGCCGTTCGCCGTCTTCCTGCTGCGCAACTTCTTCGTCGGCATCCCCAGAGAACTGCTGGAGGCGGCCCGGATGGACGGCGCCGGCGAATGGAAGATCTTCGCCACGGTGGTGTTCCCCCTGGCCGCCCCGGCGGTCGCCTCCCTGGGCATCTTCCAGTTCCTCTGGGTCTGGAACGACCTACTGGTGGCCCTGGTCTTCGCCGACACCGAAAACCAGCCGATGACCAAGGCCCTCCAATCGCAAATGCGCCAGTTCGGCACCAACGTCGACATCCTCGCCCCAGGCGCCTTCCTATCCCTGATCATCCCCCTGGTGCTGTTCTTCGCCTTCCAGCGCTACTTCGTCCAGGGAATGATGGCCGGCTCCGTAAAGTAACCCCTCCCGCCCGGTATCGCCCTAACCCCGCGATACCGGGCCCTTAAGGAGTCACCGGCCAACGCGACCACCCCACGCCCCCACACCCCTTAACACAACGCCCATCCCGAACATGTGAATTCAACCCACACAGATAACCACCACAATTTCCCCCATATAAGCGCAGCCCGGCAGACCAGCGCGCCCCAGACGATCTGCGAGCCCAACAGAGCAATGCAGACCAGGCATCCAATGAGCACGGGGTGAATGAGACCACCCCACAACAACGCGAATTCACCCATCAATCCCCCCTGTCCTTCACTAACTGGACCAGATAAAACCAGTAGAGTGGTCGAACTCTCCCGCAGCCGGCGTGGCCATCCTTCGCGAAACCCATTTCAGCGGGCTTCGTGGAGTTGTGGAACGAGGATGGCTTTGACGAGTTGACCCGCGTGGAGCAGGCAGCAGCGGAGCTTGCGCAGGACCCGCCAGGCTTTCAACACCGCATTGGCACGTTCGCCGAGACCTTGGAGCATGGCACGCGACTGCCGCTTGTTGCGCCTCTTCTTGTGCGGCACAAGTACTCCCTCACCTGCGCCGACGTACGCCATGTCCACGAGCGTGATCAGTTCCCCGGCCTGCACACGACGGATGATGTCCCAGATGCGGGCGACCCTCAGATCGTGTACCGAACCGGGCAGCGACCCCGAGGTACACAGCGGAGTACCGTCCAGGACGGTCGGCGGGCAGGCGGTCTATCCGGCTCGTTCGGCCGCGCGGATGGCACAATGAACCTTTTCCAACCTCAAGTTCCCTGGTCAGAGACGGCAAGCGAGCTACCCCACCCGGTTGACCAGGTGTCCTGCCGAGGTGCCGGATTCGGTCCGAGGCCGCTGGAGCGGCCTGTGACCTGGTCCAAGCGACCGGTTGAAAGAGGTTCAATCCAGGCGGGCCCGAGCAGGGTGACGGCCTCCTGTACGGTGCGCCAGACGGTCGCCGTGCCGGCCTCGAACCCCGCGGCGATCTCGGCGAGGGCTCCCCTTTGCACAGGTGGACCAACACGACCATGGCCTGTCGACCGGGCGCGAGGGGGCGCGCGGTGGACTTCAACGCCCGCCGGTGCCGGCCGAGTATCCCGGCGAGATGAATCAACGTCTTGGATGACCACGACAGCACAGCACATCCCACCCTGGCGGCGATGGTTGATCTTGATCCCCCCGCAACGGGCCCGCGACCTGCCAGATCACGGCGAAATGGGCTCCCGCCCTCCGATTTTCACGCTCCCCATCACACCACTCAGCAGGACAGCGGCCTTGAGCATCACCACCACCCACCCCTCCCCACCAGACCGCATCCCGCCGAGGAAGGAACCTCCCCCAGCCGACATATCCCCTATCCCACCTGCACAACCTCCAATTTGAGCATTCCCGATCACACCACCCGCCAAGGCAACAGCCTGGAGCATCACCACCACCAGCCCCTCCCCACCAGACCGCATCCCACCGAGAGGGGGAACCTCC
The DNA here is from genome assembly GCF_044326295.1 of Spongiactinospora sp. 9N601. Classification (NCBI taxonomy): domain Bacteria; kingdom Bacillati; phylum Actinomycetota; class Actinomycetes; order Streptosporangiales; family Streptosporangiaceae; genus Spongiactinospora; species Spongiactinospora sp. 9N601. The sequence continues at coordinate 240,742 of NZ_JBIRBB010000012.1, forward strand.
CCCCAGCCGACATATCCCCTATCCCACCTGCACAACCTCCAATTTGAGCATTCCCGCTTACACCACCCGGCAGGACTTCCCCGCCGTAAAACGCCCCCTATACCACGCCCGGACAAGGACCCACTCCCGTTGCGCGATGCCTCCGTGGGCGGTGTCCGGGCACGGTGGAACTTGCGGCCAGACCCTAGGGTGAACGCCTGGGCCTACACGGACCCACCACCACCCCCTCCAAAGGAGGACAAAACCCCCAACAAGTGAGGGCAGGATCGCATTGCCCGGGCCCCGGAACGGCGAGGCGACATCACCTGCTCGCCGCCGCCGGGCCGACTGACCGGGCACGGTGGAGCTTACGGCCAGACCCTAGGGTGAACGCCTGGGCCTACACGAACCCACCACCCCCCAAAGGAGGACAAACCCCCACGGGGTGAAGGGTGGGATGGCATTGGCGGGGCCCCGGAATGGCGAGGTGGCATCGCCTGTTGGCCGCCGCCGGGCCGACTGAGAAGAGGGCTGATGGGGAGTCCTCTGGCGGGTTTGATCGTTTTTTGGATAGCCGCCGCGAGCGGGCTTCCGTGGCACTAGAGTTTGCGGACATGGCCGCACGTCCGTTGCACGAAGTCGTCGAAGCAGGGTGGGCGCAAGCCCTTGAGCCGGTCGCGGATGCGATCTCCACGATGGGAGACTTTCTGCGCCAGGAGATCGCCGACGGGCGGTCCTACCTGCCTGCCGGAGCCCATGTGCTGCGCGCCTTCCAGCAGCCGTTCGACGAGGTCAAGGTCCTGATCGTCGGACAGGACCCGTACCCGACGCCCGGCCACCCCATCGGCCTCAGCTTCTCCGTGGCCGCCGACGTGCGCCCGCTGCCGGGCAGCCTGGTCAACATCTACAAGGAGTACATGGCCGACCTCGGCCACCCCGCGCCGTCCAACGGCGACCTGACGCCCTGGACCGAGCAGGGCGTGCTGCTGCTCAACAGGGTGCTGACGGTGATGCCCGGTAAGCCCGCCTCCCACCGTGGCAAGGGCTGGGAGCAGGTCACCGAGCAGGCCATCCACGCGCTGGTCGCCCGCGCCAAGCCGATGGTCGCCATCCTGTGGGGCCGCGACGCGCGCAATCTGCGTCCGATGCTCGGCCAGGTGCCCGCCATCGAGTCCGCGCACCCCAGCCCGCTTTCGGCGCGCAGCGGGTTCTTCGGTTCCCGCCCGTTCAGCCGGGCCAACGAGTTGCTTGAGCAGCAGGGCGCCGCACCGGTCGAGTGGAAACTGCCGTAGGCGCATAGGGTTTCCGTTATGAACGGGGACCTTTCCCGCGTTGAAGCGGAACCGGACGGCGAGCGCCACCTGCGGATCACTCTGGAGCTGACGGTGGAGGTGCTCGATGTCGACGCACTACAGGCCGCCGCTCTGGCCGAGCTGCGCGATCCGGACCATGGGTTCGACGAGTCGCAGCGCCAGGAGCAGTCGGCCGCGGTCACCGGCGACGAGAGCGGGGCGAGTGCGCTGCAGTGGCTCATCCAGCCCGACCATGTGCGCGCCCTCATCGAGCACATCGACGAGGTGGAGCCACGCGATGCGGTGCTCAGCGTGACGCTCGCCGAAGACCTCGACGAGGACGAAGAGGAGGAGGAAGACCAATGATCGTCGCCTTCTCCGTCACCCCGCTCGGCGTCGGCGAAGGCGTCGCCGAGCCGGTGGCCAGGGCCGTCAAGGTCGTCCGCGACAGCGGCCTCCCCAACCGAACCGACGCCATGTTCACCACACTCGAAGGCGAGTGGGACGAGGTCATGGACGTCGTCAAGCGCGCCGTGGAAGCCGTCGCCGAGGTGGCCCCCCGGGTGAGCCTCGTACTCAAGGCCGACGTCCGCCCCAGCGTGGACGACGCCATGACCTCCAAACTCGAATCCCTGGAGCGTCATCTCCCTCCTTCCTAGCCGTGGTGCCCCGCTTTCGCTCTCCTGGAGGCCCGCGACCCTGGTGCCATCGCCATGACGCCTGGAAGCCTCTCCGGTAAGGAATGGTCCTGCGGGATCGAGTCTCACCTCGCCTGAGCGGGCGAGGCCCGATCCCGGACCTGCGGCAGCAGCCCGACTGGGCGATGTGGCGGGTTTCGTGCAGAGCGGTCGCGGCCATGATCGATACCATGGCCGGGCCGATTATGCTTGTGCCATGTGCGCGTACGCGATGACCAACTACAAGGTCCACTATGTGTGCGTCGAGTGCCGCCGGTCCCAAAAGCTCCCACGGGATGGCAGGGTGCATCCCTGCGCCCAATGCCGCGAGCCGATGATCTACGCGGGTCACGATTTCGCCGCCCCGCGTAGGGGCGATCTGCGCCGGTGGGCGGCAGTGACCGCCGTATTGGGAGCCGGCCTGCGGTACGAGGGTTTCGAGCCTTGCGGTTGCGGGCGGGTGCCGGCGTACCGCCCTCACACGAGCGCTCAGGTCCGTGCCCGTCTCCGAGCGGCGGCCCGCGAAGGTCTCACCACGGCCGAAGCCCTTGCGTTGCGCGACCTCCCCTCCCCCGTCCGGCACGGCGGAACGCGGTCTCACCCCCGGCGGCGGGCGCGCTGAGGGCGGCACGCACCGTATGGACCATGCTTGCCGGGGCCTGCAAAGGCGCTGGCGGGGCCGGTCAGGTGCCATAACGCGCTCTGGAGGCGAAGAGAGCCGTGGACTCGGTCATCACGCACAGCCCGGCCGAGGGAGCCACGCTGACCTCCAGGCATCCGGCCGGGGCCTTCCCCAGACCGGAGGTGACGACGGGCTCCAGCCAGCCGAGCCGGATGTCCATGTCTTCGATGAACAGACGGTCATCGATGGTGCGGCTCATGGCGATCGGGTGAGAGGCGAGCCAGTCGAAATGGGAGGTGAGCAGCGACTCGGCCACAGCGCGGACAAAGCCGGCCGTGCACAGGCCATGGCCGCAAGGCGAGACGCGGGTGACGATCTCCGGCAGCCCGAACCTCCGCAGCCCCCTGCTGACCACATGTGGACAGGGCGGCCGATCACTCGGCGGGCTGGACCGTTGATGAGTTGTGGCCCTGGCATTCGGATGGTCGGTGGGACGGGCCTGCTGAACGCCGACCAGGCTGGATCGCCGATCGCCGTACGGGTGGAAACGCCGATCGGCACCTGCATGGGATCTCTGATCGACCGATCGACTGAGCCCCTGGTCACCTGACCTATCGGAATGCCGGTCACCCGGCGGTCCCGACACCTGATCATTGAACAGGCCAGTCCTGGGGGCCGCATGTGGCTGAGAGTCCCTATCGCCGGGACGGTCGGCCCCCTGCCCGTCCAACGGCCAGAGAAGCTGATCACGTTGTAGGCGAGGATGCTCGTCAGCAGAGGCACTAGGACGTTGGTCACCTGGTGCTTCGGGCTCGCGATCATCCCACGAGCACCGGTCTCTCCCCGAGAAAGAACGCGCACCACCTGACGACAGGGGTCCATGATCGCCTGGTGGTCGGTCATTCGGGTCGCGAGGCGAGACCGAATCCTGATCATGCGCTAGCCGGAACCCTCGATCACCCTGCGAGCCGGAAGGCTGATCAGCCGGGACACGGATGTCCCGGCCAAGCAGGTGCATCCCCTGGTCACTTGACGGGCAGGGCCCCGCGCCAGGTATGAAAGATCCGTGATCAACAGATGACTGCGATCGCTGATCGCCCGACGGGATGGTGTAGGGATCAACTGGTGCGTACGCAGCCTGGTCAGACACCCGGCGCGACCCTCGATCTCCGGACACGCCCGTTGCCCCCTCACCACCAGTCGGCTGCCCAGGCGAATGGCGCCCCAGATCGCCAGGAGGCCACGCGCCACAGGGATACGGGTCATCCAGCGAATGGGAACGCTGGACACTTGGCGAAGTAGGCCATCCATCGCCCGGCCGGGTAGATCCCTGATCAGCAAGCGACGGTGATCGCTGGTCGCCTGACGGGCTGCTGTACGGATCAGCAGGTGAGTACGCAGCCTCGTCGTACGCCAGATGGGGCCCCCGAGCGCCGAACACCCCCGTTCCCCCATCACCACACGGCTGAGACCGCCCAACACCGCCCCCCTCATCGAGCGCACGAGGCTGCCGTCCATCTGGTGAATGGGAGCCCCAGTCACCAGACGCCAGACGGAACTCCCGATCGCCGGGCGGCTGAGACCGCCCAACGTCGAACCCCTGATCAAACGCGCCATGCTGCCGGCCATCCAGCGAAAGAGCGCCCCGATCACCAAACATCCGAAACTCCGAATCACCAGGCGGGGAAGAACCCTGATCGCCAGGTCGCTGATCGCCTGACAGGCTGGTATACGGACCACCAGGCGAGCACGCAGCCTCGTCGTACACCAGACCGGGCCGCCGATCGCCGGGCAACTGAGACCGCCCGACGCCGAGCCCCTGATCACCGGGAGGCCGCGATCGCCGATCAAGCGATGGTCGGCTATACGGACCCATGGGTGAGTACGCAGTCTCGTCGTACGCCAGATGGGACTCCCGACCGCCGAACACGCCGGTTCCTTCATCGCCGGATGAGCGAGATCGACCGACATCGACCCCCTCACCAAATCCACCAGGCTGCCCGTGGGAGCCCCGGTCACCAGACATACGACGCCCAGGATCGCCTGATGACCCAGTTCCCTGATCGCCAGGCAAGTGCGCCATACCGAGATGCGGTGCAGCCAGGGCATCTGGTGGAGGGAGCGGTTCATCGCCCGGCGGGTCATCCGGGGGCCGCGACCGTCGTACGGTCAATAGGCCAGCGGCCTCAGTAGCCCGCATAGGAGGACGCCGGTCGTCAGGTGGATGGGGCTGGCGGGCGGGCGACAGGGCAAGGCCCTGAGAGGGGGCCGGGCGATCCTTTGAGGCGCGTCCTGCGTGTTCGTGGGGATGGCGGTCATCCGGCAGGTGGCAGGGGCATAAAGGGCCGGCGGGGCCCCAGGTGAGCCAGTCGTCGGTGAGGGTGAAGGATGGGCGTTCGCCTGGGCAGTCGTCGCAGTGGAAGACGGACGAGGCGGTGAGCGGGTCGATGATAAGGCCGTCGCACATGCTCGCGACCGCGCGGGCCGCGGCTCTGGCGGTTTGGGCCGCGGCCGGTTGGGCGGTGGCCGGGGCGAGGCTGGAGATGACGACGTGGCGGCGGGCGCGGCGCAGTCGTGCGTACTCTTCGCCGCCGATGAACCGGTCTTTCAGCTCGCGCCAGGGTGACGCCGCCGCCCGCCAGGTGGAGATCGAGAGGCGGCGGGTGCCCAGGGACTCCAGCACGCCCCTCCTGTAGGGCCGGCGCATCCGCCACGGCAGCATCGGTTCGAGGGTGCGCGGAACGCGGGCCGCCGCGACCACGAAGACCGACCTCATCTCGGCCGGCAGCGGAAACGTGATCTTCATTGGTGTCCTCCTTGCAACGAGCTTGGGGTGCGGCGCCTTATGGCACCGATGCCGCAAGCATTCACGGAAACGGCCCGCTCCCGCGCCGCCGAACCGCGTTCTGTGGACAACCGGCCGTCATCCCGCTCGATATAGTCGATCCTGACTAATCGGCCCTGAGGAGAAGCAGTGGCAAAGCGCCGCAAAGTCGCCAATCCGCTGGCACTGGCCGTGCTCGCCGGACTGCTCAAGGAGCCGATGCACCCTTACGAGTTGGGCAGGCGGTTGATGGAGAGCGGCAAGAGCCGCCACATCAGGTACAACCGCGGCTCGCTCTACATGGTGGTCGAACAGCTCCGTAAGGCCGGGTTCGTCACCGAACGGGAGACCGTACGCGACACCCAGCGCCCCGAACGTACCGTCTACGCGATCACCGACGAGGGCCGCGCCGAGTTGCGTGACTGGATGCACGAATCGGTCGCTCTCCCCCGCGCGGAGTATCCGCAGTTCGGCGTCGCCCTGTCCCTGCTCGGCGCGCTGGATCCGGCCGAGGCGGCCGGGCTGCTCGACCGCCGGTCGGAGGCCCTGGCGACGGAGGCTGACGAGGTGCGCGCCCACGTCAAGGACGCCGTCGATCACGGTGTCGCCTGGGCGCTCCTCGCGGAGGAGGAGTACCGTCTCACGCTGCTCAACGCCGAACGGCGTTTCGTCGCCCGCCTGGCGAAGTCGCTCCGGCACCCAGACCACATCAGCGTGCCGCAGGAGCTGCTCAGGCCGGTTCCCAAGAGGACCCGGCAGGAACCCGACCGAACCTATCGCGCTGGGCGACAACCTGGCTGAGCCACGGCCGGGCCAACGCCTGACCGGACCGGACGGCAACCGCCTCCAGCAGCCGGTGTTGCCGGCGCGTTTCCCGGCGTACTCCAGGTGAGGGGCGAGCCGGTACTAGGTGGTGATCGCGGGAGACGGTGGAAGAGGAAGGTTGCCCCCGCGGCGAACGGCCCGCGGGTAGCCGCGCCCAGTGGTCCATCCGCCCCTGGGCTGCGAGGCCCCCACCATGTTCCCCGGCCCTGGATGCCGGGCAATGGACGCGCACGGCTCCGCGAGCGAGGCCGCCGACCGAACCGCCGCCAAATCCACGGCAGGCGATCACCTGTGCTGTAGCTCCTCGTCGATCTGCCGGAACGACCGGCCCTTGGTCTCCGGTACCGAGCGGATCACGAAGACCAGGGCCAGCACGCAGATGACCCCGAATATCCAGAATGTCAGTGCCTGCCCGATCGCCGCCGCCAGCGGCAGGAAGGTCAGGCCGACGACGAAGTTGGCCAGCCAGTTGACCATCGTGGCCAGCCCCGCCGCCTGCGCCCTGGCGAACGGCGGGTAGATCTCCGAGTTGAGCAGCCAGAAGACCGGCCCCAGGCCCGCCGCGAACGCCGCGATGTAGACCAGCATCGAGCCCAGCGCCAGCGCGCTGGAGGCGTCCCCCGCGAAGGGCGTGAACGACAGGCCGAGCGGCACGGTCGCGGCGGCCATCACGGTCAGCGAGATGATCAGCAGCGGGCGGCGGCCGAGCCGGTCCACGACGGGCAGCACGACCGCGGTCAGCACCACGTTGATCGCGCCGATCATGATCGCGTAGACCAGCGAGTTGGACGCGTTGAGCCCCGTCTTCTCCATGATGCTCGGCGCGTAGTAGATGATCGTGTTGATCCCGGCCAGCTGTTGCAGCGCGGCCAGTGTCAGCCCGATGACCAGCGCCGGCCTGGCCGAGGAGGCGAACAGCCGCCGCCAGGTCTGCTTGCCGCCCTGTTCCTCGCGCGACCTGGTGTAGCCGCGCAGGATGTCGTCCACGGCGTGCGGCGGGTGGAGCGAGGCGAGTACCCGCCTGGCCCGGTCGTGCCGGCCGTTGCGCTCCAGCCAGGCCGGTGTCTCCGGCACGGTGAGCACCCCGAGGAGCATCGCCACCGAGAAGATCAGCCCGACGGCGAACATGCCGCGCCAGTTGGCGGTGCCGGCCAGCGCCAGATCGACGCAGTAGGAGACCAGGATGCCGATGGTGACCAGGAGCTGGTTGAGCGACACCAGCAGGCCGCGTATCCGGGTGGGGGCGATCTCGGAGAGGTAGACCGGCACGATCGCCGACGCGCCGCCGACGCCGAGGCCGAGCACCAGGCGGGCCATCAGCAGCAGCGGGTAGCCGGGCGACAGCGCGGCGAGCAGCAGCCCGATGGTGTAGACGACGGCGATCACGATGAGGGCGGGCCGCCTGCCGTACCGATCGGCGAGCCGGCCCGCCGCGAGCGCGCCGGCCATGGCCCCCAGCAGCAGGATGCTGACCACGCTGCCCTGCTGGAAGGGGCCGAGCCGGAAATCCTCCCTGATGAACAGCAGGGCCCCGGAGACGACCCCGGTGTCGTAGCCGAACAGGAACCCGCCCAGCGCGGCGAACGCCGCCCAGGTGGTCAGCCGCCGCCGCGCGTGCGGCGGGACGTCGTGGTCTCCGTGCTCGTGTGTGACCGGCCGCGCCGGGAACCCGTGCGTCACCGCCCGCTCCCCGGCCACACCTTGAGCGCTCGTCGCCGCACGTGCCGTCCTCCCCCGCCATGACCGTCCATGTCAGGGGGACTTCTCCGGGTCTACCCCGGACCGCGCGCCCGCATCCCTGTACGACGCTCTCCCCGGGCGGAACCGCCGTCAGGGGGCTTTCAGGATGGCGAGACTCATGGCGGGAAGCGTGACGCGCGCGAAGTCGTGGGTGATGTCCTCGTCAGAGGCCAGCAGGACACGGGAGTGCGGCAGCGGCAGGTCCACCGGGTCGGCGCCCAGGTTGGCGGCCACGCGCAGCGTGCCGCGGCGGACGACCAGCCAGCGGGCGTCCTCGTCGAAGTCGACGGCGACCTCGCGCAGCCGCGGGTCGGTCAGCTCCGGCAGGGCCCTGCGCAGCGCGATCAGGTCGCGGTACCAGTTGAGCAGGGAGCGGTGGGAGTCGTGCTCCAGCTCGCTCCAGTCGAGTTTGGAGCGCAGGAAGGTGGTCTCGTCCTGGGGGTCGGGGGCCTTCGCCGCCCAGTCGTCGTAGCCGTGGTCGACGAACTCCCGCCGCCGCCGTTCCGCCTCGCCCTCGGCGAGTTCGGGCTCCACGTGGTCGGTGAAGAACAGGAACGGCGTACGCGCCCCCCACTCCTCCCCCATGAACAGCATGGGGGTGAACGGCGAGGTCAGCAGCAGCCCGGCGCCCACCCGCAGCAGCTCACCCGGCAGCCGGTCACCCTCCGCGCGGTTGCCGATCTGGTCGTGGTTCTGTAAGGCCGCCACGAACCGGTAGCCGGGGATGTGCCAGGCCGGGCGGCCGTGGCCACGCCCTCTGAAGCTGGAGTAGGTGCCGTCGTGCAGGTACGCCGAGGTGAGCGTCTTGGCCAGCACGGCCATCGACCCGAAGTCGCCGTAGTAGCCGTGCCGTTCGCCGGTCAGCGCCGCGTGCAGGGCGTGGTGTACGTCGTCGTCCCAGACCGCGTCCAGGCCGTATCCGCCGGCGTCGCGGGGGGTGACCAGGCGTGGGTCGTTCAGGTCGGACTCGGCGATCAGCAGCAGCGGCCTGCCGAGCGAGACGGCCAGCAGGTCGGCCTCGACGGTCAGTTCCTCCAGCAGGTGGACGGCCCGCTTGTCGTGCAGCGCGTGGACGGCGTCCAGCCGCAGGCCGTCGATGTGGAAGTCCCGCAGCCAGGACAGCGCGTTGCCGATGATGTAGCGGCGGACCTCGTCCGACCCCGGCCCGTCCAGGTTGACGGCCTTGCCCCAGAAGCTCCCCAGCGACTCGTGGAAGTACGGGCCGAACGGTTGCAGGAAGTTCCCCGACGGGCCCAGGTGGTTGTAGACGACGTCGAGGATCACGCCGATCCCGGCCCGGTGGCAGGCGTCCACGAAGATCTTCAGCCCGTCGGGGCCGCCGTAGTTTTCGGTCACCGCCCACAGATCGACCCCGTCGTAGCCCCAGTTGTGCCGGCCGGGGACCGGCGGGACCGGGAGCAGTTCGACGAAGTCGACGCCCAGCTCGACCAGGTGGTCGAGCCGCCGGACGGCCTCGGCGAAGGTGCCGCCCACCGTGAAGGTGCCGACGTGCATCTCGTAGATGACCGCGCCGCGCAGGTCGCGGCCACGCCAGTCGTGGTCGCTCCAGGTGAACCTGTCGTGGTCGTAGACCCGGCTGGGGCCGAAGACGCCCTCGGGCTGCCGCCGGGACATGGGGTCGGGGTAGGGCCCGTCACCGTCCACGATGAACGCGTAGTCGGTGCCGTGGCCGGCTCCGGGGACGGTGGCCGACCACCAGCCCCGCTCGCCGGTCCGGCGCATTCGATGGCGGGTGCCGCCGATCTCCGCTTCCACGCTGTCGGCCCGGGGGGCCCAAACCTCGAAGGTCCAGCCGTCATTGCGCATCGATGACTTCCCTTTCCAGCAGTGCGACGGGGTACCTGGACAGCAGGTGGGCCAGCGGGACGCGGCCGGTGTGGAGGTGGCCGGTGAGCAGGTCGCGCCAGCGACCGGCGGGCAGCGGGAGCCAGGTGCCGCCCCAGCCGCCGCGCCGGGACAGGCCCACCGGCAGGCGCGTGGCCACCGCCACCGCCACGGGCGCCGACCGCCTGCCGCGGGCGAAGGCGACGGCGTGGCCGGCCGCGGGCCCCTGCGCCCGAAGCGGCGCGTACGGCAGGCCGCCGCCCATCCGCCGCCGCAGCCCGAGGGCGGACCTGGTGAGCAGCAGCTTGGCCGCGTCCCACTCGCCGTGCGGCACGCACGGGTACCGCACCGGGCGCCGGTTGTCCGGGTCCACCAGGGAGAAGTCGGTGACCTCGTTGCCCTGGTAGACGTCGGGGACCCCCGGCATCATCAACTGGACGATCTTCTGGCCGAGCGAGTTGGCCATGGCGTGCGGTTCGATCCGCCGGGCGAACGCGGCCACCGAGTCGCCGCACTCGGCCACCGCGCGGGCGGCGAAGTCGTCCAGGCCGTGCTCGTAGACAGGGTCGGGGCGCACCCAGGAGATGGCGGTCTTGGCCTCCCTTGCCGCCTTGTGCAGGTACGCGGCGAACCGCGCCGGGTCGATCGGCCAGGCGGCCATGAGGTTCTGCCAGGCCAGGTAGTCCAGCGCCGGGTCGAAGGCCACCCGCGAGGACCAGTCGTCCACCGCCCGCGCCCACTCGTCAGGGATCTCCGACAGCACCGCCAGCCGGGCCCGCACGTCCTCGCTGCGCTTGGTGTCATGGGTGGACAGCGTGGTCATCGTGCCCGGCGGGAGCGCGGCGCAGTAGTCATGGAACTCCTCGACCGAGCCGCCGAACTCGCCGGGCTCGCCGCCGACCTCGTTGAGGCAGGCGAGCGGGTACCAGCGGTACAGGGCGGTGTCCTCCACGCCCTTGGCCATGACCGGGCCGGTGGTCTGCTGGAAGCGCACCACGGCCTCCGGCGTGCCGTACAGGACCCGCTTGACGACCTCGGCGACCGCGGCCTCGTCGCCGAGGCGGGCGGCGGCCACCCGGCCGGCGTCCTCCACCAGGCGGACGGCCTGCGCGGACGGCGGCTCGCCGGGCACCACGTAGGCGCGGTAGACGGGCATCGCCGCCAGCAGCTCGACCGCGGCGGCCCGCAGGTGCGGGCCGCCCAGGGCGGCGACCAGGCGGTCCACCTCGGTGGTGAAGAACAGGTCGAGCACCTCGCGCTTGGCCTGGTAGACCACGGCGGCGTAGTCACGGGAGACCCCGGTACGCCGGGCGAACTCCGCCACGAGCGGTTCGCCGCCCTCCGGATCGACGAACAGGCCGGTGATCCGGTTGAGCGCGTCGTAGCCGGTCGTGCCGTCGCAGGCCCAGCCGGCGGGCAGCCGCTCCTCGCCCACGAGGATCTTCTCCGCCACCGTCCACACCCCGCCGGACCGCTCGCGCAGCCGGGTCAGGTAGCCGCGCGGGTCGGTCAGGCCGTCGGGGTGGTCGACCCGCAGGCCGTCCACCAGCCCCTCCCCGACCAGGGAAAGGATCACCCGGTGGGTGGCCTCGAACACCTCCTCGTCCTCCACGCGCAGCGCGATCAGCGAGGAGACGTCGAAGAACCGCCGGTAGCCCGGCCCCTCCCAGTAGTAGCCGAGCCGGTAGTGGTCGGCGGGCAGCGGGAACTCGTGGTCGTGGTAGCGCAGCACCCCGCCCTGCGGGCGCGGCGGGTCGTCCTCCGCGCCGGGGCCGAGCACCGGCATGGTCATCCGCCCGTCCTCGCCCCAGTCGATGTCGAACCACGCAGCGTACGGCGACGCCGCGCCCTCCCGCAGCACCGACCACAGCTGGGCGTTGCCCGATTCGGGCACCGGCACGGTCATGTGGTTGGGCACGATGTCCAGCACGACACCCAGACCGTGCGCGGCCAGCGCGCCCGCCATGGCGCGGAACCCGGCGAGGCCGCCGAACTCCGCGCGGACCCGCGAGTGGTCGGTCACGTCGTAGCCGTGCAGGGACGCGGGCACCGACTGCAGGACCGGCGACAGGTAGACGTGACTCACCCCCAGCCCGGCCAGGTACGGCGCCAGCGCGGCGACCTCGGCGAACCCGTGCTCGGGCGTGAGCTGGACGCGGTAGGTGGACACGGGCGCGGAGGGGGTCTCAGACACGCCGCAGCACCCGCACCGAACGGCCGGTCACGGCCACGTCCTCACCGGCCCGGCAGGCCCGGGTGTCCAAGGTGATCGGCATCGCGGTGTCGATCTCGGTCAGCCACATCTCGCCGTAGTCCTTCGGAATCGTGAACTTGATGACCTCGTGGTGGGCGTTGAACATGAGCAGGAAGGAGTCGTCGGAGATCCGGCGGCCCCTGCGGTCGGGCTCGGTGATGGCGTCGCCGTTCAGGAAGACGGCGAGCGAGCGGGCCTCGCCCTCGTTCCAGTCGGCGCCGGTCATCTTCTCCCCCGCCGGGGTGAGCCAGACGATGTCGCTCAGGCCCTCGCCGGGCCCGTCGTCCGACCCCCGCACCGGGCGGCCGTAGAAGAACCGCCTGCGCCGGAAGACCGGGTGCGCGCGCCGCAGCCCCGCCAGGCTCTTGGTGAACTCCAGCAGCAGCCAGTTCTCCCGCACGTCCGACCAGTCGACCCAGGACAGCTCGTCGTCCTGGCAGTAGGCGTTGTTGTTGCCCCGCTGGGTGCGGCCCAGCTCATCGCCGTGGGAGAGCATCGGCACCCCCTGGGACAGGAACAGCGTGGTGAGGAAGTTGCGTTTCTGCTGCTCGCGCAGCGCCTCCACGGTCAGCGAGGCGGGGCCCTCCACGCCGCAGTTCCAGGAGCGGTTGTCGTCGGTGCCGTCGCGGTTGCCCTCGCCGTTGGCCTCGTTGTGCTTGTGGTCGTAGGAGACCAGGTCGCGCAGGGTGAACCCGTCGTGGCAGGTGACGAAGTTGATCGAGGCGGCCGGGCGGCGGGTGTCGAGCTGGTAGAGGTCGCTCGACCCGGTCAGCCGGGAGGCGAACTCCGGCAGCGCGGCCGGCTGGCCCCGCCACAGGTCGCGGATGGTGTCGCGGTAGCGGCCGTTCCATTCGGTCCATCTGGGCGGGAAGTTGCCCACCTGGTAGCCGCCCGGCCCGACGTCCCACGGCTCGGCGATCAGCTTGACCTGGGACAGCACCGGGTCCTGCTGGACCAGGTCGAAGAACGCCGACAGGCGGTCCACCTCGTGCAGCTCGCGGGCCAGGGTGGCGGCGAGGTCGAAGCGGAAGCCGTCCACGTGCATCTCGATGACCCAGTAGCGCAGCGAGTCCATGATGAGCTGGAGGACGTGCGGGGAGCGCATCAGCATGCTGTTGCCGGTGCCGGTGGTGTCCAGGTAGTAGCGCGGGTCGTCTTCCACCAGCCGGTAGTAGCCGACGTTGTCGATGCCGCGCATGCTCAGCGTCGGCCCGAGGTGGTTGCCCTCCGCCGTGTGGTTGTAGACCACGTCGAGGATGACCTCGATGTCCGCCTCGTGCAGAGCCTTGACCATCGCCTTGAACTCCAGCACCTGTTCCCCCCGGCGGCCGGTGGAGGAGTAGGCGTTGTGCGGGGCGAAGAAGCCGATCGTGTTGTAGCCCCAGTAGTTGGTCAGCCCCCGGTCGGCCAGCGCCTGGTCGGTCACGAACTGGTGCACCGGCATGAGTTCGAGCGCGGTGACGCCGAGGCCGCTCAGGTGGTCGATGATCTCGGGGTGGCCGAGCGCGGCGTAGGTGCCGCGGATGCGCGGCGGGATCTTGGGGTGCCTGATGGTGAGGCCGCGCACGTGCGCCTCGTAGATCACGGTGTCGTGGTACGGCGTGGCGGGCGGCCGGTCGTGGCCCCAGCCGAAGAACGGGTTGATCACGACCGAGCGGGGGACGTAGGGGGCGGAGTCGGCGTCGTTGCGGCTGTCGTGGGCGCCGAAGCGGTAGCCGTACACCGCCTCGTTCCAGGTCACCTCGCCCTCGATGGCCTTGGCGTAGGGGTCGAGCAGCAGCTTCCTGGGGTTGCAGCGGCGGCCCTGGCGGGGTTCGTAGGGCCCGTGGACGCGGTAGCCGTAGCGCTGCCCGGGGCCGATGCCGGGGAGGTAGCCGTGGTAGACGAAGCCTTCGACCTCGGTCAGCCGGACGCGGGTCTCCTTTCCCGCGTCGTCGAACAGGCACAGCTCCACTTTCTCCGCCATCTCCGAGTAGAGGGCGAAGTTGGTGCCCGCGCCGTCGTAGGTCGCGCCGAGCGGGTAGGGGTCACCCGGCCATATCTCCGTCATCGCACCGCCCTTCAGCGGTGAGGGGTTATGCCCATTTACGGGTACGGCCATGCGTGGCCGGGCGGCTTGGGAGAAGAGAGCGGGATCCGGGCCGGAGGAGTAGGGACGAGAATCCCCCCAATACATCAAACTCCTCATAATCCCGCTATTTCATGCTTTATTTGCCGACCTCAGACAGAACGGATGCCCCGCCGCTTCACCCGGCCATGGCCCCCACAGCCGCGGCACTTCGGCGCCGGCGTCGCCGGCCGTACGGCGGTGCCGGTGCGCGCCTCGCCGCTTCCTGCGCATCCGGGGCAGACGGTGAACGCCCGGAAGCGGGGATCGCGGTACGCGCGCGCGAACGGCGCCGGGCGGGCGGTCTCCCACCCGACGACGAACGCGAAGGAGTCGACCTCGCCGAACACCTCCGCGCCCAGGGCATAGGCCCACATCAGCACCCGCCGGCAGGCGAGCGCCCAAGGACCGCTTCTCCAGTGGTAATTCTCAACAAGCATGAATCCCCGTCATCTACCTTTTGGCTAGAAATTTCCGATTCATCGGGAAGCCGGCCCGATGACCACCGCACCGGCCCGGCTTTCGTGGATCGGCGGCAGCGGGACCGGGGCGGACCCCCCGGCCCCCTCGCTCCCGGACCTCCTTTCGATCTTGCAGAATCCCGGCAGGAGACCTACTCTCCTTTTACGCCGATTCGTTGCCAAAGACGACATGCCTCTGGCAATTGCCACAGGAATGTACCTGTGGCGGTCACCTATCGTGCCTGCCATACCGGGCTATCGTTGGCAGTCAGGATCGCTTCGCAGGCGGGGGCAGGCCGCCCGCGGACGACCGATTCCGCCAGGTCCCCGCGGCATCGTGATGAGGTGAGCGCCGATGGCCGCAGCCAATCCCACCCTCCGGCGCCGCCAGCTCGCCGCCCGCCTGCGCGAGCTCCGCAAGGAGTCGGGCCTCAGCATCGACGAGGTGGCCCAGAAGCTGCTCTGCTCTCCCGCCAAGATCAGCCGCATCGAGACCGCCCAGCGCGCGGCGAGCCTGCGCGACGTACGCGACCTCGCCGCCATCTACGCCGCGGGCGACGCCACCGAGACCCAGACCCTGATGACGATGGCCCAGGAGGCCAAGCAACCGGGCTGGTGGCAGCAGTACGACGACCCCGACGTGCGCGGCTTCATCGGCCTGGAAGAGGCGGCCACCTCGATCACCGTCTACGAGACCTGCCTGGTGCCCGGCCTGTTCCAGACGGAGGACTACGCGCGGGCCGTGATCAAGGGCGTGCTCCCCCGCATCCGGCCCGACGTCCTTCAGGAGCGGGTCGAGACCCGGCTCAAACGGCAGGAGCTGCTGTTCCGCGAGTCGCCGCCGCGTTACTGGACGGTGCTGGACGAATCGGTCCTGCACCGGCACATCGGCGGCCCCGGCGTGATGCGGGCCCAGCTCGCGCGCGTCGTGGAGCTGGCGGAGCTGCCGCACGTGGTGGTCCAGGTCGTGCCGTTCAGCGTGGGCGCGCACATGGGGCTGGACAACGCGTTCACCTTCCTCCAGCTTTCCGATCCGGCGGTGCCCGACACCGTCTTCGTCGAAGGTCTCATGGGGCTGATCTATCTCGAAAAGCCCACCGAGATCGAGATCTATCGGGAGGCCCTGGAAAGCCTCCGCGCGGCGGGGCTCGATCCGGCGAGGTCGACGGCCCGGATCGCGGAGATCAGCAGATCGTACGCGGAGTGATGGCGACCGGCCGGCGCGCCCGGCACGTAACTCGGCCAATGGCAAGGAGAGTCGATGGAAAATCCGGGTGATGACCGGCATTCCGGTCTGCGGTGGAGGATCTCCTCCCGGTGCAACGGCGGCAACTGCGTGCAGGTCGCGGTGCTGCCGGGCGGCGGCGTCGCGGTCCGGGACGGCAAGCACGAGGCGGGGCCGGTGCTGGAGTTCACCCGGGCCGAGTGGCACTCATGGATCGACCGGGTGAAGGGCGGCGAATCACCTATCGGTACTGGATGATCGTGCGGAGCCGGTCGGTGTCGGCGGGGGTCCAGCCCTCCGGGGCGGCGACCGCGGCCCAGCCGTTCACCAGGTTGGGGCCGTAGCGGTGGCCGTGCCCGTCGGGCACTCCCAGGGCGATGGTGAGATCCACCACGACCTGCCAGAACGTCACGACCGGATACCACCGCATGGCCGGGGCGACGTCGGGACCGCTCGGCTCGGCCAGCCAGGCCGGCTTGCGCCAGATCAGTGACGGGTTCCACCACACCACCGGATCGGACGCGTTCTGCAGGTAGACCAGGCCGGGCCGGCCGGCGTCGGCCAGGTCGTGCGGGGTCTGCCCGAACGCCACCTGCTTGCCCCCCTGGTAGAGCGGTCGCCACTCGGGGCTGCCAGGGTCGCGCCGGGCCACGACCGAGCGCCAGATCGGATTGGCGTTCGGCGGCCCGGCGAGCAGCACCCCGTCGGTGGCGGTGAGCAGGTCGTCGAGGTCGCCGCCGAACCCCTGCTCGACGAAATACGACCCCAGGCTCTCGCCGAACGCCACCAGCCGGGGCCTGCCGCCGGCGGGCAGCGTGGCCAGCCTGGCCTCCACCGCCGAGACCAGCGCCCGCCCCGCCTCGGCGGCCTTGGCCTGGTCCACCACGAACGACAGCCAGCTCGGCAGGTAGGAGTACTGCATGGCGACCATGGCGGTGTCGCCCGCGTACATGTACTCCAGCGAGTCGGCCCCGTCGGAGTCGACCCACCCGCTGCCGGTGGTGCCCATCACGGCCAGCACCGCGCGGTCGAAGGCGCCGGTCCGCTCCAGCTCGCGTACGGCCAGGCGGGCCTGCTCGGCCATGGTGGGCGCGGAGTCCAGCCCGACGTAGACCCGGATCGGCTCCTTGGCGGGCCGCCCGGCGAAGGTGCTGAGCTGCTGCTTGGTGGGTGTGGTGCCGATGAGGTCGCGGCCGGTGCGGCCGAGCGATCCCCACGACACCAGCGAGCCGGGACCGCCGGACAGCCTGCTGGAGGCGGGCGCGTGGATGCCCGGGCTGGTGGAGCCGTTGGCCAGCGAGGAGGTGTTGTTCATCACCTCGACGAACCCGGCGAACAGCACGTCGTTGGCGAACACCGAGACCAGGAACCCGGCGACGGCCAGGCCCGCGACCTTGGCGACCAGCGCGGGCACGAAGCGGCCGAGCAGCGCGATCAGCTTGCGGGTGCCCAGCCGTACCGCGCGGGCCAGGGCGAGCAGCGCCGTGAAGGTGGCCAGGGCGACCAGCGCGATCAGCGGGATGAACCACACGATGTTCGGGTCCATGCCGACGCTGAGCCGGATCTCGCGCTGCCAGTCGGCGCTGAACCACAGCACCGACAGGGCCACCACCGCGCCGCCGGCCACCAGCAGCCACCAGGCGACGCGCCGGGCGCGCGGGCTCGGGATGAGCCCGAAGACCCGGCGCAGCACCGCGGAGATCGCGCTGCCGAGGCCGTAGCCGAGGACCGCCGCGAGCCCGGCGACCACGCCCTGCAACGTCCAGGGGCGGGGCAGCAGCGACGGCGACAGCGAGGCGCACAGGAAGGCGACGGCCACGAGCGTGCCGCCCATGCCCAGTTCGCGCCGGATCACCCGAGAGGCCCGGCGGGCACCTTCCGGCTCGCCCTCCCGGTCCTCTGAGCGACGCCCCACCTGTTCTGCCAACAATGATCTCCCGCTGGAAAGACCGACTTCCTCACCAGCCGGAAACACTAACTCCTGTCACGCCGCCGTGTTGAGGTGACCTCGTGGTAAAGCTCCAGATACCGCTCGGCCATCGCGCCCGGCGTGAACCGCTCGCGCGCCACCGACCTGCACTCCTCCGGGTCGATCTCGCCGATCCTGCCGAGAAGTTCGGCGAGTTCCTCCTCGGTGTCGGCGAGCAGCCCGGTACGCCCGTGCTCGACGATCTCGGGCAGTACGCCCCTGCGCAGCCCGGCCACCGGGACGCCGAGGGCCAGCGCCTCCACGACCGCCGTGCCGCCCGGTTCGTCCCACTGGAGCGGGAACAGCGCGGCGCGCGCCGACGCGTACAGCCGGTCGCGCTCCTCGCCGGTCACCGAGCCGACCCAGCGGACCATGTCGCCGTCCACGTAACGGGCCACGCTGCCCGCGTAGTAGCGCACGTCGGGGTTGGCGTGGTGGGGGTCGTCCGGGTCGTCCAGCACGGCGGCCAGTTCGTCGGGATCGTCCAGCGGCCCCACCGGACCGGCGAGCACCAGCGGGATGCCGAGCTTCTGGCACAGCCGGGCGGCGACGTGCTGGCCCTTCAGATGGCAGATCCGGCCCATGACCACCAGATGGTCCTCCTTGCCCGCCACCGGGGCGCACCCGGCGAGCGGGGTGGCGAGGTGGACGAAGCCGAGGGCGGAGTCGCGCAGCGCGGCGGGGGCCCGGTCCAACTGCGAGCGGGACACCCCGTTGGTGCGGATCCGGTCGCCGGGGAAGGCCCCGTAGAAGTGCGGGTGTTTGGCGAGGTCCCAGTGCAGGGTGTGCAGCACGGGCGGCCCCTCGTCGCCGAGCGCGGACAGTACGGCGGGGCCGACGACCTCCACGTGGTCGTGGACGAGGTCGATGTCGTGGCGGCGGCGCAGTTCGGCCACCACCTTGGCCAGGTGGGCGTGCGGCACGCCCATGACCTGGTTGTAGGGCCGTTGCAACAGAGGGAACCGCCCCGCCGGGTAGACCTCCACCCGTTCGTCCACCTCAAGGGTGCTGTCGCCGACCGCGGCGAGCACCACGCGCACGCCCCGGCTGCGGAGTTCGGGGACCAGGGTGGCGACCACGTTCTCGATCCCGCCGTACCCGGCGGGCGGCACGGCCAGCCACGGCCCGCTGTTCATCAACACGGTGAGGTTCATCCTTGCCGCCCCGCTTTCTGCCTGGCCACCGAGGCGAGCGGTGGCCGTTCCGCGACACTGACGTCGCTGACCCGTGGTCGTCCCCGCTCGTACTGGAGCAGGTAGGGGTTCAGAGGTTCGGATGAGACGATCCGCCCCTGCCGGTCCAGGCGGGACCACGCGGTCAGCAGGATCTGCCCGGCCATCCGGCCGAGCGCGGCCGTGGACTGGTGGGCGTGTACGCGGTCGCCGAGGTCGACCTGTGCCATGCCGTCCAGCCCGATGATCCCGAGCAGGTCGATGAGCAGGCCCAGTTCGACTCCGTAGCCGCTGACGAAGGGGACCCGTTCCAGCACGTCCCGCCGGCCGGCGTACTCGCCGCCGAGCGGCTGGACGAAGCCGGACAGCTCCGGCCAGTAAAGGTTGAGCAAGGGCCGGGCCACCAGTTCGGTGACCCGGCCGCCCTCGCCGGGGTGCGTGACGCCGTCCTCGGTGATGTGCGGGCGCTCGTAGAGCGCCTTGACGAACCCGATCTCCTCGGTGGTGAGCAGCGGGCCGAGCAGGCCGCTGACGAAGTGCGGGCCGAAGTTGCGCAGGTCCGCGTCGACGAACACGACGAAGTCACCACCTGCGGCGGCGAGTCCCTTCCACAGTGCGTCGCCCTTGCCGGGCAGCGCGGGAAGGTGCGGGAGCACGGCGTCCTGGTGGACGACCCTGGCGCCCGCCTCCGCCGCGACCCTGGCGGTGGCGTCGGCCGAGCGCGAGTCGACGACCAGGATCTCATCGACCAGCGCGGGCAGGCCGGTGCGGATCGCCGAGACGATCCCGCCGACCGTCGCCGCCTCGTCCTTGGCGGGCAGGATGACGCTCACCCCGCGCGTTCCCTTGGCCGCCACGAGCCGGTCGAGGGGCCAGTCGGTCGCCCTGCTGGTGCGCCGCCGAGCCCAGCGCCGCACCTTGGCGTACGCGTCCATCGCGCCGCCCCGCAGGTCTACCCGCGGGTACACCGGTACCTCATGGTCCATCGCCTTCCCCGATCGGTGGAACGTTGGGTGCGACACTGACTGCCCTGATCTGAGGTGAATGAACATCACATCGCCGGTTTGAGCGGATGTGCTGGTGGCAGTCCATCGTCGTGAATCGCATACGGATCGGCATCGTGGGCGCGGGAAACGTGGCCGCGCGCCACGCCGCGGTGCTGTCGTCGTTCCCGGACGTGGAAATCGCCGGAATCGCCGACACAGTGCTTGATAAAGCACGAGTACTCGCTGGCGAATATGGGGTGCCCGCATATTCCGGGCATGAGGCGTTGCTCGCGGCGGATTCGCTGGACGCGGTGTACGTCTGCGTCCCGCCGTTCGCCCATGGCACTCCCGAACTGGACGCGCTCTCCCTCGGCCTGCCGCTGTTCGTGGAGAAGCCGCTTGCGCTGGACGCCGCCACCGCCGAGAAGATAGCCGCCGAGGCGGCCCGGCGGGGCGTGCCGACCGCGGTCGGCCACCACTGGCGCTACCTGGACGTCCTGGACCGGGCCCGCGCCCTGCTGGACGGCCGTCCGGTACGGCTGGCCCTCGCCCACTGGCTGGACAAGATCCCCCCGGTGGGCTGGTGGCCGCACCGCGCGATGTCCGGCGGCCAGGTGCTCGAACAGGCGATCCATGTCCTTGACCTGGCGCGGACGCTGGTCGGCGAGGTCGGCGAGGTGCACGCGGTGCCCTCGGCCGCCACAGATGGGCAGGAGGGCGACGTCGATCGGGCCACGGCGGCCGTGCTGCGCTTCCGCAACGGCGCGGCCGGGCTGCTGGCCACCAGTTGCCTGCTCGGCTGGAAGCACCGGGCGGGGCTGGAGGTGCAGGCCGACGGCATCGCGCTGGACCTCGGCGAGGACGAGCTGGTGACGCACACCTCGGAGGGCAGGCGGGTGGAGCGCGACCCGGGCCATGCCCGCACCCGGGTGGACCGGGCCTTCGTGGACGCGGTGCGCGGGACCGGCGACGACGTGCGCGCGCCGTACCAGGAGGCGCTGCGCACCCACCGGCTGGCCTGCGCGCTCACCTCCTCGGCCGGGCTCGGCCGGCCGGTCGCATTGGAGGACGGCGATGGGTGAGGGACGGGTGCTCCGCATCCCGGCGGCGGGCCGCGCGGAGATCGTGACCGAGGCCGTGCCGGACGTGGCCGACGGCCGGTTCCGGGTGGAGACCCTCTACAGCGGGATCTCCGCGGGCACCGAACTGACCTACCTCAAGGGCACCAACCCCTACCTGCGCACCTCCTGGGACGGCGGGCTGGGCCTGTTCACCGACGGTGAGCCGGCCATCGAGTACCCGGTCACCGGGATCGGCTACATGCAGGTGGGCCGGGTCACCGAGAGCCGCACCGCCGCCGTGTCGGAGGGCGCGGTGGTCGCCATGACGTACGGCCACCGCACGGTGCACGTGGCCGATCCGATGAGCGAGCGGTTCGTCGAGCTACCCGGCGAGATCGACCCGATGCTCGGCATCTGGGTCGCCCACATGGGCCCGATCTGCGCCAACGGGCTGCTGCACGCGGCCCACGACGTCTACGGCCCGGCCGCGGGGCAGCTCGGCGACGGGGTGCGCGGGCGGCGGGTGGCCGTCACCGGCGCGGGCGTGGTCGGGCTGCTGGTCACGGCGTTCGCGCTGGAGCACGGCGCGGCCGAGGTGATCGTCGTCGACGGCACGCCGTCGCGGCGGCGGGCCGCCGAGGCGCTCGGCGCGCGGGCGCTGGACCCCGAGGCGGCGGACGCGCCGCTGACGGTCAAGCAGCGCTGGCGGCACGGCCCCGGCGACCGCGGGGCCGACGTGGTCTTCCAGTGCCGTGGCCGGCCGGGCGCGCTGGCCCTGGCGCTGCGCCTGCTGCGCCCCCAGGGGACCGTCATCGACCTGGCCTTCTACACCGACGGCGCGGAGCAGGTACGGCTCGGCGAGGAGTTTCATCACAACGGGCTGGGCATCCGCTGCGCGCAGATCGGCCGGGTGCCGCGCGGCATGGCGCACCTGTGGGACCGCGAACGGCTGTCCGCCGAGACCATCGGCCTGCTCCGCGCGCGCGGATCGGCGCTACGCGAGCACCTGATCACCGAGGTCGCCGCCTTCGACGACGCCCCCGCGCTGCTGGTCGAGCTGGCCGAGCGGCGCAGGCACGCGGTCCAGGCGGTACTGAGCGCGTAGCGCGGGGTCGGCGAGCACGTCGAGGGCCAGCGCGGCGGACCAGCCGAAGTCGCCGCAGCCGTGCCCCTCGCCGGTGAACGGGTTGAAGTATTCGCGAAACCCGGCCTCGCGCACCGCCCGCAGCATCTGCGCGCCCAGCCTGTGGGCGAGCCCGGGGTCGGCGGCGCGCAGCCCTTCGAGCACCAGCCAGCTCGTGTTCAGCCAGCTCGGGCCGCGCCAGTAGCGGGCGGGCTCGAAGGCGGCCCCGCCCGGCGGGTAGCTCGGCAGCAGCGTGCCGTCCTTCAGGCCGAACCGGGCCACGGCGGTGGCCACCAGCCGGTCGGCGACGTCGGCGGGCAGGCCGGGCAGGATCAGCGGGACCAGCCCGGCCACGCTGTCCTCGGGCAGCATTTCGCCGGTGCGCGCGTCTCGGGCGCGGAAGATGCCGCCCGAAGGGTCCCACAGCCGCTCCAGCATGGCCTGGGTGATCTCTTCGGCCCTGCGCAGGTGCGGGGCGGGGTCGGCGTCCACCACGGCCGCGATCCGCGCGAGCGCTGACTCCGCCGCGCCGTACAGGGCGTTGAACAGCGGGTCTTCCACCACGAAGCCGGTGCGGCCGGTGTAGCCGGCGTCACGGTAGGCGGCGGCGATGGCGGTGTAGCGGGCGTAGTCGCGGTCGGTGGGCCGCTCGCCCGCGGCGACGTGCGCGAGGTCGCGGCGGCGCTCCCGCATGGGCGGAGCGGGGACCTTCGCCAGCGGAGCGTCCCATACGGGGCTGTTGTCCATCCCGGACTCCCACGGGTGCACGATCGACACCAGCTCCGACCCCGACATCCGCCGGGACGTGCGCAGAAACCGGTGCTGGGCCTCCAGCCTGGGGTAGATCCGGTAGAGGAAGGCGCGGTCCGGGTCGGCCAGGTGCACCCGCCAGGCGGCCAGCGCGTGCACGGGGGGCTGCACGATGCCCGAGGTGCGCGCTCCGGAAGGCGCGGTGGCCTGCCAGAAGGCCGGGCCGGGGAAGTAGGCGTCTTCGGGCACCGCCGGGTTGAACACGATGTGCGGCACCCGGCCGTCGCGCCACTGCCCGCCGAACAGGGTCATCAGCTCGGTGCGGGCCCGGCGCGGCGACCAGCGGGCGGCGCCGATCGCGATGAACGCCGAGTCCCAGCTCCACTGGTGGGGGTAGAGCCTGCGGGAGGGCACGGTGTAGGCGCCGGTCCAGTTGGCCAGCAGGACGCGGATCGCGCCGCGGCGTATTCCGGCCTCTTCGGCCGAGGGCTCGGCGATGGTCGTGGGGCGGGCAGGTGCTTGCACCGGGGGAATCATGGCTTCCTAGGGGTCACCGGGGGAGGACGGGGATCACAGGAACTTTCTGAGGAACGCGGCCGTCTGCGGGAGCGCCGTCTCCGGCTCGCCGCGCAGCCGGCACTCCAGGGCGAGGTCGCCGTGGTAGCCGACCGCGTCGAGCGTGGCCAGGTGGGCCGCCCAGTCCAGGTGGCCGGTGCCCGGCTGGTGCCGGTTGGACTCGCTGACCTGCATGTGCGCGAGGTAGGGAGCGGCTTCGGCGAGCGCCGAGCAGGGGTCGTCCTCCTCGATGTTCATGTGGTAGGTGTCGCCGACCGCCCGGACCGAGCCGAGCCCGGTCGCCCGGCACAGCTCGACGGCCTGGGCGAGGGTGTTGACCATGTGGTTCTCGTAGCGGTTGAGCGGTTCCAGCATGATCAGCACGTTCAGCGCGCCCGCGTGCTCGCCCAGCTCGGTCAGCGCGTCGAGCAGCACCGCCCGGTCTTCAGCGGGTGGGCGCGGCGGCTCGAACGGCGGCAGCCGCAGCGAGAACCGCCCCCACGAGGCGGGCGTCATCACTCCGAGGCCGCCCAGCTCGGCGATCACCGAGAGCTGCGACCGCAACTGGTCGATCGCGTCGCGGCGCAGCTCGGCCGAGAAGTCGCCGATGAAGTGGGGCATGTCCACACAGACCGTCGGCATCACCACGCCGTCGGCCTTGGCCCGCGTCAGCTCGGGCAGCCGGGACTCGAAATGCCGCCCGCCCTTGCCGCGCAGCTCAATGCCGTCGAACCCGGCAGCGGTCGCGAAGTCGAACTTCTCCTGCAAGGAGCGGCCGGGAAGGAGCTGCTCCTGGCAGGTGATCCGCATGGTTTTCGCTGTCATAGCTGTCATAGCTGTCATCGCTGGACGGACTCCTCGGGCGCCGTACTCTGCTCGGACGCGGAATCGAACTTGAAGACCACCTGGAGCACCTCGTGCGGACGCCGGTCGATCATCGCGTAGACCTCGGCGGCCTCGGCGACATCGACCACATGGGTGACCAGCGCGGCGGTGTCGACCCGGCCGGCGACGGCCAGGTCCATGAACGTGCGCTGCAACCGCGGGACGTCCCACCGGTGGACCAGCCAGGAGGCCACGCTGGAGATCTGGGAGGCCACGAGCTGCACCTGGTTGTGGTGGAACTCCTCGCCGAGCCGCAGGTCGAGCGCGCCGTCCTGGTAGAAGCCGGCCGCGACCACCCGGCCGCCGCGGCGGACCGTCCTGATCGCCTCGTGCAGCCCGGCGTGGTTGCCGCTCAGCTCGATCGCGGTGTCGGCGCCCACGCCGCCGGTCAGCTTGCGGACGAACTCGGCGGCCGACCCGGAGGTCACGTCGAACGCCTCGGCCGCGCCGTACGCCTTGGCCAGCGCGAGGCGCTGCGGGATCGCGTCGGCGGCGACCACCCTCGCCCCGTTGAGCACCGCCAGGCGGGTGGCCAGCAGGCCGATCACGCCCTGCCCGAAGACCGCCAGCTCGTCACCGAGGTGGATCCCCGCGGCGTGCACGGCGTTGAGCGCGATCGCGCCCACCCGGGCGAAGACGCCGGTCAGCGGGTCGGCGCCGGGCGGCAGGACGTGCCCCGCCAGCTTGGCCGCGGGCACCACCGCCTCGCCGCGATGGCCCCAGATGCCCCACACGATCGAGCCGAGCGGGGGGTCGGTGACGTCGGGGGCGGCCTCGACCACCTCGCCGACCTCCTGGTAGCCCCAGCCGGTCAGCGGGTAGAGGTGGGTGCGCCCTTCGACGAACAGGCCGTTGGCCGCGTCCCAGCGCCGGGTGAGGTAGGGGTTGGTGCCACGGTAGGCGGTCAGCTCGGTGCCCGCGGAGATGCCCGAGTAGAGGGTGCGGACGCGGACACTGCCGGGAGACAACTCCGCGGGACGCTCGCCGATCACCTCGACGGAGCCCGGTCCCTTGATGCTGACGACGCGGTTCACAACAGTCTTCACAGGGGGATTCACAGTCGGTTTCGGGGGATTGTAACGTTGCACACCGAGACTTATGCTTTCTGATCAATCAAAAGCATCTGGGTTACTGCTTCCACCAACACTCTACCCGCTTTTGAATCACGCATAAGTGGAATGAGACGTACCACGCCCCCAAGCCCGCGCCCCCACGCGACTGGATTACCGCCGCCGCCAGGGGTAGTGGACGCGCACATCACCGATGGGGGCCTACCTGACGTGAGGGGGCGAGCACATGCCGGGAAGGGCGTTCGCCGCGGCCTGCTCCCTGACCCTCGCCGCACTCCTGGCCGGTTGCGGCGGCGGCGAAGGGCGCGACGACTCCACCATCACCGTCTGGACGGAGGAGAACCTCCCCGACCGCATGGCGGCGCAGCGGGCGATCGCGGCCGACTTCGCCGAGCGGACCGGGATCAAGGTCGATCTCGTGGGCGTCGCGGAGGACCAGTTCAGCCAGGTCATCACCGCCGCCGCGGCGGCCGGTGAGCTGCCCGACGTGATCGGCGCGCTGCCACTGGCGTCGGTGCGCGAGCTGGAGGCCGACGACCTGCTGGACCTGGAGACCCCCGGCGCGGTCGTGGAAGAGCTGGGCAGGGACACCTTCATCCCGCGCGCGCTGGAGCTCAACACCGCGGATGGGCGGCTGCTGGCTGTACCGAGCGACGCCTGGGCGCAGCTCCTCCTCTACCGCAAGGACCTGTTCGCCAAGGCGGGCCTGGAGCCGCCGCGGACGCTTGCCGGGCTGCTCACGGCGGCACGCGCGCTGAACCGCGACGACATGGCCGGGATCACGCTCGCCCTGTCGGCCCGCGACTCCTTCACCGCGCAGAGCTTCGAGCACCTCGCGCTGGCCAACGGCTGCCAGATGATCGACGGGCGCGGCGCGGTGGCGCTGGACTCCCCCGCGTGCGTACGGGCCTTCCAGCTCTACGGCGAGCTGGCCAGGAACTTCTCCGTGCCCGGCAAGCAGGACGTGGACACCACCCGGGCGACGTACTTCTCCGGCAGGGCCGCGATGACGATCTGGTCGTCGTTCGTGCTCGACGAGCTGGCCGGGCTGCGCCGGGACACGCTGCCGAGCTGCGCCGAGTGCCGCGCCGACCCGGAGTTCCTGGCCGAGAACACCGGCGTGGTGACCGCGCTGTCCGGCCCGGACTCCCCGCGCCCCGCGCAATACGGCGAGATCGTCTCCTGGGCGGTCACCAGGGAGGCCGACAAGGACGCCGCGCGCTCCTTCGTCACCTACATGATGAGCGACGGCTACGAGCGGTGGTTCGGCATGGCGCCCGAGGGCAAGGTCCCGGTACGCGAGGGTTACGCGGACGCCTGGAGCCGCGCGCCCGCCGGCGTCGACGGCAAGCGGCCACTGTCGGAGGTCTACCCGAAGTCCGTGCTGGACGCGCTGCGCACCAGCCCTGAGACCTTCTCCCGGTGGGGCATCCCGCAGGGCCAGGGCAAGCTGGTCGGCGCGGCCATGGGCGAACTGCCGGTGCCCAAGGCGCTCAACGGCGTCGTCACCGGCTCGCTCACCCCGCAGCAGGCCGCCGCGCAGGCCAGGCGGGACGTCGAGGCGATCAAGCGCGGCCTGCGGCAATGACCCCGGCGCGCACCTCCCCCCGCCGCTCGCGCACCCTGCGCGGGCAGGAGTCGCGCGCCGGGCTGGTCCTGATCTCCCCGACGCTGGTCATCACACTGGTCGTGGTGATCGTCCCGATGGCCTGGGCGATCATGCTGGCCTTCCAGGACGCCCGGCTCATCAACATCCGCTACACCGGCCTGCTCGGCAACCACACGCTCGGCAACTTCGCCTACGTGCTGTCCGAGCCGGGCTTTTGGGGCTCGCTGGCCACCACCCTCGTGTACACCGTGGCGGGCACGGCCCTTTCCATCGGCGGCGGGCTGGTCGCCGCGCTGGCGCTGCGCGGCGGCTTTCGCGGCCGCACGCTGGTGCGCGCGTCCATCCTGCTGCCGTACGTCGCGCCGGTGGTCGCCGCCACGTTCGTGTGGGAGGTCATGCTCGACCCCCGGTACGGCATCGCCAACGTGCTCGGCACCCGGCTGCTCGGCTGGGACGCCCCGGTCGCCTTCCTCACCCAGGCCGAAGGCACCTTCCTCGGCGTGGACGTGCCCCTGGCACTGCTCACCGTGATCGCCTTCGAGGCGTGGCGGTACTTCCCCTTCGCGTTCCTGTTCATCCTGGCCAGGCTCCAGGCGCTGCCCCGTGACCTGGACGAGGCCGCGCTGGTGGACGGGGCCACGCCCGTGCAGCGGTTCGCGCACGTCACGCTGCCCCAGCTCGGGCGGGTGATCGCGCTGCTGGCGGTGCTGCGGTTCGTGTTCACCTTCAACAAGTTCGATGACGTCTACCTGCTGACCGGCGGCGCGGCCGGGACCGAGGTGGTCAGCGTGCGGGTCTACAACCTGCTCACCGCGCGCGGCGACATCGGCGCGTCGGCGGCCCAGGCTCTCGTGCTGGCCGTCGTACTGGTCGTCTTCCTGACGATCTACCTGCGCTTCTTCGCGAAGGAGGGGCCATGAGCACCGCGCCCGCCCGCCGGTGGACCCGCGACCGGGTGGAGCGGGCCGTCTTGGGGGTGCTGCGGTGGGTGGTGATCGCGGTGCTCGTGGTGGCCACCGCGTTCCCGTTCTACTACATGGTCATGCTGTCCCTGCGCGACATCCAGGACCTGATCCTCCGCCCGGGCGCGCTGCTGCCGTCGGAGATCACCATCGGGACCTACCGTGAGGTGCTGGCCTCGGAGGAGTCGGGCGGGCAGGGTTTCCTGACGTTCATCAGGAACAGCGCGCTCATCGCGATCGCCGCCGTGGCGCTGACTTTGGCGATCGCCATTCCCGGCGCTTACGCGGTGGCCCGGCTGCGTTTCTTCGGCCGCCGTCAGGTGCACTTCCTGTTCCTGGCCGTCTACCTGTTCCCGGCGATCGTGCTGGCGATTCCGCTGTTCGTGCTGTTCACCATGATGGGGCTGCGGGGCTCGCTGGTGGGGCTGGTGCTGGTGTACATCTCCCAGACGATCCCGGTGACGGTCTATATGCTGCGCAACTATTTCGAGACGGTGCCGGCCGGCGTGGAGGAGGCGGCGGCGATCGACGGCTGCGGGCGGCTGGCCACGGTGTGGCGGGTCACGCTGCCGCTGTCCAAGCCGGCGCTGATGGCGACCGGGCTCTACGTCTTCATGATCGCCTGGAACGAGTTCCTGTTCGCGCTGCTGTTCCTGGTGGAGCGCAGGGAGAAGTGGACGGTTTCGCTAGGTCTGTCACAACTTGCCGGGAGTATCGAGATTCCCACTACGGTACTGATGGCGGGATCGGTGGTGCTGACGCTCCCGGTCGTGATTTTGTTCTTCGCCGGCGAACGCCTGCTCACCGAGGGGCTGACGGCCGGCGCGGAGAAGGGGTGAGAGAGCCTGTCACCTGGCCAGATCCTGCGGCTCATCCGGGAAGGGCGCTGCCGTACCCGCAAGGAGCTGATCGCGTACACCGGGCTGTCCCGATCGACGATCAGTGATCGGGTGGACCGGCTCATCGAGGCGGGCTACATCCGCGAGTGCGGGGTGGGCGTCTCGGAGGGCGGACGTCCGCCGTCGGTCCTCGAAGTCGACCCGGCCGCGCGGCTGGTGCTCGTCGCCGACCTCGGAGCCGGGCATGCCGGCGTCGCGCTGACCGACATGTCGGCCACGGCGGTGGCCGAGGAGTTCGCCGAGATCCACATCGACCGCGGCCCGCAGCACGTGCTGGACTGGGTCCGCGAGGCGTTCTTCCGGCTGCTGGACAAGACCGGCAGCCCGATGTCGGCGGTGTGCGGCGTCGGAATCGCGGTACCCGGCTCGGTGGACCACGAGTCCGGCCGGGTCGTGCGGTCCTTCCTCATGCCCGGCTGGGACGACTACCCCATCGCCGATGTCCTGCGCGGATCGTTCGACGTGCCGATCCTGGTGGAGAACGACGCGACCGCCATGGCGATGGGCGAATGGTGGGCCTCCTGGCGCGGGTCCCGGTCGCTGCTGCTGGTCAAGGTCTCGACCGGCGTCGGCGCGGGGATCGTGCTCGACGGCCGCATCTACCGGGGCGCGGAGGACGCGGCCGGCAGCATCGGCCACGTGCGGATCAGGGAGGAGGACGACCGCGTTTGCTCGTGCGGGTCGCGCGGTTGCGTCGCCTCCCTGGCCAGCGGGCGCGCGGTGGCGCGCGAGCTGACCCGGATGGGACGCGACGCGTCCTCCAGCCGCGACGTGGTACGCCTGGTCCAGGCGGGCGACCCGGACGCGATCGACGTCACCCAGGAGGCCGGCCGCACGCTCGGCATCGTGCTGGCCACGGCGGTCAGCCTGCTCAACCCCGGGGTGCTGGTGCTGGGCGGCGACATGGCCGAGACCAAGGAGCACTACCTGACCGGCATCCGGGAGACGGTCTACCGGCGCTCCCTCCCCTACACCACGCGCAACCTGGAGATCGCGACCAGCACGCTGGGACGGCGCGCCGGGATCGTGGGGAACGCGGTCCGGGTGATCGAGCACGTCCTTTCGGCCGAGGCGGTGGACGCCCGCCTGGCCTCATCGGCCCCCTGACCCTCCGGTCAGGCCACGACGGCGTATACCGCTTCGACCAGCGACCTGACCCGGAAGTCACCGCCTTCGAGGAGTTCGGAGCCCCGGTTGGGCACATAGCCGAAGGCGAGGCCGCGGTCGGGGTCGGCGAAGGCGAACGACCCGGTGGCCCCGCTCTGCCCGAAGAGCCCGGTGATCTTCTCGGGCGCGGGCCAGAACGGCCCGCCGGGCACGGCGAAGCCCACGCCCCACGCCGTGCGCGTCCGCAGGATCATGTCCATCCCGTCGGCCTGCGGCTCCCTGATCTGTTCGACCAGATCAGGGCCGAACAGCCGGATGCCGTCCACCTCGCCGATCATCGCGGCGAAGTAGCGGGCCAGCGAGTGCGCCGAGGCGACTCCGTCCATCGACGGGCTCTCCACCTGGAAGGTCCGCGGGTCGTTGCCCGACTCCCAGCCCATCGCGACGCTCCCGTACAGGGCGCGGTAGGTCAGGGTCTCCGGGTCGTTCAGCGCCGTGACGAAGTCGGCCATCTCCGGTATCCGCATGCCCAGGCGCAGCGACTCGGCGTCCGGCAGCACCATCGTGGCCAGCCGCGGCATGGCCGCGTCCGGAACCCGGACGTAGCAGTCCAGGCCGAGCGGCCCGGTGATCTCACCGGCCAGGTACTCGCTCAAGGTCCCGCCGGAGATCCTGCGGACGATCTCGCCGGCCAGATGGCCGATGCTGACCCCGTGGTAGCCGTGCGCGGTGCCGGGCGGCCACTCGGGGGTCGCGGCGGCGAGGGTGTCGGTGATCGGGGTCCAGGCGCGCAGGGTCTCCAGGCTGACCGGGCAGTCGTGCAGGCTGGGCAGCCCGGCCTGGTGGGAGAGCAGCGTGCGCACGGTGATCTCGCCCTTGCCGCGCTGGGCGAACTCCGGCCAGTAGCGGGCGACCGGGGCCGCGAGGTCCACCTCGCCGCGCTCGACCAGCGTCAGCAGCGCCCCCGCGGCGAAGGTCTTGCAGGTGGAGGCGATGGCGGCGATCGTGTCCCGCTGCCAGGGGCGGCGGGTCTCCGGGTCGGCGTACCCGCCCCACAGGTCCACCACTGGCTCACCGCGCCGGTAGAGCGTGACGCCCGCACCGACCTCTCCGCCTTCGGCGAAGTTGCGCTCGAACGCCTCCCGCACCGCCTCGAACCCGGCGGCCGTGGAGCCGTGGATCTCTGTCATCGTCGATCCTTCCCTCGGCAAATGACCCGACCTATCGGTCGGTAGGCAGCCGACGATAGCCTACCTACCGGAAGGTAGGCAATGCTAGGCTGGGATCACTCGTCACCACCGGACCGAAGGACCGCCGTTGCCGCCCAATACCGAGCCAGGCGACACCCGCTCACGGATCATCGAGACGGCGCGGGAGCTGTTCGCCGCGCAGACGTACCGCGCGGCCTCCATGCGCGACATCGCCGAGCGGGTGGGGATCAGCAAGCCCTCGCTCTACCACCACTTCCGGGGCAAGAGCGAGATCCTGGCCGCCCTGGTCGCCGCGCCGATCGAGCAGTTGGCCGCCACGGTGGAGGCCGCCGCGGCCCTGCCGGCCGACCAGGTACGGCAGGGCGTGCTCACCGGCTGCACGGACGTCATGCTCGCCCACCGCGACACCATGGCCCTGCTCCTTCGCGACGCCTCGGTCTACGGCGACGAGACCACCGAGATCATGTCCCGGGTGGTGCGCATCATCGAGCAGGCCGTCGCCCTGCTCGCGGGCCCCGACCCCGACTGGCGCGCCCGCGTCCGCGCCGCCCAGGCGCTCGCCGCCGTAGCCGACCCGATCACGCAGTTCCCCGACATCCCGGCGGGCGCGCTGCGCGCCGAACTGCTCCGCGGCGCCGGGGCCATCCTCGCTACGGACCCGCGCCGATGATGTCGAGCATGGGGCCCAGGGCGGACGACAGCAGCATCCCCATCGCGATGAGCCCGACCGCCGCCACCGCGGACCGTGACACCCCGTCGGCCGCGGCCTCCCCGCCCTGGCTCACCCCGGAGGGCGCGCCGCCGAGCAGTGCGGCGAGCAGCCAGGCCAGGCCGCAGATCGCCATCAGCCCGCCGAGGTAGAGCATCCGGAAGCGCAGCCAGTCGAGCGGCGAGCAGTCGTAGGTGCCGATCCTGATCCAGGCCGGCCAGGACGAGCAGTCGAACAGGCTCTGCAGGATCCACAGCAGCAAGGTGGCGCCGGGCACGGCGATCACGATCCGCGCCGCCAGATAGGCCAGCAGCGCGCCTGCGGTGCCATCGCCCGGCGCGACCAGGATCATCCCCGCGATGATGACGCCCAGCATCGCGCCGCCCACCCACGGCAGATAGTCCGGCACCAGGTATCCAAGCCGCCCCGCCCCGAAAGTGCGGTAGATCCAGGCGTTGCCGAATCCGCCGATGAACGCGAACGCCGGGACATAGACGATCTTCCCCGCGAGCCCCACCACCGACCCGGCCCGCCGCCGCAGCCAGTCGGTCGAACAGATGAGCCCGGCCAGCTCCAGTACGAACCCCAGAAGCTGTAACCAGCTCAGCACCAATTTGTCCACGCCACGACCCGCCTACACCGGACTACGGCCGCCCTGACGTGCCCCCCGGCCGCAGCCCTCCGGCCGCCGGCTGCGCGCAGACCACACTATGCCGGTCCATGCCACCCGGGCCATCGCTTTTACATCAGGTCCCCATCACCTCGGCGCTCCCACAGGGATCACGAACGCTTGCTGTAGTCGGTCAGGTCCTCGACGGACCGGTAGTCGGCCTCGTCCATCCAGTGGCACCAGGGCAGCGATGTGCCCGGCAGCATCAGCCTCCCGCCACCCCGCCACGCCGCGACCTCGACGTGCCCGCAGCGCAACTCCATGACGGCCTCGATCGCAGGCAGCAGATCTGTGTCTCCACTGACCAGCACACCGACATCGAAGGCGTTGTCGATCCCAGCGAGCCGGACGACGTCCACCGCCAGAGCAACATCGATGCCCTTCTCCTGCGCGGGCATGGTCGGCCATCCCCTTGGGTAACGAAGGGGGCGGCGCTTCACCACGACCAGCGGCGACCGGCTCCAGGCGTCGGCCTGGCGGTCGTTCGCGGAGGCCGCGGCGGGCTGCCGATCACGACTCGGGTAGCCACGGTAGACACGGACCTGGGCCAGTCGGCTAAGCCGTCCGCTGGCCGATCGCCTGTCCACGATCAGGTGGGCGAGGCGGACCGGATCGATGTGACCTTGAGAAGGGTGGGTGTTTCTCGGCCAGAACCGGCTGAGCGCTGCGGTGTGCAGGTTCTGATAGTCGATGAACACCACGACACGTGCGGGGGACATCACTCTTAGATATCACATGACTACAGTGTGTGGGGGCAAAAAAAATTCCCCGCCAGGCCCGGAGGACGGCGGGGAGCAATCGCTTTCAGCGTACACCAGGTCACGGTGAGTTGTCACCTGGTCTTGCGTGGGGGGAAGGGGGCGGCGGTGAGCAGGCGGGTCGAGCGGGTGCGGGTGGTGGCGGTGGAGGTGCCGTTGGTACGTCCGTTCGTCACCGCCGTGCGGCGTACCGACCGGCTCCGGGCGGTGCTGGTAGAGGTCACCGACGACGACGGGCGGAGCGGGTGGGGGGAGGCCGCGACGAGCTGGCGGGTCACCGGGGAGAGCCCGCGAAGTGTCGCGGCGGCCGTGCTCGGGCCGATCGCCGGCGCGGTGACCGGCCTCGCCGTCGATGACCCCGGCGCCTGGGGCCGGGCGATAGAGACGAGCGTCGTCGGCAACGCGGCGGCGCGCTCGGCGGTGGACTGCGCGCTGTGGGACCTCGCGGCCCGCGCGGCGGGCCTGCCGCTGGCCGAGTTCATCGGCGGCCGGGCCGCCCCGGTGCGGACCGACATGACGCTGTCCGTCGGCGCGCCGCGCGACCTGCTCGAACGCGCCCGCGAGCACCCCGGCTTCGGCACGCTCAAGGTCAAGGTCGGCGGCGGGGAGCACGACGTCGAGGGCGTCGAGTCGCTGCGCCGCGAGCTGGGCCCGGCGATCGTCCTGCGGGTGGACGCCAACCAGGCGTGGACCGCCGGGCAGGCCGTCGAGGCGATCCGGCGCTGGGAGGATTCGGGCGTCGGTCTCGACTTCGTGGAGCAGCCGGTGCCCGCCGCCGACGTCGAAGGGCTCGCCGCCGTGCGCGCGGCCGTCACGACGCCCGTGCTGGCCGATGAGTCCGTGTGGAACCGCCGTGACCTGCGGCAGGTCATCCGGTACGGCGCGGCCGACGCGATCAACGTGAAACTCGCCAAGTCGGGCGGGATCACCGAGGCCCGCCGGATGATCGTCCTGGCGGCCGAGGCGGGGCTCGGTGTGATGGTCGGCTGCATGATGGAAAGCCACGTGGGCATCGCCGCCTCCGCCGCGCTCGCCGCCACCTTCACCCCCACCGGCGCACAGGACCTGGACGCGGGTCTGTGGCTCACCCGTTCCCCGGTGTCCGGCGGCGTCGAGTACCACGGCGACCTGGTCCGGTCCTCCCCCGCCCCCGGCCTCGGCATCACCGCCCTCGCCCCGGACGCCGCCGCCCGCGAACTCCACCCCTGACCCGGCATCAGCGCGGCGGCAGCAGGCGGTTCTCCCAGGCCCAGGCGACGACTTCGACGCGGTTGCGCATGCCGAGCTTGGACATCACGCTCGCCACGTGCCCCTTGACCGTGCTCAGCGAGATGAACAGCTCGGCGGCGATCTCCTGATTGGTACGCCCCCTGGCCACGGCCCGCACGACCTCCAGTTCGCGGTCCGTCAGATTCGGGGCCGGAGGGCGGGCGGCGGGGGCCGTGGCGACGGCGAGGTGGCGCAGCAGGCGCACGGTGACCGACGGCGAGATCAGCGCGTCGCCGGCGTGCGCCGCCCGCACCGCCTCCACCAGCACTCCCGGTCCCGCGTCCTTCAGCACGAAGCCCACCGCGCCCTCGGTCAGCGCCCCGTGGACGTACTCGTCCAGGTCGAAGGTGGTCACCACGATCACCTTGAGCGGGTCGGCGACCCCCGGCCCGGCGAGAGCCCGGGTGACCGCGATGCCGTCCAGGCGGGGCATCCGGATGTCCACCAGGCAGACGTCCGGGCGCAGCCGGCGGGCCAGTTCGACCGCCTCCGCGCCGTCGGCCGCCTCGGCGACCACGCTGAAGCCGGGCTGGTCCTCCAGGATGACCCGCAGGCTGGCGCGGACCATCGCCTGGTCATCGGCCACCAGCACGCTGACGCTCATCGTGGCCCGCGCAGCGGCAGCGTGGCCACGACCGACCAGCCGCACCCATCGGCGGGCCCCGCGCGGAGGGTGCCGCCGAGGGCTTCCAGGCGTTCCCGCATGCCGATCAGGCCGTGCCCGGCGCGCCGGGCCGCGCGGCCCCGGACCGGCCCGGGCGCGTCGTCGGTGATCTCCACGGTGATCGAGCCGGCGTCCTGCGCCACGCCGACCACGACCGACCGGGCGCCGGGGGCGTGCCGGGCGATGTTGGTGAGCGATTCCTGGACGACCCGGTAGACCGTGCCGGCCACCTCCGGCGGCCATCCGGGGTCGCCGGACGGCAGTCGCGCGGTGACCTCCGCGCCGCGGCCGTCGAAGCGATCGACCAGCTCGGCCAGCTCGGCCAGCTCACCGGGAGAGCCGTGTTCGGCGCTGCCGGGTGCCGCGTCGCGCAGCAGCCCGACCACCCTGCGGGTGGCGGCCAGCGCGCCCGCGCCGACGGCCTCGATGTCCGCCAGGGAGCCTTCGACCTCCTCCGGACGCCTGCGGGCGAGCACCTGGGCCGCCTGCGCCTGCAAGATGATGCCGGTGATGTGGTGGGCGACGACGTCGTGGAGTTCTCTGGCCAGGCGCAGGCGTTCGTCACGGCGTATCCGGTCGGCGGCGGCGCGCCTGCGGCCCGCGAGGTACCGAGGCCACAGCCCGGCCGCGACGGCGGCCACCCAGGCCAGGGCGTTCAAAACCGGCACGGCGCTGTCGGCGAAGGCGGCGAGCGCCCCGGCGGCGACCGCGAGGCCACCGCCCGCGACGGCCACCGCCTGGCCCACGGGCAGCGCCCGCACCGCCGAACCGACCAGCACGGCCAGCGCCAGCGCCATCGCCGGGCCGGGCTCGGCGGGCAGCCCGCCGAGCCGGGCGGCCAGGATCGCGACCACGGCCACCGCCGCTCCGGCCACCGCCGCCCAGCACCGCTCGCGCCGCCGGGCGAGGGCGATCACGCAGACCACCGTGCCCGCCGCGCAGCCGGACACCCAGTGGCCGCCGCCCCAGCTCCCCGCGATCCGGGACGCCTGGAACGCCAGCGCCGCCGCGAACACCGCCCCGAGCCCGATGTCGACCTGGACGGCCCGGTCCCGCACGTTCACGGCGATCAGCGTAGAAGTGAACAGTCGGCGGGCCTACCGGCCGAAAGTACAGAAATGTCCGGGTGACGGCCTGCCCCGGGTACCGGCGTGGCGTGGCGCCGGACCCGGGGCGTGGTCGTATCCAGGTCCGCCCGGGGGACGCCACTCCCTGCGGGCAGGCCGGACACCGACCGGAACAAGCCGGGAAAAGCCGCCTGGCGCACAGCGCTCCCCCGGCGGCACCGCGAATCGCTACCCGCGACTCCGCCGGAGGGCACGGCCGTACGGCCAAGGGGACGTGCAGCTCACGACCCTCTCCTTTCGCACCCTCACCACGTGACAACGGTAATCCCCCGAGTGCCGGCATGCCATCGAATAACCGGGCATCGCCCGGCGGGGCCGGGACGGCGGCCCGCGCTAGCATCGACCGTCGGGGACGACCCGCCACGAAACCCCGCCACGGAGGGCGAACGGGTGTCAGATCTGGAAGAGCGGCCGGACCGGCCACGGGTGGTGACGATCCGGGACGTGGCGGCGGCGTCCGGGGTGTCGATCGGCACGGTCTCCAAAGTGCTGAACGGCCGCGGCAAGCTGCGTGCCGAGACCAGGGCGCGGGTGTCGGCGGTGGCCGACCGGCTCGGGTTCCGGCCCAACCCGCTGGCCCAGGGCCTGCTGGCGGGCCGTACGCACACGATCGGCCTGATCGCCTGCGATGGTTTCAGCCGGTTCAGCGTCCCGGTGATGCTCGGCATCGAAGACCTCCTCGCCTCCGGGGAGATCTCGGTGTTCACCTGCGACACCCGCGACGACCCGATCAGGGAGCGGCACCATGTCGAGCGCCTGCTGGCCCGCCGGGTGGAGGGCATCGTGACGACCGGGCGCCGGGCCGAGACCCGGCACGGGCTGGGCGATCTGCCGGTTCCGGTGGTCCACACGGTCAGCCGGTCGGCCGGTCCCGGCGACTTCTCCGTGGTGCCCGACGACCGCGGGGGCGGCGCGCTGGCCGTACGCCACCTGCTGGCGGCCGGCCGCGGCCGGATCGGGCACATCACCGGCCCCCGGCGGTTCCTCGCGGCCGTGCAGCGGGCGGCGGGCCTGACCGGCGCGCTGGCCGAGGCCGGGCTGCGGCCCGTGGCGGAGCCGCTGTTCGGCGAGTGGAGCGAGGAGTGGGGACGGCAGGCGGCGGGCATCCTGCTGCGCGCCCGTCCCGACGTGGACGCGGTCGTCTGCGGCAGCGACCAGATCGCCCGTGGGGTCGCCGAGGCGATGGGCGAACACGGCAGGAAGGTGCCCGACGACGTGGCGCTGATCGGGTTCGAGAACTGGGAGCCGATGGCGCTCGGCGCGCGCCCGCCGCTGACCAGCGTCGATCTGAACCTGACGGAGATCGGCCGGACGGCCGCCCGGTACCTGCTGGACGCCATCGGCGGCGCGCCTCCGCAGGGCGGCGTGCTCACCGTCCCGGCCACGCTCGTGGTGCGGGAGTCCACTCGCTGACCTGCCGCGTTCACCGGAGGCCCGGATCGGCGTGGGTAGGCTGCCGCTGTGACGGACTACCTCGCCGGGTTCGCGCCGGGGGCGGGCCGGCTCGGGCCGCGCGCCGCGTTCGCCGCCACGCTCGCCCGCATCGACCTCAATGGACCATGGCGGTTCCGCCTGTCCCCCACGGCGGCGGGCACGCCGATCGACGCGGACTTCTCCGACTGGGACGAGATTCCCGTCCCCGGCATGTGGCAGCTCCACGGCCACGGCGATCCCGCCTACACGAACGTGGTCTACCCCTTTCCGCTCGATCCTCCGTTCGTCCCCGACGAGAACCCGACGGGCGACTACCGCAGGGAGTTCGAGGTGCCGGCCGAGCGGGCCGGACGTGGCGGCGTGCTGCGCTTCGAGGGGGTGGACTCCTGTTTCCGGGCCTGGCTCAACGGCCGGGAGCTGGGCTTTTCCATGGGGAGCCGGCTGCCGGTGGAGTTCGACGTGTCGGGCGCGCTGGTGGCGGGGCGGAACGTGCTGGCCGTACGGGTACACCAGTGGTCTCCGGGGAGCTACCTGGAAGACCAGGACATGTGGTGGTTGTCCGGGATATTTCGTGATGTGGCGGTGCTCGCGCCGCCGGCCCTCCGCGACTTCTTCGTCCACGCCGGCTACGACCACCGCACCGGGCAGGGCAGGCTGCGGATCGAGACCTCCGCCCCGGCGACCCTCACCGTCGCCGAACTCGGCCTGACCGACGTCGCCCCCGATGACCTGCGCATCGACGGGGCCGAGCCGTGGTCGGCCGAGGTCCCCCGCCTCTACGACGGCGTACTTCGGTGCGGCGGCGAGCACGTGCCGCTGCGCATCGGTTTCCGGACCGTCGCGATCGAGGACGGCCTGCTCAAGGTGAACGGCGAGCGCGTGCTGTTCCGCGGGGTCAACCGGCACGAGTTCCACCCCCGGACCGGGCGCGCGCTGGACGAGGCCACCATGCTCGCCGACGTCCTGGCCATGAAGCGGCACAACGTCAACGCCGTCCGCACCAGCCATTACCCGCCGCACCCCCGTTTCCTGGACCTGTGCGACGAGTACGGCCTGTGGGTGATCGACGAGTGCGACCTGGAGACCCACGGGTTCGCCCGGGTGGGCTGGCGGGGCAATCCCAGTGCCGACCCGCGCTGGCGCGACGCCCTGCTCGACCGGATGCGCCGCACCGTCGAGCGCGACAAGAACCACCCCAGCGTGATCATGTGGTCGCTCGGCAACGAGTCGGGGACCGGGGAGAACCTGCGGGCGATGGCCGGGTGGACGCGCGAGCGCGACCCTTCGCGGCCGATCCACTACGAGCCCGACCAGGACGGCGCCTACGTCGATGTGTACTCCCGGATGTACGCGCCGGTGGAGGAGGTCGAGCGGATCGGGCGGGGCGACCACCTTCCTGGCCTGCCGTTCGTGTTGTGCGAGTACGCGCACGCGATGGGCAACGGGCCGGGGCTGCTCTCGGAGTATCAGGAGCTGTTCCACACCTACCCGCGCTGTCAGGGCGGCTTCGTGTGGGAGTGGATCGACCACGGGCTCGCGCATCCGGAGTACGGCTTCGGGTACGGCGGCGACTTCGGCGAGGACCCGCACGACGGCCCCTTCGTCATCGACGGGCTGGTCTTCCCCGACCGGACGCCCTCGCCGGGGCTGCTGGAGTTCAAGAAGGTGGTCGAGCCGGTACGGATCACGGTCAACGCCGGTGCGCCGATCGTGATCGAGAACCTGCACGACTTCCGCGACCTCGCCCACCTGGCGTTCGTGTGGACCCTGGAGGAGGAGGGGGTCGTGGTCGCGCGGGGCGCGCTCGACGTGCCCCCGGTCGCGGCGGGCGGCCGGGCCGAGGCGCCCGTTCCGGCGCTGCCCGGTACCGAAGGCGAGACGTGGCTGACCGTCCGCGCGGTGCTGGCGGCCGACGAGCCCTGGGCGCGGGCCGGGCACGAGGTCGCCTGGGGACAGGGCCGGATCGCCCCGGCCAGGCCGGCGGACTCCCGCGCGCCCGCCGCGCCGGGCCCGGGGGTGTTCGGCGACGACGGCCGGCTGCTGCGCATCGGCGGTGTGCCCCTGGTCAGCGGCCCGCGCCTGGACCTTTGGCGGGCCCCGACCGGCAACGACGCCGGCGGCCCCGCCCCCGACGCCGAGGTCTGGCGGCGCGCGGGCCTGCACCGGCTGCGGCACCGCGTGGTCGGCGTGGAGCGCGCGGCCGGCGCGCTGACCGTCCGCACGGTGGCCGCCGCGGCAGGGCACGACCGGGCCATGCGGGCTGCGTACCACTGGCAGGCCCTGACCGGCGATCGGCTGCGGCTCACCGTCACCGCCGAGCCGCGCGGCGAGTGGGATTTCCCGCTGCCGCGGATCGGCCTGCGCCTCGCGCTGCCCGCCGCGTTCGGCGAGGTCGAGTGGTACGGCAGCGGCCCCGGCGAGGCGTACCCCGACAGCTTCCGGGCCGCCCGGATCGGCAGGTACGCGATGACCGTCGAGCAGATGCAGACCCCGTACGTCTTCCCACAGGAGAACGGCCACCGGGCCGGCGTGCGGTGGGCCGTGCTCGCCGCGCCCGGCGCGAGGCTGCGCATCGAAGGCGACCCGGTCTTCGGGCTGACCGTGCGCCGGTGGACCAGCGAGGAACTCGACGCCGCCCGCCACCCCACCGACCTGACGCCGGGCGACGCCGTACACGTCAACCTGGACCTCGCCCAGCACGGCCTGGGCACGGCCGCCTGCGGCCCCGGCGTGTCGCCCCGCGACCGCCTGCGGGCCGGGCCGGTGACCTTCGGCCTGACGTTCTCCGACGCGTCGTTGTAGGCTGCGCCCGTCCCATGGGACGACGGCACCGGAGGCGGGGCATGGGTCGGGAAGCGGGCGAGGCCGGGCGGCACGCGGGGCTGAAGGACGTCGCCAGGCTCGCGGGCGTGTCGGTGAAGACCGTGTCCAACGTGGTCAACGGTTACGTCCACGTCGCACCGGCCACCCGCGCCCGGGTCCAGCGGGCCGTCGCGGAGCTGAACTACCGGCCCAACCCCTCGGCCCGCAGCCTGCGCGGCGGGCGTTCGGGGATCATCGCGCTGGCCGTACCGGACCTGCGCATCCCCTACTTCGCCGAGCTGGCCGGACTCGTGGTGGCCGCCGCCGAGGAGCGCTCGCTGACCGTGCTGATCGACCAGACCGGCGGCGAACGCGAACGCGAACTCCGGGTCGCCTCCGGCCTGCGGACGCACCTGATCGACGGCCTGATCCTCAGCCCGCTCGCGCTCGGCCCCGAGGATCTGGCGGCCCGCTCCGACGACACGCCGATGGTGCTGCTCGGCGAGCGCGTCCGGCCGGGCTCGGCCGACCACGTGGCGGTGGACAACGTGGCGGCGGCCAGGGAGGCGACCGCGCACCTGATCGGGCTCGGCCGCCGCCGGGTGGCCGCGATCGGCGCGCGGCACGACGCGGCGGGCCAGACCGCCCGGCTGCGGCTGCTCGGCCACCGTCAGGCGCTCACCGAGGCGGGGCTGCCCGTCCACGCCGACCTGGTGGCCCCCGTGGACGAATACCTGCGCGCGGACGGGGCGCGGGCGATGGCCCGCCTGCTCGACTCCCCCGAACCTCCCGACGCCGTCTTCTGCGGCAACGACCTGCTCGCCCTGGGCGCACTGCGCACGCTGTACGAACGCGGGGTGGACGTGCCCGGCCGGGTCGCGGTTGCCGGGTTCGACGACATCGAGGACGGCCGGTACGGCACGCCGTCCCTGACCACCGTCGCCCCGGACAAGCGGCGCATCGCCGGCGAAGCGGTCGGACTGCTGGCCGCCCGCCTGGACGGAGCCGCGACCGGT
The DNA here is from genome assembly GCF_044326295.1 of Spongiactinospora sp. 9N601. NCBI lineage: Bacteria > Bacillati > Actinomycetota > Actinomycetes > Streptosporangiales > Streptosporangiaceae > Spongiactinospora > Spongiactinospora sp. 9N601. Next base: position 282,401 of record NZ_JBIRBB010000012.1, read on the forward strand.
CCGGCGCGCGAAGTCCAGGTCGGCCATCGGCTGGTCCCCCGGGAGAGCACGCTCGGCCGAGCGGCCCGCTGAGGCTCGCCGGATTCGTGCCGGGGGACCTGCTTGCGGCCGGAATACCCTAGGGGGGTAAGGTGTTGAGCGTAACGGACGGACGAAAGGGGGAGTGATGGCCGGTTACACTCCGCGCAAGGATGACCATCTGCGGCGGCTGCGGCGCATCGAGGGGCAGGTGCGCGGCCTGGCCCGCATGGTGGAGGACGACAAATACTGCATCGACGTCCTCACGCAGGTCTCCGCGGCCAACTCCGCGCTTCAGTCCTTCGCGCTCTCCCTGCTGGAGGAGCACCTGGCGCACTGTGTCGCCGACGCCGTCGCCCAGGGCGGCGCCGAGGCCGACGCCAAGGTCAAGGAGGCGTCCGATGCGATCGCCCGCCTTGTTCGTTCCTGACCCGCCCCTGATTCACGCCGCACCGAAAGAGGAGTCATCGAATATGAGCACCGCCACCTACACCGTGATCGGAATGACCTGCGGACACTGCGTCAGCTCGGTGAAGGAGGAGGTCTCCGAGGTCCCGGGAGTGACCGGGGTGGAGGTCGACCTGTCCACCGGGCTGCTGACCGTGCACAGTGACGGCCCGGCGGACGACTCCGCGATCGGCGCGGCCGTGACGGAGGCCGGCTACAGCCTGGCGAGCGCGGCGGAGGCGTCGTGAACGCCGCCGCGAAGCTGGGCGTCTACGCCGCCGGGCTGGTGGTCGTGTTCGGCGGCGCGCTCGGGCTGGGCGGCCTGGCCGGGCCCGGCGCGCCCCCTCCCGCCAAGACGCATACCGATACGCACGCGGGCGAGGACGCGAGCGAGCCGGCCGGCGAACACACGCATGAGCAAGAGGACGAGAGTTCCGGCGATACCCCTGGGGGGCTCCAGGTGTCCGAGAAGGGATTCACCCTGACACCCGTGTCGACCGCCCTGAAAGCGGGCGAGGCAACCGATTTCCGATTCACCGTGACCGGGGCCGACGGCCGCCCGGTGACCGAGTTCGACGTGAACCACGACAAGAAGATGCACTTCATCGTCGTCTCCCGGGATCTGACCGAGTTCCAGCACCTGCACCCGGTACAGAAGGGCGGCGAGTGGTCGATACCGCTGACCCTGCCGAAGGGCGGCTCCTACCGGGCGTTCGCCGACTTCGTGCCCAGCGGCTACCTGGGGATGACCCTCGGCATCGATGTCGGCGCGGCGGGCGACTACGCCCCCGCCCCGCTGCCCGCCGCGAGCCGTACCGCGCAGGTGGACGGCTACACCGTCACCCTGGACGGCGAGCTGACGCCCGGCCTGGCCTCGAAGCTCACGCTGCGGGTCGAGAAGGACGGCAAGCCCGTCACCGACCTGGAGCGCTACCTCGGCGCCTATGGTCACCTGGTGGCACTGCGCGCGGGCGACCTGGCCTACCTGCACGTCCACCCGGAGGAGTCCGGCGCGGCGGGGCCGGAGATCGCCTTCTACGCCGAGGTGCCGAGCACCGGCGACTACCGGCTCTTCCTGGACTTCCAGCACAAGGGCAAGGTGCGCACGGCCGACTTCACCGTGCGGGCGGCTCCCGGCGCAGGGGCCAAGTCGCCCAAGCCAAAGGAATCGGCTGAATCGCCCGGGCACGGGCACTGAGCCGGAAAGGAGAAGATGATGTCCTCTGTCACCGACGGCACGCAGAACGCCGTCGAACTCTCGATCTCCGGCATGACCTGCGCCTCCTGCGCCAACCGGATCGAGCGCAAGCTCAACAAGCTGGACGGCGTGACCGCCACGGTCAACTACGCCACCGAGAAGGCCAAGGTCACCTTCGGCCCGGGCATCGAGCCTGAGGCGCTGGTCGCCGAGGTGGAGAAGGCCGGGTACGGCGCGGCGCTGCCCGCCCCCGAGCCCGCCGCCGGAGAGACCGGCGAGCAGGAGGAGCCGGACACGCTGCGCCCGCTGCGGCAGCGGCTGATCACCGCCGTGGTGCTGGCCGTGCCGGTGATCGCGATGGCGATGATCCCGCCGTTGCAGTTCACCCACTGGCAGTGGCTGTCGCTGACGCTGGCCGCGCCGGTCGTGGTCTACGCGGGGTGGCCGTTCCACCGCGCCGCCTGGACCAACCTGCGGCACGGCGCCGCGACCATGGACACGCTGGTGTCCATGGGCACCATCGCCGCGCTCGGCTGGTCGCTGTGGGCGCTGTTCTTCGGCACGGCGGGCATTCCGGGCATGACCCACCCGTTCTCCTTCGCCATCGAGCGCACCGACGGGTCGGGCAACATCTACCTGGAGGCCGCGGCGGGGGTGACCGCGTTCATCCTGGCCGGGCGCTACTTCGAGGCCCGCGCCAAGCGCCGCGCGGGCGCCGCGCTGCGGGCGCTGCTGGAGCTGGGGGCAAAGGACGTCGCGGTGCTCCGCGACGGCGTCGAGACCCGCATCCCCGCCGACCGGCTCGCGGTGGGCGACCGCTTCGTCGTACGGCCGGGCGAGAAGATCGCCACGGACGGCGTCATCGAGGAGGGCTCCTCCGCCGTGGACGCCTCGATGCTGACCGGCGAGTCGGTCCCCGTCGAGGTGGGTCCGGGCGACGCGGTGACCGGCGCGACCGTCAACGCGGGCGGCCGGCTCGTCGTGCGGGCCACGCGCGTCGGCGCCGACACCAAGCTCGCCCAGATGGCCCGCCTGGTGGAGGAGGCCCAGACCGGCAAGGCCAAGGTCCAGCGGCTGGCCGACCGGATCTCCGGCGTCTTCGTGCCGATCGTGATCGCGCTGGCCGTGGGCACGCTCGGGTTCTGGCTGGGCACCGGGGGCGGCGCGGGGGCGGCGTTCACCGCGGCCGTCGCGGTGCTGATCATCGCCTGCCCGTGCGCCCTGGGCCTGGCCACTCCGACCGCGCTGCTGGTCGGCACCGGCCGGGGCGCGCAGCTCGGCATCCTGATCAAGGGTCCCGAGGCGCTGGAGTCCACCCGGGCGGTCGACACGATCGTGCTGGACAAGACCGGCACCGTCACCGAGGGCCGGATGACACTGGCCGAGGTCCACACCGCCGAGGGCGAGGACCGCGCGGAGGTGCTGCGCCTGGCCGGTGCGCTGGAAGGCGCGTCGGAGCACCCGATCGCCCAGGCCGTGGCCCGCGCGGCGGGCTCCGACGCGACCGTGAGCGACTTCGCCAACATCGAGGGGCTCGGCGTGCAGGGCGTGGTGGACGGCCACGCTGTGCTCGTCGGGCGGCCCCGGCTGCTGGCCGAGTGGTCCCAGCACCTGCCGGCGGAGCTGGAGCGGGCCTTCACGGAGGCCCAGGCGAGCGGTCGTACGGCGGTGGCCGTCGGCTGGGACGGCAAGGCCCGCGCCATCCTCGTGGTGGCCGACGCGGTCAAGCCGACCAGCGCGGAGGCGATCGCCGGGCTGCGCCGCCTCGGGCTCACGCCGGTCCTGCTGACCGGCGACAACGAGGCGGTCGCCAAGACCGTCGCCGCCGAGGTCGGGATCGACGAGGTGATCGCCGAGGTGCTGCCCGCCGACAAGGTGGACGTGGTCAAGCGGCTACAGGCCGAGGGCAAGGTCGTGGCCATGGCGGGTGACGGTGTCAACGACGCCGCCGCGCTGGCCCAGGCCGACCTGGGGATGTCCATGGGCACCGGCACCGACGCCGCGATCGAGGCGTCGGACCTGACGCTGGTCCGCGGTGACCTGCGGGTCGCCCCGGACGCGATCCGGCTGTCCCGGCGCACGCTGCGGACGATCAAGGGAAACCTGTTCTGGGCGTTCGCCTACAACGTGGCCGCCCTGCCGCTGGCCGCGGCCGGTCTGCTGAACCCGATGATCGCCGGAGCCGCGATGGCGTTCTCCTCGGTCTTCGTGGTCGGCAACAGCCTGCGGCTGCGCGGCTTCCGCTGAACCGAACGGCCGCACGGCCGCACGGCCGGAAAAAAATAATCCCGGAAACCATTGCGCTGTCGCGGCGGATGCTCTCTGCATATGGCCGCCGCCCGGATGGTTTACCAGAGCGCCCGCCCCGCCGGTCGAGGAGCCGGCGGGGCGGGCGCTCGCCGGCATTCTTCCGAATCACGCGAGGGCCGGGTGTATTAGAGGTACGGCCGGGCGGAAAACCCTCCAGCAGAGGGAAGGTATAGCATTCACCGCCGGCGGTGGCGCCCCGTGCCACCCGGGCGGGCCGCATGGTTCGGGCCCGCCGAGGCCGCGCGGCACCCGCCGCATCGCCCGCCTCGCCGCCCGCCGATGGACGGCCTCGCCACCAATGGCGGCCCCTTCGGAAATCACCGGCGGACCCACATAGCGCGTGCTCAGCCCGTACGCCCACGAGCGGCGGAGCCGGCCACCCGCATTCCAGGACCGGGTCCGGCCGGTGCGATTCCCAGTGCCGGGAGCCGACCGGCCGCGCCACCCGATCTCCGGTGGCCGGACCACACCGCGAACGACCGGCCGCTCACTGGATTCACCGGCCGCCGGCACTTGTGAAAGCGATTCTCGGCGCGATCTCGGCGCGCCGCCCGCCGGAGCGCTCACCGCCGGCTCATCGGCAAAAAAATTCGGAGAGGGGTCGATAAATCCGATCGGAGGATTTACTCTGGTCCTGTAAATGGCGGCCACGAAAGGCGCTCCACCGAGACGCCTGGGTGGCCATGGCCATTCATGTGCGATCACCCTTGGGAGCCGTCGCGTGATCCCCCGCACGCGGCGGCTCCTGCTTTTTGCGGTGCGGCCGGCCGTACGCGGGCTCCCGCGGGGCCGATGACGCACACCGCCCGCGCCACGCCCGCCGCCCCGGCCCTCTTCACTCCCCCGCGGCACAATGCGCCCCGCCACGGTCACGTTCCGTGCATCGGCCGTGCCCGCGAGCCGAAGGCCGGCACCCGGGCGTGGGCTCAGCTTCCGGCCGATCGCGACTCGCCCCGCCGATCGTGACCACGGTGTTCAAGTGACACCCCAATGGCAGGCCGCCCATAGAGATCGCGGACTATAGCCCGGAAGAAAGTCGCGCTTGGTGACAAGCAGTTCTGGCGACAGTTCCGGCCTGCCGATACGCCTGTTTCATAGGGGATCCCGGCCCTACCGGAACTGTTGGCGGGACAACTGTGAGCAAAAAACGGGCAGCAGATCGTAAGGGTGCTATAGTACCCGCAACATCAGACAGACATCCGTGGAGTTAGTAGTCATGGCTAAGCAGATTAGAGAGATCTTCATCGACGACCTCGACGGTGGCGAGGCTACTAGTACCACAAAGTTCGGGTTGGATGGCGATGAGTACGAGATCGACCTGTCCGAGAAGAACGAGGAGCACCTTCGCAAGGCGCTCGCCCCTTATATCAACGCCGCTCGCCCGGTGCGCCGGGAACGGCCGGGGCGCAGGGTCAGGGCCGGGTCGGGTCTGACCCCCGCAATGACGCGGCAAAGGTCCAAGGAGATCCGGGAATGGGCCAAGCAGCACGGGCTCTCGGTAAGCGAGCGTGGCCGGATCGCCTCCACCATCGTCGAGCAGTACGAAGCCGCGCACTGACCCTTTCCGACCGGTCACCCGGCCCGGCGGGAAGTGCGCACAGGCGGCCTCGGACCAGGCCCGACATGGTGGCGAAGTGCCTGGTCAGCGAGTGTGGCACCGCACGTACCAGGCCCGGCCGGCGGACTTGAGGCCGAAAGGGTTCAGCAGCGCGACGCGACTCCGCAGGAAACCGGTGTCAGCGCGTCCGCATTCGGCGTTGCAGCGAACCTGCGACGCAGATGTGGCGAAGACGCCGGCGAATGGACGAGGCGGTAGCCGGCACGCCCCACCCGGAACGGGGTTCGGTGTCCGCCCGCCCTCGTGATCTGTCTCTTGCAGGGCCCCCGAAACCCTCTCCCTACTCCGGGAGAGGGTTTCTGCGTGTCCGGGCCGGTGGCCGAACAAAGGCTATACCCGCCATATGAGGAGGTATAACGGCTCTTCAATCCCGTCCTGCGTTCTTTGTCGCTTCAAAGCTGTTGTGCGTTAGGCACAATCCGGGTGGGAGGTCATGCGTGCTCGGAGAACAAGTCGCGGGCCGGGAGTCCGGCATTATGGCCGGGCCGTACCGGCGGCCACGCGCCGCTCGACTTCGCCGCCGGGGTTTGTCGGCGATGGCCGCGACGGTGAACACGCTTCCCACGCGGAACACCATCTGCCCGCTGTAGGACCGCTCTTCGCGCAACGGCGGCGCCCGGCACCGAGAAACCGATACCTCATCGGATACAAGATCAGACATTGCCGATGCCCGGTCCCGCGCGCCCTCCGTCACCCCCGGCGGCGATCAGTGGGCGGGATACGTGTATGCATGAGGGCATACGGGGCCATTGTCGGAAAGAGGGGGCGCGTATGGCGGCATATCAGGTCTCCGCTGGCGCGGCCCGTCCTCCCGGACCCGGACACCGTCGTCTCGTTCGGTCACACCCGGCGGCGGCCCCGATCCGCACGCGGCGCGCGCCAGCGGGCGCATGACGCCGGAGGTCCACCGGAACCGGCCGGCAGTCCGCCCCTGCGGTGATCCGGCGAGGCGGGGCCGGTGAGCCGGGAATGGGCGCGCGGGTGGTTCGCGCCGCTGATGGTGGTGGCCGTGTGCGTCCAGGCGGCGACGTTCGCGACCCGGCCGATGGTCAGCTACCGGGCCATCGAGATCGGCGCGGGCAACCTCGGGATCGGGCTGATCACCGCCGGGTTCGCGGTGCTGCCGCTGTTCCTCGCGGTGGCGGTCGGGCGCTGGGTGGACGCCTCGGGCGAGCGCGCGGCGGCGGTGCTCGGCGCGGTACTGATCGCGGGCAGCGCGGCGACGCTCACCGTGGCCCGCTCGCTGTGGGCGCTGGTGCTGCTGAACGCGCTGTTCGGGCTCGGTCACCTGTGCTCGCTGGTGGCCCAGCAGGCGATCATCGCCAACCGGGTCTCGGTACACGGGCATGACCGCGCGTACGGGCTGTTCACGGTGTTCACCTCGCTCGGGCAGCTCATCGGCCCGCCCGCGGCGGCGCTGGTGGCGAGCGGCGGCACGGGCGACGGCACCACCCGCGCGCTCATGGTCGGCGCGGCCTTCGGCGTGGCCGCGGGAGTGGGCACGCTGCGCGTCGGCTCGGGGAACGCTCCACGCCGCCCGGACACGGACGGGCGGGCGCCCCTGCTGGGCACCCTGCATCGCCCGGGCATGTGGCAGGCCATGGTGACCAGCATGGCCACCGTGTCCACCGTCGATCTGGTGGTCGCCTACCTGCCCGCCTGGGGCCAGGAGCAGGGCATCGGCGTGGTGGCTGTGGGCTGGCTGCTGGCACTGCGCGCCTGCGCCACCCTCACCAGCCGGCTGGCCATGGAACGGCTGATCATCCGGTACGGCCGGCGGCCGGTCCTGGTGGCGAGCACGGTGACCGCCGCCGTCACCCTGGCCGCCTTCCCGTTCTGCGGGCTGGCGGCCTCGGTGCCCGTGGTCGCGGCGATGGGCTTCGCGCTCGGCATCGGCCAGCCGCTCACCCTGTCCTGGGTGGCCGGCCGCGCCCGCCCCGGCGAACGCGGCACCGCCCTGGCCCTGCGCCTCACCGGCAACCGCCTGGGCCAGGTGATCGTCCCAGGGGCGGCCGGGGCCATCGCCGGGGTCACCAGCGTGCTCGGCGTGTTCGGGCTCAGCGCGGCCATGCTCACCGTCACCGCCGCCCTGGCCGCCCGAGCCCCCATGGGCACCGAGGACTGACCTCGCTACCCGATCGTGAGGTCGGCCAGACGCCGGACGTCCTCGGTGATCCGGGGGTCGGTGGGCGGGGCGATCGGGGCCAGCAGATGGGCGAGCAGGTCGGCGGGCAGGCCCTGCTCGCGGGAGGCGCGGATGATGTTGGCGATGGCGATCCGCTGCATGGCCACGGACGAGTCCGCGAGATCGCCGGCCTCGGCTGACCCGGACAGTGCGGGCATCACCGCGTTCAGCCACGGGACGAGCCGCTGTTCGACGAACCGCACCGGGTCGCCGCCCACGGTGGCGACCAGGGCGGCGGCGTGCCGGGCCCCGGCGAACATCCCGTACATCCCGCCGAGCAGGGCGAGGTCGTACAGGGCGGCGAGCCCCGGGTCGGCCCCCAGGTGATCGCCTTCCGCGAGCACGTCGAGCACCGCCCGGTACCGGTCGAACACCTCGCGCGGCCCGCTGTAGAGGATCAGCGCCCCCGGCTCGCCGATCATCGGCGGCACCGCCATGATCCCGCCGTCCAGGTAGTCGCCCCCGTGACCGGCCACCCACTCCGCCATCCGGCGGGCCTCGTCCGGAGTGCCGTTGGTCAGGTTGACCAGCGCCCGCCCCGCCAGCGCGTCCGTTGCCGGGTCCAGGATCTCGCGCAGCACCGGCTGGTCGAGCACGCAGGCGATCACCACGGGCGCGGCCCCGACCGCCTCGGCGACCGTGGCGGCGGGTACCGCGCCCCTGGCCACCAGGTCGGCGGCCTTGTCCGCCGAGCGGTTCCACACCGTGGTCGGGTGGCCCGCGGCGAGCGTCGCCTCCGCCAGCGCCCGTCCCATCGCGCCGAGCCCGAGCACGGTGACCGCGGTCTTCGTCATGTCCATGTCCCCCGTTCGTCAGATCCGGGGTTCAGCCTGGTGGACACGCTGCCGGAGCTGCAAGTACCTACTTTCAGGTGGGGTACTCACCTATTGGTCACCTGGCCGGCGGCCAGGGCCGTGCGATGCGTGCGGGGCTCCAAGGGGACGGGGACGTCTGCCCGGCCCTACCCCGGCCCACGACGATCATCACACCGGGTGTTCAGATGGTTACTCAGAGCCCCAGGTTTCGCGGGGCCGATCCGGGCTAGGAGCATGTCCGACGCGCCACGCGCGCAAGGCCGGCGGCACCCCAGACCCGGCACGCAGGAACGAGACTATTGTTGGCGGACATGTCGCATACACGGCTCTACCGCGACGGCGTGCTCCAGGCGGAGGGATTTCCCGTCGCCGACGTGTCCGACCACATCGCCGACCCCGCCGCCACAGTGTGGTTCGACCTCTGCGCGCCCAAGCCGGAAGAGCTCACGGTGATCAGTGAGGAACTGGGTCTGCACGAGCTGGCCGTGGAGGACGTACTGTCCGAGCACCAGCGCCCCAAGATCGACACCTACCAGACCCACCTCTTCCTCACCGTCTACCATGCGCGCCCGCGGCAGGGCCCGCTGAAGATGACCGAGATATCGATCTTCGTCACCAAGAACGCGCTGGTCACCGTACGGGAGAACGACGACTTCGACATCGGCGAGGTGATCGAGCGGTGGGACCAGGCCAAGGAGCGGGCCGCCCATGGGGTCGCGTTCCTGTTACACGGCCTGCTCGACCGCATCGTGGACGATCACTTCACCCTGGTGGAACACCTCGACGACGAGGTCGAGACGCTTGAGGACCAGCTCTTCTCCGAGAAGCCCACGGCGGACCGGCACGAACTGCAACGCCGCATATTCGAGCTGCGCAAGAACCTGGTCACCCTGCGCCGGGTGATCCAGCCGATGCGCGAGGTGGTCAGCGGTGTGATCCGCTGCGACCTGCGCATCGTCCGCCCTGAGATGGCCCCCTACTACCAGGACGTCTACGACCACGTGCTGCGGGTGACCGAATGGACGGAGTCGCTGCGCGAGCTGGTGGGCAACATCAGGGAGACCCACCTGACGCTCCAGGGCTACCGGCTCAACGACATCATGAAACGGGTCACGAGCTGGGCCGCGATCATCGCGGTGCCCACCATGATCACGGGTTTCTACGGCCAGAACGTCCCCTATCCGGGGTCGGAGCAGCCCTGGGGGTTCTGGGTCTCGACGATCGCGGTGATCAGCACCTGCATCCTGCTCTACCAGGTGTTCAAACGCCGCGACTGGCTCTAGGGACAGGGACGATCAGGCGGTATTTTGTGGGCCTGTGCCCCTCCACCAGGTCAGCCCCGTCTTCGCCGGACGTGAGAACGAGCTCGCCGTACTGCTCGGCGCGCTCGGCCAGGCCCGCGAGGGCGAGCCGCGCGTCGTCCTGATCGGCGGCGAGGCCGGGGTCGGCAAGACCCGGCTGACCAGCGAGTTCGCCGCCCGCGCCGAGCAGGCGGGGGCGCTGGTGCTGTCCGGCGGCTGCGTCGAGCTGAGTACCTCCGGCCTGCCGTACGCGCCGTTCACCGCCGCGCTGCGCGGCCTGGTCCGCGACCTCGGGCCCGAGGGGACCACGGCGCTGCTGCCGCACGACTCGGCGGGCGACCTGTCCCGGCTGCTGCCCGAACTGGGCACGCCCCCCGCCGAGACCGACAGGGACATCGCGCGGATGCGGTTGTTCGAGCACGTCCTCGCGCTGCTCGGCAGGCTGGCCGCCGACCGGCCGGCCGTCCTGATCGTGGAGGACGCGCACTGGGCCGACCATTCCACCCGCGACCTGCTGAGCTTCCTGACCCGCAACCTGCACGGCGTGGGCGTCCTGCTCGCGGTCACCTACCGCGCCGACGACCTGCACCGCCGCCACCCGCTGCGCCCGCTGCTGGCCGAACTGTCCAGAGTCGGCATCGTCACCCGGCTGGAACTCCCCCGGCTGACCCGAGCCGAGGTCGCCGCCCAGCTCGGCGGCCTGCTCGGGCACGCGGCCGATCCCGCGCTGGCCGAGCTGGTCCACGCCCGCAGCGAGGGGATCCCGCTGTTCGTGGAGGCCGCGCTGGGCCCGGACGGCACGCCCGCGGACGACCTGCCGGAATCGCTGCGCGATCTGCTGCTCTCCGGTGTCCAGCGGCTCCCCGAGGAGACCCAGCGGGTGCTGCGGGTGGCCACGGTCGCGGGCGACCGCGCGGGCCACGCCCTGCTGGCCGCCGTCACCGGGCTGGACGACACGGCGCTGTCGGACCGCATGCGCCCGGCGGTGACCGGCAACGTCCTGCTCACCGACGAGGAGGGCTACGCCTTCCGGCACGCCCTGATCCGCGAGGCCGTACGCGGCGAGCTGCTGCCCGGCGAGCGCACCGCGCTGCACCGCCGCTACGCCGAGGCGCTGGCCGCGAATCCGGCGCTGGGCACGGGCGGCCGGCCGAGCGCCGAGCTGGCCGCGCACTGGGCGGCGGCGCACGACAACGAACGCGCGCTGCTCGCCGCCTGGGACGCCGCCGCCGAGTGCGCCGCCGCCCTGTCCTACGCCGAGGGCCTGCAGATGCTGGAACTGGTCCTCGAACTGTGGGAACGCGTGCCCGGCGCGGCAACGCGCATCGGCGCGGACCACACCGCCGTGCTCGAACGTGCCGCCGAGACCGCCTACGCGTGCGGCGAGACCGACCGGGGGCTGCGCCTGGCCTCGGCGGCGATCGACGCCCTGGACGGCGACGCCGAGCCCGAGCGCAAAGCCCTCGTCCATCTGGAACGCGCGCGTTTGCGATCCCTCGGCGGCGGGCCGGGCGCGCTCACGGACCTGCGCGCCGCCGAACGCCTCGTGCCGGGGGCGGGGCCGGTGCGGGCCTCGGTACTGGCCCTGCTCGGCGGGGAGCTGACCGAGATCGGCGAGACCGAGACCGGGCACGCGATGATCGAGGAGGCGGTCGCGCTCGCCGCCCGGCTCGGCGACGCCGCGGCCTCCGCCGACGCCCTCACCACCAGCGCGTTCGTCGCGGCGGTCAAGGGCGATCTGGCCTCGGCGAGCGACGCTCTGGAGGGTTCGCGGAGCATGGCCGAGCAGGGCGGCTCGGCCCGCAGGCTGCTGCGCGCCTTCGTCAACCTCTCCGCGCAGCTCATCCTGCGGTGCCGGTACGCCGAGGCGATCGCGACCGCGCGGGAGGGCATCGCCCTGGCGCACCGCCTCGGGCAGATCCGCGCCGGGGGCGGCTACATCGCGGGCAACCTGATCGAGGCGCAGTTCGCCCTCGGGCGCTGGGACGACCTGGCCGCCTCCTACGAGAAGGCGATGCGGCTGGAACCCAACCCGCCGCTGCGCGGGCAGATGCTCGTCTTCCGTGCCATGGTGGCCCTGGCCAGGGGCGAAACGCCGCTGCTGAACGCCCTGACCGAACAACTCGGCCGGTTCGCCGCCCGGCTCGGCCGGTTCGGTTCAGGGGCGTACGCGTGCCTGCTCATCGACCACCGAACCGCCGAGGGCGACTTCCCGGGCGCTATCGCCACGGCCCAGGACGCCCTCGACCGCTTCGGCCCAACCGGCAACCCCTGGTACCTGTGGCCGATCCTGCACTCCGCGATGCGAGCCTGCGCGGCAGCAGACCGCGGCCTGGATCAGCCGGCGGCGGGACGTGGCCGAGATCCCCGCCAGGATCCGCCGGCCGCGGCGGCGGACGGTACACGAGATCCCGTGGCGGCGGGCCATGGCCGGGATCCGCGCCGGGAACAGACGTCCGTGGCGGCGTTGCGGGGGGCGTTGGTGGAGGTCGCCAGGGATGTGCCTGCGGGGGCGCCGTTCTGGGCGGTTCGCAAGGTGGCGTTCGCCGCGGAGGCGGCCGGGGTGGGCGATCTTCCCGCCTGGGAGGCGGCGGTGGCCGCGTGGGAGGCGGCGGGTGAGCCGTACCCGCTGGCCGAGGCGCTGGCCCGCGCCGCGGAGGCGTGTGCCGCCGCCTCGGACCGGGACGGCGCGGCGGTACGGCTGGCCCGCGCCGCCGAGATCGCCGAGTCGCTGCGCGCCCGCCCGCTGGCCGCCGAGATCGACCGGCTGGCCCGGCGGATCGGCGTCGCGGCCCGGCCGGGCGGCGACGCGCACGGCCTCACCCCGCGTGAGCTGGAGGTGCTGCGCCTGATCGCGGCCGGCCGGAGCAACCGCGAACTCGCCGGCGAGCTGTTCATCTCGGTCAAGACGGCCGGCGTGCACGTCTCCAACATTCTCGGCAAGCTCGGCGTCGCCTCGCGCGGCGAGGCCGCCGCGCTGGCGCACCGGTTGCGGCTGTTCGACTGAGGCGGCCGAGGCATTTCATGCAAACCCTGTAGGAAATGTTGACTTATGGGTAGGTCCGTCCTAGCGTGAACGCCATGAGTCAAGGTGTTCGCTTGACCCGTCGCACCCACATCGATCTCGGCCACGTCATCAGCGCGCGATGTCACCGCCCGTGGTAGCGGAACTCCCTCCGCTCCGGGTCGTCCCTGCCTGACCCGTCCAGCCGTACCTGTTCCCCCGCGTGTCGAAGGGCGATGACGCATGCCTGCACTACCCCGGGTTACCCTCCGCGTGAAACGGCCGGCCCTGCGGGCCACGCTGGCCGTACCGATCCTGGCGCTCCTGGCCGCGTGCAGCGGCGGCGGCACCGGGCAGGCCGCGCAGGGCCTGGCGCCGGACGCGGCGCTGCCCACCAAGGTCCCGCAGGGGACCAAACTGATCATCGGTGATCCGCAGACCAAGGTCGCCCTGCAACTGTCCGGCCAGATCGGCAAGTTCTCCTTCCCCGTCGAGTGGGCCAACATCAGCGGCGGCCCGCAGACCACCGAGGCGTTCCGGGCCGACGCGCTCGACGTGGGGGCCGTCGCGGAGATCCCGCCCATCCACGCGACCTGGACCGGGCTGCCGGTCAAGATCGTCGCCTCCCGGTACCGCAAGGACCCCATCGGCCACCCCATCTACGAGGTCGGCATCGCCCCCGGGTCGGGCATCACCACGCTCGCCGGCCTGCGCGGCAAGCGGATCGCCTACAGCCCCGGCCAGGCGCAGGGCGCGCTGGTGCTGCGGATACTCAAGAAGGCCGGGCTGACCAGGAACGACGTGAAGCTGGTCGAGCTGCCGAGCACCGGCGACGTCTATCCCAACGCGCTGGCGAGCAAGCAGGTCGACGCCGCGCCTCTCGGCGGGGTGCTGATCAAGCGGTACCTCGCCAAGTTCGGCCACGACGGCGCGATAACGCTCAAGCACGGCATCCGCGACGACCCCGCTCACCTGTACGTGCGCGCGGTCACCCTCCAGGACCCGGCCAAGGCCGCGGCCGTCAGGGAGTACGTCGCGGCCTGGGCCAAAGCCTGGCGCTGGGTCTACGAGCACCCCGACGAGTGGATCGCCGGCTACTACGTGAAGGACCAGGGCCTGAGCGCCGCCGACGGACGCTACCTGGTCGACTCCTCCGGAGAGCCGGACTTCCCCGGCGACTGGAGCGATGCCATCGCCCGCCACCAGGAGACCATCGAGCTGCTGGCCGCCGACACCGGCAACGAAGTGATCAACGCGAAGGACCTCTACGACCTGCGTTACCAGTCCGTCGGCGCCGACGCCTTGAAGGAGGGCGCCTGATGGCCACCTCGCTGCTCACCCCCACCGCCCCGGCCGCCGCGCCGCGGACATCCCCGGGCGCGGCCCGGCGCCGGCTCGGCCCCGGCCGGCCGATCAGGTTCGGCCTGCTCATCGGGCCGGGACTGCTGCTCGCCCTGTGGAGCGTGGGTTCACTCACCGGCGGGCTGGACCCCCGGGTGCTCCCGGCCCCCTGGACGGTGATCACCACCACCATCGAGCTGATCGAGAACGGCCGCCTCCAGGAGAACCTGCTCGCCTCGGTGCGCCGGGTCGGCCTCGGCCTGGCCATCGGCGTGCCCGGCGGGGTGGCGCTGGCCCTGTTGTCCGGCCTGAGCAGGTACGGCGAGGCGCTGATCGACGGCCCGGTCCAGATCAAGCGGGCGATCCCGGCCCTGGCCATCATGCCGCTGCTGATCCTCTGGCTCGGCATCGGCGAGGTCATGAAGGTCACCGTGATCGCGCTCGGCGTACTGGTCCCGATCTACGTCCACACCCACAACGGGCTGCGCGCGATCGACAGCCGCTACGTGGAGCTGGCCGCCACCGTCGGCCTCGGGCGGGCCGCGTTCATCCGGCGGGTCGTGCTGCCGGGGGCGCTGCCCGGGTTCCTGCTCGGCATGCGGTTCGCGGTCACCGTCTCCTGGCTGCACCTGGTGGTCGCGGAGCTGATCAACTCCACCAGCGGCATCGGCTACATGATGGACCTGGCCCGGACGTACGGGCAGACCGACGTGATCCTCGTCGGCATCGTCCTATACGGCCTGCTCGGCCTCTTCTCTGACGCGGCGGTCCGGCTCGTGGAAAGGAGGGCCCTTTCGTGGCGGCGCACGCTGGCGGGCTGACGGCGGATGCGGCCGTGGCGGCGGTCCAGGTGTCAGGGCTGACCAGGAGGTTCGGCGAACGTACCGTGCTCGACGGGCTGGACTTGGAGATCGCGCCCGGTGAGTTCGTGGCGCTGCTCGGCCAGAGCGGATCGGGCAAGAGCACGCTGCTGCGCGCCCTGGCCGGCCTGGACGCCGACGGCGAGGGCGAGGGGCGGGTGAGCGTGCCCGCGCGGGTGTCGGTGGTCTTCCAGGACGCCCGGCTGCTGCCCTGGCAGCGGGTGCTGGACAACGTGGTGCTCGGGCTGCCCGGCGACCAGGCCGGACGCGGCGCGGCGAGCCTCGGCGAGGTCGGCCTGGCCGGGCGCGAGCGGGCCTGGCCGAACCAGCTCTCCGGCGGTGAGCAGCAGCGGGTGGCGCTCGCCAGGTCGCTGGTACGCGAACCGGAGCTGCTGCTGGCCGACGAGCCGTTCGGCGCGCTCGACGCGCTCACCCGGATCAAGATGCACACGCTGCTGCGCCGGTTGTGCGACCGGCACCGGCCGGCCGTACTGCTGGTCACGCACGATGTGGACGAATCGATCGTGCTCGCCGACCGGGTGCTGGTGCTGTCCGCCGGCCGGATCGCGGCCGAGACCCGGATCGACATCGAACAGCCGCGGGATTCGGCCGACCCGAGGTTCGCCGAGATCCGTACCAGGCTGCTGGCCGCACTCGGCGTGACAAGAGAAACGGACAAATCGTGAGCCGACCATCAAACCGCCAGTTAACCCTCAATCTCTTCATTTACCCGGGCGGTCATCACGAAGCCGCCTGGCGGCATCCGAGTTCGGACGCGCGCCGGCTTCTTGACATCACCTATTACCAGGAGCTGGCCCGGCAGGCGGAGGCGGCGAAGCTGGACGCGGTCTTCCTGGCCGACGGGCCCTCGCTGCCGGAGAACGTCCGGTACGCGAGCAGGTTCCGGCTGGAGCCGATCACCCTGCTGACCGGGGTGGCGACCGCCACCGAGCGGATCGGCCTGATCGCGACGGCCTCCACGACCTACCTTGAGCCGTACAACCTCGCCCGCCTGTTCGCCTCGCTCGACCACATCAGCCGGGGCAGGGCGGGCTGGAACATCGTGACCACCGGCGCGTCGCAGGCCGCCGCCAACTTCGGGCTGGAGACGCACCCGGTACACGCCGACCGGTACGCCAGGGCCAGGGAGTTCCTGGAAGCCGTCACCGCCCTGTGGGACAGCTGGGAGGACGACGCCCTGGTCATCGACCGGGAGAGCGGGATCTTCGCGGACACCTCCAAGATCCACCGCATCGACCACGCCGGGGCGCTGCTGCGCGTCGCCGGGCCGCTGAACGTCCCGCGCTCCCCGCAGGGCAGGCCCGTCTACGTGCAGGCGGGCTCCTCGAAAGACGGCAGGGCCTTCGCCGCCGCCTACGCCGAGGCGATCTTCACCGCCCACCAGACGCTCGGCGACGCCCGCGACTTCTACGCCGACATCAAGGCCAGGGTCAAGAGCGAGGGCCGCGACCCCGACCAGGTCAGGGTGCTGCCGGGGATCAGCCCGTTCATCGGCTCCACCGAGGCCGAGGCGCTGGAGCTTCAGGAGGAGTTCGACGAGCTGATCCAGCCGGAGTACTCCCTGCACCAGCTCGACCAGCTCCTCGGGGTGGACCTGCGCGGGTACGACCTGGACGGGCCGTTCCCCGCGGACGTGCTGCCCACCACCGGCGACCGGCAGGAGAGCAGCCGCTTCAAGCTGGTGGCCGACATCGTGCGGCGCGAGGCCCCGACGATCCGGCAGTTGCTGCGCAGGCTGGCCGGGGCGCGGGGGCACTGGGTGACGGCGGGCGCCCCCGAGCAGATCGCCGACCGGATCGAGGAGTGGTTCACCGGCAGCGCGGCCGACGGGTTCAACATAATGCCGCCGTACCTGCCCGGCGGCTTCGACGCGTTCACCGGCCACGTGGTCCCCATTCTGCGGAAACGGGGCCTGTTCCGGACCGAGTACGAGGGCTCCACACTTCGCGAACACTATGGGCTCCAGCGCCCGCCGAGTCGTTTCGGCGCAGCGCTCCGAGGGGCCGAAAACCGCTGGTAGAGTAACGTTTCCTGGCACGTTCCAACACGCCCGTTGCCGAAGCCTCGCGCAGGCGGTAGAAGAAGTGACGGCAGTGAATCGGGGGCGCTTATTCGTACCCTCCGGCAGGGATGGGAGCGGGATACCCGTGAGCAGGAAATTAGCGGTCATCACCCCGAGCTACGGACCGGACTCGGAGCTTTTCGGCGAGCTCCACCGGTCCGTGCTCCACCACACGTCACAAGACACCGTCCACCACGTCATCGTGCCCACCGCGGACCAGGCGGTGTTCGCCAGGTTCGCGGGCCCGCGGTGCCGGATCTGGACCGAACCCGAGCTTCTCCCCCGCCGCTATGTCCGCGTTCCTCGCAGCGGACTGTGGGCCAATCTGCGCAGACCATGGCCACCTGTGCGCGGCTGGGTCATCCAGCAGGCGCTCAAGATAGCCGCCGCCGCGCACGTGGACGCCGATGTGGCGCTACTGCTCGACTCCGACGTCGTGCTGGTGCGGCCGACCCGCGCGGAGAGCTTCACCACCGACGACCGGCTGTGCCTTTACCGGCTCGAAGACGGCGTACACGCGGGAATGGACCGGCATATCAAGTGGCACCACGCGGCGCGCGGCCTTTTGGGCCTGCCCGCCACCCGGGCGCTGCCGCTCCCCGATTACGTCAGTTCGCTCAACTTCTGGGACCCGGCCCTCGTGCGGGAGATGCAGGAACGCATCACGAAGGTCACCGGGCGGCACTGGATGGACGCCTTCAACTCGCACCTGCACATTTCCGAGTTCATCCTTTACGGGGTCTTCGTGGACGAGGTCGTGGGCGCGGCGGCGGGCCGCCCGCCGTACACCGACTCGGTGTGCCACAACCGCTGGGACGACACCCCGCTCGACCTCGCCGCCGCCCTCGACTTCGCCGACCGGCTGACCCCGTCCGCGGTCGGGATGATGATCTCGGCCAAGTCCCGCACCCCGTGGGACGTCCGGCTCGCCGCCGTGCAGCGCTGCGCGCAGGTGGCCGGGGGCTGACCGCGCCGATCCGCGTACGCCCTGCCCGCCTCCCCCCGGCGGGGCGTTCGGACACGACCTGCTACGGTGACCCATGACGCGGGGTGCCCGGCGCGCCGGGCTGAGATCACACCCGTAGAACCTGCTCTAGTTCGGACTAGCGAAGGGACGTCACCGTGGGTGAGGGTTCGTTCTGCACTGAGGTCTGGCAGCGCACCGCGAAGCTGGTGCGGGCCATCCACGAGCACCCGTTCAACACCGCGCTCGGCGCGGGCACGCTCGACCGCGACAAGTTCGCGTTCTACATCGTCCAGGACGCCCGCTATCTGGAGGCGTTCTCCAAGGCGCTGGCCACCGCCTCCACGCGCGCGGGCGACGTCGACGAGGCGGCCTTCTACGCGCAGAGCGCGAACACCGCGCTGACCGCGGAGGCGTCGCTGCACGCCGGTTACATCGAGGAGTACGGCCTGAGCCCGGACGACCTGTCCGGGATCGCGACGTCGCCGACCTGCCTCGGCTACTCCTCGTACTTGCAGGCCACCGCGCTGTCGGCGCCCTACCCGGTGCTCGCGGCGGCGGTCCTCCCCTGCTTCTGGGTCTACCAGGACGTGGGCGAGGCGCTGCTGGAGCGTACCGCCGGCGCCGCCGACCACCCCTACCGCGCCTGGATCTCCACCTACGCCGACCCGGCGTTCGCCGAGTCGGTCACCCAGGCCAAGGAGATCACCGACCGGCTGGCCGCGGCGGCCGGCCCGCAGACGCGCGAACAGATGGTCCACGCCTTCTGCCGGGCCACCGAGTACGAGTGGATGTTCTGGGACAGCGCGTGGCGGCAGGAGACCTGGCCCACCGCGGAGTGGGTCTCGCTCTGAACCGACCCCGAGTCGGGGGCCGCTGTCGATATCCGGCGCGCCCAGGGATGCGTACCAAGATTGTTCGCGGAGCGTAACCGTCCGGATACTTATGGTGACCACTTCCTGATCGGTAGACATGGCGGGTGACCGAAGGTCTATCGCGGAAAGGAGCGCGGTCCCATGAGCGCGACAGATATCCGGCCTGCCCGGCAGTCCCGGTTTCCCGACCCCCAAGCCTGACGGGCGGGGGAACAACGGTGCGAGGGGAGCCGTGGTTCGCCGTCCTTCCCGACGGGGCGGCCGGGGCCGCCGCGGCAGGGGCGCTGCGCCCGTGGGCGAGCGGTGTGATCGATCACGCGTCCGGCCGTCCGTGGCTGGTCGGCGAGTGGCCGTGTGATCAGATCCGCCACGCCCGCGCGGGCTCGGCGCAGGTGGCGGTGCTCGGGCGATGCCCGGTCACCACCGCCGACCTGGCGCGGCGGCTGGACCGGATACGTGATCTGAACGAGGTGGAACGCGTGGTCGCGGGGCTGCCCGGCAGCTTCCACCTGATCGCCGCGGTCGGCGGCAGGGTGCGAGCCCGGGGCAGCGCCTCGGCGGTGCGCCGGATATTCCAGGCCCGGGTGGCGGGCGTGACGGTGGCGGCCAGCCGCTCCGACGTGCTGGCCACGGTGACCGGCGCGCCGGTCGACGAGGGCGTCCTCGCCGCGCGGCTGCTGCCGTACTGCGCGGCCTGGCCGCTCCAGCAGGCGGGGGTGTGGCGCGGCGTCACCGGGGTGCCGCCCGACCACTGCCTGATCCTGGAGCCGGACGGCACGGCGACGCTGCGCCGCTGGTGGAGTCCGCCGGAGCCGGCGCTGCCGCTGGCCGAGGGCGCGGAGGCGGTGCGCGACGCGCTGGTCGCGGCGGTCGGCTCCTGCGCGAAGGGCGGTTCCCACTACGGCGACACGATCAGCGCCGACCTGTCCGGCGGGCTCGACTCCACCGCTCTGTGCTTCCTGGCCGGGCGCGGCTCGGGCCGCCTGGTGACCATTCATCGCCAGGGCGCCGACATCGGCCCCAGCGGGTCGGGCGACACGGTGTGGGCGCGCCGGGCCGCCGCGGCGCTGCCCAACGCCAGGCACCTCACGGCCGGGCGCGACGACGTCCCGCCGTGGTTCGGCGGGCTGACCGAGCCCCGGCAGGCCCTGGAGGAGCCCCCCGGCTGGGTGCGTGACACCGCGCGGATCGCCTACGTGACCGACCGGCTGATCGCGGCCGGTTCCTACCTGCACCTGACGGGGGTGGGCGGCGACGAGTTGTTCTCGGTCCAGCCGTCCTATCTGCACGATCTCGTCCGGCGCCGGCCGCTGACCGCGCTCGCGCACCTGCGCGGCCACCGCATGCCGTGGTGGCGGGCGCTGCGGGAGCTGGCCGAGCGCGACTCGCACGCCGCGTGGCTGGCGGCGTGCGCGGGCGGCCTGAGCAGCGAGCCCGCGTCCGGCGGCGCGCTCGCGCTGACCTGGGGCACGCCGCCGCGGATGCCCGTGTGGGCCACCGGGCAGGCGGTCCAGGCGGCCCGTGGCGTGCTGTCCGGGATCGCCGACGACGAGCCGCCGCCGCTGTGCCGGCGCCGGGCCCAGCACGCGGCCCTGCTCCAGGCGCGTACGGCGGGCGCCGGGCTCCGGCAGGTCGAGCAGGCCACCGTCCGCCTCGGGCTGCCCTACGCCGCGCCCTACCTGGACGACGCCGTGATCGAGGCGGCGCTGTCGGTACGTCCGCACGAACGCGGCGCGCCCGGCCTGCGCAAGCCGCTGCTCGCCGCCGCGATGGACGGGCTGGTGCCGCGGCCCTTCCTCGGCCGCCCGCCGCGCAGCGGGCCCGCCGCCGAGTTCTACGCGGGGCTGCGCCGGCACCGCACGGAGTTGATGGACCTGTTCTCCTCCTCGCTGCTCGCCCGGCTCGGGCTGATCGACCCCGCGGCGCTGCGGGCCGCCCTCACCGGGCCACGGCCGCCGCTGCACGCCGTCGCCCCGCTGTCGCGGACCCTCGCCTGCGAGATCTGGCTGCGCTCGCTGTCGGGGCGGGAGCGGATGTCCGCGATGGCGATCGGAGGACGCTGATGCCGCCCGTGACCTGCGCGCCCGCGCCGCCACCGGCCTCATGAACGGCCCGACCGAGCACGCCCGGCCGGGGGCGTGATGGCACCCGACACCACCCACCACCGCCGGACCGGCCTGCACCGGCGCAACGCGCCCTGGGGGGCCTCGCCCGCCGTCTACACCCGGGCGCTGGCCAAGTCCTACCGGAGCGTGCCCGCCGTGGCCGGGATCGATCTCAGCGTGGAGGCCGGCGAGCTGTTCGCGTTCGTCGGCCCCAACGGGGCGGGCAAGTCCACCACCATGGCCATGCTGTGCACGCTGCTGCGCCCGACCACGGGCCAGGCGCGGGTGGCGGGGGTCGACGTCCTCGCCGACCCGATGGAGGTCAGGCGGCGCATCGGCCTGGTCCTCCAGGACTCGGCGTGCGACGGCGACCTCACCGTCGCCGAGCATCTGCGCTTCCACGCCGCGCTGCACGGCATGGGCAGGCACGAGACCCGCCGCCGCATGGACGAGGCGCTCGACCTGCTCGGCCTGTACGACGAGCGCGAAATCCGGGCGCGGGCCCTGTCGGGCGGCGGCAGACGCCGCCTGGCCATCGCCCGCGGGCTGCTCACCTCCCCGCAGGTGCTGTTCCTGGACGAGCCCACCCGGGGGCTCGATCCCGCCGCCCGCGCCCAGGTCTGGGAGCACCTGCTCCAGCTCCGCCGGCACAGGGCCCTCACCATGTTCCTGACCACCCACTACCTGGAGGAGGCCGACCACTGCGACCACGTCGGCATCATCGACGGCGGCCGGCTGCTCGCCCATGACACGCCCGCGGCGCTGCGCGCGGCGCTCGGCACCGACCGGGTGCATCTGCGGACCGCCGACGACCGCACCGCCGCGATGTTGCTGGCGCAGCGGATGGGCGTGTCGGCCACCCGCGGCCCGGACGGCCTGCACCTGCGGCTTCCCGACGCGGCGGCGGCGATCCCGCGGCTGTGCGCCGAGTTGCGCGTCCCCGTGCTGTCGGTCGAGGTCAGGCGGCCGGGGATGGACGAGGTCTTCCTGCACTACACCGGCCAGAGAATGGGAGGGTCCCCGGCATGATCTGGATCGGCCGCGCCGGAGCGCGGCGGCGGATGCTGTGGGAGACGAGGGCCGCCGGGGTGGTCTGGCGGCGGGAGATCCTGCGCTGCCTGCGCAACCCCGCCCAGGTGGCGCTGGTCCTCTCCCAGCCGCTGATCTACCTGGTGGTGCTGGGCACCGGGCTCGGCTCGCTCATCCCGGACGCCCCGCCGGTCGGCGACTACCGCACCTACCTGTTCCCCGGCGTGCTGGTGATGACGGTCTACCTGCCGGCCGTCGCCACGGGGGTGTCCATCGCCATCGACAGGGAGACCGGCTTCCTGCGCGAGATGCTGGTCGCCCCGGTACACCGGGCCAGCCTGCTGGCGGGGCGGTGCGCGGGCGGCACGACGGTCGCCGCCTGCCAGGGCGCGCTGGTGCTGGCGCTGGCGGGGGTGGCCCGGCTGCCCTACGACCCGGCGCTGCTGGTGGCACTGGCGGCGGAGCTGACGCTCATCGCGTTCACCATGACCACGCTGGTCACGCTGCTGGCGGTGTCGGTCGGCCGGCGGCAGACCCTGCACGCCGTGCTCGGGTTCACGCTCACCCCGATGATCTTCCTGTCGGGGGCGCTGTTCCCGGTGTCCGGCCTGCCGTCCTGGCTCGCCGGCCTGGCGCTGGCCAACCCGCTCACGTACGTGATCGACCCGCTGCGGCAGACCATCGCGCCCTACCTGAACGGCCGGGTGTCCATGACCACGGGGCAGCCGGCGGCGGTCCGCGAACTGGCCGTGACGGCGGTCGTGGGGCTGCTGGCCCTGCTGCTGGCGGCCCGCCGGATGGCGAGGGCCGGGTGAGGACGCGAAGGGGGCGCGTGCCGTCCTGCCCGCCTACAGTGGGGGTGTGCTGCCGGTGAGGCGGACATGAAGCGCGCGCTGGCGGCGCTGGTGCTGCTGGCCGGCGGGCTGTTCGCGCTCGCCCCCGAGACCTCGGCCTCCGCCGTGCGCCGGGCCGGGTTCGTCTCCGGCGGGGCCTATCTGATCGTCGAGTTCCTCGACGACGACCTGGTCCACTTCGAGCTGTCGGCGGCCGGGCCGAGCCCGGGCACCGACAAGCCGCTGTTCGTCACCCCGCAGGTCGCCGAGACCGGCTATCCGGGGCCGAGCGACTTCGCCAGGAACGGCGACACGTTCACCACACCGGGCCTGCGGGTCGAGGTCGCGCCCGCGTCGCTGTGCGTCACGGTCCACGACGCGGCCGGGCGGCTGCTGCACCAGGCGTGCCCGCGCAACCTCGACCAGCCGTGGAAGGGGCTGACCATCACCAGGGGCGGCGTCCAGCACGCCTACGGCCTGGGCGAGCAGTTCCCGCGCGGCGGCACCGCCGACGGCGACTGGGTGGGCCGCGTCCGCACGCCGGGCGGGCCGTACGGCAACGCCATGGTCTTCGACCCCGACAACGGGCCGGTCGGCAACGCGCAGATCCCGGTGCTGTTCGCGGTGGGCGCGGCGGGCCTCAACTACGGGATGTTCCTGGACCAGGCCCACAGGCAGCAGTGGGACCTCACCGGCGACCCGTGGACCGTCGAGACCTCGGGAGATCGACTCCGCTGGTACATCATGACCGGCCCCGACCTTCCCGACCTGCGGCGCGACTACATGGAGCTGACCGGCCGGCCGCCGGTGCCGCCGCGCAAGGCGTTCGGCATGTGGGTGTCGGAATACGGGTTCGACGACTGGGCGGAGGTCGACGACCGGCTGAACGGCCTGCGCGCCGCGCGGTTCCCGGTGGACGGGTTCGTGCTCGACCTGCAGTGGTTCGGCGGGGTGCGCGAGGGCGCCGACGACACCCGGATGGGCTCGCTGACCTGGGACCTGACGAGGTTCCCCGACCCGGCCGGGCGCATCGCCCGATACGAGGCCGAGCAGGGCGTCGGGCTGATCCCGATCGAGGAGTCCTACGTCGGCAGGGCGCTGCCCGAGCACGCCGACCTCGCCGGGCGCGGCTTCCTGGTCAGGGCCGGCTGCGCCACCTGCCCGCCGGTCTACCTGGCCCAGGACGACAAGGACTGGTGGGGCAGGGGCGGCATGATCGACTGGACGCTCGGCGCGGCGGGCGACCACTGGCACGCCGTCAAACGCAAGCCGCTGATCGACCAGGGCGTCCTCGGCCACTGGCTGGACCTCGGCGAGCCGGAGATCTACGACGCGGGCGACTGGACGGCCGGGTCGCTGCCGGGCGAGCACGCCCACGCCGGCTACCACAACCTCTACAACCTGGCGTGGGCGGCGAGCGTGGCCCGGGGGTATGCGGCCGAGCCGCGCCGGCCGTTCCTGCTGACCCGCTCGGGCGCGGCCGGCATCCAGCGGTACGGCGCGGCGATGTGGTCGGCCGACATCGGCTCCCGGCTGACCGCGCTGGCCGACCAGCAGAACGCCCAGATGCACATGTCGATGTCCGGGATCGACTACTTCGGCTCCGACATCGGCGGCTTCCGCCGCGAGATGCTCGACTCCGACCTGTCCGAGCTTTACACCCAGTGGTTCGCCGACGCCGCGTGGTTCGAGGTGCCGATCCGCCCGCACACGGAGAACCTCTGCAACTGCTTCCAGACCTCCCCCGACCGGGTCGGCCACACCGCGAGCAACCTCGCCAACCTGCGGCGGCGCTATGAGCTGACGCCCTACTACTACTCGCTGGCGCACCGGGCGCACCGCACCGGGGAGCCGCTGGTGCCGCCGCTGGTCTACCACCACCAGGACGACCCCAATGTGCGGGAGCTGGGCCATGAGAAGCTGATCGGCCGTGACCTGCTGGTCGGCGTGGTGGCCGGGCGCGGCGAGCGGGAGCGCGACGTCTACCTTCCGGCGGGCGTCTGGTACGACTACTACTCCGGCGCGCGGACGGAGAGCGCCGGGCAGTGGACGGGCCGCCGGCCGCTGTGGGTGGACGGGGAGTTCCGGCTGCCGGCGTACGCCAGGGCCGGGGCGATCATCCCGAAGATGGCGGTGGACGAGGCGACCATGAACGTCTTCGGCAGGCGCACCGACGGCACTCGCAGGGACGAGCTGATCGTCAGGGTCTATCCCGGCGCGACGGCCTCGGAGTTCACCCTGTACGAAGACGACGGCACGACCACCGGCTACCAGCGGGGCGAGGTCCGCACCACCGCGCTGCGCCAGCAGGTGACGGGGTCCACCGCCACGGTCGCGGTCGGCCCGGCCGAGGGCGACCACCCGGGCGCGGTGCCGGCCCGGCCCAACGTGGTCGAGCTGGCCGGGCGCGCCTCCGCCGTGAGCCTGAACGGCACGCCGCTCCCCCGGCACGCCACGAGAGACGCCTTCGAGGCGGCGGGCAGCGGGTGGTACGACGGCGGGGACGGCTACGTGCTCGCCAAGTCCGCCGCGATGGACGTGGGCGCGGCCAAGACGTTCGTCTTCACTCTGGCGTAGCCGGACACATGCCGCTCCTGCGCCTGACCGCCACCGGCCGGTCCATCGGGAAGGCGACCCACTCGTCGCGCTCGGTGGCCAGCGACCGGCAGTGCCGGTGGATGGCCGCGACGTCGTAGGCCCGGCCCTCCGCGTCCACCCCGATGTAGTTTCCGCAGATGTAGGCGGGCTCCATGACCAGCCAGTCGCCGAGGTCGATCAGCCGCTCCGGGCTCAGGTAATCCTGTACGGCGCGGCGCACGACGTCGCCCTCGCACACGTCGCGGGGATCGTGGATGGTGAGCTGGTGCCACATGCCGTCGATCACGCGTGAAATCCTCCTCTCACCCTCAGTGACCGTCAAGGCGAACGGGAGCACCAAGCGTGACCGGCTCCGGCCACCCGTGATCATGGCGGCCTGGCCAGAAATCTCCTGTTCGCTAAGAAATGCACGCTTTGTAATAGAAAGGGTGATACGCGCGCATTGCCGGGAAGGGAAGAAGCGCCCTCATTGTCTGTGATACCGTGCATTCCGAAGATGCATACCAGAAGTAGTGGAACACGGTATGCTCGGGGGATTATCCAATTTTGTCCGTAGTTTGATTTACGGAATGCTCGGGGCAACGACTCCATAGTGTGAGGTGAATCATGGCCGACACCAGTCCGACGGTGCGGCGCAGGCGGTTGGCCGCCGAGCTTCGCAGACTTAGAAAAGAGTCCGGCCTGACGTCGGAATACGTTGCCCAGCAGGTAGGTCTGGCGCAATCATGGATGAGCCGCGTCGAATCCGGTCGTCAAGGTATCCGGCTGAACGACCTGCGGGTGCTGCTGGACATCTACCACGTCCCGACGGACCAACGCGAGGAGTTGATGACTCTCGCCCGCCAATCCCGGCAACGCGGTTGGTGGCATTCTTATGGCGACGCCATTCCCGAATGGTTTCAGGTCAGAATCGGCCTGGAGGCCGAGGCGACCCGGCTGCGTTCCTACACCGTCGAACTCATCCCCGGGTTGCTGCAGACCGCCGACTACTACCGCAGACTGCTCATCAGCCAATATCCGACGTCCGGATCGAACGACATCGAGCGCATGATCGACTTCCGGCTCGCCCGGCAGGAACGGCTGGTCGGCAACGAGTCCCAGGACCTCTCGTTCATCATCAACGAGGCGTGCCTGCACCGCCTGCGCGCCGACCCGGAGACCAGCCGGGGCCAGCTCGCCCGGCTGACCAAGCTCGCCGAACTGCCCAACGTGGACCTGCGCGTCCTGCCGTTCTCCGCGGGGATGCACACCGGCATCGACGGAGGTTTCGTGCTGCTCGGTTTCGCGCCGCCCGACCCCGACGTCGTCTACATCGAGTATCGACGCAACAGCCTGTTCCTGGAGGACGCCACCCAGGTCGAGAGCTACAACTGCGTTTATCGCGACCTGCACGAGGCATCCCTCAGCCGCGAAGAGACGCATGTTCTCCTGACCGGCTTCGCGAAGAGCGCGGCCGGCTGACAGCCGCCAGAAGGATCGATCATGGACATGATCACAGTGACACCCGAAGAACTGAGAGCCGCCGCATGGCGCAAGTCCAGCCACAGCAACGCGGGCGGAGATTGTGTGGAGACCGCCGTGCTGAACGGCGGAATCGTGGCAGTACGGGACAGCAAGGATCCCGACGGCCCCGTACTGCTGCTCGGCGAGCGACATTTCCGGCGTTTCATCGCCGATATCAAAACCGGACGACTGGAGCGCTGACCGGCCGCCGCCGTACGGGGAGCCCTCCAGGGGGCTCCCCCGCAGGGCGAGCACCGCGCGGCCGGGTCAGGGGCAGGGCTGAAGCGTTCTCGGCTGGTGGGACACATGTGGGCTCGATGAGACCGGGCGGTAAGGGCACCCCTGGGCGCGGATGACAAACGCGACCCCTCATGATCGTTGGGTGTCTACGCCAGTCGATC